>JAHDFM010000006.1:117436-154306 GCA_020628165.1 Bdellovibrionales bacterium | reverse complement strand
ACTGTGATTCACACCGATCACGCGGCTAAAAAACTCTTGCCGTGGATTGATGGCATGTTAGATGCCAGTGAAAAATTTCATAAACTCAATGGTAAGCCTTTATTCAGTTCACATATGTTAGACCTCTCTGGGGAAAGCCTGTCAGAAAATATTGAAACTTGTGTCGAGTACTTCAAGCGCATGCAAACCATGGACATTGGTATCGAGATAGAGCTCGGTATCACTGGTGGTGAAGAAGATGGAGTCGATAACACTGATATCGATAACTCTAAGCTTTACACTCAGCCTGAAGATGTTGCCTATGCCTACAATGAGCTCCTCAAAGTTGGATCCAACTTTACCATTGCAGCTAGTTTCGGCAACGTGCACGGAATTTATAAACCTGGAAACGTTAAACTCATCCCTAAAATTTTAGATAACTCTCAAAAATATGTTCAAGACAAATATGCCACGACTGAAAAGCCGGTGCGCTTTGTCTTTCACGGTGGGTCAGGATCTTCTAAAGAAGAAATCTCAGAAGCCATCAGCTACGGCGTAATAAAAATGAATATTGATACCGATCTCCAGTGGGCTTTCTGGAATGGTGTAAAATCTTACTACCAAAACAAAAAAGACTTCTTACAAGGCCAAATTGGCAACCCAGATGGTGACGATCAGCCCAATAAAAAGCACTACGACCCAAGAAAATGGTTGCGACTTGCCGAAGGTGAGTTTTCAAACCGCCTTGAAAAGGCCTTCTCAGATTTGAATAATCTCTAGGCTATAACGTCAACAGAGCCTAACAAGGCCCTCAAATCATAAAAAAGCCACAATGAGCGATAACGCCCTATGTTTTGAGGTGAAGGTTTGACTCCTAAGGGAGTTAGCAGTAAAAATGCATTCCAATTAATGAGTTGGCTCGGTAGCTCAGTCGGTAGAGCAGAGGACTGAAAATCCTTGTGTCGGCGGTTCAATTCCGTCCCGAGCCACCATTCAAATTCTCCCAAATTTATTTAATACAATTTCAGTACCTCTCAAGGTTCAACTTCTGTATATCAAGCTTATACCAAAAAAAGAGGGGGACGAATGAAATCAATTTTCATTATCTTGTTTGCATTGTTTGCAAACGCACAATTATTAGCTGAACAGAGTATTTTAAAAAGTAGTGTGAGCCAGTCAGAGTGGGAGCTTTACTCACTTGATGAAGTTGGTCATAATAGTTATTTTAGTTTTACAGATAGCCTTTACATCCCACCTCACAAAAGCACAGTAACTATTGTTGAGCCCACAGAAACAGATCAAAGTTATTGTGAGCTCACAATAACTTCATCGACTGTTGAACGCATCATCAGAAAACTTAGAAGTAAATACTTCACGACTTTTAAATACAATCGATTCTCAAACTCCCTCAGCTTTACTTTTACACTCGATCCATTCCAATCAACAAATATAACAGAAATTTACTGTGATATTTATGAGGGCAATCCCTTGTTTGATAACATGAATGTTATCAACTTAAATAATTTTATGAGCGGTAAACTATCACTTAAACGTGGTTCAATTTCAGAAATTTAAATAAAGGAATAGAAAATGAAAACAACACTCTTATTAATGACAGCCATTTTTTTTAACCTTAGCGTTTATGCTAGCTTTGATGCCGAGATCTTAAGAGCAGCAGACAGTCAGATTGGTTGGGATAATTATTCTTTAGACCAAGTTGGATCAGGCAGTTATTTTGTATTTAAAAATAATTTTTACATCCCAGCAAACACGTCTCCAGTTGGTCTTATTGATGCAACCGATGACGATCAAAGTAACTGCACATTAATCATTAACCCTTCTAGCAAAGAAAGATATATTAGTGACTCAAGAAACCTCTACGTTAAAAGTGTCAACATTTACAAAGATTATCCAAATGAAGGTTTGTTTTATATTAATTTATATATAAACGAAAGTAACACAGAGTTATCATTAAAATGCACTTTGTATGATAACGATGGAAAAGTTATTCAAAAGCCCATCGTCAAGGAACTGAATGAATTCCTTGGTGATGTTCTAAAACTCCATCGTGGAGTTCCTACTCGAATTTAATTAACATGACATATACATATTCACTAAAAGCACTCTGTTATGAGTGCTTTTTTTGATAACTCACTCAAACATAATTACTTGATGTAACCTCTTAAAATTTGTAGGCTTCGCTCAACAAAAATAACTTCTAAACTATACAAACAATCACTATTTTTTCATAACATGATACTCAGTTGGACAACCATCGTGCTCTTTTAAGGCCCATAACTTGATAGCATTGCAAACTGTTTTATTGCGACAGACAGCGCTCAAGTTTGATGAGCTTGGACTTTCTGCCTTTATACTAGCTATAGCAATGAATGAATTGGCATCTGGCGTTTTAATGCCAAAACTGTTTTTATACTTCGTATTGAGTTTGTACTCGATCACACTTTGTGTGGCCGAGTTGTTTTGTACCTCTACTTTTGAAGACATATCAAAACCAGTATTGCCGTTGGTTCGATATTCCATCTTAGAAAAACACTGATGACCTTTGGCTTGTAAGTAACCTGTGAGCTCTTCATGATTTTCGTAGATTTTTGCGTCTATCTTATTGCGTTTAAATGTCTCATGAAAACTTTCGTTGGTGTGGTTAGGACTCATACATGCGGTGAGCAGGATAGCTACTAAACTTGTTAAATATAATTTCATAACCTACCCCTTACACTCATTGTCGTACTTTTTTTTGTTCGCTTTATCAAAAAAATTCTCCACGGACTGAGGAGTGCCATCTTCTATTTTTGAACCTAGAAAACGAATGGACTCCATTCCTTTTGTTTTATCGTCATACTGAACAGAATAATTTTTTCCGGTCACTGGCGTGAATTCAAAAAAACTATCTGTGGTATCAATTTTTCTGTAATTTGAACCTGATTTTTCAACGATTCGTTGAAACTTAAGATAAATATCACCATCAGATGGAATCGGTAAGTTTTTAGAGCTTTTATTTCTCTTAACACTCACTGTGCCTAGATAATGATAGCAATCTTTTTCTTTGTCTTTTTGTTTGATATGTAAATGTGACATTCGGTGCGAACCAAACCCCATGACGTAATTGCTCCAAGCAGTTTTACTGCCATCAATTTTTAAATAGGCTTTTGGTTTATCTTTTGTGTGTTTATCTGGTCTGTATTTTTTTATCGAAGAACAAGCTGCTGCTAATTGTATGAACAGTAAAATGACAATTAAATTTATTTTTTTATTTTGCATGGATCCCTCCTAAGAATTCATGCATTGAGTACAAAGATTATTTTATGGAGTCAAAAATTTGAACTAACAAACTGCTACAATTAATTGAACCACTGGATGTGCTTTGTAGTTATTTGCTTCTACGATTAGGTATTTCGCTTTGCTCAGGATGACAGTTCTTTGCTAACGGCGATATCTCTTTGTTCCGGATGGTGTTTCTTCTCATAAGATGAAGTTTTTTTTGATGTGCATTTATTTTTGTGCTTCATATTTTTGAATCACTTTGTTTAAAAACTAAAATTGTTGAATTTTGTGATTTTAAAAGCCCAATTTTTAATGAAGTGAACTGTCAAAGTTCTGAACAGCTCCTTTTGACTCAACTTAACTCCTTAATATTATGAACTAAATTGGTCTCTTTAAATTTGAGTGAATTATTTAATTTACAATCCAAGAGCGTTAAATGGCTAAATTCTCATAACTTTTTTATTATAACTGATATTTACAAACACTTCTTGCTAAGAGTAATAGAGAGTCTATGAAGCACTATCAAATGCAGTTAAGCCATTTTTTAAAAGGATACTTAAAGTCTGCACAGCTGCGCAACCAAAAGTACTCCATGCGTTCTTTTGCCAACAAATTAAATATGAATTCTGGCAACCTTTCTCAAATCATTGCAGGCAAAAGACAAGTTTCTCGAGAAAAAGCTATGTGCATTTTAAACACGCTCCAAGTTGAAGAAAATGATCTCAATAAAATTATGTATTCTGACAGTTCAGATAATGAAAACTTTATTTTTGATCATTATTTTAAAAACTTCAGTTCTTATAAAATAATTAATAATCATGAACTCGATCAGTTGTTAAGTTCAGACCTCTATTTTAAAGTTCGAGCAATCAGTGACACTGTAGAATTCCAATTAAATGCTGAATGGATCTGTGGAAAACTGAAGGCCGAGAAATCTCAGGTGGAACTGGTCTTAAAGTATCTTGTAGAAAATGGAGACATTGACCCTAGTAAAAATTCACAAGCAATTAAACACTATTATCAATCTACAGATTGCAAGACCAATAATACCATACGCAAGTACCACAGAGCCTCTCTAAAGGAAGCTATCGATAAAATTGAAGATCTCCCTACAGAAAAAAGAGATCTCACATCCACCGTTTTTGCCTGCAACAAAGAAAACTATGAAAAAGCACAAAAGCTCATACGTAGCTTTCACAAACAGTTAGTTTCTTTAATGGCCACCGGTAATAAGGATGCGATCTATAAACTCAATGTTCAGCTCTACCCATGTTCAGAAGAAGAAAACAACAAGTGACCTATCGATTTTTAATCCTTCTTTTTATTAGTTTATGTGCTAGCAATTCGTTGGCACAAGTTGTCGTTGATAAAGTGAATTGGACTGTTTGCCTAGCATCAAACACCTGTCACATTCAATCTAAAGACAACCTCTCCGTCTCAAAAAACAAACTCATTGTCCCCCAACCTGCTAACAACCTAAATTTTCAAATACTTTTGCCAGAGGAGAACGTAGACTCCCTTTTTAAATCAGAAGAGATACCAATATCACCTCAAACTGATGACAAACCACATCTACAAATCATACCTCTTGAAGAACACAGTAATGATTCTTTAAAGACAAATGAAGCACCCAAAACACCTCTCCCCGGTGACAATCCTCATCTACAAATAATTTTACCTAAAAAATATAATAACTGGGAAATTTTTCAGCTCGAAAAATTAGACTCAGGCTCTGATGGTGGTGACACTGTTCTTAACGGTGGAGATGACATCGGTTCTGAGCTGTCTGTTATTTTTTCTGATCTTGTCTCAAGAGCTAGTCGTCTAAAAGAAGAGTGCTTTGAAAAATTTGGTTTTACCTTTGAGGAATTTGAAGCCAAAATTAAAGAACTAAAATACGTCATAATTAATCCTGACGATAAAATTGTTTATATTTACATCGATGATAATAATCATGTGACCAATCAAATTTTAATCAATGGCGAAAGGAAACCTGGGGCCAATGTCCCTAGTCAAAACTTAATCTTTTTTGATAGAGCGCTGTGGTCAAACCAACTTGAGTCAAAGCACCTGCTCGTAATTCATGAAATTTTTGGCTTATTAGAAATAGAAAACACTAAACAATACAGCCTTTCTGCCGAATTTTTAGTGACTCTCCAAATGGGTCGATGTCAGATGACTAAAGACAATTGGACTCGACCCGACGCCTTATTTGAACCCGGATGTAAAAGCCGTAATGAGATTAACTTCTCAAAATATGATTTGACCCAATCTCAATACGACCACCCTGGGCACTTACTTTCTTTTTATAGTAAAAAAGACAAATGCTTATTTTTTTGGGACAACAAAAATGAGTCTAGAAAACAAAGCTATGACTTTACTGTGCATTTTGAATTTATCGATTACACAACCCACAATGGCATCGCTTATTTTAGAAAAGATGATTTTACTTTTGTAAGTATCAACTACCTTGATTTAGCCACCAAAGACCCAATTGAGGTAATGACTTTCGAAAAAGCTCACAGAAAACAGGTCAGTCGGCTCTTTAAGCATCCTACAGAGAATTTGTTATTTTACGAATCTGAAGGTCAGTTGATTTTTATAGGTGAAAGTTTAGAGCCCATCGACACATTACAAAAAATCACACAAAAGCCATTGAAGCAAATTTTACCAATTTTAAATAGAACTGTAACTACTGATGGTGGGCAGTTTCCTCAAAGCAACCATTACTTCAATGCTTATCTCATTTATGAAGATGGAGCCGTCGAATATCTTTATTATTTTGAAGACCATAACCGAAATGTTGATCAATTTGTGATTCAACAAATTAAATTTATTGAACAACGTTTTTTAAAGTTTCCATTCATGCTGTCAAATTTTGCAACTGTCGTTAATAATGATGGAGTTTCTCTTCCACTGTTTGAGTATGGTGCTGAAAAAATCCATACAGGGGTTACACTAGGTCTGTACTCTGGCTTTAGCCATAACAGAATGTCGACGGCGTATCTTAGATTGAGTCAACTCACTTCTTATGATTACACGGATATATTAACTGAAATCGTCAATGAACACGGCTTTGAAGCTCTCGATTGGTACACTAGAGTTGAATACTACATACACGACCGAGCTGAGAACGCTCATTTTAAACAAAGCACGACTAGCATCTCTGGCAATATCGATAAGGTGTATTTCGACAGTCGTTTGGATAAATTTATCTTTTTAATCTCCAGCCCCAACTTAAATGACCATAACAATGTAAGCATCAAAACTTATGAGGAGAAAAATCTAGATGACGGAACTTTCTCCTACAAAAGAGTTGCCTGTCGTTTTCACAACTCTTTATGTCAAGAGCGTTAGCTTAAGGCTTGCTCTAAGTCTTTGATCAAATCATCGAGTGTTTCTACACCTACACTTAAGCGAACAAACCCGTCAGTGATACCTAATTGCTCTCGCGTTTCTTTCGGAACACTTGCATGGGTCATAATCGCTGGATGCTCGATCAATGACTCCACTCCCCCAAGACTTTCTGCCAAAGCAAACACTTGCACTTTTTCTAGGAAAGTTCTCGCCTCAGCTAAGCCGCCTTTCATTTCAAAGCTGATCATGCCACCGAAACCATGCATTTGCTCTTGAGCAAGAGCGTATTGAGGGTGACTTTCTAAGCCAGGGTATATGACCTTTTCAATCTTGTCGTGATTCACCAAAAACTTGGCAACCTCTTTGGCGTTTTCTTGATGAGCTTTCATTCTTAGTGGAAGTGTTTTTAAACTGCGCATGCACATAAAAGCGTTAAAGTTAGAAGACACCGGCCCCATGGAGTTACTTAAAAAAGCAATTTTTTCTGCGATTTGATCATCGTTAACAACAATAACACCACCAACAATGTCACTGTGACCATTAATAAATTTAGTGGCTGAATGAACAACAATGTCTGCGCCGAGCTCAAGTGGTCTTTGAAAGTATGGGCTCATAAACGTGTTATCAACCACAACAAGAATTCCCTTAGCTTTAGCAATTGATACAATTTTCTTGATATCAACAAGCTTTAACATAGGGTTGGTCGGAGTTTCGATCCAAACCATTTTGGTGTTGTCTTTGATCACACCATTAAAATTTTCAGCATTGGTTAAATCAACAAACGAAAAATCGATTCCATTATTGCGAATCACTTTATCAAACAATCGAAACGTTCCACCATACATGTCATCACATGTAACAACGTGATCACCGGCTTTTAACAAGTGCATGATAGTGGTTGAGGCCGCACACCCAGATGCGAAGGCAAAGCCGTGGTTACCAGACTCTAAACTAGCTATGCAATCTTCGTACGCTTTGCGGGTTGGGTTGGAAGTTCTGCTGTACTCATAACCTGTGTGCTCTCCAGGAGAAGACTGTACAAACGTTGACGTTAAATAAAGCGGCGTCATGATCGCACCCGTTGTTGGATCGGGTTTTTGACCTGCATGAATAGCTCTCGTTTCAAATCCTAAATTTTTATTTTCCATAAGTGCACCTTTAAAGACGAATTGAATCTATTTTCACTACTTATATATAATGACAATAATTTGCAATTCAACTATAAAAATGTCGATTTTACAGGGTCTATCGTAGGTATTTTACTAAGAAAATTACTTTTTATGAGGGTCTTCGAAATGAAGGGCTTGTAAAACGAGGTTGATTCTTTCAACTGGGTCTTCGCTGTAATTGAGGCCAACTTGAGTCATGTAATCCTTTACCAGTTCGACCTGTGGCTCCGGTTTGATGAGCTCTTCTGCCAAGTATGAAAGTATTTGTTCACGATTCAGTTCGCCATCCATATTACCCTCCCAAAAAATGGTAACTTATAGATAATACACCTAAAACCCACAAATACCAACTAAATCGGCTGAGCTTTGCCTTTTTCACAAAGTGAAGAATGGAGTACAAACCAATCAACCCAAAAACAAATGAGACTAAAATTGCCAACACCAAACTCTTTGATTCATCTACAGATAAATAATCAACTTGTAAAAGTTGAAGCAAGGTGGCCCCTACTATCACTGGTATGGACATTAAAAAACTAAACATGGCAGCTGCTTTTCTAGAAACCCCCAAAGAAAGAGCCACTGCTATCGTTGAACCTGAACGACTAATGCCCGGTAAGATGGCGAAGGCTTGCGCCCAACCTACAATCAATGCCTGTTTATAACTGATTTCTTGGGTTGATGCTAAGTTGTCAAAATCTGAAAATTCTTCTTCTTGATTGTTATCAACTTTTTTTTCTGTCCAATACAATAAAACACCAGTGATTAAAAAACAAACTCCAACCACCAACAAATTTGAAAAGGCTGATTCAATGTATGATTTTAACAAAAGCCCCAATATCCCAGCAGGCATTGCTGAAACTGTAATTAATAAAAACAAACGTAAGCCGTCATTTTTTTGAGCCAACTTTAAACTTTTCAACAGCTCTTTGAGCCATTTTTTTATTAATTTTCTGTAAACAAAAAGAATACTTAAAACAGTGCCAAAATGAACGCCCACTTCAAATAACAAGCTTTGCTTTGCAGTTTTAAATATATTTGCTACTAGAGCCAAATGACCTGAGCTAGAGACCGGCAAAAACTCGGTTAACCCTTGAATAATACCTAATAAAATTGGCTCAACGAAACTCATTAATTAAGCGTATAACAAAAGTTATAAAACACCAAAAGTTATTCTTGTGAGATTGAATCATGATGACCTCATGCTATCTATTGACATTCACTGAACGATGCAAAAGTTCACACCATTAACTAAGTGAGATAGGCGCTGTCACACATGAATCTCTATTTTTTTTAAATTCCTGTTTTATATTTTAAAATTTTTAAACGCAGCTTTACTTTTTCTGAACACTCACTTTCTGTATCGAACCAACCCAAGACAGTCTCTAATTTTTCAATGCTAGAAACCAAGCCGACACCGTCCAAACACAATTTATTTATTTCTCTTCTTTTAAAATTCAGTTGTTTCTCAAAAAAATGGTTCAACAAGTACTGAAACTTAAGACAAAAGTATGGAAATGCTTTTTGATTAAGCTCTTTTTGGCACAAGGCCTGTTTCAAAATAAGTTGGTCTCTGGCATAAATTTGTTGAATTTGTATGTTATTCGAATTGAGTTCCCACTTTTTAATTTCTTGTTCGAAATTAAAAGCAAGACATAAAGGAACCAAAATTAATAAACAAAACTGGCTCATTGTAATGACCTCAACAGTTCTCTAAAAATGGGTCCAAGCAATAAAGTTAAATAAGCAGGAAACAAAAAAATAAAAAGTGGTAGCATGTTTAAATAAGGCAACTTCAATATGTGTTGATCTAAGTTTTTTTGATGAGCCAGGAAGTATTGATTTTCAATTTTTTTAAGTTCTTCACTCACCGGATCGCCCTCAAAAGATTTTATGAGTAGCTGTAAAATGGCCTTTTCATAGGGGTTTACAATGCTTTGAAAATCGTCATTAGTAACAGAGTTCGACTTGTACTTGAAAATAAACTGTGACAATTTTTGTGTCCAAGCGTTTGTGTTGACTTCCACATAGCTTTCTACAAAATTGTATGAACTTTGCCCATCCTCTAAAGCGAAAACAAGTTCGTTCAAAAAATTGTAAGAGTCAGTTAAAACTTCCATTTGATTTTCCTTCCCAAGAAAAATGAAACAACCAAACCAATAGCAAAAAGAACAAGGGAGTAAAAAATGATCTCCACGTGCTCGCGCAAGCCATAATTGCGTACAGTAAATATGAACAGTGCAAAATACATCAGGGAAAGCAAAACGACCTGTATATAGAGCTGACTCAAAATTTGTCCGGACTTATGTCGAAACTCGAATCTTTTTTCAATCTGTCGCATCCATAAACTCAAGCGGTAGAGTGAGCGGTGTGAATTCTCATCAATTTTACTAATTTCTCTATGGATTTCTTGTTCGAAGGAGCTCTTAAGGTCTAGGTTTGGTTGTTGTGAAAAAACAACAGAGTCAATGATTGCTGAAACAATCACACGATGCTCCTCCTTTAGGTTCATCAATGAGTTTTGCAAAGCACTTCTAAACGATTGCCCCACTTTCATAGCTATACTCACAGTGATTAAGTAATTGTAAAAGTCTTTAGTTAAGCGGCTTTCGCGTGTTTTCACTTTATAAAAGTAAATCGAAAATAAAAGTAATATTGGAATTAATAAATTAAAAAAGTAGATTGCTTTGAACTGAGTTTTTAGAAAAAAAATAAAATTTAAAAAGTAAAAGCATGCGACAGAAATGCCAATTTTTGTCATTTTTTGAGTCTTAAAAAAACATTTTTTAAAAACAAAATTCGCAATGCGAATAAAAATACAAAACACGAACACCGTCTGTAAAAAAACCATAAAAAACATAGCTCATTCTCCTTTGAAAAAGTGATGTGCAAAAAAAAGCTCTTTTTTTACTTAAGTGAAAACTTTTTATTGACGAATATAGTCATACAGGTAAACTTAGGGATGTAGACAACTTTGAAAACATTTTAAGTCATCATCTTAGGAGGATATAAATGGCAAAGAAAAAAAGAAAAGCTGCTAAAAAAAGCACGAAAAGAAAAACAAAAAAGAAAGCGACGAAGAAAAAAGTAACTCGCAAAAAAGCTAAAAAGAAAACTACGAAGCGCAAAACTAAAAAGAAAGCTACAAAGAAAAAAGCGACTAGAAAAAAAGCAAAAAAGAAGACAACTAAGCGCAAGACAAAAAAGAAGGCGACTAAAAAGAAAGCCACTAAGAAAAAAGCTAAAAAGAAAGCTACTAAGAAGAAAGCCACTAAAAAGAAGGCTGCAAAGAAAAAAGCTACTAAAAAGAAAGCTAAGAAAAAAACAACTAAGCGTAAAGCTACTAAAAAAAGAAAGAAATAATACGGACGTATTATTCAACTTAAGATTAGCAAACCCCTTATTTCACGATAAGGGGTTTTTTTTACCCAAAAACCACCAGACCCAAAGCATATTCCCTCTGTACCGATGAAGTCCCATAAAAAGAAAACAACTATTAATCAATTGATTGAAAAAAATAAAGTCAGTTCTATCTAAACTAAGTATGGCCTTAATATAAGTTAGAGTATCTCCAATTCGATTCATCAAATAAATGAAAGTTTTGCCCATCTAAATTTAGAACAATACATGCCAAAAAGTTTTCTATCTAACCCAACACAACCAAAAAATAGATAATCCCAAAAATTGATAATTTCCGAACTAATAAGAAAACCTAACAAACCAAATAGTTTCAACAAAATATCTAAACAAATAAACAAACCTATAATGTTCAAAAATATTTAAAAGAATTTAAATCAAAAAAAGCACATATACATAATAAGGGCAAAAAATGAAAAATAAGTTCAAAAACGAAAACACAAATACCCCACCAAGCCAAAAACTACGGTAAGATCAAAACCCCAAAGTGCACTGAAGTGAATTCAAAAAAAAAAAAAAAAATGAACACTAAAAGACGGTGAATGTTTGCATCCCGCACGCAGTTCCATGGGTGCGATGCTCGCCACCGGCGAGCGTTGCTGCCCATGGCTGCCTGAGAACGGGAAGAAACATTCGCCGACTTTGGGTGCCAGCACCCAACTCCGAATTCACTCACAAGAAACGCGAAAAGATCAGAAGTAGTAAGTCGAACCAAGAGAAAATGTCGGCGCCACCTGAGTATCATCAATGTCCATAACACCAATGAGTTCTGCGTAAAGACTCAAGCCAATCCACTCACCAGTCAGTTGATAAAACTGTAAGCCAAGGCTGACATACAGTAAGTTTTCCGAAAATTCACCCGATGAAATTTCATTATCACTCAGGAATTTTTTGCCGAGGAAACTAGGAATGGTGTCTTCAACTGGGTCATCACTACTGTTTGACCAGTGAGCGTAGCCAAGAGCCATATATGGTGTAATGTCATTTCCATATAAGCTTCTTTTGATCTGGGTGTTAAAACTATAGAATGAGTTCGACAAACCAAAACCACCCATCAGGCTGAGCTCAGGTTTTAAATTTAACTCCAAGTTTCCACCAAGGAGCCCGTGCACACCAGCTGCTGAAAGCCCAAGACCTATTCGTCTTTGTCGCTTCATTCTTTGTGCCTGATCGAAGTTTGGAATTTTTGTTCGTGTTGAGTACCTTCCAGATTTGTTTTCTAACAGAATCAAAGCTTGAGAACTCAATGGTAACATGATGAGAATCGCTAATAATAACTTCATACAAAACTCCCCTTTTGCGCAAAGCAACAATACTTCGGCTCTGAGCGTGTTTAAATGCCTTTTTTCATTATATAAAATTTGAACTTGAAGAGTATTCTTTCAGCCATGAACTGTTCTTAGGGCCTAATTATTTAAGTGTATTAAAAACAAGAAAGCTCTCGAATATAAGTTATAAAAGCTAAGGACCTGTCTTTATTGGTTGATCAAAACATCTCCAGCATAGACTCATCTTGTTGAGTCTATATCGCATCAACAAACAAGATCCTCGCCAAAGAACTAGATTCGGCTGATTTCAGCTTAGCGCAGAATATAAGACATACTCATCTGGAATAAAAAGACATATATATAGATAAATTTAAATTTTGAAGATTTACAAACCCAGTTGAGGGTTGTAAACAACGACCAAACAATGGTCAAGTTTTTGAAATTATTAAAAATTTAACCTATCACTGAAAGGAAGAGATATGCATAAACGAAAAAAGATTTCTGTCATTGGAGCTGGTTTTGTCGGTTCAACATGCGCACATTGGGCTGCTAGCAAAGAGCTCGGAGATGTTGTTTTACTTGATATCAACGAAGGGGCTGCCAAGGGAAAAGCTCTCGACCTTTTTGAAGCCTCTCCAGTAGAAGGTTTCGATTCAAAAGTGATTGGAACAGCCGATTACAAAGATACAGCAGGATCGGATGTTGTCATTATCACTGCAGGCCTCCCTAGAAAGCCAGGAATGAGCCGCGATGACCTCCTAGCTACTAATGCTAAAATTATGAAATCTGTTTGTACTGGCATTAAAGAATACGCACCGAACTCTGTGGTCATCATCGTTAGTAACCCACTCGATGCCATGGCTTTTGTTGCTAAAGAAACTCTCGACTTTCCAAAAAACAGAATCATTGGAATGGCTGGAGTGTTGGACAGCGCTCGTTTTAGATCTTTCATCGCCGAAGAAACAGGAATTTCAGTAAAAGACATTCACGCTACAGTCCTTGGTGGCCACGGTGACACGATGGTGCCTATGCCGAGACATTGCTCTGTGGGTGGTGTGCCTCTCTTAGAGATGTTAGGCAAAGAAAAAGTAGACGCTCTTGTTGAGAGAACCCGCAAAGGTGGGGCCGAGATTGTTGGTTTATTAAAAACTGGATCTGCTTACTATGCTCCTTCAGCAAGTGCTGTTGCTATGGCAGAAGCTATTGTTAAAGATCAAAACAGAATCTTACCTTGTGCTGCCTTTCTAGAAGGTGAATATGGAGTGAACAATCTTTTCTTAGGTGTTCCTTGTCAATTAGGTGGCAACGGCCTTGAAAAAGTAGTTGAGCTTGAGTTGAACGACACAGAAAAAGCTGGTTTAGAAAACTCAATCAATGCCGTCAAAGGTTTGGTTGAAACTCTCGGCAAACTTGATTACTAAATTTTTGATTAATTAAATTTTAAAAAGACAACGACTTAATTGGTGACAAAGAACTTTAAAACTCTTTGCTTCACCACAGGAGAAACGAAATGAATATACATGAGTATCAAGCGAAAGAAGTCTTGAGAAATTTTAATATCACCACGTTGAAAGGCAAAGTCGCCGACACAGTTGATGAAGCTGTGGCTGCTGCCAAAAACATGGGTGGTGATATATGGGTTGTAAAAGCTCAGATCCATGCCGGTGGGCGTGGCAAAGGTGGCGGTGTTAAACTTGCTAAATCTTTAGATGAAGTTAAAGAGCACGCTCAAAGCATCCTTGGCATGCAGTTGGTGACTCACCAAACAGGCCCAGAAGGCAAGAAAGTGAATAAAATATTTATCGAGCAAGGTTGTGACATTGCAAAAGAATACTACGTTGCTGCACTTGTTGACCGAGCTACAGACTCTGTAGTGATGATGGCCAGCTCTGAAGGCGGCATGGACATCGAAGAGGTCGCTGATAAAACTCCAGAGCTCATCCACAAAGTTGTGATAGATCCAACAACAGGACTTCTTCCATTCCAAGCAAGACAGCTTGCTTTTGCCATCGGAATGAAAGGAAAAGTGGTTAACAAAGCCGTAAAGTCATTCATTGGTTTGTACAACGCCTTTGTTGCTAAAGACTGTTCGATCGCTGAGATCAACCCACTTGTTGAAACCAAGCAAGGTGATGTGATCACTCTCGATGCTAAAATGAATTTTGACTCTAACTCTCTTTACCGTCAACCGGCGATCATGGAGTACCGCGATTTAACTGAGGAAGATCCTGCTGAGATTGAAGCCAGTAAATATGATCTTGCCTTCATTAAGCTCGATGGCAACATTGGTTGCTTAGTGAACGGAGCCGGACTTGCTATGGCCACTATGGACATCATTAAGTTGCACGGTTCAGAGCCTGCTAACTTTTTAGATGTGGGCGGTGGAGCTAACAAAGAGAAAGTGACTCACGCTTTTAAATTGATTTTAAATGACCCGAACGTGAAAGGCGTTTTGGTCAATATCTTTGGTGGCATCATGAAGTGTGATGTGATCGCCGAAGGTGTGATTGCAGCCACAAAAGAATTAGGACTTGATGTTCCCCTTGTTGTGAGACTTGCAGGAACCAACGTTGAAAAAGGCAAACAGTTATTAGCCGACAGTGGTTTAAATATTATTCCGGCAGACGACCTCAACGATGCTGCTAAAAAAATTGTAGATGCTGTTAAAGGAGGTGCGTAATGGCCATTATGATTAACAAAGACACGAAAGTATTGTGCCAAGGTTTAACGGGTTCAACAGGCACCTTCCATACGGAACAAGCCATGGCTTATGGCACTAAAATGGTCGGTGGTGTGACTCCAGGAAAAGGTGGAACCGAGCACGTTGGCCTCCCCGTCTTTAACACCGTTCAAGAGGCTGTTGAAAAAACAGGAGCGAACGCAACTGTTATTTACGTACCACCTCCATTTGCAGCTGACGCCATCATGGAAGCCGTTGATGCTGAATTAGATTTAGCTATTTGTATTACTGAAGGTATCCCCGTTCTCGACATGGTGAAAGTTGCCAAATACATGAAGGGCAAAAAGACTCGCCTGGTTGGTCCTAACTGCCCAGGTGTGATCACTCCGGGTGAATGTAAGATTGGTATTATGCCAGGTCACATTCACAAGAAAGGTCGCATTGGTGTGTTGTCACGCTCTGGAACCTTAACTTACGAAGCTGTTGGTCAACTGTCTGCCCTTGGCTTAGGACAAAGCACTTGTGTTGGAATTGGTGGAGACCCAGTCAACGGCACAAACTTTATTGATGTTTTAGAACTCTATAACAAAGACGATGAAACAGATGCCGTGATCATGATTGGTGAGATCGGTGGATCGGCTGAAGAAGAAGCGGCTGAGTACATCAAAAGAGAGTTTAAAAAACCTGTGACCGCTTTTATTGCTGGTGCTTCAGCGCCTCCCGGCAAACGCATGGGTCATGCTGGTGCGATCATTAGTGGTGGCAAAGGAACTGCCGAAGCTAAGTTTGAAGCTTTAGAAGCAGCCGGTTGCCATATTGCTAAAAGCCCTGGTGATCTCGGAGTGACTCTTCAAAATAGTTTAAAATAATCAAAAAATATTTAATTCTTTAGAAATAAAAAAGGTGGCTCATTAGGCCACCTTTTTTTATTTTAGAAAAGCATCCGTTATTAAATATCTTCTGGCTTCTCAATATCTCTATCAATTGTTAATTTGTGCTCAAGATCACTAATAACACCTTTTAACTTATCAATTTCATCTCTCACTTCGTTACTCGCAGAGTTGTTAGCAGGAATTTTTTCAGCGATGAATTGCTCTTTGTCTAAAATAGATATTTTAGAATCAATCACTTCAATTTCCATTTTCTTTCTTTTAACTTTAAGATCCAAAAAGTTCATTTCATTCACTAACTCAGAGATTTGAGCTTTATAATCTTCAAGAATAGCTTCAGCCATATCTATGTCTTTTTTATCACCAAGGTTTGCTTGTTGCTGAGTTAACTCCTTGTATCTAGCCCAGGCTTTTGCTTTTTGAGCATTGTTTTGAGCTTCGTCTTGATTATCAGCCAATTGCATTAATTCCGTCGCGATCGCTTTTCTATCAGCCTGCAACTCATCTAACTGCTCCTGTAACTTGTCTCGCTCAACCTGTAAGTTCACCTCTTTTGTAGCTGCATTTAACTTCTCAGAGACTACGGTTGGAACGTTGTTAGACTTAGCGCTTGTATTGTTTTTCTTCTTACTATCACTACTATTACAAGCGACGAAAACTACTGTTGCTAATGATAAAGCCGTGGCCAAAAAAATGTTCTTCATATTTATTTCCCCTTTTATATTGTTATTTATTTTTTTTAAATACATAGAACTGTAATACAAAAGGAGTGCCAACCTGAAATAGAGTTATATTAGCCATAATCAAAATTTGTAGATTCAATCTGAGACAAGTGTCATTATTAATTGTGCGAGTGTTTACAGTTTAAAAGGTCAACTCAATTTGAGACGAATATAACCATAAGGTTTAAGTCGTTAAGTATTTTTTTCTGTATTTACTATTGCTAGCTTAATACAGAGATTTCTATTGAATGAAAATTAAATATGAATCTATATCAAATACAATTAAAAACCTCTCATAAAAAGGTCTAATTATGATGGTAAAACATTGCTATAAGGCCCAGGAGAAGTGGCATAAAGGCATTCAACTGTTTTGATATGTAATTTGTCTAGGTAGTTATTGAGGACACTGACTCAAGTTTAGAAAAAAGACAGTGGAAGAAGATTATACGTTTAAATAAATAAAAAACCTACGCTGACCTATTAATGAGCGAATGATTATTTGCAATCGCTCTTGGTGGCGCAGGCTCGTGAGGTCTTAATTAAGACTTTTTTTCTTAAATTTCTTCAACTTCTCTATCTGCGTGGAGCTTGAAATTTAACTCATTAATATCTGATTCAAAGTTACTGATTTTTTCCTGAAGACGACGAATCGTCTCAGAGTCTTTAAATTCACCCGAGTTAAGAACTCTCTCGTTGTGAATAATTCCCAACTGACTCTCAACAAGTTTAATCTCGACAGTTTTATATCTAATTTTATGGTCCAGAAAATTTAAATCTGCGACTAGTTCAGAGACTCGCAACCTAACATCTGCAAGGTCACTATTTTCTTCATTGATTGTATGAATGTCTGAACGAAATTGACCATTTAATCTAGCCTTTGCAATTTCAGCTTTTGCTAATTCTTGAGCTTCAGCAGCAGCAACCTCAGCTTCCCCTTGCTTTTCAACTGTTTCAGTGAGTTCAGTTTTTATAACTGTTCGCTCTGTTTCAAGGTCTTCTAACTCTTTTTCAAGCTTTTGCTTTTTTAATGTCAGTTTAAATTCATCAACTGATTTATCATCTATTTTAAGTTTACCTACAATGTCTTTTATACTGATATCAATTGTCGGTCCTTTTTTAGACTGATATTTATTGTCATTATCATTGCACGCAACAAAAACCATCGCTGATATAAATATGGCACCCACCAATAATAAATTTTTCATACACTCCCCTATATTAAAAATTTATTGATTTAGGTTACAAATAAAGTGCCAAAGCCTAGAGCCAAATACTTTGAATACAAGCGAAAATAAGAATCAACATGAGACAGCTCAAAGACAAAATTTTAGCACATGATCAAAGTATAACACTCAATTTCAATATGAGACTTTTAATAGACATTATTTATATGTTTATCGGGTTCAGCTATTGTCATTAAATATAATTCAACACAAACTACATTTAAGTATGAAGAGGTGCCATAACAACTAAAAATAAATAATAATATTAATAACTTAAAAATAACTTGCCCCATGAGAGCAAAACTTGTAATTCATTATATTATAAGGAGAAATTATGAAATTTATATCAGTTGTTATCTTTACTTTGATAACAGTCTCTTGTGGCACCAATGTAAAAGTCTCTGACTCTAGCCAACCTCTAAAAATTTCTGACGAAAAAGTACCCGTTTTACTTGTTTACAATATTGATAACCGCTTGTTTGAATACACTCCAAGACATGAAATCTACTTCTTTGATGGCAATGCCAAAAGAACCAACGTTAGAGTTCCAACAAGTTTTGATTTATCTAAGGGAGTCCTCGTCTACTTAAAGGCAAACAGTGCCTATGCCATGAGTGGTATTAATGTTTGGGGCACGAGCCATGGCTTAATTGAACTCAATAAAAGCATCGCTTTTAAAACTCAACCCGGCAAAGTAAATGTTGTGATCTTACCAAAAATTAGTTTTTCAAAAACTACTTCAAGTGACGTTTTTTTAGATCCACTAGATGCTGATTTTTATTTGCCAGCTATCAGTCACTTCAAAAAACAACATGCTTTAAAAAATAATGATTTAAAAGAAGTAAAAGTAATTTATTAACACTAAATAAGAGGTCAAAATTATGTCTATGGAAACTACATTCAGTATCATCAAGCCTAACGCTATGAAAAAAAATGCCATCGGTGGCATTATTAACAAGTTCGAAAGCAATGGGTTAAAAATTGCAGCTGCTAAAATCTCTCATCTTTCAAAAGAAAAAGCTGAGGAGTTCTATGCTGAGCACAAAGAACGCCCTTTCTTTGATGAGCTTGTTGAATTCATGACATCAGCTCCAGTAATGCTTATGGCTCTTCACGGAGAAAATGCCATCACTAAAAACAGAGAGATTATGGGTGCCACAAACCCTTCAGATGCAGCTGCTGGCACAATCAGAGCCGAGTGGGGTGACAGTGTTGGTGAAAATGCCGTTCACGGCAGTGACTCACCAACAAGTGCTGAAAGAGAATTGAGCTTATTTTTTGAAAAAAACGAAATCTGTAACGTATAAGTTATTTGAAACTCTCAAAAAATGATCTGATAGATCTAAAAATTGAGAAACTCACTTACAATGGCGGCCGAGGTCTCGGGCGCCATTTTAATTTTGTCGTTTTTGTTGAAGGGATCACCGCACCTCAAGACCAAGTGAGAGTTCGCCTTACGAAAGTTAAAAAAAATTATGCTTTAGCAGAGCTTGTTGAAATCATCAGCCAAAGTTCTCTGCGCACTGAACCACCTTGTAAATACTTCAATGACTGTGGCGGCTGCCAGTGGCAACACATCAACTATAATGAACAAGTTCTACAAAAAAATGAATTTGTTAAAAGTGCTCTCGACAAACTCAATTTACAGACCCCCTTAGAATTTATAAAAAGTCATGAAACTTTTCACTATCGAAATCGCATTCAGCTGAATGTGCAAAATGGTAAAGTTGGCTACTACAAACGAAACTCTCATGATCTCATTGACATTGATAAATGCTTGATTGCTAAAAAAGAAATCAACGCCCAAATAAATGAATTTCGCACAACACAGATTAAAAACGGCCGTTATGAATTTTCTGTGACCACAGATAACAAAGCTAAAGTTTACCCCATTAAAGAAAAGCACCAACACAATGTGTTTTCACAAGTGAACAACTCTGTTAACTCCATGCTCATTGAAAAGGTTCTTGAGCAAATAGAAAACCAAAATTTCACGCGCATCTATGATGCTTATTGCGGAACTGGCAATTTCACCATCCCAGTGCAACAACAGTTTCAAAAAACACCTATTGTTGGAATTGACTATAGCAAACAAAATATTCAACTAGCTCAAACCAAGAACACAAATATTGAATTTGTTTACGACAAGGTCGAACGGTATTTTCAAAAAAATAAAGCTGACGAAAGTTCTTTGGTGATTCTAGATCCTCCTCGCTCTGGTTGCGATGCATCTGTGTTGCACAACGTACAGCATGCAAAAAAAATAGCTTACATTAGCTGTGATTTAGCCACCATGACTCGTGATGCTGGCATATTACTAAAACTTGGGTTTGATGTTGAAAGAGTTTATGGTTTTGATATGTTTCCGCAAACTTATCATACGGAAACTCTTTTCGTGTTTTCAAAAATTTAACAATTCTTTTTATCTAAAGCAGATACTGACATAGTGTGGGCAAACGTGATGCTCGACAAGGTTGCGATTACCAACTCGATTGCCTTCTTTGATATTATTGGGATAGCTCAAGCAGCTACTTTGATTGTAATCCACAACGATAAGATCAAAGTTCACCTGCACGCCTTCGTTTGTTTTGGCAATGTAATTACTCTTATTATAACAGTAAGAATTGTTCTCACTAATTTTGCGAACGATGCGTTTGTTGCTGAAGTCTATGTCCCAGTAGGCTGGATCAATAATATTTGTGATTGTTTGTAAAACGCGGTTGCCGGCAATAGCAGCAGAACTGATCTGTGTTGGCTGGAAAGTAGGAGTTGTAGACTTACCCAGGTCTCTGCGATCAATGATCATAAAACGTAGATCTTGCGGGCAATTCCAATTCGATGATGTGTTCTGTCCTGTCAAAGTGTCACGTTCTTGCACTGATTTTAAATAACGATCACTAGCTCCCACTTTGTGGTAATCCAACCAGTAAGAGTATCCAACAGCAGATGAGTCTTGATAATCACCGTCTGAATTTAACAAGAAAAAACTAGCGCCATCAATTTTATCACCTTTCGAAAATCCAATGTGCAATCGAGATCCGAAATTACGATAATTGCTCATTGTTTCAGTAAAGGTATCGTTGGAGTTTAGATTTATGGAGGGTAAATTATCTCGGTGTAAATGCCCCTCAAGACGACTCTTAGTTCCATTACTAGAAACTGGAATCCTAGAAAAGTAGCTGTGTTTGCTGTCTACGGCTTCAATCAGTTGATGCCTATAAGAATCTATGGGCATACTTTTAGGGTTACTGTGCATGAAGGTGTTGTCCTGAGTTGAGTTCCAAACACTGGCCAGAATGCCGTCTTTTAATCTATTTGTTTTAAAGTACCCAGAAACTAAATAAAGATCTTTATTCTTTATACTGTTATTAAGAAGTGTTGCCATTGCTTGCTGTTGATAGTTACCATTTTTATTGAGCCACTCTTGAGAAAACCCTAGCCCACCTTTATTAACGGCAAGACCATTTCTATAGGCTCCCCACTTTATGGTAAAACCACCATAACGCTGATTCAGGCTTGAGTTCGGACACGTCATAACTGCTAAATGATCAATTTCAAAATTATAGGCAAAAGGTGAAGGGTCACTTTGAGCCGTTGATGATGACTCAATCTGCTCTTGATCCAGTTGCATCGTGCAGTTTTGAAACGAAATAATGCAAGTGAATAACGTCAGTGTGATTAGAAAGTAATTTGAATACGATTTAAAAATATTTAATAAACTCTTTTTTGGCACCCATATCCCCCAGGTACCTTTTATTATAAGCAATTTTGCCCCAACAACCAATTTAATAACAGGGAACCAAACCTTTATCTCAGTTTGATACATTATGATTCGCTGTCAAAGCACTTTGACCTGCCAAGAGATAAGGTGAGTTTTTACTGCATTTGAAATTTTAATTTGACCTGGAGATGAGGCCAAACTGATTTTGACGTTTGAAAATAAAATTTCAATCACAAATTCAAAGCGCTCAGCACCCGTATATGGATAGGCACACTGGCAACAGATCCTAATTATTTTATATATTTAGGTCAGCTTAAGGCCTTTGACTAGGTGGTAAATATATGATTATTCTAACTCTATGTTTAAAGTTAAAAAAGCCGTCATACCCGTCGCCGGACTTGGAACTCGTTTTTTACCTGTTACCAAGACTATACCTAAAGAAATGCTCCCCATTGTTGATAAACCTAACCTTCTTTACAACATTGAAGAGGCGGTCAAAGCAGGGGTCGAAGACATCATCCTTATTCAAGGACGCGGCAAAAACTCCATTGAGGATTTCTTTGATGTGTCTTACGAGCTTGAGGCAAGGCTTGTAAAAGACAATAAAACTGATTTGTTAAATAAAATCATTCATCTTAAAGATATGTGCAATATTATCACTGTTCGCCAAAAGGTCGCGCTTGGCTTAGGACATGCAGTTCATTGTGCAAAACCTGTGGTTGGCGATGAAAACTTTGCCGTCCTCCTTGGCGATGAAATCATGTACACCGACGACAACACACCCACCGTTACAAAACAACTCATCGACAGCGCCGGTGCCAATAACGTTTCTACTGTGGCCGTCATGCATGTTTCTATGGAGGACGTGCAAAAATACGGAATCATTAAAATGGAAGAACTCGGCCCTAACCGTTTTAAAGTGCTCGACGTTGTTGAAAAGCCGAACCCAGATCAAGCCCCATCGCAGTATGCACTTCCAGGGCGATATGTATTTTCTGCCAAAATTTTTGATCACCTCGAAAACATAAAACCCAGTAAAAGGGGTGAAATCGAACTCACTGACGCTCAGACGCTTCTAGCGCAAAAAGAAGGTCTAGAAGCTATAACTTTTGCTGGCCTTCGTTACGATGCAGGTGATAAGTTTGGGTATATACAGGCAAACATCGAATTTGCCTTGAGACATCCTGAGCTGCAAGACAAAGTTAAAAAATATTTGAGTGAACTCAAACTTTAGGAAGTTTTTATGAATATGAAAATGATTTCAATAATTCTATTGGCATTAAGTTTTGTAGCGACACCATGTTTTGCTTACATACCAAAGCTCCAAACCATCACCAACAAAGTCACTCGCAGTCGCGGTGAAAAGCCTATCAAAGTGGTGCAAGACATCTTAGTTAAAGATCAGTTAACGGGTGTTAGTTACTCCGTGCGCGAAACTCTTTATATAAAAAATGGCGATGAAATTAAAATTCAAGTCTCAGGCAAAGACCTACTTGCCAACCAGGTCAGCACAAGTTTTCTTTATAAGGGACAAAGCAGATTCACTGTGAACGGCAACTCTTTGTCGAGTTCAAAAACGCCGGCCTCTTTTTATGCTCCACTCTTATACTCAAGAACTCCAGGTGGTTTTAAAAAATATTTGCAATTTTACAACATCTTGCCGCCTCAGCCTGATGTGTCCATACGAATGCCATCTCAAGAAAATGGTGCAAAGTACATGAAAGACCCTAACACTCACCTTGCAAGAAGTAGTGGTGAGGTTTCTTATGCCCTTACTCGACAACCTTCTATGAGTGGAAATATCAACCCGACCCTTTGGGTAAGTGCTAATAATTTTAAAGTGAATAAAATTAGGATCAACGACAAGGGCGTTATTAAACTTTTAGATTATAAGTCATATGGAAAAAAATTGTATCATCCAAGCGAGCAAGTCATACAATGGCAAAACTACACTTATTATATTAACACTGTGTCAGTCACTTCAATTTCTAACAATCAAGCTATAAAAGAACTAAATCAAAACACATTATTGAGTGTAAGCAATAGCAAAGATTTCAAGTCGGACGCTCTTGAAACATTTTACACAGTGTTTAGGTGATGCAAAAACAAGATTACATCGTTAGTGTTTCTGTCAATGCTCCCATAGATAACTCACTCAGTTATGTTTGTGACATCGAAAACCTACCTGTCGGCTCAGCTGTCGAAGTTCCACTCGGCAAACGCAAGGTCAATGGGATTGTGCTAGGTAAAGAGGCCTTCAAAGAGGCTGAGTACGAACTTAAAAAAGTTCAATGTATTTCTGAAACGCGACCACAACTCAACCAAAAATTCATCAGCTGGTGTCAATGGTTGTCAAAATATTACTTTTACCCTCTGGGAGTTGTCTTAGATCTCGCATACCCACCGCTAAAAAAGCACGGCCGCAAGACCAAGCACGTTGTCGTACCAGAAATAACTCAATCACATGCTCCTTCATACACGGACGAACAAAAAAAAGTAATCGATGACATTAGTAAGATAAACTCATTCAATGTTCACCTGCTACACGGTGTGACTGGTTCAGGAAAAACAGAAGTTTACTTAAAACTTATTGAGAACTGTTTGAATCAAGATAAAACAGCCATTGTGCTTGTGCCTGAAATATCGCTCACTCCCCAATTATTAAACCGCTTTGCTGCTCGTTACCCAGATGATGTCGCTATTATTCATTCACAA
Source organism: Bdellovibrionales bacterium (assembly GCA_020628165.1). Lineage (GTDB taxonomy): Bacteria > Bdellovibrionota > Bdellovibrionia > Bdellovibrionales > UBA1609 > JAHDIR01. The sequence goes on along the minus strand of JAHDFM010000006.1, from coordinate 129,886 downwards.
CTTACGGCAAGAGAAAAAACCAATCAGTGGTGGTCTGCCTACGACAAAAAAAAGCGAATTCTTATAGGTGCTCGTTCCGCCCTATTTTGTCCGGTTAAAGATATTGGTCTTATCATCATCGATGAAGAGCACGAATCTAGTTACAAGCAGGATGAAAAACTCAAATACAACGGCAGAGATGCGGCTATTATGCTTGCTAAAATTCATGACTGCCCTATTGTTTTGGGGTCTGCAACGCCCTCTTTAGAGACTTACAAAAATGCTGTTTCTGGTAAGTTTCAGTATCACGAAATGAGTCAAAGAGTTCATCAACAAAACATGCCTGAAATGAAAGTCATCGATTTAAAAAAAGAACGTGAAAATCGTGGAAACGTGGACTTACCTTTTTGGCTCAGTGAATCTTTACACTCAGCCATAGACATGAGTTTAAAAAACTCTAAACAAACAGCTTTATTTTTAAATCGCAGAGGCCTTGCTCAATCAGTAGTTTGTCCCGACTGCAGCTTTGTCTATATGTGCCCAAACTGTGAAATTTCCCTCACCCTGCATAACAAATCAGATCTTGTGTGCCACTATTGTGAATACACAGAACAATACACGGACAACTGTCCAAGCTGTGACAGCTTAGAAATCAAACCCCTTGGTCTTGGTACAGAAAAAATAGAAAAAGACATTTCTGAACTTTTTCCAGACGCCAGAGTAGAGCGAGTAGATCGCGATAAAGTCATTAATCGCCATCAACTAGAAGACATCATCAATCGTATGGAAAGCAATGAAATTGACATTTTGATTGGCACTCAAATGATTGCGAAAGGTTTAGATTTTAAAAACTTACAAACAGTTGGCTTAGTCCTTGCCGATGTTGGTTTTAACTTGCCCAATTTTCGCAGCAGTGAACGCAGTTTCCAATTGATCACTCAAGTTAGTGGACGCGCTGGTCGCAACGCCGATGATCCAGGAAAGGTGATTATACAAGCTTACAATACCGAACACCCAAGCATCGTGCATGCTTTAAAAAATGACTTCAAAGGTTTTTGTGAAAGTGAACTTAACGTCAGAGAAAAACTGAACTACCCTCCATACGGTAAGCTAGCTGTTGTTAAGTTTTCATCAAATCACCCGAACAAATTACAATCCTCACAAACAAAACTTCAGCACTTCAACCAGAAGTATATTGAAAAACACCCAGAAAACTTACGCATACTAGGCCCAGGTCAGGCTCCCTTTTACCGACTAAAAAATAGATTTCGTCATCAAATGATTGTGACCAGTCGACAATACAGTCACTTACAGCACTATTGTCAGTACTTACTGGCGAATAAAAAAAATATTTTTGATTCTCAAGTGAAAGTCTTGGTCGACATCGACCCACTTAACATGATGTAATATAGGGATGAGCAAAAAACAGACAGACACTGCTGAAGACTTTGTCCCCGACTTCAAGTTAGAAGATACTGACATTGAATTTGGCAAATGTCCTATGTGCAAATGTGAAACATTTGATTTAGTTATGATAGATGCTTTCACTAAGTCTGCACTTGAAGAGTCCAATAAAGAATTCGTTTATGAATCTACCTGCAGTGATTGCTTTATACTTTTAAAAGATCAGATCACGCAAGTGGGTCGCATGAAGGCTGAAAAAAAACAACGACTACAAGAACTTCTTGATAAGTGGTCCACAAAAATTGAAGTTTTAAAAACAGGTCGTGCCTTAATGTCACAAAAAATATATTCAGAAGCGCGAAAGTATTTTGAAGAATATATTGCCATCTTAGAAGCCGTTTACAATCGTGGCGATGAAGGCCTAAGGCCTCATATGATTCCAGAACAGCATCGTAAACAAGAGTCCACTTTGTTGTGTGGTCTGTATTGTGATCTCATTTTTATTTATGACAAATTTGAACCGGGCACGGCTCGCTTAAAAAATATGTGTGATACATTGGTTGAGTTTTTCTCTTACAGCCGTGGTCAAGGCTCATTACTCAGAAAGATCAAACGCCTAGAGGGCGAAAGTAAAAATAAAGATGTTTTTAAAAAATTATTTCAAAAAGCCAAGAACAGAAAGAGCAGTTGCTTTGTTGCTACCACCGTATTTGACAATAACGATGCTGTTGAGCTTGCAGTGCTAAGAAATTTTCGCGATCAGTTTTTAAGAAAATCTCATCTCGGTCGTAAGTTGGTTTATGTTTACTACCAACATTCCCCTAGCTTCAGCGCTAAAATCAAAAGCCTGCCGACTGTCAAATATTTTTTAAAAGTAGCGCTCATTGTCTTTTGCTGGATCATCGACCCTATCCTCTAATCCTTGCGCTTCAACGTTCATTTCTCTTGATCATTATATAAATGAGTGTTGATATAAATTTATGTCTACAAAGAACACTTATAAATACTTCGTCATTGGAAACAACAGCACCGGGCTTTCTATTGCCAACTTCTTAGCCAAGGATCACAAAGTGGCCTTGTTGTACGATCGTCAGAGTGACTACAAATCAACTCATGAATACTCTGGTGAATTTGAGTACACACCAGCTAAAAAAGACTGGAATCAACATATTGTTTGGTTCAATACCAATTTTAATTTTTCAATTGAAAGTAGTTCACAAGAAAATAATTCTAAAACTGTAGATTCCGGCAAATTATGTGACTTTCTTGGTTTTGGCGACAAAGACTTTAAAACCATCGATGACCTCACTTGGTACAACGAAAGTGATCGCTTGTCGTTGAACAAAAACAAATATGAAATTCAACAGCACTTGCTAGAATCATTCACTGGTGATTTGATTAATAACGCTGACGTCACTGAAATTCACGTGGTCGACAAGAAAGTAGATCATCTTGTTATTAACGGACAAAAAAAATATTTTGCCGACAAATTTATTTTTTGCAATCCGCCGAGTGGACTGTTGCAACTGATTGATCACAGCCTTCTACCAGCTAAGTTCAAACAAAAAGTTAAAAAACAAAAAGCCCTCAGCACCTTACAAGTGCTTTACCGACATAATGAAGAACTTGCGTTCAAAGATGAATTGCATTTCTTAATGGGAAACAAAACTGATTATGAACCATGCCTGGGATATTTTTGGAAAAACAAAGAAGACAAGATCTTTTCACAATGGATCACTTTAATGCCATCAGACCAATGCGAAGACATTGAATACGTCGGCAGTCACTTTAAAAATTTAAAGAAACAAATCAAACGGGCATACCCTGATTTTTACGATCACATCGAATTTGAAAAAGTATTTGTGATCAATGAAACTCACGGCTTCTTTGATTTTGACTTTAAAAACTTTGGAGAATTGAAGGGCGTTGAAAATCTTATCTTAGCCTCTCCCCTCCTATCGAAGGAACATGGTCTTTACGCCACTTTTGATATGAGTCAAAAAACCATAGAACATCTCAATAGCCTCGAAACACAAGCTTAAAACACCGTAATTATTGTCATTTTTAGATTTGCACAGTGCAATGTGCTGTGCTATACCCATTTTAATTATTAACTACGCACTCACGTTACATACTCTGGTCCTTAACAGGCTCAAAAACGTGAGGAGGTATAACCAGAGAGGTCGATATGGCACAAATTACCATGAAAGATATGTTGGACGCTGGCGTTCATTTTGGACACCAAACACACAGATGGAATCCAAAAATGAAACCTTATGTATATTCTGCACGCGGCGGAATACACATCATCGATTTACAAAAATCAGTCGTAAAAGCTAAAAAAGCAGCTGAATTCGTTAAAGAAATGTCTGCTAACGGTGGACGTATGATTTTTGTAGGAACAAAAAAACAAGCTGTTGTTCCTATCCAAGAAGCTGCTGAAAAATGTGGTCAATACTACGTGACTAAAAGATGGCTCGGAGGAACGCTCACTAACTTTTCAACAATCAAGTCAAGCATCGATCGACTTAGAAAAATTGAGCGCATGAAAGAAAAAGGCGAGCTCGATTTCTTTTCAAAAAAAGAAAGAGCTAAACTCGACAAAGAATACACAAAATTATGTGATTACCTCAACGGTATCAAAGACATGAAAGACAACCCTGCAGCTATCTTTGTTGTCGATTTAAACAAAGAACACATCGCGGTTGCTGAAGCTAAAAAACTTGGTATTAAAGTGATTGGAATTGCTGACTCAAACACTGACCCTGGCGTGATTGACTTTGCCATACCTGGCAATGACGACGCCATTCGTTCTATCAAACTTTTCAGCAATATGATTGCAGAGTCTTTCAATGAAGGCGCTAAAGTTTGGGCGGAAAGAAAAGTGGTTATTGAAAAAGAACGCAAAGAACAAGCAGCAAAACAGGCTAAAGAAGAAAGCCAGGCTGAAAAAAGCAAACAAAGCGAAGCCGGTGGACCAGCTGTGTTTAAGAAGGCCAGTAAAGGACGTAAGTTTGTTGCCGCTGGAACAGCTGAAGAAGTTGAAATTGAAATGGAGCTAAATCAAAAGAAAGAAGAGCCTGCTCCAGAATCCCCTGCTGCTGAATCAACTGAAGAGAAAAAGTCATAATTTAATTAAAATACAAGGAGAAACAATCATGTCTATATCTGCTGCTGCAGTCAAAGAACTGAGACAGAAAACAAGTGCTGGAATGCTTGATTGCAAAAAAGCTTTAACCGAATCAGAAGGTGATTTTGATAAGGCCATTGAATGGTTACGTAAAAAAGGCCTTAGTAAAGCAGCTAAAAAAGCTGGTCGTACAGCTGCTGAAGGTTTAGTGACTTCTTACATTCATGCCGGTGGAAAGATTGGCGTGTTATTAGAGGTGAACTCTGAAACAGACTTTGTAGCTCGCAACGAAGAGTTCCAAAATTTTGTTAGAGACATCGCTATGCACATCGCCGCAGCCGCCCCAGCTTGCGTGCGTGAAGAAGAACTTCCTGCTGAAGATATCGAAAAAGAAAAGTCGATCTTAAAAGCAAAAGCTCTTGAAGAAGGCAAAAAAGAAGAATTCCTCGATAAAATTTTAGATGGTCAAATTAAAAAATGGGTTGCTGAGCAGTGCTTGATGAACCAAAAGTATGTAAAAAACCCAGACATGACTGTCGAAACTTTTCTTCAAGAAAAGATTGCCAAGATTGGTGAGAACTTAGTGATCCGACGTTTTGTTCGTTGGGAGCTGGGCGAAGGAATTGAAAAGAAAAAGGAAAACTTCGCAGAAGAAGTCGCGGCTCAACTCAACAAGTAGGACGGGTACGTGGCAAATAGCAATTACAAACGTGTTTTACTAAAAATCAGTGGAGAGGCTCTTGCTGGCAGTGATGGCAGCGGGATTTCTCCTAAAGTTATTCGACAATTTGCTGAAGATATCAAAGAAGCTCACCAAAGTGGTGTGCAGATTGGTATCGTTATTGGTGGCGGTAATATCTTTAGAGGTGTAGCTGCTTCTGCTCAAGGTATGGATAGAGCTAGCTCCGATTATATGGGCATGCTAGCAACCTGCATAAATAGTCTTGCACTCCAAGACGCCTTAGAAAAATTTGATGTCGACACTCGCGTGCAGTCAGCCATTGAAATGAATTCCATTGCTGAATCCTACATTCGTCGCAAAGCTCTTCGTCACCTTGAAAAAGGTCGCATTGTTATTTTCGCGGCAGGAACAGGAAACCCATACTTTACAACTGACACAGCAGCCGCTTTGCGCGCTATGGAAATTAATGCTGACGTCATATTAAAAGCCACAAAAGTGGACGGCATCTATGACAAAGACCCAATGAAACATGAAGACGCCAAGCTTTTTGATACTATCAGTTACATTGATGTTCTCAACAAAAACTTAAAAGTTATGGATTCAACGGCCATCAGCTTGTGCATGGACAATGAGTTGCCAATTCGAACTTTTAATCTGACAATCAAAGGGAACACAGCAAAGGCCATCCGTGGCGAAAATATCGGAACACTCGTAGACTAAACGAAAAGGGGACATGAAAGTGATTGATGAAATCAAATCAAACGCCGCTAAGGCCATGGAAAAATCAATTGATTCCTTACAAAACGAATTAAAAAAAGTAAGAACCGGGCGCGCACAAGTATCTATGCTCGACCCTGTTATGGTTGATTACTACGGCTCACCAACTCCACTCAATCAAGTGGCCACAGTGACTTGCCCAGATGCTAAATCTTTTTTGATCACTCCCTGGGAGACCAACGTTCTTAAAGATATCGAAGCTGGAATTATTAAGAGCAATATTGGAATGAGCCCACAGAATGATGGCAAAGCTGTTCGTTTAAGATTGCCTGAGTTAACTGAAGAAAGACGTAAAGACCTTGTTAAAAGTATTAAAAAAATTCTTGAGGATGCACGTGTTTCTATCCGCATGGCTCGCCGTGATGGCAACGACTCTTTAAAGCAAAAACAAAAAGACAAAGAGATCAGTGAAGATGAACAGAAAAGTGCAATGAACGATATTCAAGATAAAACCAATGAGTTTATCAAAAAAGTCGACCAGATCGGATCTGAAAAAGAAAAAGAATTACTCACTATTTAATATGAACCCACCAAAGCATATTGCAATTATTATGGATGGCAATGGCCGTTGGGCCAATGCCAGAAAACACAACCGAGTGTACGGTCACATTCGTGGTGCCAAGGTGGCCTATAATATTATTAAGCACTGTGCTCAATCGGGAATAAAAAATTTGACTCTCTTTGCGTTCAGCACTGAAAACTGGCAACGCCCAAAAAATGAAGTTTCTCTTTTGATGTCACTTCTTATTAAGCACCTCAAAAAAGAGATGAAGACTCTAGTAGATAACAATATAAAATTTAATACCATTGGTGATGTGAGTGAACTTCCTCCTGAGGTGCAAGAGCTTATCACAGACACAAAAAGAAATACGCAGCAATTGGATGGTTTAAATTTAACCTTTGCACTCAACTATGGCGGGCAGCAGGATATTTTGCATGCCTTCAAAAAAATCATAGCCTTAAAGGAAGAAGGCAAGATTTCTGGTGATGACATTAACCAAGAGCTCATATCTAAGTATTTACAATCAGCTTTTCTTCCTAATCCAGATTTAATCATACGCACGAGTAATGAAAAACGACTGTCTAATTTCTTTTTATGGCAATCCGCTTACAGCGAATTTTACTTCACTGAAAAATGCTGGCCAGACTTTTCAACAAATGACTTTGATCTCGCCATCGCCGAGTACTTAGGTAGAAACCGCCGCTTTGGGAAAGTTCCTTCAACTCCGACACGAGAAAGTAATAATCTGTATGGATAAAAATTTACAGGTCAGAATCATGTCAGCCCTGGCTTTTATTTTTGCTGTTGCTGGAATTTATTATTTTTTTAATATCACTGGCCTAATGTATTTAAGTTTGATCGCCATAATGCTCGGCGTGAATGAATATGGCCGCATGTTTTTCAAAGAGCAAAAAACGGTCCTCTATTTTTTTAATGGACTGTGTTTGATATTTTTAACAGCCTTTTTCACCTTAAGCTTATCTCCGTTCATTTACTTAGCCCTTTTATGCATCGTTATTTTTGTGTTGTTTTATTATCGCGACAATGTAGACACACAACTTCAGTTCAATACGATAAGTAAATTGCTGACGGGTTTTATATACACCTTAGTTTTACCTTTCTTTGTTTTAAAAATATTATCTGTGAAAGACATCGGTCTATCACTCTTTGTAAGCATGCTAGCCCTTACTTTTGCCAACGATGTTTTTGCTTACGCTTTTGGTCGTTTATTTGGAAAAAAGAAAATCTTACCTAACATTTCACCAAGTAAGACCATTGCCGGGTCTTTTGGCGGACTTTTTGGAACCTGTCTGTTTTCCTATCTGCTTTTGCATCACTCTTTAAATTTGACAGGCATTACGATGGCTATTGTTATTGGCTTGCTGTGCTCTTTATCCGGACAATGCGGTGACTTCTTTGCGTCAATGATCAAACGAACTGCACAAGTGAAAGATAGCGGAAGCATTATGCCAGGGCACGGTGGCGTGCTTGACCGCTTGGATGGGCTTTATTTAGTGGCACCTACCTTTTATGCCATATACTACTTATTTCTTGTTTAGTAGTTCTTCAAAATTCAGCCAACTCTATGATATTTTTATAGCTCTCTTTAAGTCTGTTGACCTTTCATTCAGCATTTTTAACCTACAATACAGTTCATATTTAAATGAATCTTAGTTGAGTGACAAATAGCCTCAGTGACATGAGTGCTGTCAATTCTCATCTAGACCATTGTTAAATTGTCTGTGATTTTCATCTTATTTGTTAAATTCAATATGAAATATTGATAGTATTTAACGATGGAAACATTAATTAGCTTTATTACATCTGGTTTATCTTACATTGGCCCCTTTATTTTATTAATGGGGACATTGATATTTATTCATGAACTGGGTCATTTTTTAGTGGCCAAATACTTTGGTGTTCGAGTTGAAGTGTTCAGCCTTGGTTTTGGTAAGAGCATTTATGAATTCACTCGCGGTGATACAACTTACAAGCTTGCCATGATACCTCTTGGTGGCTATGTCAAAATGTTTGGTGATGACCCAACTGGAGATGTCCCCGAGGAAGAAAAAAAGTACTCATTCCTCCATAAACCTGTCGGGCAAAGAATTTGGATTGTTCTTGCTGGCCCATTGATGAACTTCTTTATCGCCATTCCTATTTTTGCTTTGATTTTGATTGTGGGGTACAGAGCTCCCTCCAGTGTGCTTGGTGACATAAAAAAAGGCACAGAAGCTCATCTCATTGGCTTTAGATCAGGTGACACCATCACCCACGTCAACAACAAGCCCGTTGAAAGTTGGTTGGATGTTGATAATAAAATCACTAAAAATTATTTGAAGGATCTCAACTTTAAAGTGAAGCGCACTGATGGCAGCGAAAAAACTTTCAAAGTGAACATTCCTCGAGAAAAAAATGAGAAACTCTTTAGCATTGATGAGTATATGGGGAAGATCGAAGGCCTTTCCATATTGAGCAAAATGTCTCTTATTGGAGTTAAAAATAATAGCATCGCTCAAGAGTCTGGCTTAAAAAGTTTAGATCAAATTCTTGAGATCAACGGTGATAAAGTTAATTTTTGGCGCGATATAGAGCCACTTCTTATTAAACATCAGAATTCACCGATCAACCTTGTAGTTCAACAGTACGCTCAGACTGGCGAGGCCCCTAAGAGAACGGTTACACTAAAATCTAACTATGCCATCAATGGCGACTCTTTTATGGACTCCATTGGAATTGAAAAAACGAATAACTACATTTTGGGTGTTGTTCCAGACTCCCCTGCAGAGCAAGCCGGCCTGAAACCAGGTGATAAGATCAACTCGATCAACGGAGTTGCTATAAAAAAGTGGGAAGATATTTTAAATAATATCAAATCTTTTAAACCAGAAGATAAACAATTAACTCTGTCAGTATCAAACAGCAACCCTGATTATGGTCGCCATGATGAGCCTCAAAGCATTGCTTTAACGCCTCAAATGACACAACTCATGAACCGCAAAATGCAAGACGAGAACCGCTTCACTGTAGGCATATACCCAGAAGCTACGTACGCCCCTGCGGCTTCTGTGAAGGTGCAATCCAACAATCCTGTTAAGGCCTTAACTTATGGCTTTAATGAGACCATCAATTGGACCAAGCTCATTTCAATCAGCATCTACAAATTAGTCACTAACCAGGTTTCCACTCGTAATATCACGGGAGTAATCACAATTGGGAAAGTGGCCGGAGATTCTTTTAAATCTGGATTTGATTTGTTTCTCAAAATGATGGGCTTGATTTCAGTGAACTTATTTTTACTGAACTTACTTCCCATTCCTGTTCTCGATGGGGGCCATCTTGTATTTTTTACCATCGAAGCCATTAAAGGCTCCCCTTTGAGTGTTAAGAAAATGCAAGTGGCACAGCAGTTTGGTTTGTTTGTTTTACTTTCACTGATGGTTTTTTCCTTTTACAATGACATTAAGAATCTGATAAATCCCATATGGTAAATGAATGTACTAGCCGTCGACACATCCACAAACTCTGCCTGCCTTGGACTTTTCCAAGTTGCAGACAAAAAAGTCACTCAAACTTTTTATGAGGCTGACTGGAACAAGCAACGTTCACATAGCGAAGTGATTACCTCACATTTTAATTCGGCCATATCTGAAGCCAACATCAACCCGGCAGACATAGACCTTGTTGTTCTTGGAGTGGGACCAGGGAGCTTCACTGGTATTCGTGTGGCTTTGAATTTTTGCAAGGCCCTTGCTTATTCTTATAATATCGATGTTTACACCACGAACTCACTTCTTCCCATTGCCGTAAAATATCAAGAGCACTCTGATAAGATTGTTGTTATTAATAATGCCTTTCGCAACATGGTGTATGGCTTAACTGTGAATTTCAAACCTGAGTTGAAACAATCAGAACCTTTTGCTTGCCACCCACAAGATTTACACAAGCATATTGGTAGTGATTTTTTAAAAGATAGGCCTTTACTGCTAGGGGATGCCATTCAACTTTACAAAAGTTCTATTAATGAAACTTTTTTGAACTCTTGTCAGTTGCTGAGTGATGAACCCATTGAAAAATGCTCTCACTCTTTATTAAAAGTATTTTTGCAAGACAAAGGTCCAGAGTTCATTCATTGGAACCAGGTATTACCCCTTTATATTCGCGGGTCTGAAGCGGAAGAGAAGCTAAAACTCAATAAATAGACACTTCACTTTTTATACAATTTTTTGTTAGAATGGTAACAGCGGCAGGACGTCGCTAGTTTGTTAAAACTCTCAACAAGGATTGTTATGCGCGAAAATTGGGATCTAAAAACTTACTGTGAAGTTCTTGGAGTTTCAGAAAACTCCCCTCAGTATGAAATCCACGCGGCTTACAAAAGAGCCAAAGAGCTTTATTCTCCTTCTAATCCAGATGTGCAAAAGTCGTTCTCGACAGAAGAATTGAATGCTTTGGAGACTTTGGTTGAAGAAGCTTTTGCCATTCTCGGTAATCATTCACTGCGCTCTATATATATGAGAAAAAATGAAGCTCGCAATGTGAAACCATTGTTACAAAATAACATTCAAAACTTTATCGCAGAAAAGCCAGCCCCCACTAATAGCAATGATATAAAAACAAAAGAACAACACAACGTTTCTGTTTATAACGGCAGAGAGATTGCCCGTATTCGTGAAGAAAAGGGGATTTCAATACAACAAATGACTGAGCTCACTAAAATAAAGTCGACTTATTTAACGGCTTTAGAGAGTGATGAATTTTCAGTGCTTCCAGCACCAGTTTACACTCGTGGCTTTTTGATCCAAATCGCTAAAGTCTTATCACTTCCACCTAATAAGGTTGCATCTTCTTATTTAGCTCTTTATAACAAGCAAGATGAAGGAAACTGATTACGAACAGCATCTTTTAAAAATCGGACCAGAGCTTGAAAACCAAAGACTCGACATTGCTATTTTACAGCATGAAAAAATAAGCTCTCGCTCAAACGCACGCAAACTATTTAAAAACAATCTCATCCTAGTGAACGGTAAAATCGCTAAACCTTCCTATTTAACTCAACTTTCTGATGAAGTTGTGCTGAACTTACCTATTGCTGAAGTTCACAGTGATGATCTAAAGCCCTACAACTTTCCACTCGATATAGTTTTTGAAGATGAGCACCTGCTTGTAGTGAACAAACCTCACGGCTTGGTTATGCATCCTTCCGTTGGTCACACTCAAGACAGCCTCGTCAATGCCTTGATTGCCAAAAACATTTCTTTATCTGACAGTGCTAATAAACTTAGACCAGGCATTGTTCACCGAATAGATAAAGACACGTCCGGCTTAGTGGTTGTTGCTAAAAACACTTCTGTCCACCAAAAACTAGCAGAACAATTTAAAGACAAAAGCATTCACCGTGTTTACCAAGCTATCACCTTTGGATATTTTAAAAATAAATCAGGACATTTTGAAAACCATTTGGTGAGACACCCCAGAGACCGTAAGAAATACTCCATTGAACGGGTGAATGAGGGTGACACGGCCAAAGGAAAGTGGGCCGTCACTCACTACAAAGTACTTGCTGAGTTTAAAGGACTCTCGTTAGTGCAATGCCAATTAGAAACTGGTAGAACCCATCAAATACGAGTGCATCTCACGGAAAACAACCATCCGATCATCAATGATCCCATTTACTCCACGTCTCGCCGCTTAAACAACATTCAAAGTAAGCATGTGAAAGACGGCATTAAGTCACTCAATTGCATGGGCTTATTAGCAAAAGAACTTGGTTTTAAACACCCCGTGACTGGTGAAGAGCATTTGTTCAAATGCACATGGCCTAAAGATATGGATTCACTTTTAAAGTTTTTAAAATGGGACGAGCTTTGTCGTTAAAAAGCATTAGCACTGGTGAGATTTATACTGATAAGAATATAACCATATTTTTCGGTAACAAGTCTGCGCAGGCATCGAAAACTGAAACTGAAACTGAAA
>JAHDFM010000006.1:14706-117336 GCA_020628165.1 Bdellovibrionales bacterium | reverse complement strand
AAACTGAAACTGAAACTGAAATATTCAACAGCACTGAACTTGGATTTGCAAAACAAACTCATTCAAACACTTTGTTAAAATACACAAAAGACAAAACCCCAGAATGCGACGGTCTTTATACTAATAAAGCAAATGTCTCACTCAGAATACAAACAGCAGATTGTCTACCGGTTTTCACATATAATGATGAACACATCTTTGCAGTTCACGCAGGATGGCGCGGTCTCGCTTCAGGCATTCTCTATAAGTTAAAAAAATTTAATTTCAATTCCGACCACAAAGTGCTCATCGGCCCTCACATAAAAACTTACGAAGTGGGTCAAGAAGTGATCGATCAAATTAAAGAGTCCCACAATCACTTGCCTGAAAACTACTATGAACCCAAAGAGAATAATAAGTACCATTTAAAACTAGATCTTCTAGCAAGATTACAATTAGAAACACTTGGCTTTCAAGACAACCAAATCATCACATCTACCACAGACACCCTAACCAACCCCAACTGGCACTCCTACAGAAGAGACGCCCAAACCGCCGGCCGCAACTACAGCTTCATCACTAAAACAAAGTAAGTGAAGCTCTTTCATCCTGAGCGCTGCAAAGTACCTAAACGCGAAATTCTTTTTTTAATATTATTACATTTGCAAACAGGTCCTTCGCTGCGCTTAGAACAAAAAATTTCTAACAACAACACTTAGGTCTAGGTACCTGCTAACCATGTTTAAAACTAGACTGCTATGGACAGCAGATTCCCTATCCCAACCCAAAAGAAACTTGTATGATAATCGTATGAAGCAAAGATTTTTTTTTACTGCGGCATTTCTATTACTTATCTTCTCAAGCTTGATTGCTTTTAATAATCAACTCAAAAAAAAAGTTTACAAAGCTGTCCATGAAAAAGAGTTTACTGTACTCACCACTTTGTCCGCTGATCTCAATAACTCTGGCTATCCTCACAAAATTGTTAAAGTGAAAACTCACGAAGGCATTTATTTAAACCTCTATCAATACGATCAAGCAAAACGTCAGCATAAAAAAATCGATTCTCTAAAACTTCGCCACAAACATGATGGCCATTACAAGTTTGGCAAAGATGCCACCAATCTTTTCACCACTGACCTCAACAATGATGGGCGACTAGAGATCATTGCCCCAACTCATTCCGAAAAATTAAAACCCTATATTAACGTTGTTAACTACAACCCCCAAACCAAACGCTTAGAGTTAGTTCCACAGTCCCTGTTTAATTTATAATTTTAGGTACTTAGCAGAATGGCCCAAAAATTAACTTGACATTAACACGATGCACAACATATAAGATTCCTAATCCTTAGGAGTATTTATGAAGAGTCTCATAGCATCTTTATTATTTCTCGTTTTTTTAGTTTCTTGTGGTAGCGAAGGTCGCTTGCGAGGGTCTAGCAATGAAGTTTGCAAGGCAAAAAACTTACAACTTTCAAATTACGAGTTTGCTAAGCATGAGGCACTGAATCCCAATAATGATAAAAGTAGCGGCCTCAAAGAGCCAACAGACGGTCGGTATGTTTTAACCTCTTCTTTAGTTCACTTCCACGACATGAATGTTAAAACTAGTAACGGTAAGAACCTGCAATTTATGATAGCTTACAATGCTAGAACTCAAAATGCAGATGATATCGAGAAAAACCAAAAAGTGTTTGTTCCTTCCATTCGCTGTATCTCAGGTTTAAGGCAAGACTCCAATGGCAAACTCAATTTAAGTGCTGAGCTTCCACTTGAAATAAATATTTCAGGCGGCGGAACAAGTGTTGAGCCAACGACACTTGTAGAAACAAATATTAGCTACAAAACAGATTTTAGAACCGTGATCACGGCCAATGAAGTGAGTGATAAATCCATAGACTCCATAGAGCAAATCAACGAAGGTGGAGATGAGCGAACGACTAAGTTACTGGTCCAACAAAAAGACATCACAAAAAAAGATGATCAGGGGCAAAAAACGACTGAAACCATTGATCAAAACAACTTCCAACTCGTTAGTCGAGTGACCATAGACAACCGCATGATCACAGTTGTTAACAGGTTTAAAAGATGCATAAGCCCAGATGAAGTCGAAGACATTGATGATAAGTCAGATAAAGAGGTAGAGAAAATTACAAAAACTTTTGAAGACTGCCTGTCTGTATCACTGATTACAAAAGATAAACTCAATTAATTTTTTTTACATAAATTTTAATAAAATTTGAAAACCACAGGCACAAAGTATGAATAAAATCGTGTTCAAATCTAAAATTGACACCTGGTTAGTCTTCGTTTTAGTAGTTGCACTTTTAATTTTGGGTTATGCCGCTATGACATCAGGTTTATCTGCAATTACAACTTTATTTTTTATCATATCCTCAGCTTTTATTACTTCAGTTTTGTTCAACACAAAATACACCCTTGAAAACGATCAACTCATTGTTCAAAGTGGTTTTTTAAATTGGTCTATACAAGTGAAAGATATCACTTCCATTGAATCAACTCACAATCCAATTTCTAGCCCTGCACTGGCATTAGATCGATTACAAGTTAATTACAAAAACAAGCGAGTCCTCATTTCTCCAAAAGAAAAAAATCAATTTATAAATGCCCTTAAGAAAATGAACTCTTCGATAAAAGTTATTAACTCCTAGTCACTTACAGACAGCCCACTCCGCCCTTATGACTATCTGATTATTTAACAGTCCTGTAACAAATACAGACTTCTTCTAGCTAAAAACGGCATACGTCCCCTTAGGATGGCATATTTATTGCCTATTAATACTAAGACAACTTTTTATTTTTTATTCTTTTGAGGCTTATTATGAGTAAAAGTTTATTTTTTTCGATCCTTGTTCACGCCTTAGTGCTTTTTAGTTTGTTCTTTTCATCTGATATAATTAAACAAATTCAACAATCAGAGGACGCTCTTTTTGATGAGTCCGCCAATAAAAACGTAGAAGTGAGTTATATTGAAGCGAACCGCAACCCATTCAAAAAGATCAAACCCAAACAGTTAAAAATCAAAACCAATGACAAGAATGCAGAAGAAACACCTGCCATTCCAGAAAGTCAAATTGAAGACAAAAGATCAAAAGTGGAAAAGGCTGTGGCTAAAGTTGATGAACCAGCTCAAGATGTTGTTGACGAAAGCACTCTCAGCGAAGATGAAGAAATGAAGCCTGAAGAGGTCAAAATCATTCGCAACCCCAACCCACCTGAAGAAGTGGACTACACGGTTAAAACGGCAAAAGCGATATCCTCTGCAAATAGTAATGGCTCTCTCAATGGCACAGATGCTAGAACTTTGAGTCAGCTTCCTGGCAACCCGCTTCCTGAATACCCACAAACGAATCGCTTGAAAAAGCAACAAGGCACTGTGATTCTAAAATATCTTGTGACATCTGATGGATCTGTGAATGATATTCGTATTTTTAGATCTTCTGGTTTTAAAAACTTAGATATTGAAGCTCTTAATAAAGTGAAAAAATGGAGATTTAAACCTGGCCAGGCAGGTGAGACGTTTCACCCAATAATTTTTAAATTAAAGGGTGAGGGTGAGAAATTAAGATCTCGTCTTAGAGTTAAGAAACAAAGCTAACGATAAAATTAATCGTTATCGCCGAAAAGCTCAGCTTTCGATTTTGTAGTTCCGTTTTCTCTGTTATCAGCCTTACGCTTTTTACCCATACGACCTTGTTTGCGCTTGCGTATTAACTTTAGTTTTCTAGTCGCTGAAGCCATTGAGCTCTCCTGTGTTAAATTAAAGGCAGTAATTATCAAAGTGGGGCACGGATGTCAACGCTATGCATTGCGCCACGACGATCTCCCTCTTTAAATGACACCGAGTAATCGACCCCAAAACGAGGAGTTTTCAGGCCGGCTCCAAAAGTAAAGTGATTATGGCTAGTTATATCACTATTGCGGTAACCAAGGCGAAAAGCAAAATAATCAGAAATATCGCTCTCTGCACCAACCATATACTTTCCACGCCAACCACGCCCTTCGAGGTCGTAGGCCACAACATCAGCTTTCACTTTAAAGTAACGACTTAGTAAATAAGTGGTGCCAAAGCCTATATTGAGACTCTCTCTTAAAAACTCAGGGATGGTGTCTTTGGGTTTAACAAAATTTTGTACAACCAACCCAAAACCTAATTTGTCATTAGGGGTGTACATAGCGCCGACTTGTCCATTCCACTGTGTGTGCTTTTCGATAAACTTTTGTTTTAAATAAGTAACGGCAACACCCATGGAAAAGTACTTGCCGATAAATTTGCCTAAAGTGGCTTGAGCAAACATTTCTTCAACAGTTCCAACGCCTGCAAAATGTCTTTTGCGATCAAAATAAGTTAAACCACCTGGTGCGAACGATTCTTCGTGATTGTCGATGAGGGTCGCACCGTACAATCTTTCATGAAGGTTGGGAGATTTATAACCATCGGCAAAATACATTCCTAAAGCAAACACTTTGGCATGCACAATGCTTGCAGGGTTTAATAAAATAGTTTCTGGAGTTTCAGTGGCAGCTCTGCCAGCTCCACCGGTGCTTTCACTCACAGGTCCTGTGTAAACTTCAGCTGTTGAATAATTGCTTGTAAGGCAAAATAACACAATGTAACATATTCTAGTGCTCCATATTACAAGACGACTCGTATTTTTTTTCATTCTGCTCTCCTTGTCTCAAGTGAGTTTTGCTCTTAAAGGTCATGTTCACAAAAAAATAAAACACGGCGATAATATCAATAACATTTTGTTAAAAGCTAAATTTCCACAAAAAGCTGTTAATTCTATCATTGGCAAAAATAAATTTTTACGTTTTGTGAGCTTAGCACCCAAACAATTATATACAATTAACTCTCAGTCTCAAATAAGAACTTTATCTATTTACCAAGAGCAAGCAAAGAAATTGCAATTCTGGTACGATACCAAAACTAAAAAAGCAGGCGTTAAAAATATTAACGACGGTCTCACAATAAAAACACAAAAGTTTCAAGGTAAAATTAAGGGCTCTCTTTACGGAACTATCACTGCCAAAGTGAAAGACTCAATCATTCCTTATAAATTTCAAGATATCTTTGTTTTGCACTATAATTTAAAAAGAGACCTCAAACGTGGAGCCCAATACAGCTTCGTAATAGAAAAAAAATATCATGGCGATCAATTTATAAAGTACGGTCAAATTTTAGAAGCTGAGTTGGAAATAAAAAATAAAATCGTAAAGCGCAGACTTTTTAAAAAGGGAAAAACTCTCACTTATCTTGGCCCAGAAAATGAAAACAAACGACCATTCTACTCCCCTGTAGACTATCAACACTTCACTAGCCTCTTTATGAAACGACGATTTCACCCGGTGAAAAGGCGTTACATGGCCCACCAAGGCATTGACTTTGGCTTGCCAGAAGGACGTTCAATATATGCAGTTAAAAATGGAAGGATTACTAAACTTGGCTATAATCGCTTTGCTGGTAATTACATCGCCATCAAGCATCGCAATGGATATGTAAGCTACTATAATCACTTAAGTAAAATACATAAAAATTTAAAAGTAGGTAGCCGGGTAAAAAGTGGCCAAACCATAGGTTGGAATGGCTGCTCTGGGTCTTGCACCAAACCTCACCTTCACTTTGCTGTGAAGAAAAACGGTCGATATCTAGACCCAATAAGCCTGGTAAAGTCCTTTCCCCACAAAGCAAAAGAGTTGAACAATCGCATAATAAAATTCTAGGCCCGCCTTGCCGTTAAAAAAAACTATAAAGTTATCTGAATGAACATCACAAAAAATTCTTATGACTCATTCGCAACATCATTAGTTATTCTCTTGATAAAAGTTTCACTTGCCTCTGCCAGACCTTAATTAGTTGACGGTCTCTAACAGTGTGTTAATTTATTAAGTATGGCTCGCTTACTCATCTATTTTTATTTACTTTTTACCATCAGTTCGTGCAGTTTTTTAAACCACGAAAAGAGTGAAAAGCAGACCCAGAAAGCCAAATTACACCTCAAGCTAGGAACAGCTCACTATTCTAATCAAAAATACCATCGAGCTTTAAAAGAGTTTATGACGGCCAATGAACTCGACCCAGACAATCCGCTCATTTTAACTAACCTTGGAATTGCCTACTTTGCTTTAGATCGCCTACCCATTGGTGAAAAAATGATCCGTCGTGCTCTTGAAATTGAACCCTCATATACCGATGCTCGAGTAAATCTGGCAAAAGTACAAATTGAAATGGGCCTCGTAGAGTTAGCAATTAAAAATTTAAAAATATGTGAAGAAGACCTTACTTACTCTGACACTGACAACATTCACTACCACTACGGATTAGCTTTGTTTAAGTTGAAAGATTTTGTCGGCGCTGAAGAAAAGTTCAAACTCACACTCGAGAAACACCCCAAGCACTGTTTTGCCATGCTTTATTACGGACGCAGTCTTTTTGAACGAAAGCTCTACCGAACTGCTTCTGAAAGCCTCGATGAGGCCATTGGCTTGTGTGAAGGGCAAAGGCTTGATGACGCTCATTTTTACAGTGCCCTTAGCCATTACAAAATCAATAACATTCACACCTCATCGGCTCGATTAAAAGAGCTGCTTGAACTATACCCAAACACGGCTTACGCAACAGATGCTAAAAAGATTCTGAGGTTGCTGAAATGAAGTCAGTTGGGGAGTATTTAAAAAATCTTCGCATCACGCAAGACCACACACTCGAGCAAGCAGCATTAGTCACTAAAATAAGCAAAGGCACACTCACAGCCATTGAAAATGCAGACCTCAAAAACCTACCTGCAAAATCTTATTTGCGTGGTTTCGTGTTTTCTTATGGAAAATTCCTTGGTGCTGACAGCAAACATCTTGAGAAACTCTTTGCCCAGGAACTTGGATCGACAAATCCTGAGGTCACGCAAGAGGAGATCTCTAAAAATACATGGAAAACAGTTCCATTGATTAGTTCATTTCAGCTCAATGCTAAAACATATGTTGTTTGTAGTTTAATTGCACTCACTCTTTTAGCTGTAGCCACTCAGAAAGTCTTTCAAAAGTATAAAAAAGAAACTATTGTTCCTGACGTTGAAGTCACCCAGCTACAAGATAATGCTGGTAAGGCCATCGAAAGTAAAGTCTCGGCTGATAGCACGGTCGATAACAATGCTGTGGCTTCGACACAACAAAATCCACAAAGACTTACAACAGCTGCCGAAATCAACCAAAACACCTTTATCAGCCCACAAGCCTTCACCAAAGAAGTCTTGATTGAAGCCAACCAAGACACAGCCATTAAAATAAAAATCGGTACAACTCAGGAAAAAATGGTCAAGTTACTCAAGGGCGACTTTCATACTATAAAAGCAAAGTCGAAAATCACATTAGAGACGGTCGACTTAAATGACATCAAAGTGATTTACAATGGCACCTTGCGAGCGGCCAACGAAAATGAGATCAAAGCAAAAACTTTAAGTTTTTAATTAATTTAAGGCTTTCTATCTTGAATAAAATTATACGCACAACCCTTTCTTTAATCATTGTCTATTTCATTTATGGAATCTACATCAACTCCTATTCCATCAAAGTAACAAGCAATCAAATCACTTCTGAGCGCAACTCCCTTTTTAATGATTATAAAGGCGTGATCAATGTCCATTCAAAAAGCAGCACCGGCACCGGCACTCACTCAGAGATTTTCAAGGCTGCCGAAAACGCTCAACTCAGATATGTTATTTTCACTGATCTCAATAATTTTAACAATTATAACAACCTCAATTACTATCAGAATAAAGTGCTTGGTATCACATCTGATGAGTACAGTTTTTTAGATGCAAGAGTTCTTGTAGTCAGCCAAGAGCCAGAAAAAGACCTCAATAGTCTTGGACAAGTTTCACTGGCACTGAATGATCACTTTTCTACCGAAAATTTTAGAGACGATAAATTCACTGTGCTTGCACACCCTACTAAACACAAATTTTCGTGGACTGGTGAGTATCCGATGGGTTTGGACGGTCTAGAGATCATTAACTTAAAGTCTCTTTGGCAGGACAGTTGGTTGAATAAAAAAATAACTTTTATTTGTTCATTTTTGATCTACCCGTTTAACCCAGAACTTGCTTTCTTGCGTTTATTTCAACGAGCCACAGAAGAAATTAAAATTTGGGACCAACTCAATCAAGACCGTCTGCGCATAGCCTTTGCTGGCTCCGATGCTGAGTCTCGTTTTAATTTTTTTAAAACACCTCTTAAGTTTCCTTCCTACGAAACATTATTTAAAATAGTTTCTAATCACGTATTGATCCGTTCAGAACTCACTGGCAATTACAAAAAAGATCAGCCAAAAATATTTAAGGCCCTAAAGAAAGGGCAATTTTATATGAGTTTAGATATGATCGGTGACCCCACTGGTTTTTATTTCTATGGGCGTTCTTCGCAAAAAAATATTTACATGGGGGCTACAACTCCCTTCACGGGCAAAGATCAATTGGTCCTCAATATGCCTAAGAATATTAAAAATTTATTTAAAATTAAATTGTACAAAGATAGCGAAATGATTCAAGAGATCACGGATCCGCGGGCGACTGTGTATGTGAAAGAACCTGGCACTTATAAAGCTATTGTTTTTGTTAAGATCAGCCTTCCTATACCGGAAGGAAGAAAGTGGTACCCCTGGGTATTTACAAATGCCATTAAGTTTGAATGAATAAACCTATCCTTCAGTGCCCTTGTCAGAACCATCACTACTTGAGTCATTAACACCTGGATTCGTGTTTGAATTAAGACCTACGGGGGTAGCTTCAGGAGGACAGGTTTGATCTATTTTTAACGGGGCTGCATTAGCAACATCTTCTGGGTTCATTGGATCTACAGCACTTGTTGCCGCATCTCCATCACAAGGCAGTCCATTACAGCCAGTTGCATGAATGTTAAAACTGGTAAATATAAACACTAAAATTAACAATAATTTTTTCATAATTTATCCTTAAATTCCTAATTCAGATGTTGCTGGTGATATGATCTCAATTAAGTTACTAAATATTCCAGCCACTTGGCTTGCAACCATTGGCCCCTCTTTGCTGTCCACCTTTTTAATTTGCCCCGCAGGATTGTAGCTCACACTGATCGTGCCAATACCAGGACGTGTGATTGTTTTTGGTTTACCGACTGTGTTGTCATATTTTATATAAACCACTTTTTTAGCCTGATCCATGATGGTTGAAATTCGACCATTTTTATCATACTTAAGCTTCACCTTCTGCCCCGTTGAGTTCACAGCCTGGTGAAGATTGCACTTTGGAAATTTATAAGAAAAATTTGTGTTCACAGTTTTAATCAGCTTTTTAACCTGCTTATTACTTGAGGCCGTTTTACGATCATATCTATAGTACTTAGTAACCACACTGGATACTTTTTTACATTTATTTTTATAGGCAAAGCTTAAAGTTCTAAACGGCTCGATCTTTGATTTAAGTTCGCCGTTTTTATAATAGTCGAACTTGGTGGTGTATTTGTCATCTCTCACGCTGATCGCTTTACCAAAATTTGGGTGGTACTTCACTTCTCGCACTTTGCCATTAATCACTGATTTACTTTGAGCCAAATATCTTGAACCATCTTTATTTTTTTTGTGAACAAACTCGTACTTACTTTTATTTGTTACTTTGCCTTTGCACTTCTTAACTACTTCTGAAGAATATTTATTAAGTGGATCTTTTGAGTCTGACAAGTATTTGTAAGTTTCTTTACAATTATTACGATCTTTAAAACCAATCACCCAGTCTTTATTTTTATTATAAAATATTTTTTTATTGGTCTTATCCGGGTAATCCACCTGCACTAAATTGTGTAGATCATCGTACTTGTAGCGGTAGACATTTTTCCAAGCGTTTTTTACAAAAATAAGATCTTCACCTTTGTGTTTGTACTCTAACTTCATGCCACTAGGGCCTTTGATCTCAACCACTTTCTTTGATTTTTCGTCAGACTTCAGATTAATACTACGTCCATTGTTGTCAGTTATTTTTGCAAGCAGTTTGGCAGCATTGTACGTCAACTTAATGTAATTGTTATTACGGTCATAGATATGAGTCAATTGTCCTTGTATGTTGAACTTTTGATAGCTGCCATCAGCTATGGATCGTTTGAATGAATTTTCTTTAAGTACTATTGATTCTTTATCGCGGCCGTAGGCAATGTAAGAAACCCCGGCTTTAACTTCTTTTTTAATTTTATACTTTCTTGCGTAACGCTCACGTTCCCACACGTCTATTTCAAGTCGCTTTGAAATAGTCATTAAGTTTTGCGGGGTGTATTTCTTTGTTCTTTTTAAGTTTCCAATAATTTGATTGATGGTATTTTTAACTGCTTTACCACTGGCAGAGGACACGTATTCTATTTCATTACCCCCACCGCATTCCGTGATTTTAATATTCCCTTCAGGCGTGACTTGTAATTTAGTTTCGTAGGTAGAGCACCAACCAAACCCAAACAATCCATTATAAAGTGAACGGCTATTATAGGTTCTTTTTAGTTCAATATTAAACCCACCCCCCTCAAGCCTGAGGTCAATCCATGAATGGGAGTAGTTAGCATTTTTCATATCTACAAAAGAATAAGCATGAACAGAAAACAGTAAAACAAATATGTATATCAAAGACTTCATAGAACACCTTAGTTAACAGTCATCCTTATGATTATCCCACTGATCAAGGAATTGAGTCCATATAATATCGCCTTGTGCGCCTTCATCTAAACTAAAGAAAGATCTTTCTCTAGACCAAAGGCACGTAACTCATTTGTCTTTTTAATTTAAACATCGACGGTGATGATCTTTTTAATCATATAACCACCTAGGACCTGCAAAAATATCATAATTCCAAGAGAAATCCAGCCAAGGAAATGAGTGAACAGAGGCATAACATAATTAGGGTCGATCAACAAAAACACACCCAACAATACAAATGGAACACTGGTCATTATAAACCCTTGCATCACTCCTTGCGCAGTCATGGCTTCAATTTTTTTATTGATCTTTTGTCGCTCTCGAATGGTGGCAACAATGGTCTCAAAGGTTTCACCTAAATTTCCACCAGTCTCTTTCAAAATATTGACGGCTGTCACTAGCATCTGCACATCTTGTCGTTGAATACGGTTGTCAAATTCAACAAGTGCATCTTCTAAGGTCATACCTAGTTTCATTTTATTGAGAATTAGTTTGAACTCATCTGGTAATGGACCTTTCATATTAAGAATCACTCGTTCCATGGTTTGAGCCACACTCAGTCCTGCTTTGATTCCGTTGGACATGATTGTTAAACCATCGACCATTTGATCAACCACTTTATTGCAGCGTTTTTCCCATATATTGTTCATGATTTTTTTAGGCAAAATCCAACCATAAACTGTGATCACACTTCCAAATATCAAGCCTGGTATAAGCTTTGGCCAAAAAAGTAAAAATACGGCCACACCCAGGCCAAAGCTTGTGAGCAACAGAGCAAGGGTAATTTTTGACTTGTCAATATTGAGCATCATCTTGTCCATGATCTCAATCACTTCTTTCCGAGTGCCCATACTTTTATTGTATAAAAAATTAATTACTCGTGGTGACAACAAATAAGCTGTCACAAAAACACAGATGGCAAACACCGGGAATAACAAAACGGGGTTAGTAATTAAAAAATTCACGAATCACCTCCGCTGACTTTCTTTTTAACTCGTAGCTTTGGATTGATAGCAGTGGGCCTGCGCATTTTACTTGGCTTTGTTAAATTTGAGCCTGGCTTGCTTGCAAGATTTGGCGTCGCCGAACTAGAGGTGGTGAATAAAGAGCGTGGTATTTTAATTCCTCGTTTTTCAAACTTCTCAATAAAGGTTGGGATCAAACCCATGGCCTGGAATTGACCAACGATCTTTCTATTTTTATCGAAGCCTTCTTCTTTGAACCTGAATATTTCTTGCAAAGTGACTGTTTCACCTTGCACACCGACTACTTCGGTAATGCTTTTAACTTTACGACTACCATCGCTTAAACGTCCAATCTGAATAATTAAGTTAACAGCTCCACCTATCTGATCGCGAATTGATTTGACTGGTAAATCCATACCAGACATTAAACAAAGAGTTTCTAGTCTGGCTACAGCTTCTCGTGGGTTATTGGCATGAACAGTGGTCATCGAACCATCGTGCCCTGTGTTCATGGCAGATAACATATCTAAAGCCGCACCATCGCGACACTCACCCACAACCACTCGGTCTGGACGCATGCGCAGGGAATTCTTGATTAGATCTCGAATGGTCACCTCACCAGTTCCTTCCATGTTTGCAGGACGAGTTTCCAAGCGAACGACATGTTCTTGTTTGAGTTGTAGTTCGGCTGCATCTTCCACGGTAATAATTCTTTCATTGGCTTGAATAAAGCTCGACATCACATTTAAGAGCGTTGTTTTACCTGAGCCTGTGCCTCCGGAAATGATAATATTTAAGTGTTGTTCCACACAAATTTTTAAGAACTCTGCCATCGACGTGGTCATTGTTCCAAACTTGCTGACTAAGTGATCTATAGTGATCGTTTCTTCTGGAAATTTGCGAATTGTTAATGATGGACCATCAATGGCCAGTGGTTCGATCACGGCATTCACACGACTGCCATCAGCCAACCTTGCATCAACGTAGGGTGTTTTCTCATCAATTCTTCGCCCAAGTGGAGTTACTATGCGTTCAATCACATTTTTAAGGTGAACATTAGAAGTGAAGCTGACACTGGTCAGTGTTAATTTCCCGCCTCGTTCTGCGTAGATTTGCTTAGCACCGTTGACCATAATTTCAGACACTTTTTTATCGGCGAGTAGCTCTTCTAACGGCCCTAAACCTAAGGATTCATCTAACACTTGTTTAATTATTTTTGCTCGCTCTTCTCGACTCACGCCTTTGGCAAAACGGTCTACCAGGTTGGAAATCACTTGTTGAGTTTTGTTGCGAAGTTCTCGTTCTTTGTTTTTATCACCCTTGGTATTAGTGAGATCTTTTTTTAGATCCATCTCTTTAATGAGTTGTGAATGAATTTGTAATTTAAGTAAGGTTTCTGCATCAAGGCCGTCATCACGCGATGCTTGCATGTCAGGAGGCAAATCACCACTTTCTATCTTTTGTTCGCGCTTTGGTCTTGAAATTGATTTTAATTTTTGTAGTAAGCCACCAGTGAGTTTCCTTGTGATTTCAGTGTAAGATTTCGTGAGTGCAGAGTTCGGCTGTGTCAATACAAACGGCACAGCTCTTTGCAAGGCACCGTAGGCAGAAACTTCATCTTGCGGAATCACTCCAATCACACTTTTTTTCAAGCTGTTCATAATAGCTTGCGGACTTATTGTCGCACGTGTCGCCTTATTCACCACAACATGAATCATATTGGCGGGTATTGAGAACCGCGCGAGCTGCCCAATGGCTTTGCGAGTTTGGTTTAACACCAACACTTCCGGAGAAGTCACAACGAGTACAACCGTGCAATGATCTAAAATGGAAAGTTGCAAATCACCTAGCTCGTTGCCAAGATCTACAACAATGTTTTTATAAAACTGACTGATCGAATACAGTTGTTTTTTAAACAGGTCACCACTGGCATCGAGAGTTTGATCCGGGCTGGTCACTGCTGGTAAAAACGAAAGTCCTGAGCTGTGTTTACTAATAAAAGATTTTAAATTGTCTTCAGTCATTGCTACAGTTGATTGACAAAGATCGTTCACACCTTTTGGTGGGCGCATACCAAGTATCACATTTTGATCTCCACAACTATTAGCATCGAGATCTACAAGTAACGTTTGCTGGCGCAGCTCACGCAAAATTGTGAGCGCAAGATTTGCTGAAAAAACACTTTTCCCAACACCGCCTTTACCACCGACTACAGCAATAATGTTACAACCAGGATTCACAGACAAAAAAACTCTCCCATAAAATGAATTCACCCATTAACTTGAAAGGCTAAAAATAACCTCGGCAAAAAAGATGATTCCAACGTATTTTCAATAACTTATCGACAAAACCCAAAAACAAATAAACACCACCAAAGCCCAGAAAAGGTGGTCCGCACTTTTTTGCGAAACATTGCGTCTAAAAAATTCCAAAAATCAAACATATCAACTACTTACACCAATAAATGACGCGCCATTTCGCAAAAAAGTGCGGATCACCTTTTGGGGGATTAGTTTTTTATTCGAAACTTTCGTTTTATTTGGTCAACACCAGAGCTTGCTGAACTTTTTATGATTGGAGTCATAAATACGACGAACTGACTTTGTTTTTTTACAAAGTTTTTTGACGAATACAACGTGATGATTGGGTTGGTTACGTTTTTAGGTAACTTGTTATAACCCGTTGATGAAGAACTTGTCACCAAGCCACCCACGGCGGCACTTTGTCCACTTCGCACAACAATTGTGGTGTTTACTAAATTATTACTTATAATTGGGCCTTTTTCTGTTTCACCAGAAATAGCTGACACTCCAAAGTCGGCGCGCAATTGAATGCTATCAGAACGCTCTCCCAAAATTTGTGGCGTAATTGTTAACTTAACACCCACGTCTTGAAAGTCTGTACCTGTATTGCCATCTTTTCCAATCTTACTATACGGAATTTTAGAAACAGCGTTGATCACGCCCTTCTCACCATCTTGTACGATCAAACTTGTACTTTTTAAAACACGAGCGTGCCCATGTTGTTTGGCCCAGTTGAGCTTTGGGAATAAGTTTGTGATGGTTCCTGTTATCGTAGAAAGTATACTGCTTGGCCCGCGACTTCCTGTAGAAAACTGTAAGCCGCTTTCATCACCAATGCCTGGTGTCCACTGAAATTTAAATCCCTTTTGATAATCTTTATTAAGTTCTACGTAGTGAACCACGATTTGAACGATCTTTTTTGGTGGCGCTTTAGGAGCTTCTTTCACTGTGATTAAATTAATGATTTTATCTTTAACTAATTTTTTAGTGAGCTTAACGGCGTCGGACTCTCTACTGACATCGTCAGGTAAGTAAGCTTGTGCTAATATGAATGCGCGGTCTTTCTCGGATTTACTGTTGGCAAAACCTTCGAGCAAGAAAACACCGTTCACAGCTTTCACACTGATCTCTGGATTGTTGATTGCACGCTCCATATAGCGAGCCATCTTAACTTGTGCCATGGGACTTAAGCGCACAATAGATGTGGCTTGATTCGGATATTGATTCACCACGGAAAAAATTCTTGAAATGTCACTTGGCAAAATCACTTCACCGTCGACGATCACACGGTTATTTAAAATCTTGATTTTGATACCCTCAATGTCTCGCAATAACCCTTGAATTTCTTTTGCTGTTTTTGCGACATTGGTTTTTTTAACATCTAAAGTAAATTCGTAAATTATTTTTCCAGTTTTTTTATCGCTGATAAATAAAGTACAAACATTTGCTTTCTTAGGATTTATTCTTAAAATTTTATCTTTCGGGTTGAACTGTAGTTTTGCACATTTTTTGTAAGTCCCTGTTCTTGCAAAACTTGACGGCGCAAGTGGCACATTGATGTCTTTGTAGACACCGGAAAACAGCGAGACATATTTTTTCTTATGTAGTTTAGCTTCCGCATCAACCACAATAAAAGTCATGAGGATAGCTACAAATAAAATATTTATTCTTTTTAAAATAAAAAACATTCACTTATCCCCTATAAATCAATAAATGGCCCGCTCTTCTTTTTCTTTTTCTTCTTAGGTGCTTTGTTCACTCTTGCTGGCTGTCGTCTTTGAACAGGTGCTGTTGGCCTTTTTATAACTGGTTTTGGCTTACTGACAATGTCGTAAACGGTGGTCTCACTTCGTTTTCTTATAAACTTATGATCACTTGGGTGCCTTAAAGTGTAGTAAAGTGATCCTGGTGATGTGTCCAAGATGTAAACTAAGCGCTCAGCCTCATTGGGTGTGACTTCGACAAGAATGGTTGAATAGTCCGTGTCTTCTCTTAAGTTATTAACAATGTAATCATCACCGTCTTTTTCAAACAATCGCGGCAGTTCGTTAACAATCTTCATACCTGTTGCTAGTACGGTCACGTTTTGCAACATGGTCTTCACTTTTTTAACTTTGCGTGTTCCCGTACCTTCTAAAACAGCGACTAAAATATCTATGCGATCACCAGGCTTTAATAGTTTTGCAACCCCTCTGGTCTTATCAATGGGCAAAGCCATACCTCTTTTTGTTGGTGCCACTTGTGACGAAGGATTTATACCTGGCCCTGGTTGTCTGATTTTACTTTCTAAAATTTGCTCTCCGACATTGATAGGTGCTAAGGCCACCTGGCCGACTGCAATTTCGACATCACTGATCGACTCTGGCTCAGAGTACTCAACTGGTCGTTCTTGAATCTGCAACATTGTTTCATCAATGGTCTGCATTTCTTGTATCTCTTTCTTTGCCACGACGACCCTTTTTTTAGCCCCAAACTTCTTCGTTAATTCTGCGCTCTTTTCTTGCGTATAACTGTATAATAAGAATACAGCAAAAATAGCCGAAGCCACAGAAATCCATAGTGTGCGTGTCTCACTTTGATTCATAATCTCACCACTTTTTTATCAAACACCTTTAATTTTGATTTCATTTTAATACGTTTTTTCATAATTAATTGTCCCCACAGCTCAATGTAAGACAGTACCCATAACCAATTTGTAACCAAATATTGCTGTCACCTCTTTCTGAACTACCATAACCCAAGTTGGCTGGAGTTCGGCCCACGCCACCCTCAGTGAGTTGCATGTGATAGCTTGATGATCTATCAATATCGTCTAACTTCATATTATAATTATTGAATGAAATAGGTAATTTCGTGGCGACAGAACCTATGCCAGCACCTTGTTGATACACTTCTGAGATTCTGTGCAAACGCATTCCCCAACCGCTTGCTGTGTAATTAATATCATTAATACTTTCTCTGAACATTGCTAAGTGACTTCTGTTACGAAATGTTTCAAGGGCGTATGTTCTAGCTCCAATGGCAGACAAAGTGGCCGAGTGAATCGCGCCCCAGTAACCAATGGCATAAGTGATTAAAAAAATAAAAATCGTTAAAAGAGGGACCGTTTCTATCGTTGCTATGCCATCTTCGCTATCTAATAAATTAGGTATCGCCTTTTGTTTTTTAAACAAACAAAAAAATCTAGAAATATGAAATAGAATTAACTTTTTATAAAACATCTCCTAACAACCATTATCGGCAATAATGGTGTATTCTTTGATGTTTTCTTGGTTTATTTGCGGGATGATGTAATTGGCCTCTTCTTTCAGCCAGGTCCAGCGGCTCCTATTCAAAATCATGCAGTCCGTAAGGCTAGGCTCTTTACCCAAAAAGGCATTCACTTCGGTGGTGAAAGCTGTGTCCTCACCACTTTGATTGGTCGCCCCCAGAAAAGGAAGATTTTTATCTAAGATTTTTGCTTTATAACCTAAAACAACGCCATAATAACTATCTCTAATTGGGTTACTTTCATAGTAGGGAAATGGCCCTCCTATTAAAGGTTCATTTAAAATTTCAAACCAATTGTTTTTTAATAAAGGTGCTATAACAGGTGAGGCTTGAAGAGATTTAAACTTTAACAGAGCTCGCTCTTTGCTGGTCTGTTCATCTTTGTCTGCAACAGCATAAACTCTTGCTGAAGAAAAAGTCATGTACTGCAAAACCTCTGTCACAGTTAAAGTCATACTGATAGAGAAAAGGAGTACAGAAAACCCAAACAACAACATAAACGCAAAGATAAAATCCATAACAAGGACTCCTTCTTCGTTATTTATTTTCTTAAAAGTGCTTCTATACAAATTATCCTCGTTAATTAGGTATTGATGTCGAATGCTTTTCACTGTGCGCTGGATGATGTTCTTCTGGGTTTTCTGTGGTCCAGGTGCCATAGCGAATCATATTGTCTAATTTCTCCCAAGGCGTTTGTATGAGCCTTGCTGCAATGCCATTCTCTTTAAGCTGTGATGAAACTAGTGTGGCGATGATTAAAAAAACAAACATAAGTAAAACAGCTTCAACAATGGACTGTCCGCTTTCATTTTGCCGTTTCATAAAAAACTAAATCCACGCATAGAAATATTAGTTAACCAGCCTAAAAAGATCGCGACTGTGTAAGGCACAGTATGCAAGCTTGACTGCTCTGGTCGCTTGAAAGTTAAAAAACTCAAAGTATTGCCTAAAAAAGATTTTACATTTTTATTTATTATGATCATAACAACTCCAAGAACAAGTCCCCAGATCAATGAAAAGAAAAAGGTATTAATAAGGGCCGCAATAGATAAGTTCACCCCGAGAACCACAAACAACTTTAGATCACCACCTCCAAGCATTTTAGACATATAAAGAGGAACCATTATAAAAAAGGCCAAAAGGGCTGCTAAAAGACCAAGTTTTAAACTTGAAAACCCTTGCAAGAATACAAAATGGTTAAGAATAGAAACAAAGAGAGCTGCAATTAAAAATGAATTGTAAACTTTGCGCCGGTAAAGATCTGTACAGACGCTGATCAGTAAAATGATCGAAGGAACAATATAGATTGTTTTAAATAAGTGAGCGATAGCAACAAAATCCTGTTTTAATTACTTTCTGTCCACTCAGGTCGGCTTCCACTTTCGTCAAAAAAGTGATGACCTGAAGACAAACTTCTCTCTATTTTACCACCTAAATGGGGGCCTGCATTTCTAAATACATCTTTTGGACTATTGTCTTGGGTGAAGTAAACCGACCCAAGAATCAAAACAGAGATAACAAGTAATAAAACGGCTTCTGTTGTCATGGATTAAGGGTTAAAACCGCCAATACCTTCGCTCAGTTCACCAATTTTAGCTGTGACTGCTGTCTTTATTTGGTCTCCAAATAGTAAAGCTATAGCAACAATAACTACTAATAAAAGAATGTACTCAGTCATTCCCTGTCCACTTTCGTCGTTCCATAGTTTTTTGAAAAACTTTTTCATCTATCTACTCCCTAAGTGACTGACTATCAATGCCGTCACGTAAATAATCAGTTATTTCAATAGGTCTTATCGGACACTTCTCAATTTACTCAATACTAATTTTATACAACAATATTAAAAACTTAAAATTACAAGGTTTTATCAGGCCATTGGTCGGTATGATTGTGTGTAAAAGCTGATAAACACTATCACTCCATCAACTTCAAAGAAGTTTTGTCACCAAGAGCTAAACACAGTTCTCTTGAGCGAGGCGAAGGACCTATCGCGAAATTTTGAATTTCGGTCCTTCGCTTCGCTCAGGATGACAAAACTGTAATCAGGCTCACAACCCTTCCTTTAAATGCAAAAATTGTCTTAGATTTATTATTTAACACGAAAAGACCGATACTTAACTGTAGAATTATGAGATTTTTAAAGCCTAAAAAATTCTTGCAAGAATTCACTAACTCTCGTGGACAGGCGATCATTGAGTATTTGTTCACCTTAATTGTCACTATAGGAATTATTTTTGGTATTCTTTATCAATTCAGTAATGCCTTCCAAACTTTTGCATCCAACTATTTTGGTGAGTATGTAAAATGTCTTATTCAAGAAGGTGAATTACCAAAACTTGAAGTCAAACAAACGGACGGCGTTCCCACCGTTTGTGAACAAGCGTTCCAACCTTTTACTTTTACTGAAGGTCGACCTCCACGTAACGATGGCAATGGTCAAAACGCTGGTAACAACAATCAGGCCAGTCAAAATGATCGCGATCAACGCTTTAAAGATGGTCGCCCTAAAAGAAGGACTCAAGCTGGGGGCGGATCTGGTAGTGGTAGCGGACGCTCTGGTGGCGGGCCACCATCATTGAGTTCGAACAGATCTAGAGGCTCTGTTGGCAATAGCAATAAAAATCGTAATAAAAAAGACAAACAAATTATTGTAGAAGGAGCTGGAGACTCAGGCTACAGAGGTAGCAAAAATAATAAAAAAAACAACCTCACACAACTTCGAGGTAAAAATAAAAATGTCGTTGCAAGATACTCCATCAAAGATGACAGCCAAGAACAAAACAAACAAAAGGTAAAAGCCAATACCAAAAAAGTGGCTGAAGACAATTCTATAACACCTAAAAAAAGTTTTCGTATGACTGCTAGTCAAAAAAGCAGTGAAATCAAAATAGACGACACTCAGTGGAACTTCGGTGATTTTATTCGCTATCTTCTAATTGCTGCAATCTTAATCGTTTTAGTCTTTGTGCTCGGATCTCAAATTGTCACGGCAAAAAAATCACAAGATTGATTAACTCTTTTTTAATAGAGCAGCCTCTATATAAATGATGCTCAGACGCAAATTATGGGCTTTTAAAAAAAATTCACACAAAGGAGTTTAAGAAATCGAGCTAAATTCATCCTTTATTACTATTACATGCTGAAATGATAATTTAAATAGATACAAACCTTTCAAACCCTTTCACCAACATTTCACGTGAAACAACTCTTATTCAGAGATCACGCTCTATTTGTAAATAAAATAAGTTCATTCTTATCAATCATATTATAAATACTTATAGATAACGCTTTTAAGAATTTAAGTTCATGTAATTTAGCTCTCAAATCCAACAAAAACTTTTTCATTTTTTTATTTTAAAATTGTTCACGTGAAACAATTTAGTTAAAAACACAATCAACGTAATTAATCTCTGGGGGGGGATGCGTGTCATTAAGCCAAAATGTTGTCAGTCTAAACAGTAAAACTGTGTTCAATCTCGAAGAGGCCAATGAGTTAGTTATTCTTATTAAAAAGATAACTGAAAAACATCACGAGGAGCTCAATTCAATTCTTCAACAAATTGAACTCGAAACGTCCATTGCACTCAAAGAAACTTTAAAGGTGGAAGCACAAGCCATCGTAGATAGTTGGAATAAAAAAATTAAAAAACTTGGGGCTAAACCAAGTGGTGTCTGGTTCGCCGACTTAGACTTCGGTGAAGGTTATTTTTGCTGGAAATACCCAGAAGAAAAAATTACTTTCTGGCATGGGTACAATGAAGGGTTCACTAAACGTAAATTCATAGAAGACAAACCGCTAAAAAAACCAAAGGTGGTTGAAAACAACTTCATCAGCCCTTAATAAAAAATGTTTGAATTATTTTATGAAGACCATGTTCTTCCCATAACCGTTGCTCCCATAAAAAGGAGCGGATGTGGTTTTCATAAAGTAATTCAAGCTGAACTCCAAAGAAAACTTAAATTATAAAAACTCCTAACATCTAGATTGTTAGAATAGTTAGGACTTGGTTAAAAACTACGTCCTATCAGAAGTGAAATCTTATCTAACAAATATTGCCAATCACTATGAACATTTAAATCTTGGTTACTCAAACCACAATAACTATAACAAATAAAAAAATATCTTGGCTTTATGAAATGAATTATTTTGAATTTAAAAATAATCCACATTTTCTTTTTTATCTGAAACAAAGAATGTGTACTTAATTCCTAAAACAGCTCGGTAATTGATATCTTCTTCAAATAGTGGGCTTTCATCATTTACATGCCCTTTTAACAACATCACAACTCCCCCAGCAAAAACAGTGAGCTTCGGACTAAATCGTTTAGTAAAAGCGAGCAAAACATTGGTTCCGAGGTAACCAGATCTTGCTTGATAAGCTGGACGCGTGCTTGTTTCGTACTCGGGATCAACACCATAGAAAAACTTATGATATTTGTACGAACCGATACCAGTGAACATAAGTGAAAAGATCTCAAAGCTTCCAAAATTATGTCTATAATTCATACCAATATCAGCAGAGTATCCCAAGCCACGCCATCCTCGCCAAGTTCTGGCAATAGAAAAACCTGTTCTTGCTGCAACATCAAAGAAAAACTTGGAACGCTCATCTCTGTGGACAAAGTACATAAGGCGTGGCCCCAGTAAAACAGCTTGGCCAAGAGTTTTCATCCCTCTGCGAGCCTCGTTTTCTCGTGAGTTCACCGGGAAGTTGCCGCCTGCGCTCATTGATAACTCTAAGTTTTCGTTATTTAAAAATCGTGCTCTAGAGCCATCACCATCACTGCGGAAGTGTTTCCCTCTGTAGGTAAATACAGGGACAATGATCGGAGTGAATTGGTATTCAGAGGACCCTGGATAGTCTGGATTAATAGAACTGATCGAAGCCACTCCCAAATCATAGAGAGGGAGGAGCTTTTTCTTCTCTTTTTCAGTCAAATTATCTTTTGGCCGTGGCTTTACATCGGGAATGATCTGATCTGTTAAAGTTGATGCCATTAGTATGTGAACAGGAAGCAATAAAATGATCAATAGCAATTTCATATAGATATTTTAGATTTTCATGGATCAGCAAGTAAACTAAAAAATTAAATATCTAAAAACATTCATAAAAAGCCTCTACCTAAGCCTCACATTCTGCTAATAATTAAAATGATTTTTTAACAAAAAAAATGTATATAAACTCTATAATTTTAGTCCAAGGTTTAGATTATGAAAATTGCTATGGCTCAACTGAATACCCACCTAGGTGACTTTAAAACCAATGCTGCTAACATCTTAAAGTTTTCAAAAGAAGCAGTCAGTAACAATTGTGATGTTATTCTTTTCCCAGAATGCGCTCTTTTTGGTTATACTCCGGCTGACCTCCTCGAACGTGACAGTGTCGTTAAAGAACAAACAAAAGTTTTAAATCAGCTCGTAAAAAGACTTCCCTCAAAGATACATATTATCTTTGGAGCCATCACCCACAATAAGGGAAAAGGCAAAAGATATTTAAATTCAGCCATCGTTGTGCACAATCAAAAAATTATAAAATCTTTCGCTAAGCAACTGTTACCAACTTATGACGTCTTTGATGAAGAACGACACTTTGAAGCTGGAGATCTCAATAAAAATATTCTAAAAATTGGTAACAAAAAAATATTTATCGCCATCTGCGAAGACTTATGGGCCTGGAAAGAGCTTAACCCATTTCAACATGTAGAAAACCCGTTGCTCAAATTCAAAGGCAAGGTCGACATAACTTTAGCTCTAAATGCCTCCCCGTTCAGTCTCAAAAAAAGCAGTCTTCGTCTTAAAATTGCGCGCAAGTGCATAGCTAAAACTAAAAGTCCAATCGTTTACGTCAACCAGGTCGGTGGTCAGGATGAGATTATCTTTGATGGTGGTAGCTTTGCCCTCAATAAAAAAGGAGAACTCATCGCTCAACTTCCAGATTTCAAAGAAGCCCTCTCCTACATAGAGGTCGACCAAGTAAAACCGATGAGAACTAAAAGAACAAGTGAATACGAAGAACTTAGGCAAGCTTTGGTGTTAGGGTTAAAAGATTTTTGTAAAAAAATAGGCATGAGTAAGGCTCACTTTGGTTTGAGTGGAGGTATTGATTCAGCACTTGTGGCCTGCTTAGCCGCTGATGCTCTCGGAGCTGAGAATGTCACTAGCATTGCTTTGCCAGGACCCTATAGCTCAAAACTCAGTTTTAACTTAGCAAAAAAACTTGCTAGTAACTTAGGGACACCCTTTCATCAAGTTAACTTTAATAACAGTTATAAAAGTTTAGTGAAAGACTTTGAGTTAGAGTTCGGCAAACTTTCATTTGGCTTAGTTCACGAGAATATGCAAGCTCGCCTGAGGGGTGACATACTTATGGCTTTTTCAAACTTTAAAAATAGCTTGCTCATAAATACGTCCAATAAAAGTGAACTCGCCGTTGGCTACAGCACTCTTTACGGAGATCTTTGCGGGGGCATCTCACCCATTGGTGACTTAACTAAACAACAAGTTGTAAAACTTTGTGAACACTACAACAAAGATGAAGAACTCATTCCAAGGCAAATCATCACACGCCCGCCAACGGCTGAACTTCGCCCTAATCAAAAAGACAGCGATAGCCTGCCATCTTATGAAACTCTCGACAAAATTGTTAATAAGTTGGTCGTCGACAAAAAACCAGCACGCACTGCCACCGAAAAACGAGTTTTAAAAATGCTCAATCGCAGTGAGTTCAAACGTTGGCAAGCGCCACCAATTTTACGAGTTTCGTCTCACGCTTTTGGACAAGGTCGCAGAATGCCAATTGCTCACAATGCGATTTATTAATCTGAGTGATTCAAACTTTAAATAAATGAGCCTATTTTGATATTTTCATAGCTACAGCTTTACTCATAGTGTAATGAACAAAATGATTTAAAAATGAAATAACATTTTATGAAGCACTGTTTACAGTTTAAAACTTATAAGCCTGCAAATAAATCTAATTGCTTCGGCTGGGGAATGATTTGTGGAAAATCTAACCTTGGCTTTCCAGTCAGTGCAATCAAGTTTTCAACTGGAGGTTGCTCATGTCCACCATAAACTTTATTGATTAGTTTTAAAAATAACTGACCACAATAAGAAGCATCCTCTTCGGCTCTATGAAACTCCCCCGCTGGAATATCCAGATGTTGCACTAAAGTTCCCAACCTGTAATTAGGTAAGCCAGGAATAATTTTTCTTGCTAGAGCCAAAGTATCAATCACCACACCTTTTGGGGCAGGAGACTCATGCTTTTTCACAGCGGCTAATAAAAACTGATAGTCAAAGTTGGCATTGTGAGCGACGATAATATCTGACCCACAAAAGTCTGCAAATGACGGCAACAAGTCCTCGATGATTGGTTTGCCTGCTAACATCTCATCAGTGATACCGTTCACGCGAGAAGCACCTTCAGGCATTGGTATTTTGGGGTCAACAAGAGTGGAGTAAACACCTTCAACCTGCCCCTGCTCAAAGCGCACAGCTCCGATCTCTACAATCCTATCCACACCCGCTAGGGTCCCCGTTGTTTCTAAGTCAAAAGCTATAAATCTCATAATTTTAAGATTAGTAAAATCTCCCTAAAAACTCTAGTCTTTACTGAGGATGTTATTAAAAAGAACATTTTTTATGCTCAGCGTTTGTTTAAAAGCTGAAATAGTGAAATATTCTAAAGACCATGAAAAGCTCAACGATATCAGTTAACAACAAAGACTTACCCATCGATCAAGAAAGTACCAGCCTGCTTGATTTTTTAATCAAAAAAAAAGTCGACATTAACCACTCATGTGGTGGGTTTGGTACTTGTGGAACTTGCCGGGTTTTTGTTAAAAACTACGAGATTTTAGAATCACGTGAATCTATTGAACAAGAGATGGCTGATGATCGCGGATTTCTTCCGAGCGAACGACTTGCTTGTCAAAATCATGTCATTGCTGGCTTGGTTATTGAGATTCCATCTTAAATTTTTTATGGAAACTATATTAATAGTAACCTCTCTTAACGACGTTAGAGGTGAAGCAGCTATATTCATTAGTGCTCACCTCTAAATAAAACTTCATTTAAATTATCTGACAGGAATTAAAACTTTTTTCTCCTCTGTTCTTCTTCCATCTTGGTAAGCTGTCGCTACATCACACCAGCCGCCCAAATTAGACTTTAAATTGGGTATATAAAAGCTAGTTTCACCATTACCAAAAGATTTTGCGAACTTTTCACCATTAACTCTACAATCAACAAGAACCCACTTAATATTAGCTGGATTTTCCCAAAAAACTTCACCCGATTGTCCATATCTTTTGAACCTTAAGTTTTTAACTCCTTCACCAATAATTGTTGGAATTGTCGTAGGACTATCTACAGAGCTAGAACTGGTATTATCTAGTCCAGCAGTCCCAACAACATCATAAGATAAATTATTACATGGGACATGATACCTAAGCCTCTCAACATCTGAAGGGCGTGGAATTTCTTTAGCAGGATCAAATTTATCTCTAGCTAAACGACAATTATGACCACTTCCATTTGAGCCTAAATACATGAAAAACAAACCATCAGCACGGAAATGATGACCTAACTGTGGTACAACTTGTCCGCTATTATTAGTTTCTGGACAATAATAGTTTGAGTTAACTTGTGCACAGCTATAGTTAAAGGCGTATGTTTTTTTATTTGTGTGGTTACCAAACGATGTAACACCTGTAGGAGATGTTGCAATTCCCCTAACTGAAAAATTCACAACTTGATTGCGTCTAAAGCGTCGGGCTTCTACAAATACATAACATCTCGGCTGAGCTTGATTTGAACAAGCTGAAACAAACAAAAACCTATCGTCAGAAGAAACGCGAAATTGATCAAGATATTTGCCTGGGCCCAATGAGCCATTTAATGCTTGACCTTTTCTCACAACCAAAAGTGCTCCAGGACCTTTATTAGGGTGAGTATAACTGTAAATCGCTTCTAAAGCAGATTGTCTGTATAAATTAGTAGATAACTTTTCTGAAACACGATCTTCATCATTTGTTGAGCTTTCAATGTTAGTTCCTAATTCTGCACTACCTAATGCAAATGATTCTGTCATTGATTCGTTTTGATCTGAGGTTGTTTCAAAACTATTGCCACAGTTTTGGAAAGAGACAACAAGTAATAAACCAGTGATCGCAATCATTATATTTTTAGTTTTATTAAGTTTCATTTATAATTTCTCCTTGATGGAAATAATAATAATAATAATAATAAGTTTTAAGCAATTTAAAGACCATTCATAAACTTAATGTAAGATCAGTAACTTAGTCGTGTTTTTGTAAAAATATTTTATTTTTGAGACAAGATGGAAACATTTGTGTTGGTTTTTTACACGTATCATTTTCTTACACTAATAATCTTACATTAACTAATTGCCTAATATAATGATCATAAACCCAATTTCATTTATAATAATCTTAGATTGATACATAATTTAAACTGTTAAAACAGATGGGTTAAAGTTAATGTTTAGACACTTTATAAAATAGATATAAAATTATAATCATCAATTACTCCTTAACTCTAAAAGCTTTTATCCATTTTCTTATAATTAACAATCTCAAATAAAAAGATAAGCCTTTAGTTTCTCATAGTTATTAGGCGTTCGAATCTTTAAATGCTACTTTACTTCTTTAGAGCTCCAACGAGACACAAGTTTAAATGAACGGAACACTACTAAGCAATTATAATCAAAAGCTGACCCTAGAAATAAGTCTTTATAAGTACTTCAGTAGTTAAATTCTCAGAAAATAATAGATTAAATTTACAACTCTGATTTACTTAAATTTTTAATTCCTTAATATTTAATAATTGTTGCCATCGTATGATTGAATTCTAAAAATCAATATGAACTAATAGGGTACTGTAAACACTCTATACAAGCGCAATTTTGTCTTATTTTTCTAAAAGGGTTCAACAACAGACTACACCCCTGTTATTGTAAGTTATTGAAATTATATGATCAGTATCTCAAAATGAGACACTCAATTTGGCACGCTTCTCGCTATGTCTATGTATGTAAAGTGAATCAAATTAGGGAGGACCTTATGAAACATTTAGCATTAATCATAATGATTGCTTTCTTTGCTAATACTGCTATCGCTGGTGGCGGGAACTGTGCTGAAAATAACAGTATAGAAAGAACTGGTAACTCAACGCCAACAAGCACTACTACTGTTAAGAGTTCAACCGGCGATACTAAAAAATAATTTTATTACAATAAAAGTAACAAGTGGTTTCTTGGCCACTTGATTATTGATTATTGATTATTGATTATTGATTATTCTCTTTAGCCGGTTCTGGTTTTTCGGCAAAACTTTTTTTAATGATTCTTGCAATTTTTTGCGAAGACTCTCTAATCATCTTTACTGTTGATGAGTTTGTTACAAAAGAACTCGCTCGTGTTTCTAAAGTGTCTTCGCCCCACTTCAATTGCAAAACAACGACAATTAAAACAGTCAGTATCATCACTCTTGCTATAAAAATAAATTCTTTCATAACTGTGCCTCTGGCGAATCGGCGAAGGCTTCTTTAAGGCTATTCACTAAATCGTTGCGATTAAAGGGCTTAGTAATGTAAGCCACACACCCTGCGGCGAGTGCCTTGTCTTTCATCAAATCTTCATCAAGAGTGGAAAAAGCTATGATCTTGGTTTCTGGCAATTGCAAGAGAATTTCGCGAGTGGCATCCACGCCGTTCTTATTCGGCATAACCATGTCCATAAATATGGCATCTGGCTTGTGCTCGAGCGCTAACTTCACCACCTCATCACCATCACTGGCTTCAGCAACAATATCAACGGACTCACCTTCTAAAAGAGAGCGTGTCACTTGCAGTATAAATGGTGCGTCATCAGCAATAATCAGTTTAATCGCCATGGCTATTAGTATAGGGTCAATTTAAAATAAACCCAAATAAAATTACATATTAATCCATATGAGCGCGTCACCTTTTCAAACCATTCTAGCCTGTGTATCTAGCAAATCAGCTCTTATTGGCTGCTTAGCGAGCTTTAGTGGTGCCAGCGCGTACGCCATTATTTGTGGAGTTTTATTCGCTTGTGGCATGGGATTGCCTATTCCCGAAGACATCACCATCATTGCCTCCGGTATTTTAGCTGCTTTGGGCAAAATCTCAATCTGGGGTGCATTTGTTGTTTGTATGGTGGGCGTTTTAGCAGGTGATGGCTTGTTGTTTTTCTTAGGGCGAAAACTTGGCGATAATGCTTTTAATTTACCAATCATCCGCAAGATCATGACCGAAAAACGAAAAAAACTCGCCAAAGAAAAAGTTCTCAACAACTCTAAATTTATTTGTTTTGTTGCTCGCTTTTTACCTGGGTTGAGGGCACCCACTTACCTCACAGCGGGTGCCATGGGCGTCAAACCAAGCACCTTTATATTGCTCGATGGGTTTGCAGCTTTGATCAGTGTTCCCGTTTGGATCTACGTTGGCTGGTTCATTGGTGATAAGTGGGATGAAAGCATGGCCATTATTAAAAAAATGCACATGGCTATCATTATTGGAATTGTCATTCTTGCTGTTGGTTACTTTTTTGTAAAACGTTATTTAAATAATAAAAAAGCTAATTAGTTTCTTCTAAGCAAAATTCAATATTTTTTAGTGCTCTCTTATTTGAAATTATTAAAGTTTGTTTTTTTGTGAGTTTTTAGAGTTAAGTTTTATATTTTTTTTCACTTACTTAAGTCGTGTTAGTTGTAATTCATCTACTCTATATTTAAGCCAACCACTCGGCCTAAGACTAATAGTTGAATCCAAATACAACTGATTGTTCCTTGCTTTCGGAGATATTGACCGAACAAAGCGTAACTATCAAAATATACTTATGAATTTAAATTTATTTGTTCTAATCTTTGTTTTGTTTTTCTGCCAAAACAGTTTGGCTCAATCCAACTTTCACTTAGACAATTATTATCAAAGCCCTGTCGATAAACTAGTAACTATAAAAGCAATCACTGTTTTACCTTTCACTGATAACACCAAAGGCATTTACGCAAAATCTTTTAACGAGTTTGTCACCGAACAAGTTGAGAACAATCCAAAGTGGAGGCATGAAAAGATTGAACTCATTGGTCGCACTCCTTTTTTAAGTGACCTTGAAAAAGATCCAAACATACTTTTAGGTTATTCTAAAAATGTAAGTTCAGATGCGTTCATTGTTGGGCGAGTGAATAAAACAGAAAACTCCATTGCCATGACTCTTGCTCTTTTCCTAGCAAAAGATGGACTTCTGTTTGCCAAAGAAGAATCACTTAACATTCAAGAAACCAACTTCAGCGATTTACGAGCTCCGATGAAAAGTTTGCTGGATAAACTGTTCCAACAAATTCCTTATGATGGAATGATCCTGAGTCGCAAAGACAACTTGGTCACTTTAAACCTTTCTAAGTCTGATGGCATTCTCAACGGACAAGATCTCACCGTGGCTGCGATCATAAAAATTAAACGACACCCAAAGTTTAACTTCCTTATTAACAGTGAAAAAACCATACTTGGAAAATTACGCGTTAAAAAAGTGGATGATAGTTTGACCTTTGCTGAGATTGTTGTTGAAAAAGAAAAAGGCAGCATTCAGAAAAATGCTAAGATCGTTGGTTCTCACTTAGCAAGCTTTTCCAACAAAATCACGTCTACCAAAGCTATGCAAAACTATATTCCTGGCGCAAAACCGGCCAACGAACACTCCATGAGTGGAAGTACCGTCGGTGAGCGCTGGAAACCAGTCCCACCACCTACATTTGGTAAAGTTGGTATCAGCGGTGGCATCGGCCTTATGAAAAAAGACAGTGGCAGTGCTTTTTCTGAAGATAACATTATTCCTAGCATTACTCTTGACGGCGAGGTCTGGATCAATAACCAATGGTCTGCTCACGCTCTTATACACCAAGGAATCACAAGCATCGGCGACCCTGATAACCAAGCTAACCTTTCCCTTAATCAATCAGCCTATGAGCTTCTTGGCGGTTTTAACTTCCGTTTAGGAGGGGTTTACGGCACTAAATTTGAACTTCTTGCTGGTTACTCTCGCTTCACCTCCTCTGTTGAAAACGCCAACCCAAGCAAGTTCTCAACACTGAGATACTCTGGCATTAAAGTAGGCGGAGATGTGATCACTCCAATCACTGGCAATGACATACTCGTCGGAGCTTCATTGTTCTTGTTTTTAAAACCAAAATTAAAAGAACGTCCGGGCCCAAGTGGTTCATCGAGTGATAATTCGGTCACACAATTCAGGGTTTACGGGTTAAAAAAATGGCAAGAGAACTTTTATTTTAAAGGGATCTTAAAGTATGACAACTTTTCAACGTCTTTTGCTAGAGAGATCACCGCATCTAGCCTAGGTGAGCGAACTGTCTCAGTTAATTTAGGTATTGATTACTACTTTTAAAGATTTAATTTTTTTTCACAGGCGCTTCGTAAAATCATGAGCGGGAATATTTGGGCAAATTCAACGTTCTTATCAGCGTTCGCGGATTCTTCGCCTTTTCCTTCAGTCTTTTCGTAGTAACGTTTTAGTTGTTCACAATCCACGTCTGACTCAGTCTTATCAACAACAGTAGCTACTTTAGATAGACTTGTTGGTTTGAATCGACTTTCAGTTTTAGAAAAGCTTTCTGCCTTTGTTGGCTGAGTGGTAGAGTTTCCGAAAGTCATATCTGACTGCCCAGTGTTCCTAGCTCGGTACTTTTTCTTGGTTCTTGGCTTCTTGTTTTTAATTAAAGACGTTTTCTTAAAGTCTCTGTCCCTATTATCGTTATAACGATCTCTATCATCGTTGAAGTCACGATCGTAATTGGGAACCTCGCCACTTTGTATGTTATTAACACGACTCTTGGCAGCTGTAGTTGATTTTTTCTTATTGTTTTTCTTTTTATTTTTAAAGTCTATTCTTGCTTTTGGTTTGTATTTACGAGTGATGGTATCTCCATCTTCATAATCGTAATAAGGATCGTCTTCATAGCCATCATCGTATCTGGAGTCATCTAAGTTATTTCTGACTCTGATATCGCGTTGATCTGAGCTTTCGTCATCACCATACTCGTCTTGGTAATAAGGATTTTCGTATTCGACTGGCGCTGACTCCTCGTCCAAATAAGAGTTCGCATAGGCATTTGTAAATACGGTAAACAAGAATGTAATAAGTACAAAGACTTTGCCCATAAACGCTCCACGTTCGACTTGAGTTAATATAAATAGAACATAGCAAGTTCTATTCCACTCTTTGTGGGCGTATTAATTAATGATTTTAGGGGTTTAATTATTATTTGCGAATATTGAGATCTAGATTTTTAGGGTGGTCAATATAGATATATTTTTATCTA
Organism: Bdellovibrionales bacterium; assembly: GCA_020628165.1. Taxonomy (GTDB): domain Bacteria; phylum Bdellovibrionota; class Bdellovibrionia; order Bdellovibrionales; family UBA1609; genus JAHDIR01. The sequence continues at coordinate 85,708 of JAHDFM010000006.1, read as the reverse complement.
AGCTTTTTTCTGACTACTAAGAGATTGCCGCTAACAATATACGATTATTGAATTTAATAAAAAAGAAGCCTCTAGAATAAACTGAGGCTTCTTGTTAACTCAATTAGAAATTAAAACTGATACTTTCCACCTATATAGATAGTTTGTGTATCGAGGTTATACTCATCAATAGAAGAGCTGTCTTTATATTCAGTACTATCTTGATCAATGTTGAAGCCAATGTATGCGTCAGCCATGTCTTGATAACGATAACCGAATCTTAACCCTACACCAGCACTTCCCTCACTATCGATTTGATTATCAGCACTAGACACTACTGTGTAGCTAAGTTCAGGATTCAAATAAAAGTTATTAAATTCCCAATCCATTCCTACAAGCTGTGAGAAACGTTTGTCATTTGTTACTCCTAATCTAAATGAATCCTCATCTTTACTGCTCGTCAAATTTCTATTGTATGATAAAAGTGTATAACCTTGAATTGATTTAGAAAAATTCAATAAGCCATTTACAGACAAATTCAGGTAAGTGTTATCACTGCTAAACATATATGACTTTCTAACTTCAACAAACCCGTTCATGTCATCTTCAGTGCCAATGAGCATACCACCGTTAAAAGACAACTGAGTTTGTCTGAATTTTTCATTGTCCAAATTGATACTAACAGAGTTTACTTTTACTTTTCTTTTGGCTTCAAAATGCTCAATGCTCGCTCCAGCATAAAACGTATCATTCAGTTTAATTGTGGCACCAGGTCCAAGAATTAAATAATCGTACTCACTTTCAGATTTACTTGTTGATTTGCTAGTAAAAGAAAGACCTAAGTAAGCAAGGTTGAATGAGAAACCAATTGAATCGCTCAACCTATAACCCAAATTATTATTTATAGTTAGATAGGCAAATTCTGAACTGTCTGTTGAGTTTTTAACATCAGTATCTGTTGAGTTATAAAGTACTTCAGACTCTAAGCTAAATTGATCATTAAATTTATGATAGTAGATCCCATCTAATCTCAGCCTATCATCATCCTCGACTGAGCCAGAGTTGTTCGGAGTATATTCATCTTCTGCAGTTTCAGTAAAAATTTGCAACTCAACTTCTTTTCTATCATTCCATACAACTGAATTGCGATGAAAGTCATTAAATTGAAGGTCACGTGTCCATCTGTTTTTATATTGATTTTTCATCAAGTGGGTCACAGCATTGGCCACCTCAAATGAAGTTAATGTTAACAATATTATCAATAAACGAAGCATACTTATCTCCCTTGTAGTGTCTTTGCTATTTTTGTTTAAACAAGATTTATGGAGAAATGCCCCAGTTCGCAAGTGGAAACACTTTTTAATGCACAGCAAACTGTTTCGAATTTTTGAATATATACCAACGACAACGCGTCGTTTCGCAAAAAAGTGCGGACCACCTTTGTGGGGTGCGTAATAAAAAACCCTGAGTTTTTTGAACTCAGGGTTTTTTGGTGAATTATTTTTTTTGGATGGGAATGTTTTTACATCATTCCTGGCATGCCGCCCATGCCTCCCATTCCGCCACCTGGCATTCCTGCAGGCATTGGAGCTTCTTCTTTTGGCTTATCAGCAATCATAGTCTCTGTTGTTAACATTAACGATGAAACAGAAGCTGCGTTTTCTAAAGCACAACGAACCACTTTAACTGGATCAATCACACCGGCTTTTAATAAATCCGTGTACTCTTCTGTTAAAGCGTTGAAGCCTTTACCGTATTTCTTTTCGGCAAGAACGTTGTTGATCACAACAGCTCCGTCAAGACCAGCGTTGGCAGCGATTTGTCTTAATGGCTCTTCACAAGCTCTTTTAACAATGCGTGCACCGAACTGCTCACCTTCAGCAAGGTCTAAAGATTCAACAGCTTGTGAACCTCTTAGTAAAGCAGTACCACCACCAGCAACGATGCCTTCTTCAACAGCTGCGCGAGTTGCGTTTAAAGCATCTTCAACACGAGCTTTCTTTTCTTTCATTTCAACTTCAGATGGAGCACCTACGTGAATCACAGCAACACCACCGGCTAACTTCGCTAAACGTTCTTTTAACTTTTCTTTGTCGTAGTCACTAGTAGACTCTTCGATCTGAGCTCTGATTTGCTTAACGCGAGCATCAATCGCTTTCTTATCGCCAGCACCATCGATCACTGTTGTGTTATCTTTATCAATAACAATGCGCTTAGCAGAACCTAAGTCTTCAACTGTGGCTTGCTCTAACTTGTGACCTGTTTCTTCGCTAATAACGATTCCACCAGTTAAAGTTGCAATGTCAGTTAACATTTCTTTTCTTCTGTCACCAAAACCTGGAGCTTTAACAGCAGCAACATTGATTGTTCCTCTTAACTTGTTAACAACCAAAGTAGCTAAAGCTTCACCTTCGATGTCTTCAGCAACGATCAACAATGGACGTCCTTGTTTAGCAACGCCTTCTAATACATTGATTAAATCTTTCATTGTCGTGATTTTCTTATCGAAAATAAGAACCATAGCGTTCTCAAGAACACATTCCATTCTTTCAGCGTTAGTTACGAAGTATGGCGATAAGTACCCACGGTCAAACTGCATACCTTCAACAACGTCTAACTCTGTTTGAGCAGTTTTGCTTTCTTCAATAGTGATAACACCTTCTTTACCAACTTTTTCCATGGCTTCAGCGATCATTTCACCGATTTCCATATCGTTGTTTCCAGAGATAGCACCAACTTGAGCCACTTCTTCAGAGCCTTTTACTGGCTTGGCCATTTTTTTAAGTTCTGCAGTGACAGCTTCAACAGCTTTGTCGATTCCTTTTTTAACAGCCATTGGGTTGTGACCAGCTGTTACGATTTTGCTTCCTTCACGGAAAATAGCTTGGGCTAAAACTGTGGCAGTTGTTGTACCGTCACCAGCGTCATCATTAGTTTTAGAAGCAACTTCTTTCACCATCTGTGCGCCCATGTTTTCAAACTTATTTTCTAATTCGATTTCTTTAGCAACAGTCACACCATCTTTAGTGATGAGTGGAGCGCCAAAAGATTTTTCGATAACAACGTTTCTTCCTTTAGGACCTAAAGTGACTTTAACAGCGTTTGCTAAAGTGTTCACACCTGTCAGGATTGCTTTTCTTGCGTCTTCGCTAAAGCGTAATTCTTTGCTCATTATAAATACCTTCCTTTAATTAATTTAAAACACCTAAAACATCTTCTTCGCGCATCATTAAAAACTCTTCGCCTTCAAGCTTAAGCTCTGTGCCTGAGTACTTGCCGAAAAGAATAGAGTCACCTGACTTCACTTCAAGAGGTAAAACCTTACCATCTTCAGTCACTCGGCCTTTACCAGTAGCAACAACTTTTCCTCGTTGTGGTTTTTCCTTAGCTGAATCTGGGATAATGATACCACCAGCTGTTTTTTCCTCTTCTGTCATTCTTTTTACAAGAATTCTGTCGTGGAGAGGGCGCACGTTTAGCTCTGCATTAGCCATTTTTTTACCTCCGATAGATAAATGATTGTTAAATATAAAATATTACATATAAAACGTGTCTAATATGGGGCCGTACACAGGTGAGTCAAGGTGAGGACCTAAAAAAAGATGTTTATTTCCCCAGTGAAAATCAAACAGCTCTCTAAGCTCATAATATGACAATGCTTTTGTAGATATGGGTTAAATGAAATTTTCTTAAAGTTGTAGACTTTTAGGATTGGCTAGGTATAGCAAATAAAGCCTTTGAAATTAATTACTTAGGGCTTTGTTCGACATCTTCACTGGTATTTTCAGAGATTTTAACGGCCGCTTCAGCCTGCTCGGGTTTGGCCACCTCTTCGTCCATTGATTTCTCTAAAAGGTAAGCAACCGATGTTTTTGAAAGCCTTTGTGCTATGAATTGCAAGGCTTCTTTGTTCCCAGAAAATTGCTTCAGATAAACATCAAAGTAATCTGCAAAAGTGAGTTCTTTTGAAAACTGCAGTCTTTCGAGGTTTGTTTTTTGTTCTTTTTCATGGCCTTTGAGTGATCTAGCCAAGTCATCGTGCACATCTTTAGGTAAATGTTGATCGTTGAGTTTTTTGTAGATTTTCTGAATAACTGAGGACTTACTGACGACGTCGCTTTGTGAATTGTGAATTTGAACTCGTTTCCAGTGTTTAAATGTCAGGGGGTGCTTGGGCAGTTCGCTCGCACTGAGAGCGTCTATAGCTCCGACCAACACTAAAATTGCACACAACCAGATTTTCATCATCACTCCTCTCGAAATTAGTATACAAAAACTGTTCCCTTTCCAAAGCTCATACAATGATTTAGGAGGTATAAATAGTGTAAATATTTTAATCAGTTACATTTTTTGCCGCGCCTCTTAAAAACGTTCGCATATTCCAACTAATGTTAACACTCCCTCAACAAAACAGTCGCCTGCTTTCACAACTTTCAATTGTAAATATTCCACCGAATATTTACAATGCTGTGCATAAATAATATTTATTTACTTCCTTCCTTTGCAGACAACTACTTCCCAAAAAATTCGCACTACAATTATTTACATGCTCTCAAATCCAATAAAGATAATTTTAATCGGCCCTATAGATTTTTCATAAAGTGTGCATGTCGTTTACAAAAAACATCTTATCGAAAATAGCTATTGAAATTTAGACACTTAGCTATCAAAGCTGAGACTATCAATAAGGTTAAATATTATAACCGACTAGAATGTGCATAACTCTGTGTAAACTGTATATAAGCTCGTATTTTATTGCGACTACGGCGGCCTCGTTATTGCAAAAGTCATCTGATATGACAGTCCGTATTTTATTACTCACCTTCTTTTTACTGCATACTTTATTAGCTGGAGCACAAGCAGCAGAAGACGTGCCTGAAAACACCGTAAATGACAGCCAGAACATTTATGTTCTGAACCAACACAAATACTCTATAGGTGAACTGTTTCATTTGCTTGGTGCCTTGTTGGCTAGCCAATAAAGCTATGTGCACATTAATATTCCCACTACTCTAAGCGAGCGAGAACAACGCAAACAAAAAATCCTAAATGAGTTAAACCTTCTGTATCAAGATTTAGAAAACTCTGAAAAAAGACCCTCTCAAATTCGCAAACAAATAAAAAAAATAACCACTGAATTAAACTTCTTAAACTTTAGTGAAGTTGCTATTTCATTTTTTCAGGTCAGACGATTAGGTCATCGTATCATCGTTGCCTCATTAAACACACGTTGCAAAGATGACTGCTTCTACAATCTTGTATATGCGACCGTGCCGCTATTGTCTGGAGACTTTTTATTGCTCACAAACCCATTCAAATTAAACCTTGCACTTTCAACTCAAGAACTTGTCAAAAATATAGAAAATGCACCTGACACTTACAAAGATGAATTTAGAAACAGCATCTTTTTAAAGGGACCAAACTTATCGCCAGCAGGACGACAATTTAAAAAAGAAATCATAAAAAGACGTCAAACAGAGAAACAAATCGCTTTTATTTGGGTTCGCAAAGAGCGTAATGGCACATACAGAGAGTTCACTCAAAAAGCACTCGTTAATGTTATCAGGGCTCATTTAGAACACTATGAGATATTCATAATGGGTGATGCACTTCCAGCAGAATGGCATCTAATTAATGAACTTATCGACAAAAATCAAGTTGTTGATTTCACAACACACTGGGAGTTGTTTCAGCCTGATTATAACTCTGAGGCCGATCAAGTGATCACAGAACCCATAAAAGTATTTAGTAATCTCAGTGAAGAAAACATAGCATCTCATCATATTGGCATGATGTCAGGAGTTTTAGACAGTTTTGCCTTTGTTGGACAACCTATTTTTATATATCAAGTCTCTCGTAACGGTCTTTTTAGCCAACGAATTACTAATTTAACTGTCCATTATGATAATTATCACATTAGCGCCATTAATGCAGTTGCAGAATTAGAAGAACCAGAAATTCATGAAATAAAACTCGAAGAGTTTGAATTGAAAATGGATCTTCTCGGTGAAGCTCAAAACGAAGATATTTTTTGCCATAGCGTCGGAATTTTACCTGCAGCTAATGAATAAAAATACTGAGCCTTTAGAGATGGTATCTAACACCTTCAGTACCCTCTAAAGCAATACTTTAGCGTGTGCGTATATTCACACACTAATAATTAAGGTGAGTCATCAACTCCAAAACCCACATAATTTATATCCTATTATTTACCTAATGGTTGAGTTCAAAATTCTTTCTTGTATATTACCAATCAGTCGCTTTATAAATTAAACATGACCTAAGGAGCTACAAAGTGCAGAAACTGCTTTTTAACCTATCTTTATTTTTGGTAACAGCTTTCACTTTATCGTCGTGCGCGCACCATAGGGATGTCAGGCCCGGAGGTTTTGGAGGCGAACATTCTGTTATTATTAAGTCAAAATCCCAGGAAGAAGGTGTTAGAGACGCCATCGCTCAAGCCACAAGCTACTGCAAGCAATTTGATAAGGTTCCAAAAATAACAAGTGAAGGTAAAAAGTATCAAGGCGACATCGACGAAGAGATCTACAAACAATCGAGAAAAATCAAAGAAGCGGCCTCCGTTTTCCTAGGAGATGCTCCTGAGGCTGGCAAAATTAATAAAGCCGCCGATAAGTACTTGGGTGACCCTTATTCCACAGAAGTTAAATTTAAGTGTCGTTAATGAAAGTCTCAAAATAATCGATGAGGTTGGTATATTTAAGACATCAAAAGTCTTAAAGTTATAATTTTTCCATTTATGTAAAACATCTGAATAATAGAAGCATTTATAACTAGTTCATTTTAAAAAGTATTTGATTTATAATTATTAAATTCACGTAAACAAATTTTTAGATCGATTTGACTCTTAACAACAATTTACAAAAAATTCAGTTCCATATTCATTGGTTAAATAAGACTTTTTTTCTCCACAGTTACTCACATTTTAATCACAAGTTAGTCACAATTTTATCCACATTTTAAAAATTTCTTAAAAAATATTAATGACTTACAGGTCGAGTTTTTGTTTTTTTCTTTTGAAAAAGTTTTTTTTAGTGCTAGAACTTTTTACCTATGCAGATCAGTTTTCAATTTTTATTTTATTTTACTATTTTCACCTTGTTGGCTGTTGTTATTTTATACATCCTTAAGTTTTTTAAATTTAAGAACCTAACAGATCAAAAAAACCATCTTCATCAAGAAAACCAACAATTAATTAATGAACTCATACGCATAAAAACAGAAAACGAGCTCTTACAAAAAAATATCAGTGACCAAGAACAAAATGCCCAAAACCTTAAAGATAGTTTTTCAGACATCTTTAAAGGTCTTGCAGCCGATGCTCTGACTCAAAACAACGAGAGCTTTTTACAGATGGCTAGAAACTCCATTGAAAAAGAAAGCCTTAAAAACCAATCACACCTTGAAAAAAACTTCCAATCCTTTAATGAAATCGTCTCCCCACTTAAAGACACATTAAAAGAATACAAAGACCAAGTCAGGCATCTTGAAATTAACCGCGAAAAGTCTTACTCACTGGTAGAGTCTGAGCTTAAGAAAATCAACGAGATCAACGTTAATCTCACTAAAGAAACAGCAGCTTTAAAAAATGCCCTCAAAAAACCCCATGTGCGTGGCCGCTGGGGGGAAGTGCAATTAAAAAACTGTATAGAGCTTGCTGGCATGTCCGAGTTTGCCGATGTCAGTTTTCAAGAGTCAACGACAACATCTGATGGTAAACGGTACATCCCTGATATGAGCGTAAAGATGCCTGGCAATAAATACATCTACGTTGATGCAAAAACACCCATTGATGCCTTCTTGCAATCTTTAGAAAGTAACAACGAGAAAGATAAAGAAGCTCAAATGTTACGTCACGGTCAGCATGTGAAAAACCACATCAAGCAACTTTCAAGTAAAGCTTATGCGCAAAATTTGCAAGACTCTGCTGACTTTACAGTGATGTTTCTACCTAATGAGAGTTTTTTGTATGCCGCTTTAGAAACTCAAGCAGACCTTATTGATTATGCTTTAGATAAAAAGATCCTGATAGCAACGCCCCCCACACTCATTGGCTTGTTAAAAGTCATTCGCTACGGATGGAACGAACAAGTTCTTTCTGAAAATGCCAAACTCATTTCCAAAGCGGGGACTGAGCTGCACAAAAGAATCTGTGATTTTGTAGATGCTTATACAAATGTTGGTAAGTTTCTAGACAAAGCACAAAATGAATACCACGCCGGCATGACTCGCCTTGAAAGCCGAGTGCTCACACAAGCGCGACGTCTTGAAAAACTCGGTGCCAAAAGCCATAAGAATTTACCAGAAGGACTCGGGCAAGAACTTGAGATCATCGAGGAAAAAGCCCCAGATGCATAGACCCCCCACAATGAAAAATAATCTGTTTAGTAGTGGCTCTTCACAGTTTATAATTTCAAACAGGCGGAGCCTCGCTATAAGTCGACTATTGCGAGGCTCACCGCCGATACTTTTAAAAAGCACGTTGATGAACCCCAATTTTTATTTATTTTTGATTAATTTAGTGCTTCTATTTGTGATTTATAATCATTCAACATTTTAATACGCTCGTTGATATGATTTACTCTGGCTTCTTTCATTTTGATTTTTTTAGCCATTGCGTCTTTTAAACCTTGATCGCCTGACATCTTTGCCATACCGTCTTTCATTTCAGCCAACTTACTTTGAACTTTTTTGAGTTTCTCTTCTGACTTTTCAACTCTTTTATTAAGTCGACTTATTTTTTTCTCTTTAAGTTTAGCAAAGTTTTTATTGCCCACTTTGGTTTTTAGTTTAGCCAGTTTTTCTTGATGTTTGCCTTTGTTGCAAGCCAAACGCTCTGTCCAGCAAGATATTTTCTCTTCATCTTTTTTATCTTTACAAGAATACTTCTGTGCGCATTCTCCTTTGCCCTTGCCTTTGCCCATAAACGCAAATGAAACATTGGTGAATGTGAACGCCACTATAACTATAAACAACTTACTCATTGAACTCTCCTAGTAGAATATAAAGTCATTGTTTTAACACTGTCTTTTCAATTTAATTTAAGTTCTTGATTATTTTAACTAATTTGTTTTTTTTGGTAGACTTTGATCTGGTTAAACTTGACACTCGACTAGATAAAACAATGTTAACTTAAATTATTTTTATTTAGATTCATGCAATGGTTTGAACAGTTGGCAAAAGTATGTGATTGAGAAGTAAAACAGAAGAAGGACAATATGCAATTAAAAGAGTTTTTCGACCCACAAACATCTACTTTTACCTACGTTATCAGCAATGAAATAACCAACGCAGCCCTAGTGATCGACCCTGTGTTAGACTACAATGCCGAGACAAACTCCACGGAGAACAATAGCATCAATGATGTCATTGCTTATCTTAAGTCAAATCAACTCAATGTAAAATATATCCTTGAAACTCACGTGCATGCTGATCATCTTTCTGCCAGTCAGGTTTTAAAAGAAAAATTTCCAGAAGCTTCCATTGCGATAAATAAGAACATTGCGGAGGTTCAAAAGTTATTAGCTCAAAATTTAAACTTAGCTGATCAACTGGGAGCTGATGGAAGACAATTTGATCTGCTGCTTTCTGATGGTCAGATACTTAGCCTTGATGATGTCATTCAAGTAACAGTACTCTTCACTCCAGGTCACACACCCGCTTGTACAACATTTAGTATTGGCAAGTACCTCTTTGTTGGTGATGCCCTCTTTATGCCTGACATTGGCTGCGGTCGCTGTGACTTCCCTGGAGGAAGTGCTGAAGAGTTATATAACTCCATTCAAAAGATCTATGACTTTCCAGAGGACTACTTAACCTGCACTGGACATGATTACCCACCTGAGGGGCGTGCTTTAAAATATTCAAGCACTGTTTTAGAACAAAAAACTAGTAATAAAGCTATCAATCAAACAACCACGAAAGAAGACTTTATAAAATTTAGGACCACAAAAGATGCAGGCCTCAATGAGCCCAAGTTAATCACACCAAGCCTTAAGGTGAATCTTAATGCCGGCTTCACTGACTATTTGTAAGAAACAAGGACATCACCATGAGTTTTCATCTTCCGGTTACAACTTTAACACTAACATTGTTGCTCCCCCTTTTTATGTTTTTAACCTTGCGAGTGATTCGTTATCGTAGATCCAAAAGAGTCTCACTTGGGCTTGATGGCAATGACGAGCTTTTGTACCGTGTACGAGCTCACGGCAACTTTATGGAATATACGCCGCTATTCTTAATTATTTTACTCATGGCTGAGCTGCAAGGGCTTGGACAGACCACTCTATTTATTTTTGCTGGAGTGTTTATCGTGGCTCGCCACATTCACGCTGTAGCTGTCTTACAAAATAAAGTGAAGCTCCGTTTTCCAGGAATGTTTTTTAGTTTAATACCCATTATAGGACTAGCGCTAAGAACAGCTGTTAAAGTTTTGTTTCAATAGTTAGCTAAGTCCTTTTTCAAGTTTTGTAACTTTGTTTTTCAAAGCAACATACTTTTTGTCACCTTTTTTAACTGGTGTACGAATAGCATGCTTAATGACCCAAAGGTTATTTTTAGTAAGTCGTTTGCTGAGCCAGTTTTCAAACGTAGCATAAGCGAGGTCATCGTTAATTTTAATCACATCGCCCATTGAGTTTGCGACCGACCTTCTAACATATAACACTTTGTCATTGCGTAATTTAGTATAGATAGGAAGGCTTTTTTCTGGGGTTTCATCAATCCAAGTGATCTTTTTTCCCCATGGTAGTCGTGCGCGTAAACCTTCAGAAGACAACCTTCTCACATGAAAGTTTTTATGCTTTGACCACTCCTTCATTTGGATCAGTACTTTTTTAGGGTTTTGATTGGCCAGTGGCCGAATGGCCCACTCCCCGGTAAATCGCATGGTCAGTTTTTCTATAAACTTTAAGCTGGTCTCTAAATCTTGGTGACCGTAGTTTTCAATAAATTGAGAAACTGGGTAAAGAAAAAAACAGTGGGTGAACATACCTTCTTCAAAAGGCAGGGGCTTTCCCAAAACAGATTCAAATGTTTTTACTTTTTTTTTGTAACTCATATCGAGGTGATTGTTTAAAAGCTCCGCCAGAAGATTCAAACGCTCTTTGAGCTCACATTTTTTATAATCTTTCTTGTAAGCACTTAATATTTTTTTATTATCAAACAACTTATTATTTGCATTAATCTGTTCGCAAAATATTTGAAAGAACTCTAGACCAAACCAATCTTTGTGTTTGCCTGTTTTGTTTTTTAAATCTGAAAAGGGAGTTGGGAAATGACTTAACTTGATACTCATAAATCACCTACTTTTTTAAAATGAGTGCATCTAAAAAGTTATATTATCTCCGTCCTAATAAAATCAAAATAAAACTTGAATATATTGTCTGTTGCGCAAAAATAAATGCACAAACAAAGGAGTGAATATGACAAATCCAGTTGGATGGTTTGAAATCTATGTGTCTGATTTAAATAAGGCACAAACTTTTTACGAATCAGTACTCAACACAAAGCTTGAGAAATTAGAAAACCCAAACCCTGAAATGCACGTTGAGATGCTATGCTTTGAAGGCAGCATGGAAACTTACGGAGCCACTGGTGCATTGGTCAGAATGGAAGGAGCTCCTGTTGGGCAAAACAGTACCCTCATTTACTTCTCATGCGATGACTGTGCCACTGAAGAAAAGCGAGTCACCGAAAATGGTGGTCAGATCAAGCAAAGTAAATTTTCAATTGGCCCTCATGGCTTTATTTCTTTGGCGATAGATCCCGACGGGAATATGTTTGGATTGCATTCAAAAATTTAAATCACTTTGTTGCAAAGTGACCTCTATCACTTTGCAATTTAAAACCCTAAAGTTCAACTTTTGCATATTTAAAAAACTATTTACAGAAGCCTATATCTGACCATGTCGCCATTTATAAGCTTTGAAATAAGCCATGCTACCGCTAATTATATGGCATTGTAATTGCTCTTCTTTATAAAATATAGGAGAACAGACGCATGAGTTTAGTTAAAGCAGTAATTTTACCTTTAATATTCGTTTTTTTTCTGCCAGTTTATGGCATGTCTGTTGAAGAAATGGACAAATTAGAATCACTGAATTCCTATGATAAAACTGTCCATGTTCTAAATTGCGGAACCATTCGTAATAAGTCCAAATATTTACACACTAAATTGTGGACCGATATCCCAATGGACATAGTTAGAGTGTTACTCAGTTTAAATTACAAGCTTCCCACTGGATCAAATAGTATATACAAAACCAACCCATGCCTGCTCGTAAGAAATAATGGCAAGTACTTATTGTGGGAAGCCGGAAACCCTGACTCTATCATTGATGAATATGGCCCCAAAGGTAAGGGTAAAGAAAAAGATGGTTTTATCGGATATTTGACTCGCTTCTTGTTCCGTTTTTATGTCACTGAGTATGGTTTAATTCGCCAATTAGATGATTTGGGCGTAAAGCCAGAAGATGTTAATTATATTGCCTTATCACATTTGCATTACGATCATGCTGGCAATATGGAGCTGTTTCCAAACGCACAAATTCTTATCCAAAAAGAAGAGCTCGATGCATACAATAGCCCTACCCCAGCAAAAGACTATCATTACGACATGGACATCTTAACGACATTACCTAATCAGGTTCAGATAGTGACTGAAGATAATGCTGATGTTTTTGGAGACGGCAGTGCCATGCTCATAAAATCTCCTGGTCACACTCCTGGGCATCAAATCCTCCGATTAAATTTAAATGCAGGAGTTCGTTATCTTTCTGGTGATCTCTATGCATCTGTCAGTAACTTCATGAAGTTTACCTACCCAGAACGTAAAGCTAAATTTCCTGTTCCATATTTTAATTTTGATCATGAAAGAACTGTTGAATCATACAAAGAAATGGATAACTTGCTCAGAGAAGACAACGCAAGAATATGGATACAACATGCAGCTAGAAGTTACACTACTGATATTAATAAAGTTGGCCTATCTCCTAAATTAGACAGCCAGTTTTTAGAAAGAATCTATATGGGTGTTGATTACTTTTATACTCTCAAATGATCACTGAAGGATCCAAGCTCCCAATGGCAAGTCAGATCAAATCAGTTCTAATTTGGCTTGCTTTTTTGTCATAGGTTCTATTTATTACACCTCATGGGAAAAAGCGAAGTCCACTAAATGTATAGAAAGTATACAGCTGAAGATCAATTTTTTAGCAGACACACTTAAGTCAAAATCTAACTTTTTAACAATCTAGCTTTTCAAGTGTTCTCAGCTACTTACAGATAATTTTACTTAATTTATCTGTTGAAAATTGGCGCTAACTTTGCTTTTACATTCAGATATGAAAAAATTAATACTACTATTAGTCCTCACTTTTTCAAATTTTTCAGTTTCTGCTGAGCCTATTGATCAAAGTATTTATCATTCAATCAAAGGTTTTTTATTACACAGTACTTATTTAAAAAAACCTGATGAAAATTTAAATTACAATATATACAAGGCCATTAATAATTATGATAAAGAAGGCATCAAGTATGCGTTAACATCTTTTGATGATGCAAACTTTCCAAATGACAAAAAAATAATTATGCGTGCTCTGATACGCTATGTTGTTTGGTATTCTATCGCTTCTGACCTTTTTGATGCGAATACTGTTGGTAAAACATGGAGTCGATACGCTCAAGATTGGAAATTCGACGTTAAACCTTTTCTTAACTCCAATGAAGATAATATCTTTTCCTATGCCTCATATAAATTCAGAATTTCTTATGCCTATAGATACTTATTATTAATAGAACCTGATAAACAAAAATTGATTCAGAATATTAGAAGTTTAGATCTCCCTTATGAATTGGAACTCATGAAAAAAAGTCTAACACTCAATTCTAATTTTGAGATCCCAACTAATTTTTATAATAGATATTCTCAGCCCATTCCCATTGATTTTGTTAAAGGCATCAATGAGGGGAACTATATAAAAACTTTTAATTTAAATGTCCCAGCTCCCATTTTTGATGACGAACAAGATTGCACCAAGCCCAGTTTAAGTCCAGGAAACATGCCTATACTTTCAAGACAATCTATTGTTAATACAATTTTAGAGCACCGCGAAGTTCGAGATCAAATTGGTGGAACTTGTTATGCTAATTTAGCTGCAGAGATGTTGGATATTTATAGACAAGTTGTCCGTTTTGAATCCAACTATGCAAACCCTTGGTATTGGACCAGCGGTCAATTTAACATACCTGAAAACGACCTCAATACTATGAGGAAAACTTGGCAAGGAGACACTTCAGCCTATTTTATTTCAGCTTTATACACTTTTCAAAATGAAGGTAAAGATGAAAAGATAAATGATTTTGATGGTGGTCACACAGACTTATCTATTAAATCCGCACTCGGCTTTGGTGCCTGCCCACAATCCTCATGGGAAATGGGTGCAACTAATCCAACTAAAACAAAACAGTATTATCAAACTTTTGATTTGATTCGCTTATTGAAAGACCCAGACAACTATAATGGTGACACTCCAAAAGAAGAAATGATTGATCTACTAAAAACATTCTCTGGTTTATTTGGAGCCATTAGTTCATTTACGGAAAATAGAAGAGATACTGAAGTTTTTGAAATGATAGAAAACGACCCTGTTGCTGCGATCAAACAAGTTCGTGAAAAGATTAATGTTGAATTACTTCAAAAAGTACTCTTAAGAAATACGTCGATGATGACGTGTGGAAACGCAGCTTACTTACGTGGTGAAGAATTTAAACTTGATGCACTGAAATTTGATTTAGAGAATTTTGATTACTTCCCTGCAGGTAATAAGATCATATATCCACGCAATGGATACGTAAGCGAACTTTTTGATCGTAACTTTAAAGATGACTACAATTACCATGATATGATTAATGGAATTCAAGAAAACATTAATAGCCGTCAGTTCATGGGCGTTGGTATATCTGTATGTAACCAAGGTTTAATACATGAAGTGACTAAACAATATATCGTTGATTTAGATAGAAATTACTCCGACACCCTTTATATGATAAATAACTATGATACAAACTTTAGGTACAACAAGTACGGTTCTAAACTACACAATCAATGTGGCGGGCACACTTACCTACTTAGCGACATGAGGTACGACTCTCAACTAAAGCAGTGTGAATATAAACTTAGAAACAGCTGGGGCAAGTATTCCAACTACAATCAAACTTTACAAAAATCGAAATGGCTCGAAGTCACTGATGATGGTAAATTTGATATCTGGGTTCCTAGTCACCATTTATACAACAACCTTAAAGACATGATCATGATCAGACAGTCTAAAAAATAATAGTATAAAATGTGTTCCACATTGATTCAGGGCTCCCAATGGCAACCACGATCAAATCATTTCTAATTTGCCTTTCTTATCTGTCATAGGTTTTATTCATTAAATCATTTTGTGGCGGAAGAGAGGATCTGAAACTGAATGGCGGAGAAGGAGAGATTCGAACTCTCGGTACGACCTTAATCGTACGACAAATTAGCAATCTGCTGGTTTCAGCCACTCACCCACTTCTCCGCGTAGAGTTATTTAAAGCTGAATTTATATAACTAAAGCAAAATCTGCCACAAATTTATGACGGCGGCAATATTTGTTAATAATTTTCAGGAAAAAAATGACGTTCGATACTTTGGATGAGTGTGTGAATGATCTTAATGTGCACTTCTTGGATTCTATCGGTCACCTGTGAAGGCACTATGATTGCTAAATCGACTATATCTTTTAAAGTGCCGCCAGATTTTCCAGTCAAAGCCACCGTTTTCATACCGAGTGCTTTAGCTTTTTCGGCTGCTAGAATCACATTTTGTGAATAGCCACTAGTGGAAATACCAACAAAAAGATCTTCTTTTTTACCCAATGCCTCAACCTGTCTAGAAAATACATACTCGTATCCATAGTCATTGCTCACACAAGTAACATGGCTGGCATCACCCAAAGCGATGGCGCCAAGTGGTTTGCGGTCCTTACGGTACTTGCCCGTCAGCTCCTCACACAAGTGCATGGCATCACAGTGGCTGCCGCCATTACCACAAGCCATTAATTTTCCTTGGTTTTTGTAACACTCGATACCTAGAGCTGTGAGCTCTTCAAGTGATTTCACAAAAGGCTCACTCTCAAAACACTGAACGAGGAGGTCTTTAGCTTCTTCAAAGTTACTTTTCCAAACATCTTGCAACTGCATAATTATGAGCCTTTTTAAAAAATTGTTTCCAGATACTACTGAAGTGGAGAAAATTTGTCCATTTAAGTTGTGAATAGTTGATTTATCATAGAATTAAGTCTAAAACAGGCCTCAAGTGTGCGCCCGTAGCTCAGCTGGATAGAGTACTTGACTACGAATCAAGTGGTCGGAGGTTCGACTCCTTCCGGGCGTGCCATTTTTTACTTTGGAGATGTTTTGAACGTAAACCTCATTGTAAAACTCAACTTCCTTATTCTTGGTACCTGCCTTTGTGCTTACGCTATGTATTGCTTAAAAAATGACGGGCTACCACAATCTATAAATCACTTATTTGGGTTACCTGGCCAAAACAAAAGCTTTTTAACTTGGTGCGACACGCGCGCTGAAAAATTACTAGTTAACGATAGCATCACTCTCTTTCAAAAAGACAAAGACTGGTACGCTAAAGTTGGCGTTCAGGAAAGAAAGCTCAACACCATCGCCGTTGAAAAATGGTTCAGCGAGTACTGCCGACTTACTGTGCATTTTACTGATGAGCGCCCGATTGGCTCTGTCTATAGTAATCTCTTAGGCATTCAATTTATCAGTGGCAAACAGGCCACCTTTATGAAGGGCCAAGGTCTTAGTATCTATAAATGGAAAGAGCGTTATTTTGAATCGCCACAGCTTGCTCAAGCCCTTAAAGACCTCAAAAAAATTATAAATTAAATTCGGCTGAACACTTGTTTGGTAAAACATTCATTTGACAATAATTGCGTAAATATCTAATTATATAAATCCGTTCAGGTGTAGCTCAGTTGGTAGAGCAGGTGACTGTTAATCACCTTGTCGGGGGTTCGAGTCCCTCCACCTGAGCCATTTATTCTAAATGGCTCAAATAATTTCAAAAGCAAAAATCTAATTTAATTAATTTTACGCGACAAACTTTTTTTAGAGATTTTTTTTAATTGAGTGATTTTTGAAACTCCATGACCTTTGCAGTTTTTTTCTCACCATGCCAGTTATATGTTTTACCACTTGGCTTAAATCCAAACTTTTGCCAAAAAATTGAAACATCGTTTTCTTCTGACACACCCAACTTTATTTTCTCACACGACAAAGCTGTTTTAATATAATTTTCAATAAATTTATAAGCTCGAGTTCCTAACCTTTTTCTTTGTAAACTCTCTTTTAAAAGCAGCAAACCAATATAACATGTTTCTTGTTCAGGATGATTTACATGAAGATCAACAACACCAACTGCTTGACCTTCAGCTTCAATAATCAAAAACTCTTTAAAGTATTGTTGGCTTTGCTCTTTAGGTTTTTCAACAATTTCTTTGAAAGTCATTTCCTTTGTTGGTTCACAGCCTTCAACTTTAATAAAGTACTGAGGAAAGTCCTTACAGATTTGATGAACTTCGTCTACATTTTCCTTGGTTACTAACCTTAGTTTGAGATGCCCTTGAAAAGGTATTTTTGATTGACCGTTATGTTTTCCAAATTCCACTTTGGGGGCATCTTTCCAAAACCAACCCTTGCGATCGCACTCTTTATTTCTCAATGGATTGAATGGGTATATAATTTTTTCGTCAGGAAAGTCTGCAGTTTCCCCTATGCACAAATACTCTACCGGCTCTTCAGTCTCATTAATAATTGCGTGAGAAATACCGGTATTTGATGGAAATGCAGCAAAGCACCCTTCCTCAAGAGTCTTCGTATATCCATTCATCCAAAGAGTTGGCTTACCCTTAATGACAAATACAAACTCCTCTTCATGGGTATGAGCATGAGGGAAGGCACTCCTTCGGCCCGGTGGCAAGTGCTCGTAATTTACGCCAAGAGCCTTTAAACCAACCTTGTCAGTGATTCTAAAACCCTCACCAAAGGTTTCGTTGTCACTTGGGTAATGAAATGATTCACCTATTCTAACTTCAGGGCAATAAACAACACAGCCTGGTTTATCTTTTCCAAGTTCATCATTTTTAACTTTTTTAGGTTTACCATCATGAAAACCTAGTTGGTGTCGAGGAGCATTTTCCCACCAAATACCACAAGTCTCTTTGAACTCCAGATTGATTGGAAAATAACATAAATTCTCATCCTTGGTTTTTTCACCTGCAACAATAAGTTGAACATCTTGGTCAGAGTTATTGATGAATGTATGTGAAATACCTGTTCCTGCCGGAAAACCAACGGCGTGTCCCTCTTTTAAAGGGTAAATAAATCCATTGAGCCACAAATCTATTTGACCTTGCAGAACTAAAACAAATTCTTCTTCATGACTTTCTGCATGTGGGGACGATGAGCGACTATATGCAGGAATAACCATGTGATGAACAGCTATACGGTTGAAGTCCACTTTTCGACCAATATCTGCGTCTATAAACTTAATGAAATTCTCAGCTGGCTGATCTCTGCCAGATAAGTCTTGGTATTTTGAATAGTGACCAACAAAACGGTTAAATTCATCATTCCAGTTCATTGAACATCCCCCCAATTAAGTTTGAATATCTGAAACTGAGAACAACGTCTATTAAGAATAGTTATTATAGGCGAAACTTAAATATTTATGGTTTGTATTTCAAAAATTAGCATTAAGGTGAAAAAATTAGACTCATTGCATGCTGCATTCTTTGCTTAAGCTCTCAAAATCACGAGCTTCGTTGCAAGCAAAAGGGCCTCTCGTTTGACACGATAGCGCAAGACAGCTTGAACTTGTGTTTTCACAGGTTTTTGCCACCTTTTGTAATTCTTTGAACTGGTCGCATGCAAAAGGACCTGAACTATCACATACAAGATTTAAACAACTCGGTTGAATGTTTTTTTGACACAATGAAAGCACACCAACAATTTCCTTGTTTTCGTCACAATCAAAAGGACCTAGCTTTTGACAAACTGAGCGCAGACAGCCTTTAGCTTTGACTTTGTTGCATTCGATGGCAAGATTCAATTGTCTTGATTCGTCGGCACACCATGAGCCTGATATAAACTCACAGGCATCTTGAACACAACTGTTGTTTAAAAATTTATCTTTATTTTGTTCAGTTTGAGTGGTGTTTTCGTCTTGGAAAGATGTTTTTAAGGATTCATTTGCTGAGTTTATTATCGATACTCTCTGTTGATTTTTAATCTGTGCATTTTGTTGTTCTATAATTTTTCGTGATTGTATAAGCGATTCTTTTTTACTTTCATCGCCTTTTGTGCCCTCAATTAAAGTAGTATTAGCAAATGTGCCAACAGCATAAGATGAACAAATAATTAAAAATGTGTAAAAGAAAAACTTCATGTTCTACTCCCCAGTTATTTATTTTAAACATGACTTTACTTTTTTGTATATCAAATTGAAACACTCTTTCGTGAGTTCGAAGAGCAAAGTGAATATATAGTTTACAAAATTTTGGAAGTGTCATTTTTTTATAAATTCAAGTCATCTCAATTTGAGAAATATTAATGTTTTTCCATGGTTATACGATAACTTAATGTAAAGTAATTTATAGACATGTTAGCGATGAAAAAACACATTACACACTTCTTACTATTATTTCTTATTATAGGAACCTATAATAACTGTGCCCCTAGTTTTATTGCTAACGGAGACTTCGCAACCAATGGTGACACCGGTGGATTTGGTGACGGCTCAGATGGAAGCTTTGGCGGAGGCGACAGTCCTGCTTTTAAAAATGCACCTGAAGGGGTCATGCCAGCAACTAGCTTCAGAAAGCTTACTAATAATGAGCTTTACAACAAAATCAAAGTTGGATTCAAAATCGACATTAATGTAGAGTCCTTTTTAGGTGAAGAAACACTCTCTCCTTTTAATAATACTATCAAAGATCAAATTATTTCTGAAAACCTAATTAATAACCTTGAGTTTTTTGCTCGTCGGTTGAGTGAAGAGATATTTAAATCAGATCAAGCTAAAAAAGAAGTCTTTGTCTGTAACCCCCAAAGCGCAACTGACTTAAATTGTTTATCAAAAATCACTAGCAACGTGTTTGATAAAGCCTTTACAACTCGTCCAGCAAGTTCAACCACCAACCAACTCAACTTAAAGGCCATAGAGCTTTCAAAAGAATCTGGAAATTTTGATACTGCTGTGGACTCTATTTTAATGTTCACCTTTCAGTCTCCAAGGTTTGTATATACAGAGTACGGATCAGGCAGTGTAAGCGGAACTGTATACACCTTAAGTGATATTGAGTTTGCTAACAAAATGTCTTATTTAATCACAGGAGCACCAGCAGACAGTCAGCTCATCGACAAAGCGCTCACCAATAGCTTGCAGGATTCATCTACGCTTGCTTTTGAAATTGAACGCCTGTTTGATAAGCCTGAGGCCACTCGCCAGCTATTAAATTTTCATTCTATGTGGTTTGGTTACTATCAATCGCAATTGCCCCCGGTCATTGCAGTGAATGCCATTCAGGAAACTCAGAAGGTTTTAAAAGAACACATCATAGATCAAAACAAAAGTTGGATCGATCTGTTAAAATTAGATTATACCTATGTGAATGATGCCCTTGCCGCACATTATGGCTTTCCAACACAGGGGTCGAAAGATTTTTATAAAATCAATTACAAAACCACCAATCAACCACGCATGGGAATTTTTTCTCACGCTACATTTTTGTCAGCTTTTCCTAAGATTGGAGATTCTAGCCCAAGTAAACGAGGCTATAACCTTATCAAAGGACTTCTTTGTGATAAAATTGGACAGCCTCCTGCAAATGTAGACCTCGATGAACTTCCGCCACCAACTAACGGTGGCAAATGTAAGAAAGACAGTCATCTTGCTTTAATGACGAACCCTGCCTGCGCAAGCTGCCACATAAAAATGGATGGCATTGGTCTCGGATTAGAAAACTTCAACCACCTAGGACAATACCGCACTGTCGAACACTTAGATAAGTCCTGCCAAATAGATGGTGAAGGCGAGATTTACAACATTGGCAAGTTCACAGGTCTTATTGGTTTTAGTAACGCTCTTTATAACGAAAGAACTATTGTGCAAAATTGCCTCGTTGAAAAAGCCAGTTTATTTGCTTTTGGCTTTGATACTAAAGAAGTGAACCCCGTTTATTTAAAATCATTGCAACGAAGTTTTACTCTTCATGGGAGTTACAAAAATTTAATTCGCGACATTATTATGTCTAACGAATTTAAACAAATTGTTTGGAAGTAATATGAAAAAACATTTTTTAGACCGTAGAACATTTTTAAGAGGACTTTATTCAACAGCAATAAAGCTACCTATATTAGATCTCATGTTAAACAGTCATGGGGAAGCTTTTGCTCAAGGCTCGGCGATTCCCAAAAATTACTTCACTGTTTTTTCAGGCATTGCTTTGGCCTCAGGGCATAAGTCTCAAAAAGACCCTGTACTCATGCCCTATTCAACAGGCCCGATTGGAACAAATTTGCCAATTTCATTGCAACCCCTCAATGACCACGGAGTGCGTAACCTTGTACAAATAGCCTCCAATTTATTTATGCCTTACAAAGATAAGCCCGGTGGGGTTTCTAACATCCACGGAAACTGTCATACCATCCAACTCAGTGGAAGCCGCAAGGTTAAAACTGATGCAATAAAATCTTATGACTCTCCCGATGTGATTTTTGCCAACAGCACAGGTGGTAAAACACCACTAACAATTGGTGTGCAAGCTTCAGGTTATACTGGTGGAACATCTACAGTCAGTATAAAGAAAAAAGTGAAGCTCATGCCCAAAACTGACCTTCACAAACTTTATCTAGACTTAGTTAGCAATGTTAGCTCAAGTGATCAAGCTCAAGAACAACGTCGCTTATTTGAATTTAAAAAAAGAGGTACAGTTTTAGACTTAGTCAAAGACGACCTTAATCAATTTAAGAAAAAACTTGGTCGTTCAGACCAAGTTAAAATGGATCGACACATCTCTTCACTGCGAGACTTAGAAACTCAGTTGAGCAATATCGATCAAAAAGAAATTGTAAGCTGTTATAAAATGAAAGACCCTGGCCCTGACCAAGCAAGAGGGAATATTTTAGACATAAATAAGTGGCGCAATGAAAGAGGCCAGCAAGTTCGCGGGAATGAAAATTATTCCAATGAAATCGAGCGCGCTAAAGTCGCAGTTGATCTCGCCTACATGGCTATGTCCTGTGGAATTAATAATGTGGTGAACTTAGTCGCAACATATAACCACCCATGGTTAAATGCAGGCCCCATCACTGGTGTTTACACAGATTTTCATAACCTAACTCATGGTTGTGGGTCCGCGTGTTCATCATCACAAAAAAACATCGAGGCATTGCACAAAGCCCATGCTTGGCAGATTAATATGTATGCCAGTTTAATTAAAAAACTTAAAGACACTAACATTGGTACCGGATCTCTTTATGATCAAACTGTCGGTGTGTACTTTTGTGAAGCTGGCAAAGGACGAAATTATTATTCAGATAAATTTTATCAAAGTGCCAACGAAACCCACTATGCTCACTCTGCTGAAAATATGATTATGTTAGTTTCGGGAAATATGGGCGGTTTAAAGCCTGGAAAACACTTTAACGCCAACAAACAACACCCAACAAAGGTATTTATTTCAGCTCTCAAAGCTTTGGGTGTAAATATAAACACTCAAGGTGAAATTAGTGGCCGCATTGACGAGCTCTTCTCATAACCAAAAACTAACACACCGTTTCGCAAAAAAGTACGGACCACTTTTTTAGAAGTAGGTGTGTAGTTGTAGGTAGTAGGTTGTCATGTCTTCGTCATCGACAGTGTTACTGGTGGTGTCGGAGATTCTGTTTTTGTACATGAGCTCCATCTTTACGCCGGAAAGTAAATAGCTTTTTACACCTAATGTGTATTCGTAAGCACTACCAGGGTGCCCTTTGTCACCGGTGTTGGCACTCGAGTAGACTAACGATAAATAGTTTTCTCGCCATGCTCTATATTTTAAATCAACAGTTGTGACATTGCCTGCTGTTTCTAACGGGGCTTCTACAGCCCATCTTAAGAACTCTAAATTACCAACAAGACGCTTCCACTTAGCTCCACCGATGGCAGAAATCATCGTTCGTGTTTCACCAGAATCTAATTTTGTAGCCCAGTATGATAACTTACCACTCAAACCAAGAGTGATCGCGCGACCACCAACATTGACGTTAAAACCTTTTTCTTCAGCGAAATTCACGGAGGAACCACCCGTTTGTAAGGTATCTCCTCTTGTTGATTCTTTTTTAAATATATAATGCATATCAAAGAACGGAACATTCGGTGATCCACCAAAACCTACCGCATTGTAAGTTGAAAACTGATTCATTCCTGATAGATCTGCTATCAAAGAATCATGGTCGGCAGTGTAGTACCCAAAGTTGGGTCGGTACTTCCCTGCCATGAACCAAGTGTTGTAAGGTAAGTTGTCTGAAAACACATAAGCAGACCTAATTGCCGCACCGTTGTTGAACGGCTCCAAAAGCCCCGTATTTTGTCCTGGGTAGCCTAAAAATCGGCCTTCAAGAACCAATGAAAAGTGCTCTTTCACAGGCTTCAAGCGCACTCCAATGTCAGCGGCCATTAATAAATTTAAATCCGTCGACTGTGTTTCAGGGTTGTCATCATTGTTGTCTGTTACTGAACCAAAAAAATATCTCAGGTCCGTACCCGCAGTAACTAGCTCCGCTCTTTCAGTTCTCCACGGGTCTCCTGCAGGAACTCTGGTTAAAAATTGTTTCATTGAAGTGGCGTTGATCTTGCGCCAGTCAGAATTTGAAAAGTGATCGTAATGCTCTTCTTTGTGATCCAACGACGTGGTTGTGTACATTTTTGGAATTAAATTTTTCTTAGCTGTTTTCTTTCTTCTTTTTTTATTTTTCTTGCGAAGTTTTTTACTGCGTTTTGAGTATTTTAAATTTTTACTTTTTCTCATGTAATCTTGAGCAAAGTCGGGAGCAGGAGCGTTTTTGCTAAACTTATAACCTTTAACATGAAATGTTTTTAACCAACGCTGTTGTGTCCACTTGCCGTAATCACTACGCATCCCACCACCATTGGGGTTCACATGACACCCTTGACAAGATAGTGTGCAGCGTCTTCTTTTGGGCGGCAAATTTAAACGTCCAGGGGCGTGGCAACCAGCACAGTTTTGGGCAAATCGGTTAGACAACCATGGCTCAGATTGAGACAAAACAGGAATAAAAAAAGTGAACGTAATTATTATTTTAAGTGCTGTGGTACCTAGAGTGTGCAATGTATCGCCTATTGTTCTAATTAAAATAACTCTTTAATTTTATTGCATGATTTTGTCACTGTCTATTTGATTAGATTTTCTACAACGGATGCGCAGACCTATGTCTAGATTGTGCTGTAAGTTCTCTACAACTCTAGGTATTTTTCCGATCAGTAACATAAGTAAAGGAAAGAAACCGGTGAATGCAACGTGGCTCTAAAATATATTTATCTTGTTAGACATGGTCAGTATGACATGGACAAAGACAGTGACACCTACGGCTCTCTCACGCGCTTAGGGCACTATCAAGCCAACTGCATCGCTAAACGTTTAACTGACTACCCCGTTGATAAAATTCACTCAAGCTCACTGTTAAGAGCCAAAGAAACTGCCCTTTCTGTCATTGAAAAGTTTTCTAACTTACAACTCAAGAGTCATCACCTTTTAAAAGAAGGGCTTCCCTATGTTCCTGCTCCTCTTATTAAACAAAAAAAATTGGACAAGGTGCAAATCAAAATGGACAAGGAACGCATGGATCAAGCTTTTAATGTTTTCTTCGCGCCTAACAAAAAAGAGACAGAAAAACATGAAGTTCTTATCTGTCACGGCAATATCATTCGCTACTTTATTTGTAAGTGCCTTGGAGTTCCCATTGAAGCCTGGTCGAATTTTGAGATCTTTGAGTGCAGTTTATCTATTGTTAAAGTGAGCAGTCAGGGGAAAATTGTTGTTAAGAGTGTCGGCGAAACGGGGCACATTCCTGTTTTGAAGCGGACTATCTTGTGAGTTCATTTATTTTTGTGAGATTGCATTCTATCTCTACGAAGAAACATTCATCCATTCCCTTAGAGCCGTTGCTCCGCCGGAAGCGGGAATGGATGAATGTTTCTTCGCAGAGATAGAAATAAGCCTGTTTTTTAATTTTTAACTCTTTTTAGTCGCTTAAAACAGGCGGGTTGTGCTGGGCGTGTTGGATTCTTTTTTTAGAAGATTTTTTCTATGTTTAGTTTTTTACCTTCCAATAAATAAGCCTCTGTGTGAGTTGCTTTTGACATTTTTATTGTTTGGTTTTCTAGGGTGTTGTCTAGTTTTACTTTTACGTGGTTAGATCTTAAGCCTCCTAGATACCATCTGCTGTCTGCTATATAAACTAGGTCTTCATCTTTTGCCTTCAGGGTTTCTAAATTGGCGGCGTTCATGGAGACGTAGTTTTTTTCTAAGCTATCATCGATTTGTATGTTGAGCTCGTAAACTTTTTCACCAATTTCGTGGTTTGGTATACCGTCTTTGTAATTTTCCATGGCTTTATCTAGGGTGTCTATGGTTAAACCATTTGAGCGCTCTAGATTATCTTTAACTGATTTTGGAAAAAACCAATGTTGCACTAACGTGACGGCAACACCCACTGTGCCTGTTAGTAGCATTCCAAATAAGGCGCGCATATAATAATATTTTCCATTTTGTGGGCCAGATACAAATGCGGCTAAACCATCGATCCACTCTGGGGACCAAACACTCATCACTGTTACTACACTGCCCACGATCATGGACACACAGGCTGCTAAGGCAGTGAAGTTACGCCAGAAAGCGCCTAAGAAAATGGTGGTTACAATGGCTGGGATGATGATCATGATTCCTTTATAGTGAATCGACATCAAACTGCCGTCTTGGTTAACGAACCAGACGACCAACAACATACCAATGATTGTTGTCACTACTGACACCCATCTTGCTGCTTTTAAGTAATGGGCATCGTCGGCGTCTTTTTTAACGAGGGGTTTATATAGATCGTAAATTCCGACAGCAGCGCAGGCGTTGATCAAAGTGTCTGTTGTTGACATCAGTGCAGCTAAAAGTGCTGATAAAACAAAACCAAAAACCCATGGATTTTGTTTCACTGTTGTCCAGCACACGATTAAAAAAGTTACGAAAGTATCTGTGATTTGAAATGACTCATAACCTGAGATTCCGCCTTCTGCGGCTTGTTTCATAATCAATGATTTTGCGATCCAACCAACGGCACCAACAATGATCGCTGACACTGGCAATGTTACAAGCACGTTAAAGAACGCAGCCTTTCTGCCTTCATCTACACTTTTGATACTTAAGTAACGCATTAAGAATCCTTGGTTCATAAAACCAAAGGCGATACTTCCTGCGAGAGCTTCTCCCCAGAATAAACCAGCGGTATTAAACTTTGGATTGTCTGTTAAATGTACAAATGGAAGTCGGTGACTTTCTGGCAACCAACCCCACCACTCAGTAAATCCACCAAGGGCATAGATACCTGCAAACACAGCAATAAAGCCTGCCACATAAAGCATGATCCCCTGAAATAAATCGGTGAAGATCACGGCTGTTTGACCACCGAAGGTCACATAAGCACCAATGAAAATTCCAATGATCGGAATAGAGTACATCTGGCTAATGCCAAAAAGCTCATCGAAAACCAAACCCAATGTAAAGAAGTTGTATCCAATATAAAAGAACATATAAGCAAGAAGAATCACTAAAGCGATGTATCTTGCAAAGGTGTTAAAACGACGTTCAAAATATTCAGGGACAGATTTGATGCGCGAAAAATAAATGATCGGCAACCAACCAAAAACAAAAAACGGAACGGCAAACCAATCGTTCATGTATGTCATGGTGCTACTCATGCCGGTATTGTAGCCCTGCTCAGAGTATTTTAAAAAACTATAAGAACCAATGCCCGTAGCCACCATACTAGCAGCAGGCAACCACCATGAAAATCTTTGACCACTGAAAAAGAAATCATTGATGTTGTTATTAAATCTCGCGAAGTAACTTCCGAAAGCTCGTACGGTTAAAATGAAAGCTAAAACAACAACACCAATAATGATCGTGTCACTTGTTTCTAAACCAAGATCTTTTAAACTGCTTAAATCTTTCATTTAGTTCACCCCACTTTTTACTGGAATACTTAAGGCCAAATGGATCCAAACGGCGTGCAAAGTCATAAGCGCAATAAAACCAGAGCACAAAATGGTGAACCACTTAGTGTCTCTACCTCGACCAAACTTGCACGACCCTGTTTTAGTTATGAGTAAAAGACCAATCATAAAAAAGTAACCACCAAAACCATAAAGGTAGAGATAGCTCGTCCATGGATTTGCTTCGCCTAGGCTATCAATTAAAAAACGGGGAAAATAATAAACAAAAACCAGCGTAAACAATATCAACGCAGGCACAATGAGGTTTAATGATTTTTTCTGCTCCAAAGATGATGCTCCTTCAATGGCAATGAATAATATTTATTGCTTTCATCTGGGCTATTTATCCTCTATGAGCAGCGAACTCAACTATCACTGAAGACTATCGGAAGCGCCCTTAATGAAAATAGCTCGGTGATTTAAAAATAATTAGTTATTACAGTTACTTATGTATCAAGCACAGAAGCGTTGAGATTAAAAATTTAATATATTTTTAGTTATTTACTCGTCGCAATATGTTGATTTGATTGAAATCAATTCACTTGCCTAGTGCGTAACAAACCAATAGATTGGTCGACGGAGAGCTGGCAGAGCGGTTGAATGCACCAGTCTTGAAAACTGGCAAACCTTCACGGGTTTCGGGGGTTCGAATCCCCCGCTCTCCGCCACTAAGGTTGTATTTCCTAATCTTTTGTAGAATCAATCCTGATACAAATAGAATTTATTAATTTTTTGCTTAGTGTCTTTTACTCCTATTCTCATTATTTGTTTTGAAAGGTCTAAATCTTTAACAGAATAAGAAAATGATTTGAGTTTGGATCAAAACACATTTAATAAATTTTATGTAAAAGGGTAAATTTTGGGATAGTGAGTTCTAATGTAAAATCCTTTCTAAAATTTAGTTCCCAAAATAAAAAAAGGAGTCATTTGGGAGAGGCGAATCCAATGATTTCCATCACTCTTCCGAGCTTCATGACCTGCGGCTTAACCCTGCTTATTATTTAATTTAACTACTTATTTTTACTAAGATTTAGATCGATAAATAGTGCCATTTTTTGTCAATTGTTAAAGTCTTATCGATAAAACTCTGTTAATAAGGATGTGTTTTTCAATAGATTCTGGCCTACAAGTTGCAAATAATTTATGTAATGAAATACCTATTGTTCTTAATATCTTTAATTTGTGCATTACCAATGTATGCATCGTCTGGTTCAGATAATATATTTCACCATGGCTCTTTCATTTATTCCCTTAACTGTAACGGGAAGCTAAGTTATCTCCTTGGTACTATTCATATAGAAGTAGCGCCTACAGATTTAGAACCTTGGATAACCTCACTACATGACCAAACACGTTTTCATGCCTATGAACATTATCAGACTTATGAAAATCCAGTTAAATACAATGAAAGAAAAGTTATGTTTGCAGATTTTCTTAAAACTGGCAGAGTTGGCAAAGCGAACAATGAAAACGTTGCGCCTTGTTCTCAAGTCCTAGACAAAACAGAGCTGCAAATTCTTGCCAACATTGGTTTTGAACTAAAAACTTGCCCGAAAGATATAAAAGAAAAATTCTTAGAATTTATACCAACATTGTACCTAATTCAGACAAAGTCAATAACCCAGTTAGACTTAGAACTTCATACTACGAGCACGGCACTTAATAAAACCGTCACTTATCTTGAAGATGATCATATCCGCCAAGTTGCAAGACAAAAAGAGCTAAAAGAATTTGGAGATGACAGCTTTATAATGCCAAGTTCTTATTGGCTGAAAAATGATGGCGAAAAACTTAAAAATTATTTAGACAGTTTCAAACAAAGCATAGAACAATACAAGAAAGGCCAAATCTCGATTGAGGATTACTTTCATGGATCAGATAGTGATGACATGATTTATCGAAACAAACATTGGCTACCAACAATCAAAAATTTATGTGTTCAAGGTGATGCCTTTATCTCAGTTGGCCAACTTCATTTATTTGGTAGAAACGGATTGGTCAGTTTACTTCTAAATGAAGGAGTGCGGGTAAAACTAATGACCGAGAAAGACTACAAGTCTTTAACCCCCAATAACAGACCTTACAGATAAGCACATACGCTTTGTGTCTTTTAAGAAATATATTTTTCCTTCTAGTTTTTACTATTTTATGATCATTAGAAATGAAGCTTGAACTTCTATGACGTCAGTTTAGAATATAAAAAAGGATTCATCATGAAAAAAGGTCTATTAATCTTAGTGAGTTTATTATCATCATCTTGTTCTGTGTTTGGTGTTCGCACAGCTGAAGAACTTGATTACACTGTGATTGAAAAAATCAATGATGTTGAAATCAGAAAGTACAACCCTTATATCTCTGCACAAGCAACTATGCGCGGCGACTATGATGAAATTGATGGGCAACTTTTTGGTGAATTAGCTGGCTATATCTTTGGTAAGAATAAACAAAAAGAAAAAATTGCTATGACGGCACCTGTAGTCATGAACAAACCAGACTCAAATAAAAGTGAAAAGATCGCAATGACGGCTCCAGTTGTGCTTGAAAGCAATGATAACAACGAATGGACCATGTCGTTCAGCATGCCCAAAAAGTACACTCTCGAAACTTTACCTCAGCCTCTCAGCAACAATGTTCAAATCATTCAAAACGACGAAACCCTATATGCAGTTGTTAGATACACAGGCTCTTTTGATTCTCTGGAGTCCAGAAAAGCGAATAAGAAAAAGCTGCTCGAATGGTTAAACACTCAACAAAAATATCAAATGATCTCGCCACCCGTATTTGCCGGCTACGACCCACCCTTCACTTTGCCTTTTTTAAGACGAAATGAAGTCCTGGTTAAAATTAAAAGTAATAATTAAATTCTGTTGAATCTTTATAAGGATCATTATTAAATTCTAAATTGACGTTTAGTTATATTGAACAGAATCAAAAAATTTTTATTTGTTCTTTACGCTCTCATAGCCGTCAATATAGGCGTCTTTGTCAAAGGAAATACCGAACCTTAAACAAGTCTCTTTGTGAGCACCATAGGTGCTTGGTGGCAAGCCCGCTTTGGCGTCAGAGATTCCTTTTTTGTACCAATTCATTGTGGTGCACTCTTGTTCACTCATTCCAGCACAAGATATTAAAAATAAACTCATCAGTAATACTAATACAGCTCTCATGGTGTTTCCTTTTTAATAAACTCCCGACCGCCCATATAGTTTTTTAATGCGTCTGGAATTTTAATAGATCCATCTTCTTGTTGATAATTTTCTAATACGGCAATTAAAGTTCGGCCCACAGCAAGCCCTGACCCATTCAAGGTGTGAACAAACTGAGGCTTTGCCTTTTCACCACTTGGTCGAAAACGAATATTAGCTCGCCTACTTTGAAAGTCTTCAAAGTTTGAACACGAAGAAATCTCGCGGTACTTCTCTTGCCCCGGTAACCAAGCCTCTAAATCAAAACACTTGGCCGCCCCAAACGAGATATCCCCAGTGCACAAAAGCATTCTTTTATAAGGAATCTCAAGATCTTCTAAAATCTTCTCAGCATTTTTAGTAAGGAGCTCATGCTCTTCATAAGATTTATCAGGATGAGTGAACTTTAATAGCTCTACCTTATGAAACTGATGTTGTCGAATAAGACCTTGAGTGTCTTTTCCGTAACTACCAGCCTCAGAACGAAAACACGGTGAAAAGGCCACATACTTTTGTGGCAACTGCTCTTCCTTTAAAATTTCGTTACCATAAATATTAGTCACAGAAACTTCAGATGTAGGAATTAAATAATAATCAGTGCCTTCTAAATGAAACACATCCTCTTTGAACTTTGGAAAGTTACTTGTGCCATAAAGGCTATTGCTATTAACGATGTAAGGCGGAATGATCTCACGATAACCGTGTTGGCTCACATGAATGTCTAACATAAACTGAATCAAAGCTCTCTCAAGAGCAGCACCCGCACCCTTTAAGTAAGCAAAACGAGCTCCAGTTACTTTAGCCGCTCTTTCAAAGTCAATGATGTCTAAGTCTTGTCCCAGCTCAATGTGATTTTTAACCGGAAAAGCAAAACTCTTTTTTTCACCGACAGTTTTGACTTCAACATTCTCAGTTTCATCTTTTCCTACAGGAACATCCGGATGACACATATTAGGAATGCGCGCAAGTTTGTCGTTAAACTGCACTTCAATGTCTTCCAGTTTTTTTTCAAGATACTTATTTTTTTGTTTGATCTCCTGCAAGCCTTGAATTGCAGACGCAGCGTCTTCCCCTGCTTTTTTAAGCTGAGCTATTTCTTGACCAAACTTATTTTGCTCCGCCTTAGAAGTTTCAAAATCATTGATGGCTTTTTTGCGCTCAGCAATTAAACCCATAATGACATCTAAATCGTCGGCATTATCACCACGATGGATTAAATTATTTTTATAGGCTTTGAAAAAAACCTCTCCATACTTTTCGTCGACGGTATCTGCAGTTAGTTTTTTAAAATCAATCATTTTTTATTCCGGAGCCACACTGATATAAGTTTGTAAAAACACAAAAAATAAAACAAAATTCACACCCAAAATGGAAACCTTGGCTAGGCTCCACTTCCTAGTGATACGCAAAACTAAAAACACACAGGACAAGACAATAAAAATACTCAACATCTGACCAAAACCCCAGATCTCCTGACTGGCAACCGACAAAATGATCCCAAGCCCCATACCAATAGTTAGCCTGAAGGCATAACAAAACATCTCATTAAAATTAATCTTCTTCTTAGGAGGCGCACTCAATAAATCTTGCATGCAACTAGTTTGCATGATTCAAGCAAATAAGTCTAGCTCAATTAAAAAGGCAACAATTGAGACCAATAAAAGAAAGCCAATCTCGAACTAACAAGACCAAAAATAAGAAACCAAGAACCTAACAAAAAAGAAATAAAAAAATTACATAAAAAGCCATAACCCAACACCAAAAATCATCCCCAAGAAAGATATCCAACCAAAACAACTCAAACCCAAAACCCATAAAAACTACAATACTACCACTCACCACCGCAAACCCACATCACACCCCACCCAACCGAGAACTTGTTCACAGGTGCGCCCCCTTTGTTCTTTCCAAAAAAATAGGATCTAAACACTAAAAGAAATCAAAGCCTTATGTCTCGCACGCAGTTCCATGGGTGCGCTGCTCGCCATCGGTGAGCGGTGCTGCCCATGGCTGTCTGAGTACGAGACATAAGGGTTTGAATTCTTTGGGTGATAGCACTCAACTCCCACCAGAAAGAACAAAAGCAAACAAAGAAAGAAAGGGACTCAATTAGAAAGATTGCGGACTTTATTAGAAATCTGATTAAAGTCCACCGCCGTAGGAGCCAAAAACAAATACCGCTCATAAGACCAAACCGCTTTTTCAGTGTCAGATTTCGCTTCATAAACAGCCCCAAGCTCACGGTAAATGTCTGGCAAATTAGGAGACAACCCACGCGCCTTTTCAAGCATATTCACCGCTACATCTAAAGACCCCGACTTCCTATGACACCTGGACACAAGAATATAAAAAGCCGGCCCAAACTCACGATATTTGAGCGCTTGTTGAAATTCACGTTTGCAAAGTAAATACTGCCCCAAAATTTCGTAAATCTCTCCAGCAAGCAAGTAAGACTCCACATTGCTTGGGTTGGCAATTTTTTCTTTTTTCAAAAGCTCAAGAGCTTTCTGATATTGCTTTAAATGAAAAAGTGATTTGGCATAATAGAATTTAACCTTTGGCACATTCTCATTCAAACGCATGATGTTTTTAAACTGATCTATGGCTTTTTTGAAATTCTTAGTTTCCAGGTAGAGCAACCCTAGTTTTAACTGTGGCTCAGAATTTTGTAAGTCAATATTTACAGCTTTAAAGTAATTCACCTTTGCATCGTTCAGCTGGCGCAATTGTCTATATGTGTCTGCTAGCCAAATATAGGCTTTTACATATTTATTATCGATCTCTATGATCTGCTTAAATTTTCTCTCGGCTTGGGTAAACTGCTCGTCTTCGTAATAAAGCTCTCCTAAAACTTGGTGATAAGCCAATTGAGTCTCGTCTTGAGCGATGAGTTTTTTTGCTCGACGTACTGCTGCGTCCATACCGAGCACTCGGTAGTAGGCTTTTATGAAATAAGCATTAGCAGTAGTATTACTAGGTTCAAGATCAATAGCCCGCAAAAACTCTGAATAAGCTTTTTTATTTTCATTCATAAGCAAATACGTCCGTCCTTTAATGACAAAGGCTTGTGCGTTTTCGCCATAAATTTTTAATGATTTGTCGGCATATTTAATAGCGCCTATAAAATGCTGTTGCTCTAACTCAACCTCAGCAAACATTAGATATATTTTGTAATGCCCCCTCACCTTTTTGTGGGTTGTGTTTAAAACTTCAAACGCCTCTTGATACTTAAATTGCTTCATATAAAAGCGTGCAAGTAAAACTGAAACATAAACACTTTCAGGGTTTATGCTTAATGAGCGCTTGAGAATTTCAACAGACTCTTCACCCAAGTTGAGTTTCTCCAAACTCTTTGCAGCTTTTATAGCGGCCTCAGTGTTTTTGTTATTAATTTTTAGAGCCTCTTTATAGTAAGCTTGAGCTGCGTTGTAATCTTTGCTAGCAAACAACTGATCACCTTGCTGTACATAAGAAATGTCTGACAAAGTGACCTTGCCTTCTTCTCCAAAAAAATTCACATAAAGACTTTCTATTTTTTTATCTGTCGGAAAAAACTTATAAGCCATCTCAGAATATTTTTGAGCAGCCTCCATTTTATCCATTTGTAGGCTTGAGTCTGCTAAATAATAATTAGCTAAGCCCATAATATTGGGATCTAAACGACCTCGCATTTTTAATGAAGCCTTGATTTCTTCCTGCGACTTTTCAAACTGCTTATAGAATTTATTCCGCATCATGCCAATATAAACTCTAGCTTTTTTGTTGTTTGGATTCACCGACAAAATGTTCTTAAAACTTTGTATGGCCTTATCGCGCTCACCAAACTCAAAATAAAGCTGGGCTTTTAAAAAATCACCAGCAGCCCACTCTGACCAAACACTATTAAGTCTTTCTGCATACTCAATGGCTTCACTGTACTTTTGATCTTTTTGTAGTAATTTAGTTAATAAATAATAAGAAAACGTGGGTTGCGACTGACTGTCAGCATTTTTATCTATGATGCTTTTTAAATTCTCATAAGCTTTTTCTGTGTTGCCACTCAATATCAAATAAGAATTATTGCAATTATAAAAATTAAGACTTCTTGGGTCGAATTGTTCAACCAGTTTAACAACTGAAATGATTTTTTTAAGAGCCGTTGCATTTTTACTAGTGAAATTCCAAAGATTATAATGTGATAAGCATAAAAGTGAAAAAATATCACCATAAGTTTTGTCGGCTTCTAACACTTGCACGAATTTTTTTTGCGCACTCATATATCCTTGAAAAGTGTCTTTAGTGAAGTCACGGATTCCTTGTTCGGCCACTTCTTTTACATCTTCAGGCTTCATCTGAATATTTTCTACGGGCACTAACAACTGCACATGGTTCTCGACGAGTGTCTCAAGTTTTACAGTGCCTAAAACATAAATGATGGCAGCTGCAACAGCTATAATTGTAATAAGTGGTAAAAGACTTTTCTTTTTTTTCTTAGGTTTTTTGTGTTTTTTTGATTTTTGGCTCGATGCCGCCTGTTTTCTTTCTCGGTGTTTTTCTTCTTTTTTTATTTTATCAACAATGTTTTTTGAAAAATCGAAACCGTCGCTATCTTTAAAAACTTGTTGCTTGTGAGTAACTTTTGAAGGTATTAGCTCATCGTCTTTTGGAAACTCAGGAGTTTCTTCGACATCATCTTTCGACAAAGACTTCTCAGGAATATTACTTTTTGATTTAAGTGATTTTGTATCTGGCGTGATGTCCCAGTTGGTTTCATCATCGTCAAAGACCTTGGCCTGACTCAAATGCGATAACAAAAAATCATAAAACTCTGAGTTGTGACTGATCGGTCGCCACTCACCGCCTGGATATTTTGAAATGCTCTCTGCACCACTGATCTCGTTTCTTTTAATTTTTTGCAAAATTTCACGAGTAGTGAAAGGGCCAGTTATTTTCCCTTTTTCAGAGCGAAGAATCCATTTATTATCATCCATGACACCTATATTTTATTCGATTCTTTGTATAGACGCACCTAAATTCGATAATTTATCTTCTAATTTCTCATAACCGCGGTCTAAATGGTAAATACGGTTCACAACAGTTTCACCTTCAGCGACAAGACCTGCCAACACTAAAGAAGCGCTCGCCCTTAAGTCAGTCGCCATCACAGGAGCCCCATTAAGGCCGCCTTTTTTACCGCGAACAATACAAACGCGAGTCTTAGGAGATAATTCAGCACCCATACGAAGAAGCTCCTGCACGTGCATAAAACGATTTTCAAAAATAGTCTCCGTTACAATACTTGAGCCCTCAGCTTGGGTCATTAAAACCATATACTGAGCTTGCAAATCCGTAGGGAAAGCAGGATGAGGAGCTGTGGTAACATCTATGGCTTTCCAGTTGCTGGTCTCGGTCACACTTACAAAATCAGCGCCTGCTTCTATGTTAAATCCCGATTCACGCATTTTAGCAATCAATGCTTCGATGTGAGTGGGATCACAATTATTCACTTTAACAGACCCACCTGTGATTGCTCCAGCGATTAATAAAGTTCCCGCTTCAATTCTATCGGGGATAATGCTGTGTTCAGCTGGAGACAACGAATCCACACCGGTGATTTTAATAATACTTGTGCCCGCTCCCTCTATATTAGCACCCATTTTTATCAAGTAATCAGCCAGATCAACTATCTCAGGCTCTTTAGCTGCATTTTCAATAATAGTCACACCTTTCGCGAGAGAGGCCGCCATCATAATATTTTCTGTAGCACCAACTGATGGCATATCAAAAATCACGCGGTCACCTACTAGCCCTGTAGTTTCTGCCACAACATATCCCGACTCAATACGATGCTCGGTTTTTAATAAAGTCAGTGCATCTAAGTGGTAATTGATCGGGCGACTACCGATGGCACATCCTCCCGGCAAACTCACCTTAGCTTTTTTATGACGAGCTAGAAGTGGACCAAGGCATAAAATACTCGCTCGCATTTTACGAACCAAATCGTAATGAGCTTCAATGGTTTTAATTTTGTTCACTTTCACCTTTAAAGTGTTGTTAGCAAAGTGAGTTTCACACCCAAAAGAATCTAACAGAAGCATAGCTGATTTAATATCGCGAAGGTCTGGAACATTGGTGAACACGTGCTCCCCATCAGCTAACAATGTTGAAAATAAAATAGGTAGAGCGGCGTTTTTAGCACCTCCGGCACTGACCTCACCGTTTAGTTTTTTTCCACCTATAATTTTCATTTTATCCATGAGATCTCCTATTTTTGAGCACAAACGTATCTTGGAATTCCAGCATAATCATTATGAATTGAATATTCTATAAAAAAATCAGTCTGTTTATAAAAGTTAACCACTCGTTGACATTGGTCATCACCAAACTCCATCAAAAAATATCCGCCCTTTTTTAAAAACTTGTGGGCAAGTTCTGTCCAAATTCTAATATCTTTAAATCCGTCTTCATCTGAAAAAAGGGCCATGTTTGGTTCATATTTTTTCACGTGCTCTTGAACAAAGCCGGTGACTTGATCGATATAAGGTGGATTTGCCACGATACAATCAAAATATTCAAGCCAAGATTCGTTTTGATAGTTAATGAGGTCTATACCATGAAACGTAGATCTCTCTTCTAAGCCAAGACAGATTGCGTTTTCACGGGCCACAGCTAAAGCCTCATTGCTTTTATCAACAGCAATCAATTGAGTTAGTGGCCATTCCTTTAACAAACTCAAACCCAAACATCCGGATCCCGTGCCCATATCTAGTAATTTCATTGGCTCTTTGTCTGAAAATAAACTCAACGCTTTTTCAACGATGAGTTCTGTTTCTGGTCTAGGCACTAAGACATTGGAGTTCACTTTGAATTTACTTTTATAAAAGTGTTTGTACCCAAAGATGTAAGCCAAAGGCTCACCTTGTGAACGTCTATTAACCATTGATTGTAACGTTAACACCTGTTCACTCGGTAAAAGAAGAGCGTAGTCTTGCAGTATGATTTGATGCCGTTGTAGTTCTAGAACTTCACAAAAAATGAGGTCGAGATCAAGTTGGCAGTTATCAATCTGATTTTTTTTTAATTGGTTAAACAGTTGATCGTAAAGTTTTTTAAAGGTCATTTACGATTGTTTTTTCAGAGCTTCCGCTTGAAAATGTGAAATTAAAGGATCTAAAACAATAGACACTTTGCCACCCATAATGTCATTAATAGCATGAGTCGTGAAACCTATACGATGATCAGTTATGCGAGATTGCGGGAAGTTATAAGTTCTGATTCTTTCAGAACGATCACCAGTACCAATCTGTGAAAGGCGATCATCAGAGGCTTCTTTCATTTTCTTTTCTTCTTCAATGGCGTGAAGGCGAGCGTAAAGAACTTTCATGGCTTGTTCTTTATTAGAAATCTGAGACTTTCCATCCTGACAGGTAACAACTATACCTGACGGAATATGAGTGATTCTCACTGCAGAATCTGTAGTGTTTACTGACTGCCCACCATTCCCACTTGATCTATAAGTATCAATGCGCAAATCATTCTGACTGATCTGAATATCGACATCTTCAACTTCTGGAATCACAGCAACTGTGATTGTAGAGGTGTGCACTCGACCTTGCGATTCTGTTTTTGGCACACGCTGCACGCGATGAACGCCACTTTCATATTTCATCAAACTATAGACACTTTGACCAGAAATACTGGCTATGACTTCTTTATAGCCACCGGCATTCCCTGGCGAAATAGAAATTAACTGCATTCGCCAGTTCTTATCAGAACTAAAAAGTGAATAGGCACGGAATAGCTCTTCAGCAAAAAGACTGGCTTCATCTCCACCGGCTCCCGCTCGAATTTCTAAAATGATATTTTTATTGTCGTTAGGGTCTTTTGGCAAAAGAAGGATTTTTAATTGATCTTGCAGTTCTTCCACTTGTTTATTGAGTTCTGCGAGCTCTTCTTTTGCGAGAGCACGCATCTCTTCATCTTTTTCAGTGTCGAGCATTTGTTTGCTCGACTCGATTCCTTTTTCACACTGTTTGTACTCACGGTAAGTTTTAACAACATCTTCCACTTCAGCGATGTCTTTCATGAGTTGTGTGTATTTTTTAGGATCAGAAGTAATATCTGGGTCTTGCAATTTCATTTGCAAATGATCATAGGTGTTTTCAACTTCTTCTAACTTCTTAAACATAATGACCTAAACAAATCACCCAGACATTGATGACATAAATTCATCATTGGTTTTGGCATTCTTTAATTTATCTAACAAGAATTCCATACTATCGACCACATTCATCGGAGCGAGAACTTTTCTTAAAATCCACAAGCGATTTAAATCACCCTTATCGATAAGAAGATCTTCTTTTCTTGTTCCAGATTTATTGATGTCCATACATGGGAATGTTCTTTTTTCCATGAGTTTGCGATCCAAGTGGATTTCAGCGTTACCAGTTCCTTTGAACTCCTCAAAAATAACTTCATCCATACGAGAGCCAGTATCCACAAGAGCCGTTGCAATAATAGTTAAACTGCCGCCCTCTTCGATGTTTCTAGCGGCACCAAAAAAGCGTTTTGGTTTGTGTAGGGCATTGGAATCAACACCACCAGATAAGATCTTTCCAGATGGTGGAACCACTGTGTTGTAAGCGCGAGCCAAGCGTGTAATAGAATCGAGTAAAATAACAACATCGTGCTTTTGCTCAACCAAGCGCTTAGCTTTTTCAATGACCATCTCAGCCACTTGCACGTGACGAGTTGGGGGTTCATCAAATGTAGAACTCACCACTTCACCGTCAACGTTTCTAGACATATCAGTGACTTCTTCTGGTCGCTCATCAATAAGCAATACTATCAATTTCACCTCAGGATGATTTTCGGAAAGAGCTTGAGCAATGTTTTGCATAATGACCGTTTTACCCGTTCTTGGTGGGGCCACGATCAAAGCACGCTGACCTTTTCCTAGAGGAGCCATAAGGTCGATCACACGCGTTGTGTATTCATTAGGCTTGTGCTCTAAGTTGAGTCTTTGTTCCGGGTAAAGTGGAGTTAAGTTATCAAACAAAACTTTGTCTTTGCTCTTTTCTGGAGGAGCGTGATTCAAAGTCTCTAGTTTTAATAAAGCAAAGTATCTTTCATTATCTTTAGGAGGCCTCACTGTTCCAGAAACTGTGTCACCTGTGCGCAGACCCATACGTCTGATTTGTGAAGGACTTACATATATATCATCTGGTCCTGGTAAATAATTGTAGTCTGGAGACCTTAAAAAACCATAACCATCAGGTAATATTTCTAGACAACCACTTCCGTAGATGTCTCCCAGCATAGCCGCACGTTTCAAAACATTAAAGACTAAGTCCTGGCGTCTCATGCCGGCTGCGTTTTCTATCTTTAGTTTAACGCCAAGTTCGATGATCTCTTGAATGTTCTTAGATTTTAAGTTTTTAGAGTTTAAACTTTGTTGTTCTTCTTCGGTTAAGTTAATATCGCTCAAGTCAATTTCAACTTCTGGCTCAGAATTTTCAGATCGTCCCGAGTTACCATTGCCTCCACCATTTCTATATCCGCGGTGCTTGCCGTTTTTATTATTGCGACGATAATCGTTTTTACCACCACTTCCTCTATGGCCGCGCCCTTCGTATTTTACTTCTTTGTAGGTTTTTTTGCCTTCTTTTTTATCTTTGTCGCCAGAGGCATCGTCAGATTTTGTCTCTTGTTTGATTTCTTCTTTGACTTCTGGAGCTGCAACAGCTTTTACCTCTTCCACTTCGATTTCAACTTCAGGCTCTTTTTTTGTGGCCTTTTTAGTAACTTTTTTGGTGGTTTTCTTAGTGACTTTTTTCTTCTTTTTGACAGACTTTGCATCTGCTTCTTCTGTAGCTTTCGCCATATGTATTATTTCC
This sequence comes from Bdellovibrionales bacterium, assembly GCA_020628165.1. Lineage (GTDB taxonomy): Bacteria > Bdellovibrionota > Bdellovibrionia > Bdellovibrionales > UBA1609 > JAHDIR01. The sequence goes on along the minus strand of JAHDFM010000006.1, from coordinate 45,269 downwards.
TCTTTCTTGAATTTTAATTTTTATAAGAATGAAACCTTTGAATAAAATGGATTTTAACAGTCCTTACTAACGACAGTATAAGATATTTAATGATTTACAGAGTATGCAGCTAATGATGATATCTTCTCGGAATTTGGGTCTCAAAGATAAACGTATGCTGCATTTCTATACTGCTTGATTTTGATTTGAATAGCAAGACCAAAATCTAGAATCTTGAAAACCAGTGCTTCAAATAAATACACTTTTCTGTGATTTTTGTAAAATTTCTATTCACTCAGCCACTAAAGATTCTGATTTTGTTAAAATTCCTTAATAATTCTAGATCAATACCGATATATTTTTTGAAAGCTAAGTCAGTTACTTATCTGTATTTAAACGGGAGATATTATGGATATAGCAAACTCTGAAGTCGCACCAAGGGTTCAACTGAGTCTACCAGTAAGGTTTCGTAAAACATATGGTCGCAGAGATGAAAACGGCTTATTAAAGAACATCAGTCTAACAGGAGCTTTTTTACAGTCCACAAATGACAACTACATAAGGAACGATAAGCTTATATTCCACATGGAAGTCAGTGGTCGCCAACGCAAGATAGAAGCAAAGGTCGTATGGAAAAATGATGTTGGTTACGGTGTTAACTTTTTACCTTTCAACAGAACTGACGTGCAACTCATTGATGATCTGATTTATTTTGTAAATGAAAACAAAGAAACTAAGAAAGATTTACTACAATCTATATTTAGTAAAGTTTCGTAATTCTCCTACAATTATAATTTAAATATAATAAAAAAAACCACTCATCGAGAGTGGTTTTTTTGTTTTTATTCAATCTGAGTTGTCGAGGTGTTAAAGTCGATCGCTCGTCTGGATTTTTTCTTGCGCCAGATGATGAACAATAACACGAGGGCAAACAATCCAATGGCAGAAGCCCCTAACATCATCTTTTTATCTTTATCCGCGGTCGATGCTAACCTTTTCTTCTTCTTGTTCTTGCCTTTTTTATTTTTAAAATCTTTTTTCTTGGCAACCTTTTTTGGAAGAGGTGGTGGCGGTGGCGGCGCATTCACCGTTGGTGGTGGAGGCGGCGGCGGTGCTACGTTGGCCACAGGAGGTGGTGGAGGCGGTGCCGGCTCTTCAATGGGAGGTGGCGGTGGCGGCAATTGCTCATCAAATTTCTGCTCAATCGGCGGAGGAGGTGGGACTGCAGCCGTATCAATCGGTGGTGGTGGCGGAGGAGCATCGAAAGTGTCCTCAACTGGCGGCGGTGGTGGCGGCGGATCGAAATTTTCTTGTGGTGGTGGCGTGAAGTCGTTTTGTGCGATTTGCTGGCCAACTTCTGGTCCACCATCAGACCAATATCTTAAGTTGTAACTTTCGCTCACAGTCCATTTAGATTGTATTTCTGGGTTTGTCGCCCAAACTTCTTTCCAACTTGAACTGTGACCTAATAAATTTTTCGAAACGGTTCTAATATTTTCACCCGGTTGTATCGTATAAGACTGCGGGCTTAAATTCAGATCTTCATAGTAAGTGAGTAACGTTGAGCTGTCCGTTGGTCGTTGTGGAGAATTGTAGTAAACCTTATCTCCAACTTTGACACCATTTCCTAAAGTTGTATTCACTTTTAAAAGATCACTGGTTCTATCATTACCGTAGATTTTGCTACTGATGCTGCCAAGTGTATCCCCTTGCCTAACTATATAAATAGCATTGGCAAGAACACCATTTTTATTAAATGGCTCTGCACGCATTTTTCTGACCGGCACCCAAGATTTTGTGGCTCCATCACTGAACGAAGAGTCTGCTGTTGAATAATCAGCTGTGTCTACAAGTGAATTATTTTCTTCTTCAATAATATCGTCTGTTGAAGCAACGACCTCTTCTTCCGAAATTGTTGATGCAGCTGTATCTAAAGTATCAGTGTCATCTTCAAACTCAACATCTTCAGATGCATTGTTAGCTGTGTCAATTGGGTCAGAATCATCTAGCAACTCGTCGTCTGTTACTTCTTCTATATCATCACCAGCATCAGCTATGGCTTCTTCTTCAAAATCATCATCAAAGCCTTCTTCCGTATCAAAATCAGCGGTGTCACCATCATCAAAAAGTTTTTCATCGCTTTCAGAATCTAAACTCGCAACATCTTCATCTTCATCTGTTAGAGGGTCGTAATCTTCATCTTCGCCAAAATCTTCGTCGGCTTCAGTAACCTCTTCCGTCGTTTCTTCTGAACCTGATCCAAAAAAAGAACAAGAGACGACACTCATTCCCAAAAACATTGAAAGTAATAACCCTAAGAATATTCTAATCATAACTGCAATCCTTTGCGTTCGCTTATGAAGTCATTCATTAACAATTAGATCATAACGAATTATTGATGAGTACAGATATGTGTAAAAGCAAGTCCATTGGCTTATATATTTTCTTTACAGGACTCATCTTCTAGACCTTAGTTTTGTACACTTTTCTGATATATTTAATTAAATTAAATATTATGAAGTACTTAAGTCTATCCCTCACTGTTCTTTTTTTATTCAGTTGCAAGCAAAAAAACATGCCCAAAAACACGGTTGTTATAAACAACATTGAACTTGGTGTTGAAATTGCAATAACACCTCAAGAAAAAAATAAAGGATTAATGTTTAGAGAAACGCTGGAAAAAAACACTGGCATGCTTTTTGTTTTTGAAAGCGAACAAACTTTAAACTTCTGGATGAAAAACACATACATTCCTTTAAGCATTGCATACATCAATAAAGGATGTGTGATTGTTGATATTCAAGATATGCAACCATCCACCAAAGATAAAAACATATTAAAATCATACCCAAGTGCCAAACCAAGTCAGTATGCACTTGAAGTGAATCAAGGCTGGTTTACAAACAACAAGATAAAAGTTGGGGATAAATTAATTTTTAAAATGAACAATTTAAAATTTAATTGTGAGTAACATTAGACCATAAAATAAAAAACGTCATACAGAGTGAAGCATTGATATGCTGAGCAAAGCTTCGAACGAGGTCATATATTTAATTCATAGTATTATAATTCGAAAAACTAACTTCAATTATCTAAAAACATTTGAAAATCCGCAAAAGGGATATCTTCAAACCAGCCATCTAATCCTATACTATCCTCTGGATAACTCTTAGACCTATCAACAGTAAACTTAACTAAATCCCTTTTAACAGTCCCCATAAATGTAAAACCTTTTATCAATTCGTCAAAATCACTTTTTGAACTTCTCGGAAAAACAAACTCAAAACTTCCTAAGCCACCACGAGTATCTTCTTTGCTATCTACACCTATATAAATTCTTTTTCTAAATGTATGTGAAAACTGTGAGTAGTCTACTTGATAAGCGTATATCATATGTTTATTATTTGTTGTTACAAAGTGGGCCCAGCTCGGGTCAGGAGTTAAAAAGAAATAAGGGACACTTGAGCTTAAAGATAATCGAGAAGCAAGCTCTTCAAGCTTTTCAAAGTTAGCCAATGTTGGATCTCGCAAATTAACTAAGTCACTCAAATAAACTGCACTTTCATTTTGTTCCTCTAGTTTTTTAGTTAGGTACTGTTTATATTTATTAAAAATAGTCAACCTCTGTTCATTATTATCACTCTGCCTAAACATGAGTGACCAATGATCTGTCTTCGGCTGCACACGATACAATATATTTTTATTTCCTCTTTTTTTAGCATACTCTAAATAACGAGATATCATTAATTCTCTATACCCAGAAGTATGCAAGGTTAAACCGGTCGATTGTAAAATGCCATAAGGGCGGCTATCAAGGTCATGTTCAACATCCGAACTTGAACTAAAAACATAATTCGTATCCTTATGTCGAGGACCAAAATAAGCTGTTGGCAAAAAAACACCAAACAATAAACTGGCACCATTAACAGAAACATTCATATCCCATGATAAATCTATTGCTGAGGCCAATTCAGAAGAACCTTCTATCAGTGGTGTGTTTATAATCCTAGGATGATTTACCGACCTATCTTTAACAACGTTCGGAAATCTAAAATTTATAAAATTATCTTCATCTCGTACTGGAAAAATATAATCTTGTGGCCTTTGACCTAAAATAGTTTGCATATCAGAAAAAGTGTAGAAAAGTTCATTATCTTCAGTTGCTGAATTGGTATCTAAATAAACTATATGACTAGTGTTTTCTGGAACACTCATAGCACAAGCTACAGAGCTACTGTCTGTCTGGTTTGCTTTATTTCCATCTGTAGCAAAGCAATATTCTCCTATAGGGATTGCCATTAGAAAACATAAGCTTATAGACAAAGTTTTATACACTCTGTGAAAAATTTTCTCTTTCACTAATGGCTCCCAAATCAATAACTTTTAAAGTACAGACTATATTGCGTTTGCAAAAGCTAAGCCAGTCATCAAAAACAAAATAATATGAGACTTAAAAAAAGATCGAAACACCCCCCATGATACCGCGGGATTCTCTTCGAGCAAATGTGGTGTTTTGAAATTCTAAGATTTCTAAAATGTGGGAACCAAAAAGCCTCATGTATTGAAAGTCTAAAAAGGCTCTGATTTCATGGCGGCGACCTGAACGTCTCAAAAGAACATTGTCCTCTCTGTTTTCTTCCATGTTGGTTAACTTATAAGAGCCAGCAAATGCATCCAAAAAGTAAAGCACGAGCTCCCCTCCCCAAATGTGGTTTTCAATATTGGTTAAAGTCCCGCTATCCAGTTCTTTTGTTCTATTGATCCCATAAAAAAGCATTAAGTGTGTGCTTTGTTGTGAGTTACCTGCCAAGCGAAGGGCTAATGACAAATCACCGTGATTTTCAAAAGGGTCTTCATTCAAATAAAAATTACCCAGTACACCGACAAAACGAACAAAAGCAGTTAAGCTTCCTCTAAATACTTGGTTCGAGTCCTCAACACCATCTGTATCTACATCCAAGTTTCCGTACTCAACACCTAGTGAAAGTTCTGACTTTGGGTTTTCTTTAATATTTTTAGGAGTCACATTCACTTTTGGTAAAGTTCGTGCTTTTTTCTTACCTGTTACAAAATCTTTTAACGTCCATTTCTTTGCACGTTTACGACTTGATAATAATTTTAAATGATCTTCAATGAGATAGGCTGAGCTTGCTGAAAAAGAAAAAGTGATGAGCATCAATAGTGTCAATATTTTCATACCTTAAGCATGATCTGAATTAATCACTTTGTCACTTCTTTTGAGCATTATAGAGGAACTGTTTTTCTGGAGCTCAGGATGACATTATTTTGAAAGTTGCTTGGCCAGTCCGTAGCGGACTCCTCCGCAGGAGACTTTGATTTTTTGTAATGAGAAGTGATCGCATATATTTTTTAATATGCTTGTGCCACAAACTAAAACGTCAGCGCGCTTGGGATGAATGCCCGTTAGTGATTTTCGCTCTTCTAACGTCATATTTGCAAGGTTTTCTCGTTGTTTGGTTAATTCACAGCTTGTGATTTCAAAGCCATGGATTTTTTCTTTTGTAAATTGGATTTTTTGAATCAAGCAAGCAAGAGTTGTTGGCGTTCCTGCCACGGCGATGGCTTCAGTTATTTTTGGTAACTTTTCTTGGTTTTTTAGAATTTCTGTTTTTATATAGTTATCTATTTTATCTAGAGTTTCATCATTTACTTTATCAAAAGCGTTAAATATTTCTGCCAAACGGACACTGCCTATATCGAGGCTCCATCCCTTAACAGCCCCCTCTTCTTTACCAATGATCTCAGTAGAACCCCCACCCACATCTATGATCGCAGCTGAGCTTTGATCATCTTCGATAGTTCCATGGTAAGTGAGCTCTGCCTCTTTCGGACCACTGATAATTTCTATAGGTATGCCAAACTCATTACCAATGGCAAAAAACTCTTCCTTATTTTTAACATCTCTTGCAGCGCTAGTTGAAACTGCTTGAATCTTTTCAACGTTATTTTCTTGAATGATTTTTTGGTAATAGGAAAAACACGCTCTAGCTCTTTGCAAGGCCTCAGGATGAAACTCTCTACTCACGTGAACACCTTGAGCCAAGCGCGTGACTTTTTGCTCGTCGTGATAAACCTTAACTATTTTACCGTTACTGACCTCAGCTATCAAAAGCAAAAAGCTGTTTGAGCCTAAATCAAGAGACGCAACTTTCATTTAACCTAACTTGCTTTTTAAAAGCTTGTTAATGATTTCAGGATTTCCTTGTCCTTTGGATGCTTTCATTGCTTGCCCAACAAAAAATCCAAACAACTTTGTTTTACCAGCTTTATACTGCTCGACTTGGCCTGGGTTGCTGGCAATGATCTCATCTACCATTTTTTCTAAGGCTGACTCGTCCGTTATTTGCACAAGGTTTTTTTCTTTCACGATGTCTTCAGGGTTCTTATCGTCCTCTAACATGAAGGCAAAAACTTTTTTGGCAATCTTTCCTGAGATTACTTTTTTGTCGATCAATTGAATCAACTGCGCCAAGCGACTCGCAGAAATGGGTGAATTTTCGATATCTATTTTTTTATCATTGAGTTCGCGCTGTAACTCCACCATCACCCAGTTTGAAGCTGCCTTAGCGTTACTGCTTTCTTTAGCCGCTTGTTCAAAATACTGAGCTAACGACTTTTCTTGAGTTAATACAGAGGCATCATACTCTGGCAAACCATAATCTTGCTGGAACCTCTTAGCCATGTCGCGTGGTAATTCTGGAAGTGTACTTTTAATTTCACTCACCCATTCATCTGAAACTTGCACAGGCAATAAATCTGGGTCCGGAAAGTATCTGTAGTCGTGGGCTTGTTCTTTCTTACGCATGGAGTAAGTTTTGTTTTTTGTGGAATCAAATAATCTCGTTTCCTGCATGATCTCACCACCGGACTCAATCACTTCTATCTGTCTTTTGATTTCGTAATCGATGGCCTTTTCAACAAAGCGAAATGAGTTGATGTTTTTTATTTCCACTTTGGTGCCAAACTCTGTGGCGTCTTTTTTCATCACACTGACGTTACAATCACAACGTAATGATCCCTCTTCAAGGTTGCCATCACACACATCTAAAAATCTTAAGATTTGTCTGACGGTTCTTGCATACTCAGCCGCTTCTGCAGGTGTTTCAATTTCTGGCTCAGAAACAATCTCTAGTAACGGTACACCAGCGCGGTTTAAGTTAATTAAACTGTAGTCACCATGGTGAGTCGACTTGCCAGCATCTTCTTCCATATGAGCACGAGTAATACCCACTCTCTTCACTTGGTCATTAATATGAAACTCAACATAACCTTCTTCACACAACGGCTTATCAAATTGTGATATTTGATAGCCTTTAGGTAAATCAGGATAAAAGTAATTTTTCCTGGCAAAAACCGAAGTGCCTCTAATTTTACAGTTCAAGGCAAGACCAGTTTTGATGGAGTTTTCAATGGCTTTTTTATTTACCACTGGCAATGCACCCGGCAAACCTAAGGAGACAGGTGATATATTGGCGTTATCACCTTGCCCAAAGGCCGTTGAGTCGTTTGAAAACATTTTACTTTCAGTGTTTAATTGTGCGTGTATCTCTAAACCGATTACTGGTTTCCAATCTCCAATCATGAGTGGATCTCTCCTTTAAAACCTATGGACTGTTCTAATTTGTGAGCAATGTTGAGCAAGTGTGACTCTTGAAAGGCTCCCGCTGTCAACTGCACTCCTACTGGTAAACCATTACTGTGCAACGCTACAGGTAGACTTAAGCCAGGAAGGCCAGCAAGGTTAGTTGATGTTGTGAAAATATCATTCTTATACATAGTGATCGGATCTGCGATTCTTTCACCTATTTTAAATGCAGGAGTTGCCGTCACTGGGCTTAACAAAACATCACACTGCTTGAAAGTGTCCGTGAAGTTTTGTTGGAGCAAGCGGCGCACTTGGCAAGCTTTATTGTAATAAGCATCATAATAACCACTGGAAAGTGTAAAAGTCCCCAACGTGATTCTGCGTTTGACTTCAGTTCCAAAACCTTCACCTCTGTTTCTGGAGTAAAAATCTAACAGATCAGCTGCCGGTTTATCTTTAAAGTCAGCTCTGTGGCCAAAGCGCACACCATCGTATCTAGCTAAGTTACTCGAAGCTTCACTCGTTGCAATGATGTAGTAAATTGGCACGGCATATTTGGTGTAAGGCAAACTCACTTCAACGAACTCACAACCGAGGTCAGCCAATTGTTTTTTGGCGGTCTCAACAGCTGCTGCAACCTCACCGTCTATTTCTCCGTCGGAGTATTCTTTCGGCAAACCAACTTTTAGACCTTTAAGGTCGTTATTGAGTGAACTTACAAATGATAAATCCGTGTTTGCTGAACTTGTGGCATCAAATGGATCTTCACCGCAAATGGATTCAAGCACCATCGCAGAATCTTCAATGGTTTTAGAAAAAGGGCCCGCCTGATCAAGGCTGGAAGCAAATGCAATGATGCCATAACGGCTCACTCGCCCGTAAGTTGGCTTCACACCAACCACGCCACAAAAATTGGCTGGCTGCCTGATAGAGCCTCCCGTATCAGTTCCAATAGAAATTGGTGCCATACTTGCTGCCACTGCAACTGCTGAGCCACCACTCGATCCACCAGGTACATAATCGGTGTTCCAAGGGTTTTTGCAATTTCCATAATAAGAGGTCTCATTACTCGAACCCATAGCAAATTCATCTTGATTGCATTTACCAATAACGATTGCACCACTTTGTTCAAGCTTATTAACAACTGTCGCTGAATAAGGTGGTATGAAGTTTTCTAACATCTTTGAGCCAGCAGTGGTTTTTAAACCTTCAGTACAAAGCATGTCTTTGATCGCAATGGGCACACCACCGAGAGCACCAATGTCTTCGCCACTTGCTATTTTATTATCCACGGCATTGGCAAGGTCCATTGCTTTGTCATTCAATGTTATGAATGCATTGAGCTCTTTGTCTTTAGCATCGATCTGCTCTAAAAAGCTCGACATTACTTCGCTAGCTTTGAATTGTTTGTTTTTAATTCCTGAATTTATTTCTTTAGCGGTCAATTGAGTTAAATCTTTCATAAGGTGTCCTATACAACCGGTGGCACTTGAAACAAGTTGCCTTTTTTAAGTGGAGCAATTTCTAGTGCATCGCTGGCTTTGTCCCAAGAAACAGAACCATCTTTTCGATAGTCTTTGTTTATGTCTGTGGGAGTCACTAAAGCCTCCACTCCTTCAGTATTCACATCTTTAAGATCTTCAAAGTAATTAAGAATGGATCCCATTTGTTCTTTGAATTTAATTTTTTCATCTTCAGAGAGTTGCAATCTCGCAAGAGACGCCACGTTTTCAATGTCCATAATTCACCTTTTAAGAATGATCGATGTGGTTTAAATAAACTGCCCAAAGAGACTCTCTAAGGACTCCCAAAGGGATAAACTTTTGCTTAAATTTTGTCCATACATTTTAAGATCAAAAAAGCGATTATGTCTAGCTGCGTGAAAGCTTTTCACAATATTGAACATCCTCAACTGGCTTTATATAACTATTCTCAGGGTCGCTAAGAGTTTCGCTCATTTTTTTAATATTAGACCCTCGTTGAATCTTTCACAAACGGACAAAAAAACCGAGGTCTAGCTGTTGAACTACAAAGAAAAGCATAAAAAATTATCCATAGAAATTGAACAGCACAATTACAACTATCACTCACTGGATAAACCAACCATCAGTGATTACCAGTTCGACCAACTTTTCAATGAACTCTTAGAGCTCGAATCCAAGCACCCTGAGCTTGTTACCGAAACTTCGCCAAGTCAGCGCGCCGGTTCAACGCCTTTAGATAAGTTCAGTAAAGTTAAACATCGCACACCTATGCTATCACTGCAAAACAGTTACTCTCCAGATGATATCTTAGCCTTTGATGAGCGCATCAAAAAATTTTTAAATTCAGATGAAGACGTAGAGTTCATTTGCGAGCCAAAACTTGATGGTTTAGCTCTTGAATTAGTTTATGAAAAAGGCTTGCTCACCAAAGCCATCACTCGCGGGGATGGAACTACTGGCGAAGATGTCACACTGAACACCAAAACTATTAAGACCATTCCATTAAAAATTGATGCCGGGGCCGTGCCAGACGTTTTTGAACTGCGCGGGGAAGTGCTCTTACACAAAAGTGACTTTGAATCACTCAATGAGGGGCAACTGAGTCAAGGGCTTGAAACCTTTTCCAATCCTCGCAATGCCGCCGCTGGAACGTTAAGACAACTCGATTCTCGAGTGGCTGCCACCCGCCCATTGCGTTTTTACGCCTACGCCCCAGGAGTGATTGACGGTCACGGTGCCGACTCTCACTATCAATTCTTAGAGGCCGTCAACCAATTAAAAATCCCAAATTTAATTGCAAAAAAAATTAAAAAATCTGCAATCATTAAAAAATGTAAAAACGCAGAAGAGGCAGTGGCACACTACCACTTCATCGAAAGTGTGCGCGATCAACTCGAGTTTGAAATCGACGGCATGGTCATGAAAGTGAACTCCTTCCAGCTACAGCAAGAACTTGGCTTTGTCGCCAGAAGCCCGCGCTGGGCAACGGCTGCCAAGTACAAACCAAAACAAGAAACCACAGTCATTAAAGATATTGTGTTACAAGTGGGTCGAACTGGCGCACTCACGCCTGTGGCAATTATGGAACCTGTATTTGTGGGGGGCGTGACCATCACCAACGCCACTCTTCATAACGAAAGTGAAATTGCTCGTAAAGACGTGCGCATCGGCGACACCGTTGTGGTGCAAAGAGCTGGTGATGTTATTCCAGAGGTTGTGGAAGTTGTCTTAAAGAAAAGAAAAAAGTCATCTGTTGCTTATGAGTTTCCCCAAAAATGCCCCGTGTGTGGAACCAAGGCTGAAAAAAATGAAGACGAAGCTGTTTATCGTTGCCCAAACCTTTTTTGCCCCGCTGTTGTGAAGGAGTCCCTTAAACATTTTGTCAGTAAAAAAGCCATGAACATTGATAAGCTCGGAGAGCAAATCACCAAACAACTTTGGACCGAAGGGTTAGTGAAAACTTTTTCTGATATATACACACTTAAAAAAGAAGACATTCTTCCCTTGGAGCGACAAGGTGAAAAATCGGCCAACAATATTATTAAAAGCATCGATGCCAGCCGACAGCCAGAGCTTAGCCGTTTTATTTATGCCCTTGGAATTCGTTTTGTCGGTGAGCAAACGGCTAAAACCTTAGCCAATTATTATCAAGACGTGCCATCGTTTTTAAAAGCCACCGAAGAAGACCTGTTGGCTCTCAATGATATTGGACCCAAAGTAGCAAGCTCCATCACTTCAAGTTTGAGCAATAAAGACTTCGTTAAGGAAGTTCAGAACTTGCTTAAAAATGGTGTTAAGATCGCAAAGAGTGATGTCACTAATGCCTCTAAAAAGTTAAAAGGGCTAAAGTTTGTTATCACAGGAAGCTTTGATAATTACAAACGCAGTGATTTGAAAAAAACCATTGAAGTGAATGGTGGTAGCTCACCAGGGAGCGTGAGTAAAAATACAGATTATTTAATTGCAGGAGAAGCTGCTGGCTCAAAATTAAAAAAAGCCGAGGATCTCGGCGTCAAAGTCTTATCAATCGAGCAATTTTTAGCCATGCTCGATTGATTTCGATTTTTAAATTTCGCTCATATCTAATTTCTATTGAATTGAAGTTATGAGGAGTTTTCAATCACTTTTTGATTAGATGTGATCGATGATGATATCTCTATCCATAACCGTTTTACGGCCATCAGACTTAGCACTTTGAATGCCTTTTTCACAAAGTCTTTCAACTGCATCACTCAAAACTTTTACAGTCTCTGAAGACGTGTTACATCCACCTTTTTCTTTAATATACTTTTTAACTTTGCTTGTTACGACTAAAACTTCAGCCATTGTGTAGCCTCCTATTCAATTAGTAAAAATAGCTATCTTTGACCCTAACCCAGATAATTTGATTCTCAAATAAAAATTAAGGCCATTTAAGCCCTGCGTTGGTTTATTTTGATCTGTAATTATTTCTTTTTTAGTAAAAGCAAGGGGATAGAGCCCAGAATTCTAGTCACTACAAAGTTTAGGTTCACAAATTTTTACATAAAAACAATCTAGGCTTTACAATTTTATGAGCATCATCTAATGAAACCCTCCAAAGGGTCATTAACGGCTCATAAATCATTAAAATAATTAGATTTTTATAATTTATGAACCGTAAGATTTAATCCCGTCATCGGCAAAGTAAAGCAATTCAGCATCACGGCCGCCTTCTTTATTTGGGCGAATCCATACAAAGGTTTTTTTACCCACTTTTTGAGTGCACTCCACGTCTAAAAATGCAGGAGACCAAGTACCGCTATTGAGATGCTCAATCGGGCCAATCATTTGGTGAAGAGCATCGTGAGTGTGCCCATAAACAATGCGACTGACACCGGCGATTAAACCCTGTGCACTTAAAATACGTTCGCTTGGTTCTTTAAATAAGCTCACATTAGAAACCACAGAGGCTGAATAAAACATAAAAAATGGGAAGAATAATAAAATGGGAATGAACATCCAAAACAATGAGATGTCATAAGCTTGTTCGATAATGAAAAACACCTGCAATAAAATAAACAAGGTAATGAAAATTAAAAATGCACGGTCCAACCAAAGTTCTTTTAAAATTAAAATAGGATTACTGGCAGCAGGATCTATAAATAATTCTTTCAACTCGCGCACCATTCTAGGTGTGGCATTTGACTTTTTGGCAATGTAGCTAAAGTTATCTTCAATATTGAATGGATCTTTCACTTTAGGTCGCAATCGATTAATGAATGACTTAAACAAAATGATCACTGAACCCCACAGCCATGAAAACACTAACAAAGGCTGTGCTCGCAACATGTACTTAAGAAAAAACTTTATATACTGTCCAGCAGACATCACATAGTTGCGATCGTCGTGTGGGTTAAAAAAACCCATGCCGTTAATCATATAACGTGTGGCCATATTGCCAAAAGGCACTTTGACCTCAATGAGATTAAAGCGACGAATGAATGGAGCCGTTGGGTCTTCGATCACACAGTAAGGGTCATACTGATTACCGTGTTCAATGAGAGTATCTTTGTTGCTAATATAGAACCAATCGTTAAATCGCAGATTATCATTAAATTCTTTAGGCAAAGCTAAGTGGTTGAGAAAGGCACGTTTTACATCGGGAAAATGAAGCTCCAAATCATGGTTGCCAATGATCACAACCACTCGATGGCCACGCATAATGAATTCCCTCAAAGCTTGCACCCACTTTTTATGAAAACTCAAAATATGATTCATCTTGTAAGTTGATTTGGCTTGTTGTGGGTTAAGACCTCTTCTTTTCTCTAACCAGGACACACGAAAAATAGGATGAGTTGGAATCGCAGTAACACTATCAAAATCAAAAATATCACCATTCATTATAAGTTCTACTTTGTCATCGCCCGCTTCTTTCTCTATAGCTATTAAAAAATCAGCAAATTCTTCATCAAAGAAAAACTCCTCCGTTTTGTACTTCTTCCAGAGTGGATGTTTTTTATTAACAGGCTCGCCTTCGCACAAATGAAGGTCACTGATTATGGCTGTATAGGTGGCATCTGAGAAATCTTTCATAGCGCCTTAAGGATAGCAATAATTAAAGACTTTCTCCAAGAATAATCTCTATAAAATAAGTCCGTTTTTTGACCTTATGTAGAAGAACAAAACAAGATGTTAAAATATGACTTTAAGCTTACGCAGCCACATCTGACACTTGCACGCCACCAGTCCCACTGTCACCAAATGTTTCAATTTTACTTCCAAGTGCTTGCAACAAAGATTTGTGTAAACTAGAAAGCTTTTTATTAGACATATTTTTAACTGTGTTTGTTTGGATTCTACCACCGGCACTACCGATAGAGAACATCGGTAGTTCATTGCCTTTATGAGTTCTTGCATCTCCCAAGTCGCCACCAAAATAAATAAGTGAATTTTCTAAAACTGTTTTACCATTGGCATCTCTGACTTGTTGTAATTTTTTAGCAATATCAACAAACAGTCGAACTCTGAATTTATCAATTTCTCGTGCGCCAGCTAAGACTTCAGCCTCGCTGATTTTTGCAGCAGAGGCTACATTACCAAAATGGGACAATTGGTGGTGGCTCGGATTGCCATAACCACCATCTCCACCGTGACTGGCATTTTTAATTTTATCATAAAGCGGCTTAAATTTAGGCAAAAACGTGTGGTAATTTAAAGCCCCTCTTCGGCCATCATTCAATGATAAACTGATCACATTGGTGGACTGACAAATAAATGCCATAGCAATAATGTCGATCAGATGCTTGTGCCTATCACCCAAGTGCATACTGTTTGTTCTTGGTCGATCAATTTTTTCACAACTGTTTTTGATATCATCCGTTCTGATATCTCGCAACGAACGGTCTAAATCATCTATTTGAGCAAGATGATTTTCTAAGACTTTTTTATCTTCACTGGAAACTTTTCTTTTAATCTCATTGATACTATCAACAAAATGATGAAGCGTTCCTTTTTTCAATAACTTTAGTAGATCTGGTTTAGCAGGCGTCGCCCCCACTATGCTGCCAACATCAAAAATAAGACTGTCGTAGATCTTTTGAATGTCAAACGTTGCACTTTGAATTTTCCCATTGAGAATTGATGCTGTAAAAGGTGATGTTAAATAGCTATTCGCTGTTAAAATACTAATAGAGCTTCTTTTTGAACCGCTACTTGTAAAAACCTTAGCTTGTTGATCAAAAGAAGAAGCATTACCATAGTTTCTTTCTCTGTTTTCAACGCCAGTTGCAAAACACCCAGCTGAGCTATAATGTATGACCTTGTCAGGAGCCTTAAAACTATTGTTCAAATTGTAAAAGACATTTCGATGATTTTTAACCTCATCAATAATGCTCATAACTTCTGGATGCACTCGCGTTGCACTATTGTGCTTAAACAAACCATTGTCCATTAAACCAAAAAGAACTCTAAGTTGACTTTGTTGATTTTGAGCATGAGTCAATTTTGAAAAATGAAGAGACTCTAGAAAAGGTAAGCCAATCAAAGTCCCGGCACCTACAAGGAAGGAACGTCTGTTGAGCTCTTTTTGTTGTTTTAAATACTTCTTGAGTCTCATCTTAATTTCCTCTCACAGCTGATAAAAACAAATCACTCTTTACAATGGATTTAATCAACTGTTTAAAAGTCATCTCACCGTTACTTGCAGCAGTTGTCGCAAAGTTTTTAGCATAGCATTGACCATCTTTTTCTTGGAATGACGTCATCATAGAAATATTAAGCAACTGAGAACTAAAACAAGACTGCATATCTTCCTTTTTATAATTAGCTATGTAACGACTTAGATCCTGAGCACTTGTAATATTGTAACCATCATAGGTATTGTATTCGTATTTAATGAGACTATTTTTTAGTGTGTAACGCTCTCTATACCTACCTAAAGAATCAAAATTTTCTAAGGCGGCTCCTAGGGGGTCTGTGTAAACGTGACAACCAGCACAGGAGGTCTCAGTGTCAGCATGAGCTTTCAATGCGTCTGTAAGACTTGAAAACTCCTGAGCGGCTCCATCCAAAGAAACACCTGATGGTGGACCAGGAAGATTGAAGCAAAGTAAATTATCTAAAACCCAAGGACCACGGTGAAAAATGCTGTAATCCGTTCCCGATGATATGGCACTGTTTAAACCCATGTGAGCAAACAAGCCAAGTCCACTCAGTTTTGCCACAGACGTCAGTGCTCTATTAAAGTTGGTCGAATTTAAGCCAGCATCATTGATCGCATATAAATCTTTAGTGATTTGGTTATGGAACATATCTCGAGAAAGAAACATGTCACTGAGCGGACGATCATTTTGAATCAAATCATGCAAAAATAAATCAACTTGTTGAATCAATGCATTCTTAATCTGAATGTTATTGTACTTGGCATGTTGATAATCTTGTGGGTTATTATTTATAAAGCCTAACTTCAACCAATTTTGGCTCAGTTCATTAGCGAGGTATTTTGATCTTTCGCTCGCTATCAATCGGTCAATTTGACTATCAATATTTTTTGTTAGGCTATTGCTAGCCGCAAGACTTAACAACTCTTCGTCAGGACCACTTCCCCAGATGAAGAAGGATAGCTTACTTGCCATATCAAAATCATTAAGACGAGATATCAATCCAGAATTACTAACACCGACCTGATGATAGATAAATTTGGGAGAGGTAAGAAGTAAATACAGACTTGTTTTATAAATATCACCCCATGAACCATCAGCCGCCTTTACCTGATCCGCTAAAACCTGTGAGTTTTTAATGAGAGCGCTTTGCTCTGTGTTAGTCAGTGGACGTCTCCAAATGAGTTGTCCGTATTTATTTATAAAGTTGCTTAAACAAGAGTTTGTTTGATTATCACTGCAAAAGAAAATTTTATTTTTGTGGTTCGAATTCTCGATGCTATCTATCACTCGTTTTGCATTTTCAAAAATGCCATCTGTGTATTCAAAACTAGCAGTTCTATTCTGTAAATGAGTGCGAAAGCTATTAGCGAAGAATTCTGGCTTGAAACTGGAACTAAAATTGATTGCAAATATGGTTTGAATAGAGTTGTCATATTGTTGTTTAGTTAAGACACCAACATTATTTTTAAATATCTTTTGATAATCAATATTTTCGTTACAAGATAGTTTTTGATTGGTAGTTGAATCACCGATAGTAAATGGGGCTTGGAACTCAGTAATTTGCTCTTCATTAAAGTTTGATTCAAAGCTTGCTGTGCAGTTGTTGAATAAGAACAATATGGGCAGCATTAAAGTTAATGCTGCAAATTTCCCCAAAAAACTTAGCCGCATAATTTACTATATCTTTAAATAACTAATTGTTTTAAATAAAAGACCTTTTTTCTCGTATTGAGACAATCAAATAAACACCAAGATGACTAGATTAAAGAAAACTCCCATAATAAAATGAATTGTCTTGTATTTGGTAGAAATCTTAAACAGCTATATTTTTAATACTCATGATTAATTTATTAACTTGAAAATGCCATAAACGTAACTAGTCTCATAGATCGAATTCTTTAAGATATCTTCATAAGCTCTTTTAAGTTCTTATTTAAAAAATGTTTTAAGTTTTATTTAGAAAATTATGTGTAAAACTCTTAAAAAAGATTGATGTACCTGTAGAGTAGCCTAATATCTTTTTTTAAGAATTAAATTATCTATTCAAATTGTCATTTTCTTGAACTCTTTCCATTTTTTAGACAGTGAAATCAATGGCCTGGATAGCATAGCTGGCACGGCAATTGCTTTATTTGTTGTATGGTTCGGGCAATTTTTCTTTCACTATTATTAACTCTGTGTGCTCAAACAACATACGCAAAAAATATGATGTCTCAAATCAAGACATCTAAATTTTTAGAAGATCCTTCTAATAAAATATCACAAACATTTGAAGTTCCAGACTCAATAAAAACAAGAGTGAATTTTTGGTTTGAGATTTATACTGCTTTTACCACAAAACAACACGTGATTCATCATAGCGCTTATCCTTGGCTTGTGTATGACATTGTGGATACATCTCATATATTCAAAAAATATAAAAATAAATTCAAAGCAAAAAAAGAAGCCAAAAAACTTGTCCGCAAACATAAAAACGATATTAGAAAAATTTTAAATAAGCTCGCACGACTTAAAAAGTTTACCAAGCTCAATAAAAAAGAATTTGCTATCTTAAAACAAATTCAAACCATTGATAAAAATTTTAAAAAACAACTATGGATCGCAAGGAAAAAAGTACGATCACAAAACGGTTTGAAAGATCATTTCACTGTTGGGCTTGAAAACAGCCATCTTTATGAGCCTTTTTTAAATGAAATTTTTAAACGCAAAGGCATTCCTCAAGAGATCACAGCCCTTCCTTTGCTGGAAAGTAACTTCGATGTTGAAGCTAGAAGTAAAGTTGGCGCTAGTGGAATTTGGCAAATCATGAAGCCTACGGGTCGACAGTACGGAATAGTGAATCGAAATTTTGATGAGCGAAACTCACCTTACAAAGCCACTTTAATTGCCGCAAAACTATTAAATTTTAATTATGGTCAGTTTAAAAATTGGCCCCTAGCGATCACTGCATACAACAATGGGGCTGGGAATTTAAGACGAGCTATGAGGAGAGCTAAAACGAAGGATCCGTTTGTACTTATTAATAATCATAAACGAGGTGCTTTTGGTTTTGCTTCTTCCAACTTTTATGCAAGCTTTCTTGCAGCTCTCTATGTAAAATCCTATGCCGATGATATTTTTAAAATCAAGCAGCCAAAGCCACTCGTCCTAGAAAAAATTAAAATCAAACGCAGCACTTCTTTTAGGTACATCGTTCACAAAACAGGTCTCAGTCTAAAGAAAATAAAAGAGATCAATTTAGACCTGAGACGTCGAGTGAAACTCTCAACCATAGTTCCTCGCAACTTCACTCTCTACTTACCCAAAGGTTCAAGTAAAAAGTTATTAGATAAAAATATCTATTTAGTGGATTACACCGGAAAAAAAATCAAAAAAGGCACTTAGTTTTTTCTCTTTTATAAATTCAGCTTTTAATCAAAGAATTTTGGCAATGCTACAGATACAAAATCACGATCAGACAAAATCAAACTTGTGTAGACTTTATTGGTATTTTTAGAAAGTATTGATAACGAGGACAAAGACTCTGGAAGGTCATACATTACAAATCCACCGCCTGCTCGTCCTATGTTTTTATGAAGGGCACGCCCCTTTTCATCAAAATAAATAATATTGCGAGAAGACCATCCATCTAAATCTGCATTTGTGAACACTTCAAAATCATCACCCATGACATATCCAACCAATACTCCTTTTTGAGAATCAGGTCGAATTGATTTTTGTTCAAATAAGGAGTTCAACCAGACGGTTGATACTACAGGTATTTTATGATGGTTTTTTTGTCGATCGATAAAGTGCCTAGTGAGCTCAAAACCTTCTCCAGGGTCTGACTCAAGTAACGTCACCCCTTTTTGACCGCTCCAAAGTTCAATGTTTTCATTATCAGAGTAGGTGTCGTAAATTTTATCTGAACCAATCAACTTATATGAAGTGTCGATATTGTTTTTAGTGATGGGATTAAAACTTTCAACGGAGATGTGCTTTTTCACACCACTTCTAATCTCAACATAAGAGACCATTTGATCATCCACAACTGTGAGTTCTACTGGCAAATCTTTGCCATCAATGGTGGCCCTTGTAGCCTGAAGGCCAGGAATTACTTTTACAAAGGCAAACAAACCGTCATAACCTGTAGTCTGACGTTGGTAATCAACGAGGTGAGCTTCATTGAAATAAAAAGGGCCTTTTGCAAGATCTCCAGCTATTTCAACTTTAGCACCTTTAATAGGTTGTCCGTTTTCATCGACAACTCGACCCCAAACAACACCATAACCATCATGACTTTCTTTATAGTTATCAAGCAAAGCTTCTACGAGCGTGTTTTTATACAAACGCATTTTTTGAACGCTATGTCCTAAGCCTATGGCAAGGGAGCCCCAATGATTTTTAGCCTCCAGTTTTATAAGCATATTTGAGTTTTTCGTGAACATATCAGAGGTAATCTCAAAGTTTTTATCAAGCTCTAAGCGCTCATCAAGACCATCTATTTGAGCTGATACCATCACTTTATCCGTCACAAGCCCTCCGCTGATAGGAGCATCTTGCAAGGGCACATCGTATTGTGTGGTTGTGTAGCCTGATAGCGCTTTAATTTTCAATAACTCTTCTGAGGACTGTAACTTTAAGTTTTGTTTCACGATAACGTCTCTCAAATCAATGCTCGTCATGTCCTTAGCCAGTAAATCTACTTGCTTAAAGCCAACCAACTGATTCTTGTCATCGTAAGCTTCAGCTATAAGATAACCAGTCATTTCGTTGACATGAATTTCGTAATAATTTTTATTTAGGTCAACAAAAGCTTTTTCAGCTGGTTCACCATCAACCTGTCTATAGATAACAACTTTGTTGTGATCAACAAAAGAAATCTCACCCAATGCACTCAGATCTATTTTTCCGCGCATCATGTAGTTTTTAAAATGTTTTTTATAATCTTTATCCGTTTTAGGCTGCTTATCGTTAGCAGCAAACTGTCCTAAGAAGTGGTTATTTGCGTTTAACGGTTTTGTTTGATTGCCAGTGATTAGAATATTTTGCTGACCTTGATAAACGTTACCCTTGTTATTTTCTATGATCTCATCAAGGTCAATGCCTTGAGAGGCTAACTGGTCCATTGTGTAATTGTTATCTGTTTCAGATTCTTGTGCACCTATCATCAAGGCGTTAGCCATTGCCACTCGTTCTGGATTAATCTCGCTGTCTTCGATTCTTTTTATTGCAATTTGACTGTCGGCTATGGCTTCAGCCGGTGGTTCGAGCACGCGCATGAGAGGGTCTTTAGCAATGATTTCTTTTTTTACTTTCGACGTATTGATGCTAATCGGGTTTAATTCTTGCGCCTGTTGGGTGTACTTCATGAACTGACTATTTTGTAGAACCCACAAATTTTTGTTTTCACCCCACTGCAATGGCACGTCTTCATACTCAAGCCCCGGGGATCTCATAAAATACATAGTGTAATTTTGATGGCTATCTTCGAGTGCAGCATAAGCTGGTGAGTTTTGTTCTGTTGTTAATGTGATTGGATTTTTTGTGAAGTAAATATTTTCAAGCTCTACACTTTGGTAACTAAAAAACAAACTCGCAACTAAGACAAATTGCAAAGCTTTGTATTTGTATAAATTTTTGATAAAAGTGCGTGCGCTCAAATCAAGGTCCATCCATGGAGTTAAGTTATATATATTTTATTTAAAAGACTCTAAAATCGTCAATAATATCAGTATTCTTAAGACGTTTGGTTAGCTCTTTTTGAATGGCGTTAGCAACTGTTTGGCTAAGCACTTTGTCTTTGCCTGACACAGCAAACTGGTTACCATCTCGGATCATACGTAGGCTTTCAATATAAATGGTGTAAGGTCTACGATCTCCAAGAATTTCAACATTAGAAACGTAGTAAATACGGCTATTTGAAATTGGTATGAACAACCCACCTTTCACAAGATAAGGTTGTGATACAAATCGTCTTTTGGTTTTATCGACTTTAGGCTTGCCATTTGGTAAGGCGTTGTAAATGGCGCTTTGTAGTAGCTTAACTGGCTGGTTGATGTCTTTCATTTGCACCCCAGAGGTGGCGCATGATGATAATAAACCAGCCAACGAAACTATAAAAATAAACTTACTGAACAATCTTCTCACCATCTTTTAAGAACTGAGCAATACCTTTGTCTGTAAGTGGATGCTTGGTAAGGCCCTTCAATACTTTAAATGGCACCGTCACTACATCTGCACCCATGAGAGCGGATTCTAAAATGTGCATTGGGTGTCGTATGCTCGCAACTAGCACCTGAGTAGAAATGTCATAATTTTCATAAATTTGCATGCACTGACTGATTAACTCCATGCCGTCATGGTGAATGTCATCAAGACGTCCAACGAATGGTGAACAAAGAGTGGCTCCTGCTTTACCAACTAAAAGTGCTTGAAGGGGTGAAAACACTAAAGTCACATTTGTTTTAATTCCTTCAGCTGCAAATTTCTTAACGGCAACCAATCCGTCTTCACACATTGGAATTTTAACAACAACATTGTCGTGAATTTTCGCAAGCTCACGGCCCTCTTTTAACATACCATCAGTGTCCATACTCAGAACTTCGGCAGAAACATAGCCATCAACAACACTGCAAATGTCTTTAATCACCTCATGATGAGGACGACCACTTTTAGCAACCAGTGTTGGGTTGGTTGTTACACCGTCAACCCAGCCACGCTCATTGGCGATTTTAATTTCTTCAATATCTGCAGAATCAATATAAAAATTCATAATCCGGACCTCGTCATCGTTCTAATTGAAATAAAGAGCCCTTACAATAACCACAAACCCCAACCAAGTCACCAAAAGGTGGTCCGCACTTTTTTGCGAAACGGTGAGTCGCAAAAAAGTGCGGACCACCTTTTGTGACCTCATGCGCTATTGGGTGGGTGCTGTTCACTTTGGGAGGGCAAGTTCGGCTGCTTTTTGTACTTTATCTCTAAATATAATTTTTGATATCAGCGCAGGTTTAAATTTTTGTTAATTTCAGTACAGCTAAGGACTGTCTTTTCATAAAGATAAGGACGCTATGATTAAAATGAAATGAACTTCATCACTGATAGAGAAATTAAAAACACAAATGCGGGAGAACATTTCTCCCGCGTTTGATAATTTTTAATAGAATAAAATTTTTTAAATTAATTCTAATTTGTTTTTATAAAGTTTCTACAAGCCCTTTAATGACATTGTAATTATATGGAGTCGTTTGTTTTCTTGCTAATGGCTTCGTTGAAAAGTCACAATCAGTTTCTTCACAAGGTATTGGCGATGTATTGCCACTATTTTTATCGCCAACAATCAAACTTGCATAATAGCTACCAAACAATGATTTTTTTGGAATTGTCTTCAAAGTTATTGAATTAAAGTTATTGATATCTTTAATATCATGCAATTCAACCAAAGCTTCAACTCCATCATTCCCTAAAATTTCTATAGTTATAGAATATGTTGCAGCAAGTACATTTCCATTTTCATCAAATGATTGAATGTACTTATCAACTTTAACTATTCCAATATATCTAACACCATCTAGCAAATCAACATCTGACCAAAACCCTCTATAATGGTACACTTCACATGATTCTGAGAGAGAATCACAGTTGCCATTTTCAGCCTCTAATTGAATTTTTTGTGAGCCGAAAATAGGTGAAAAAATTAAACAAAGTTCATCTTCACACTTTTTGTAAACATTTAAACTTAATGATAATTCTACTTCATTTTTTTTACTCATTAATTTTGACTGAGTTGTCTTAGTCTTTAGAACTAATTTCTGGAAAATATTTTCAGATTGAGCTGTGCTAGCTATAAATAATGTCATTATTGTTATAATTATTTTTTTCATATTTTCTCCTTTGCTTCTTACATCCTTGTTTGCGAAGCATTCGTTATTAAAAAAAATTATTTATCGGGGAATAAATTATTTTTTTCTTTTGGGTTAATATTTAGTTGTTTTAAACAAGCCTTATCTCTTCCGTTGCAACTTAAATATTCAGAGTCAAAGCTAATTAATTTTTTATTTCTAATTCTTGGTAGCACACGCAGCTGTTCAAACTTGTAAGTGATGAACTCAGCTTCTTTGGTGCAGTACTGAGTGACATCAATGATAAGATCGAACTGGCCACTGTTTACTTTGTTGGGGTGCCAATAAAATTGATTCACTGTAAAGCCATGATATTTTTCATCTGATTTTTTGCACTTAAACTTATCTTCAATGGTTTCAGCTATATTTAGTTCTATGCCTTTTTCATTGGTATCCACCAAACCTACGTAAGCTTGTTGAATTTCTGGAAAGTTTTGGTAACGACTCAGTACATGAGGATGATTGAAGTTGGGAATTCGGTGAGAGTCTCCCATTTGCCCTAAAGATTTCCATACTTTTGTGCCGTAATCCGTTAGAAACTGTTCGTGTTCATATCCATAGCCGTGGTGATGACCCAGTTCGTGAGCGATGATCCCTGAAGCTCGTGCAAAAGATATATAGCTGACACCCGGATTGTCTTCTAGTCTTTCAATCAACGTCATATTAATAAATATCAGGCTTCCCACCTCTGAAAATGTGCATGCAATTTTATTATAACAATTGCTATGTCTAAAGAAGGGATAAGCTCCATTTTTACTAGGTTGAATTTTAGGGTTCCTTGCATATTCTATATTTAAAGTAGCTAAAATTTTTAAAGTGAGTTCACGTTCTTCTACTGTTAAATTCACAGCCTCATATTCTAATAAATTTTCTAAAGCTTTTTCCATATTCAGGTAAGCATAGCTAAAATTACTTTGTGAAAAACTTGCACCATTACCAAAATGATCACCCAAGTGTGGAGTCCATGTCCCAGTATTATAATTAGTCGTAGTAAAAATCTCTTGATGCCCTTGTAAGCTATCAAAATGGCTGTGACCAAAAGTCATTGCGGATACAAATAATAAAAGTAACACCTTCATTTTAACGTCCTTGGCTGAAAATCTTTTGCTGGAAAAAATTGAATCGACAAGTTATAAACTTGATCTTTGCTTTTGCTATCTATTTTTTTATCAAAATTTTGTTTGAACGCATCGATGAGTTTTTTGGCTTTTGCAAGCTCATCCTGAGAACAGGTCAAACTCACATTCACGATATGTCTTTCGCTAACATGAGTTTCCTCTAAATTTTTTTGAGCCAATTGTAAATTGCTTTTGTGATACTTGCGAAGAGCCTCAGAGGGAATGTCATTACTTGTTGTTAAATCTTTCACTCTTCTTTTGATAAGACCGTCTTTGATTTCAATAAAATTTAGGCGTTTAAGTAGACCCAAGGCTTCTTTGATCTGTTGTTCTTGAATGCCAAACTTTTTAGCTAATTTTTTAGAGTTGTTTCTAGTTTTATTGTTGCGAATGAGTGTTAACAAAGCCATGCAGTACCAGTTGGCAATTAAATTGAATTCGTCCTCTTTTAGAAGGTCATTGTCTTTAATTAAGCCCACAATGTTCTTTTCACTGAGGCTTTGTAACATGAGCTTTGTTTGCAAGGGGCTAAAGCTAAGCTTCTCAGCTACCTTGATAGCATTTTTTATGGAGAGATTTCTCTTTCCCGCCAATAAGCTAGACAAAGCAGTTAAACTCACATCAAGATCGCGAGAATAGGCACGCAAAGAGTAGCTCGGATTATTGCTCTGCCTTTTTAAGAGATTTAATTTAATTTCATCCTTGTAATTAAATTCCATACATAAAGGCTAAAAAATTTAAAACCTTTAGGCAAGTATGATCGGAACAAAGTGTTCCGGAGTGTTTCGATCTTAAATATAAAAAAAGGCTATCCAATTGACTGAATCAGTGATCAACTTCTTTTCATTCAGCACATTGGCTAATGCACCATCAAATTTTTAATTAAGACAAAAGATCTTCGATCTTATAAAGCCCAGCAGGCTTATCTTTCAACCATTTGGCACAGTTAATGGCCCCACGAGCAAAGACCTCTCTGTTAATGGCTTGATGCTCTAACGTAATCACTTCATCACCCGACATAGCGTAGACTTTGTGCACACCATAAATACCGCCACCACGCACAGACAAAACTTCTGGCAAATCTTTACCAATTGTTTCTTTAAGTGTGTTCTGCAACAAAATACCGGTGCCACTTGGCTTGTCTATTTTTTTATTGTGATGAAACTCTTCAATCTGAAAATCAAACTGGTTAGCAAGTTCTTTATAGCTTTTTAACATCTTATTCATAAAAGCTATACCTATGCTCATATTGGGGGCCCACAATACTGGAATACTTTTGGACGCTTTTTCAAGACCCTGCATTTGCTCATTAGTTAGACCAGTCGTTCCGCTCACGAATGCTTTCTTGTGATCAACACACCACTGTAGGGCCTCATTGAAAAAATCAGGATGACTAAAATCAATCATCACGCTGGACTCATCTTTACTAACTTGGCTTAAAGTGCTTTCGCGATTAACTGCGATAAAATTGTCACCATCACTCTTTATTAATTGAATGATCGATTGACCCATTCGTCCGTTAGAACCAGTTATA
The DNA here is from genome assembly GCA_020628165.1 of Bdellovibrionales bacterium. Classification (GTDB taxonomy): domain Bacteria; phylum Bdellovibrionota; class Bdellovibrionia; order Bdellovibrionales; family UBA1609; genus JAHDIR01. Next base: position 19,543 of record JAHDFM010000006.1, on the reverse strand, counting down.
ATAAAACTCACACTAACTCCAAGCTTGAAAGGGTGTCTTTTAATTTTGCAGCGTTGTCATCTGTCATACTGACTAGTGGCAAACGCACATCCGGACAAGCTATTACACCCATTTGATATAAAGCCATTTTAGCTGGAACCGGATTGGGCTCAATATATAAATATTTTAAAAGGTCTTGATATTTTTTAAACTCTGTCAAACAAGAGTCGTCTTTGTTAATGGCCTTTGAGATCAGCTCATTCAATGGGCCAGGAATTAAATGTGACACCACCGAGATAACTCCGTGACCTCCCAGCAAACATAAATCCAGACAACTGTCATCGTCACCACTTAAAATTTTAAAATCAGCAGCTGCTTGAGCTTTAATGCCTTTGGTGATGTCCATGTCTCCAGATGCTTCTTTGGTGGCAACAATATTTTCAATTTGGCTCAGCTGTGCAGCCGTATCTGCATTCATAGATACAACGGTGCGCCCAGGAACATTGTATAAGACCATCGGAATTTTCGTATTGCTGGCAACTTCTTTGAAGTGCATATACATGCCTTGCTGAGTTGGTTTGTTGTAGTAAGGCACAACAACAAGCGCACCATCAACACCTAAGCTCTCAGCCCATTTGGTCATCTCCACTGTTTTTTGAGTCGAATTGCTTCCTGTTCCCAACAAAACAGAAACTTCTGAATTGTACGACTTCACAACATTAAAAATTTGCTCCACTTCGTTTTTGGTAAGAGTTGGAGATTCTGCAGTTGTTCCATTGACTACAAAATTCTTTACACCGTTATTAAACTGAAACTCTACTAACGATTTTAATGAATCCGTATCGACATGTCCTGATTGAGTGAACGGAGTGATTAAAGCGGTATAGACACCATTATTTATTTTCATTTTTTTTAACATCCTCTGATTCATCTTTCTTGATTTTTTGGTCCGCAGTCGCTCCTTCAATATCAAACATGGGCATTGGCTTTTCGGGCGGCACTAAAGGGCCCCTAACACCACAGGCACTGACTGTAAAAATACTTATTAAAATCGAAATAGATAATCTAACTAATTTCATTAGCATTTTATAATTATTTTTGTCTAAAAATGCAACGATCCACTTAGATTAAAATCTTCCCTTGAAATGTTTCATTCAAGTTTTGAATTTTTTGCTTTACTGGACAAATACAAGTTAATAAATAACATCCAATTCGGCCTGATTAGAACGTATCACTATGAATTCAGCAGGTTGATTAGATGTATTCTCAAGAAAATGTTTGTCAGAACAATTTGAGTTAAAACAGATGCTATCTCCAGCTACAACATTAGCAATTTTATCGCCTTCATGTGCAACAAGAGCGCCCTTAGTAACGTAAATAATTTCGTCGACCTTCTCATGGGTATGCGGCGCTGACGCTTTTCTACCTGGCTCTAACCTTTCAGAAGAAACAAACAACTGTGACGTCTTAAAAATCACTTCAGATTGTGCATAAGGATAGCTTTGAGCAGTCTTATTTGTTGGGTATTTATGAATAATATCTCTGCCTCTTTTAATGTGCATTGAAATCACTCTACTCTTGATTTGGTTGAATGAAGCTCAGCCCCTTTCATAATAATATTATTAGACTTTGATAGGTGACCTTGTGTCGCAAAAGTGTGGGCACAACCGCGTGGAACTTTTGCCTCTCTAAAATGTTTAGCTGCTATTAATAAGTGCTTTTGAGCCATTTCAAGTTCATTTGCTGCGACTTCCAAATCGTTTGCCATTTTTTCTAAATCTTTCTTCATGAATACTAAATACATCGCCTCTAAAATTATGTGAAGCAAAACAGTGCTTATACCAATAAATATAAGTCCGTTTTAAAAAATGGATGAATGCTAAATCCTTAGATTGAATAAAAAAAGCCCCCATCAAAAATGGAGGCTTTGAAAGACAGTGTAAAAACTGTATTTTTTTTAAGCTAAATATTAAAGATCTTTAAAAGAAGTTAACTCAAGAGTCACTTGACCGAATTGAGATGGAGACAATTGCTTTAATAAACCAAAAATTGGCACATCAATTGGATTCACCCACATTTCAGATTCTTGACCATCATTTAAAAGCTTTACGTAGATGCTGTCAAAAGTTCCTGCAGGAACAGTCACGGCTTCTTCTCTTTGATCAACGATTTCTGGCTCAGCGCCTTCTTCTGGTAAATCTTCTTTCTTACCGTTAACAATGATCTCTCTCACTTCGCCAGTTTCTTTGTCGAAAAGCATTTCAACTAAGTTTTTCTGACCGATGATGTCCATCTGTTGATGCACCCAAAAAGCATCGCCAGTGTCTTCTTTCACTTCCATAACCATTGTGCCATTAAAAACAGCCATTTTTATGTTGTAATTTGCCGTTTCACCAACAACCCAAGGCAGTGCTAATGGACCAACTGCTTGTGTCTGAGCATGTTTTTGGAAAAAATCAATATTGCTTTTTAAATCAAGTTTGAACATTGCGTTTGCTTGAACTGCAAAACCTAAAATTAGTGCTACTAGTATACTTCTTAGCATAACTATCTCCTTGTCATAATTAATTGTTGTAATTGCTATTCAACCATAGTTAGACCAAAATCGGGTTCAAATTATTCCTTTCTGGACCTTGGTAGAGTTACGGATTTTTTTGTTTTTTAAAGGGTAAATAAATTCAAATAGTTGACCATTTAGTAAATAACTAATGTTTAATTTATTCTTTTGAAAATCATTTAATTTTTATGATGACAATAACTTAGCATCTCGAAAAATCAGAGAAGGCCTTAATGATTCAAGAATATGGCTTTACCAATAAAGCCATATTCTCAAAAGTACTTAATTAATAAACTATAAAAGGAGCTGTCGTCCAATTCGACACATTTCCGACTTCATCTACGGACATTATAGTCACATAGTAAAAGTTACCTGAGTCTAAGGCTAAATTATTAAACTGATACTGCTCAGCCGTGCCTGGAATATTTCTAAACTCTGCAATATTATCTCCACCAATTCTTTGATTAGAGATACCAATTCTATACTGATGAATATCACTTCTGTCTCTGTTTCTATTTTCAATGTAAATGATTGGAGAGGTTGTTAAGTCATCATGCTCACCTTCGATATAAATAGAGGACACCGGTGGTGGCGGAGTTTGATCTAAAGTGTATTCAATTTCAGTATTCACACAATCAATTTCTCCATCAGGGCTTGGAACGCTGGCCGTAAATATGTAAACACCGTCGGAGCTCAACTCAGCAGCTTGCAATTCAGCAGTGTCACTAGTTATATCTACTTCACTCACTAAGTTTGCGCAGTTTTTTCCATTGTAAAGTCTTGCCGTTAAACCAATATGATTATCTAAATTTGTTAATTGAAAAGTTGGGGTGCTATCGATGCTTTTGTTTTTTGTCGGTGAAAGTAACTGAAACTCAACTTCCCTTTTTTGTAAAGCAACGTAGGCTCGTTGCAAATAACGATCTGCACGGTTGATTTGCCTTCTGTTATGTTCATGATTGTCGAGCTCATCCATAATTAAGTTTAACTTTTTGTAAAGCTCCCACTTTCTGGCTTGCAAAGCGATATCTGCTTGGATCGTTGAACTCAAAAATAATGCAATGGGAATAAGCCATAATAACTTCATACTGTCTCCTACTAAGTTGTGTATGAAAAATAATAAAACAGAAAAACCGGGACTTTAACTCAAGAGTAAATAACTAAAAATTATTTAGACAAAGGTCCAAAACACTAATCAAAAGCAACAAAACAATTCAACCACTTAACGCAGCATTTCGCAAAAAGGTACTGACCACCTTTTTATAGCTATACCTAAGGCTAGTTAGTCACTTCATCTTTTCCAAGGTATTGTATGTAATATAATAATAGACTCAAATATAAGAAACTTTTTTTATTTTATAGCCCTAAAAGGAAACAATCTTATGAAATACTTATCGCTGCTTAGCCTAAGTTTTTTTATGATCTCTTGTGCTCATCAAAATAAGGTGACTAATGCCCAACAATCTAAAAAAAGAATTCCAGCACAAGAATCCAGGGTTGATCGAAGTCAACAATACTTTTTTGACAATTTAACGGACAACTATGGTGGCATCGTGAAACATATTTATTACCAGTTTTCGCGGATGAGCAATTCAACTCCTCAGAGCATGTATGATATCCATAAAAAAGATTGTAACTTGTTGGCTAAAAATCATGAAAGTAGTGGCAAAAAAGTGTCTAGCTCTACTGTTGCAGTAATTGGCTTTGAACCTGCGGAAGCTGGAATATATCTAGAAGAAACTTTTGAATTAAAAACGACATGTTCAATCATACAGTCGAAATAAATTAAGGATATTTAAAACCCAAAAAAATCTTTTTCAACTCTTATTCATAAGAGTTGATGAGGACTTTTCTGGGTTTGCTGCCTTGGGCAGGGCCGACGACGCCTTCTTCTTCGAAGGTCTCTATGATTCTTGCTGCCCTTGGGTATCCTAGTTTGAATTTTCTTTGCAACAAAGATGCACTCACTGTTTTTACAGTAGAAACCCATTCTAAAATCTCGTCGTACCTTTCATCGTACTCGTTATCGCTATCAGGAGATCCTCCTAAATCAAAACCGCCTCCGGAGCCTTCTAAAACCTTCATGGCTTTTTCATCATAATCGGGCTCGCCTTGATCGCGCCAAAATTGTGTTACACTGTTGATTTCATCATCAGTCAACCACGGGCCGTGGTGTCGACCTGGTTTTGAAACACCAGGAGCTAAGAATAGCATATCACCACGTGATAAAAGTCGTTCAGCACCGCTTTCATCTAATATAATTCTTGAGTCCATCTTACTGGCCACTTTAAAACTGATTCG
>JAHDFM010000006.1:0-14606 GCA_020628165.1 Bdellovibrionales bacterium | reverse complement strand
CTAGCACCAAACTTTGACATCGAACGGTAGCGTTTTTCCATTTCTTTGATCGCCCACTTGAGTGCGCCAATGGCTTTTTTAGCTTCACGGATAGGTGGCATTAATAAATGGGGAATCTCACTGAAGGAGGCTAGATCCACTTGCTTCGGATCTACTAAGATTAATTTTAGAGTTTTTGGTGAGTGCCTGAAAATCAAACCGGTTAAAAATGAAACCGTGAATACTGACTTTCCAGAACCAGTTGAGCCGGCCACCAAAAGGTGAGGCATTTTTCTTAAGTCGACGATTTTATCTTTACCGTCAGCTTGTTTTCCTAAAGCAACAGGCAACTTGATGTCTTCATCCCAAAAGTTGTCGTCTTCTAAAATATCTTTTAAGTAAACAGTTTCACGCAAAGAATTACTGGTTTCAATACCTACGACATCTCTACCAGGGATTGGCGCAATGATCCTCACAGACTCTGAACTCAACGCCAGTGACAGATCATCGGCAAGCTCAGTGATCTTACTGATTTTGACATTCACGTTGGGTTTAAACTCAAACATGGTCACCGCAGGACCTGTTTTTGCTCCTTCAATTTTACCCTTAACGTTGAACTGCTCCATTTTATTTATCAAAAGAGTCGACTTTCTCTTAATTTCTTTTTCATCCACCTTATTGCGAACAAGTGGGGGATCTAATAAAATTTCCAAACCTGGCAATTGCCAGTTCTCTATTCTTTTGTTGCGTTTCGGTTTTAAAAAACTTCTTTTAGGTTTTTTAGCGCTCAGCTTTGTTTCAATGCGCAAGTTTTCATCTGGCAATTCAGCAGGTCGTTTTCTAACAACATCGATGAAAGATTTTCTAGTGCCAACAGGGTCTGGATCTAAATTGTTTTCAACCGGGTAAAAACGCCCCGTTACTGTGGCCGGTCTTCTTGGTGCTTCTAATATTTTTTGTACAACGAAATTCATTGAAGAGAAAACTCGTTTAAAACTCTCTTTTATAGAAATGCTGTGATACCAATGTTGCAATGATTCTGTCGACACAAGCAAACTGTGTAAAAAGTTTCTAGGAATCAACAACAGTTCGCGCACAGTTTTGTTAGTATAAAATAAAAACAAACACACCAACAACGTCCATAACAATACCGCCACACCTGTAGAGTTCAGTGCCACCATCAAAGTTTTAGTGATCGACATTCCAACAATGCCGCCAATCATGATCTCATTGTTATAAAAACGTTTTCCTGGAAAATAAAGCGATAAGAGCCCAGCAAAAACCACCACAAAAAGAATGGCCCAAAAGATCCTAAAAAAGCTCGATTGACCACTACCATCTCTAAAATAACCAAAGCTTGTTTTGACCGAAGCCCCCACAAAAACCCATGAACTCGCACCTAACAGCTGATAGAACATATCAGCCACAATAGCGCCAACAAATCCACATAAATTTAGGACATTTACAGACTTCACTAAAGAGTTAAATGAGGGGTCAGAGGGCTGGTAGCTAAACAAAGATAGACCAGTAAATATTCCAATGGACAACCAGGTTATTGCAATGATATCACTTTTGAACTTCTTAAGAAATTTCTCCATATAAATATTTTAGATAACTCTGATGAAAAGCGATATTGAGGAAAGTCTAGTTTTGCCGGAAACAGTTAAAATAAATGAAATTTTCTACAGCATCCAAGGTGAATCATCACTCGTTGGATACCCAACTGTTTTTATTCGCACATCTGGTTGTCACTTGCGCTGCACTTATTGCGACACGACTTATGCCTACAACGAAGGTGAACACTTAAGTATAGAAGAGATCATTGGGACTGTAAAAAGTTACGACCCCCAGTACGTTTGTGTTACTGGTGGTGAACCGATGTTACAAAAAAACATTCATACACTTTTAAAAACTTTGTGCGATATGAATTACACAGTCTCGCTAGAAACAAGTGGAGACAAAGATTGTTCTGCAGTTGATGAGCGAGTCAGAAAAATCATTGATATTAAAACGCCCGACAGTGGCGAAAAAAACAAGTTTCATCAAGCAAACCTTTCTGAAAAAATTAAGAATGATGTCAAGACGGAATATAAATTTGTGATCTGCTCCATGGACGACTTTGATTGGGCTGAAGAGTTTTGTCTTAAATATGATTTATTTCGTTCTAGCCGAATTTTATACAGTCCATCATATAATAAAATTAATGAGAAATGGCTTGCCGAAAAAATAATTTCAAAAAATTCAAAAGCAAGGTTGCAATTGCAACTACATAAGTATATTTGGAATGCACAACAAAGAGGAGTTTAATAAATCTATGGAATTAAATACGGCTAATAACGGGGGAAATTTGGAACTCAACTACAACCAATCTGATAATTTATTCGTCGCTAATCTTAACTCTGTAAGTTTAGAAAACTTAGTTAAAAGTAAGTTAGAAATTTTATTCAAACAACGTGAAGAGTCTGACGTTCAGATCAATGGTCTTTACTCAATCGTTATGGAACAAGTCGAAAAACCTCTTATTGAACTCTCTTTAAAGTCATTCAAAGGTAACCAAGTTAAAACCGCTCAGATGCTTGGTATCAATCGCAACACTCTTAAGAAAAAGATTGATAATTACCAAATTAAAGCCAAAAATAAATAAAAACGTTTAGTTTTTTACAACTAGATCATCATCAGCGAGGCCAATTTACGCTACAACACGTTGAGACTCGCGCTACGTTTTTATTACTATCTTTTTTTAAACTGAGGATTCATGGATCTTAATAGAGTTCCACCGCAAAGTATTGATGCGGAAAAATCTGTAATAGGTGGTCTACTCCTTGATGAAGAGGCTTGGGACCAGATTGCTGACATTGTCAGTGAAGAGGTTTTCTATAAGCCCTCTCACAAAAAAATCTTCGCAGCCATTTGTGAACTCCAGAAAAAAAATGAACCTGTAGATTTAGTCACTGTCTCAAATTTACTGATGGCTAAGAACGAACTCGATGCTATTGGTGGACCGGGGTACTTGGGAACTCTTCTTGATCAAACTCCTTCAGCCACAAATATTGCTAATTACGCTAAAATCATTCAAGACAAGTATATGCTCAGGCGTTTGATTAAGATCAACAGCCAAATGACAGACAAAGCTTACTCACACGACTTTGAAGATGTGAATTCTTTTATGGATTCTTGTGAAGCAGAGATCTATGCTCTTGCTGAGCAAAAACAAACAGCTGGTTTAGTGTCTTCTGGCGAGCTCATAAAAATGAGCTTAAAAAAACTTGAGGAACTTCATGCCCAAAAGGGTCAGCTCACTGGAATTCCTACTGGCTTTACGGACCTCGATACTATGACAGCAGGCTTCCACCCTGGTGAGTTAACCATTATCGCAGCTCGTCCTTCCATGGGTAAAACAGCCTTTAGTTTAAATATTGCTCTTCAAGCTGCTGTCCGTGAAAAAAAATCCGTGGCCTACTTCTCGGTGGAGATGGGTAAAGAAAGTGTTATGATGAGAATGCTCGCCAACGAAGCGCGAGTGAAATTATCTGATTTAAAAATTGGTGCCCTCGATAACAACTCTTGGCCAAAGGTGATTAATACCGCTGCCAAAATGAGTGACTCACATATTTTTATTAATGACACCTCGGGCATCAGTCCTTTTGAGATCCGTTCGCAAGCAAGACGCCTAAAATCAAAACACGGCCTTGATATGATCATGATCGATTACTTACAGTTAATGAGCTTAAAACAAAGAGTAGAAAGCCGTGAACGAGAGGTTTCAGAGATTTCAAAAACACTCAAGTCTATCGCCAAGGAATTAGGTATTCCTGTGATCGCCTTAGCACAGCTCAACCGTGGTGTGGAAGGTCGTGCTGACCGCAGACCAATGCTTTCTGATTTACGTGAATCAGGATCTATTGAGCAAGATGCGGATGTGATCATGATGCTTTACCGTGAGGATTACTACGACCGCGAAAACCCAGATATTAAGGGACAAGCGGAAGTGATCATAGGTAAGCAACGTAACGGCCCTACAGGCATTGTGAAGTTACGCTGGATTCCTGAGTTTGGTATCTTTGCCAATAACATCGATCAAACCAGAGGCCCCAACCCACCGCCTCAAGGGCCACCACCAAACTTCAATAATAATGGTGGTAACAACAACGCAAAGAACTTTGCACCCAATGTGAAGCCTATTAAAAAGAACTTCGCACCTCAGTGAGTTAGAAATTACTTAATTTAAAGTTGATGTAATAATTCAAAGTCTGAAAGCAAAAAAAATAATTTCTGAACCTAATTTTGGTTACATAAATTTCAAAAACTAATTTGTAAACTCGCAAATTAACATACTGATTAATTCATTTATATTACATAAGAACTCTATGACATTCATTGAAAAATCTCAGTCGTTGCTAGCTCTAGAAATACCCTTTATTAACTATAGTTATTTTATTGAGACTCTATGGTGATTCACACAACAAACTATAATCTAACCCCAGTTTGTATTAATAAATGAAACCAAAATAAACCCAAGAAATCACAAAATAAGTTCACTGCGTTAGATTTTTTATAAAGCCTATGAGTTTTTCTAATCTTATGTAATATCAGCTAGTTAAAAATAACTGGATCTCACCTAGGTCTAGTTTATTAAGTTAATTTTCTTTTCTTTACTAATTTTATTGAAACAAGCAAAAAGCTATTGTTTGATTTGATCAAGGAACAATTTAATCAACAAAAGATGAAATGGATTTCATCTGGGCCTGAAATTAGAATGGCCTTTTTCCATGTAAGGATAAGTTATGAGTGGTGTCGATTTATTTAATGCTGTAGTAGATGCAACTGGTTTAGAAACAAATAAAATCGAACAAGAATTGCTCGATCTGCTTGAGCAAAAAAACCTCAATGTTGAGGAGTTAAATTTAAATAACCTTCGCGAAATTATGGCAGATTACCTATTACGCCATCTGCCAATGAGTTGCGACTCTTAAGCTTTTTCTACAACAATCGTTAATTCACCAGTGACAGAATCACCTAAATCAACAACAGCTTGATATTGACCGAGCATTTTGATTGGCTCATCTAACATGATGTCTTTTTTGTCGATCTCAAAACCCATCTTAGCAAGCTCTTTAGAAATTTCTAGCTGAGTGACTGAGCCAAACAACTTATCTTCGTCACCGGCCTGCATAGTGAAGTTTAAAGTTTTACCAGTGATTTCGCCCACTACTTTTTCTCTATCAGATCTTGCCTTTTTCTTTTTTACTTCGGCAAGTTTTTGCAAGTGGTTCCACTCTTTCACTTTTCCTTCCGTAGCCACCAAAGCTAAACGTCTTGGAAATAAATAGTTACGAGCATATCCTGTAGAGACACTCACTATTTCTCCAACTTTACCAAGATCCTTAACATCTTTTTGCAACATGACCTTCATAGGTTCCTCCTCTCATTCACTTGAGTCGCTCTTTTTAAAAACCGAGCTCTAAAATTGTACCAATAATCTAAAAATCCCATCATCATTGTGACATGCACTAACGATAAGGCTAAACAAAACACCATTAATAACTTTGTCAGCATCCCAACTTTAAAAACTTTGAAAAAGTTAAATAAAATTGCAAAACCTTGAAAGTAATAAAGAGTTGCACAAACAAAAAAGACATTTTGAGCAACATACTTTGCCATTAAAACTTCATGGTTTATAAAAGCAACTGCACCACTCACCAAAGCCACCCAAACTAAATTATCTGGAACTTTAAAGTAGGATAAGTCACCTTTTTTAGAAGCCTTATTAAACAAAGTTTTAAATAATTTTTTCTCAAAAATAAGTGCTGTGAAAATAACAAAACAGCAGAAAACCATGATGCTAGCTGGGTACAAGAAAGAAAGCTCTTTCAAGTAAGACATCTTTATGTATTCAGTGAGTAAAATATTTTCTGGCAATTTTAACTGCATCAATTCCCACAGAGCAAAGGTCGAAATTAACTCTGAGTTGAAATTCATTTTTTGAAAGATCCACTGCAAGGCTAAAATCAAAAGGCCTGCGACAGGTAAAACTGTGTAAGCCCCACTTTTAAACAAACCATGCCCAGATTTATAAAACATGTTGAACAAACCCAACAATGCTGAAGCAAGTAGAACAAGTGTAGCTGCCAATGGAGAGTTAAAACCAAAATACGCTATACCAGCAATCACTACTGCCGGAATGTACTTCCACTTTAAAGAGAGATTTTCCTGCATAGCATTTAAAAACACTCCAGGAAGCGCATACAACTGGAACATCACCTTTGGCAATAGACCAATGGGTATGTATAGAACTGAGCCTAAAAAAGAGCTTATCAGTCCCTTAGTTTGTTTTGCTTTCACATTTTTTTGAGATGACATTTTAGTCCCTGGAAGGCTTCATCTGCCTAGCAGCATTCCTCTTAGCAATTTTTGCTTCTTTCTCTCTTTCTTTTTCAACAGACTTCTTAATCACATCTCTGTAGTTCTCAAGATGCTGAGATAAGCTAGTTCTTGAGTCTAATTTTTTATGGAAAAAACGAAGAACCTTATCGTTGATTTTCATTGTTCTTTCTAACTCAGCAATGGCTTCAGCCTTGGCTTCAAAGGTGGCGTGAAAATAGGTGCCCATTCTGTTTTTGTTGATTTGGTTGGCCAAACGACGCTTACCCCAAGTATCTACGTGGTTGTAATCACCTTCATAACTACCTAGAATTTCTTTATTTTTTTTGAAAAGCTTTTTCTGATCTTCTTCGCTGCTTTCCGGGTGCATGATAATGATAGTTTCATAAAGACGCTTCGGTTTTGGTATATTTAATTCCATTACTTTCCTTTTGGTTAAAGCCCATGGATTATCACATGAACAAGGATTGAGCAAACTTGTAACATGTCTAAACATAGGTTACAAGCACTGCTTTAATGCCTTTTATTTGTTATAGGTATATGAATTTATTAAGAAATCCTAGGGCTTTTGGAAATTTTATCTACCATTTACAAATAAGACTCAGATCTTCTTTATAAAAGTCCCTGGTTTTATATATAGAGCATTGAAATTACTATATTTTTTATGAAATCTAACAACCAGGAGTTTCTCTTAAAAATAGAAATTACTAGCAGCTCTTATTCAAAGCCAAGAGAAAATAAAAGTGGTAAAGTAATGTTAGAATTCTTTGAGTAGGTAAAAACAGAATGATTACGTATCTAAATATTGTAGAGGGCCCACTAAAAGGCTTTCGCTTCAAGGCCAGACCGGGAATCACCATTGGCGGCAAAGAAAGTCATATCGACCTCAAAGATGAATCGATAGACGGCATTCATGCTAAACTTATTAAAGATGAGAACGAGCAAATTTGCATCCAGGCAGAAAATGAAAGTAAAGGCACGTATGTCGACAGTCAAAGAATCAAGAAACAGCTATTAAAAGACAACAGTAAAATTAGAATTGGCAAAACCACCTTCGTCGTGACTATCAAACTGAATCAGTCCACTGAGATCAAATTGGTCGAAGAGCCTAAGGACCTTTGGACAGATATCTTGCGAAAAAAATATCAAGAATTCTCACAATTAAAAAAAGAAAAGCCGATTCAACTTATGAAAATGGAACCAATTATAAATTTACACTTTGTGAAAGGCTTGCAATTAAAAACAGACTGGACTTTGGGCTATGGCCCAAGAATTGTTGGCCCCGACAGCATTGATTTAAAAATCTTTGAGCCAAAAGCACCAGATATTTGCTTTGAGCTAATCCCTACTGATAAGGGAGTCTTATATCAAACAGATCATGCCGACACCGTTACAATCAATCAGCAAAAATTAAAGCAAAAATATATTGAAACTAACGATAAAATTAAAATATACAATACTGAAATCCTAGTGAGCGTGTACAAATGAAAGATGTTGAAGTGACAAAAGGACATTTTAAAAGTTTTGATGGAACAGAGATCTACTATGAATCTCGAGGCTCCGGTGAACCCATTATTTTTGCTTACGGTATTGGGTGTTTGATCAACCACTGGACCCATCAAATCAAATACTTCTCGCAAAATTATCAAACCATTGTTTTTGATTACCGCGCACATCACAAATCACAGATCCCTGAAAACGAAGATTACTTAACAATGGATTGCTTAGCCAAAGACATCGTTGCTTTAGCTGATCATTTAAAACTTGAGAAATTGCACTTTTGTGGTCATAGCTTTGGCGTGCCTGTGTTAATCAACACCTATAAGCATGCACCTCAGCTTTTTAAATCTTTAATACTGCTAAATGGCTTTATCACTAATCCTTTCACTGGCATGTTTGGTACTGATATTTCACAACATTTATTTAATCTATTAAAGTCAGCACAAGGCTCTTTACCCGACACAACTAATTACATATGGGAAAAGATTTTAGACAACCAAATTTCACCAATCATTTTAAGCCTTGCTGGCGGTTTTAATATAAACCTGACTGAATTTAAAGACATCGAAGCTTACACTCATGGCCTTGCAAGCCTTGAACTCAAACCATTGATTACTCTATTTGAAAACATGACTGAATTTGATGGAACTGAAATCAGTCAAAATATCGATTGTCCAAGCCTTATCTTAGGTGGCACTAAAGATTTGGTAACACCACTTAAACATCAAATTAAGATTCACGAACTCATTGATGGCAGTGAGTTTTCAAAAATTCCTTACGCCACTCACTGCAGCCAACTGGATCTGCCTGAGCTAGTTAATTTAAAAATTGAAAAGTTTGTTGAAAATTATAAGTAACTTAATTAATTTAAAAACTTTTTTAAATTTTAAGAACTTATATAAACAATAAGTATTAATTACAGTTTTGTTGAACAAAAAATACCATCTTCGGAACTAAATGGCTGGTCATTTTATTAAATTGTTTTAAGCGTTCACAGCCAATTTCTTTTTTTCCATTTTGAAACTCCATGAACCCTAATGCCTGCCAATAATGATGGTTCTCTTTATTATACTTAAAACTTTGATTCGCCAACTGCTCACCAACAATAGGGGGTACTGACTTTATTTGGTTTAAGCACCCATTAGCAGACTTTGGCCAATGTCTACAAAATAACTTCTGAGATGCAGTGGAAGGCAACACTATTCTTTCTGCAATATATGGAGATAATAAATAAAAAAGTACCAACAATGAAGTTACCAGTAGGTATTTAGCTGGAATTTCTAATAATACTTTTGTTCGAATTCTAGATAATATAAATATTGAGATTAAAAAATAAAATGCTCTACTTAACGGAAATTGTAATAAAAAGTCAAAAAATGATATTAACAAAAATCCATCTATTAAAATTATATCTCTTTTTTCTAGTCTCTTTCTAAAATTATTAAAATAATAAAATATAGAAATAATTAAAAGTAAACTTAGTACTACCCCTAAAATACCTAGTTCATATATAAACCTAATAAACTCGTTATGGGGAGTTTTATAAATATTGATGCGTTTTTTTTCTTCATCTAATCCATAAAAACTATATGCAAAATTTCCCAAACCAAAACCAAGAGGCTTTTTACCAACAAGCTCTAGTGACCTTTTCCAAACTTTAAACCTACCTTCCTCTTTGTAATCAGCCAATTCATCTAATATTCTATTTCCGTAGTTGCTCTCAACTGTTCTGTAATTCATAAATAAATTATAACTAATTAAATTTATGAAAATAGTGACGACAAAAAATAAAATAAACTTTTTTAAGCTCAGATACTTTTGTGTAAAAGCATATAATAGGAGCCCAAGAGCAACTATCAAGTAAGTCCTGCTCTGAAGCGATGATACAGCAATCAATAAAATTAAAAAAAGAGCATAGTTTTTTTTCCGTGTTTCTAGCCCATTGTAAATCAAACCTAATAGCGAAAAACATAAAAGCAAAGAAAAGTGATTTGAGTTTCTATAGAAACCAGAAATTTGACTAAAATGTTTAAATGGAATCGACATAAAAATATTATAAAAAATATTTAACAGAAATAGAGATAATAGACTGACTGAAAGTGTTTTAAATAGTTTGTTAAATGAGATTGAATAATTACTTATAATAATAAAAGTCGTGCAGTATAGAATTAGGGTAAAGTGACGAACACTCACCAGTGGTTCATTTAATAAAAGTGAATTATAAAAAATAATAAGGACTGCTAAAAACAGTAAAAAAGAACTCAGCAAATCTAGTTTAAAAAGTTTTTGTCTTTTTTTAAATAAAAAAAATGGCACTACTAAAAAACTTATAAGTAGTGCCATCCATTTAATGTCTTGTGGCTCACCGGAGCCAATACTAAATAGACTAGGTAAAATTAAAAAGTGCAATTTTTTTTAAAAATTTAGTTTCACAACTTTATCATCAGTAAAGCTCTGACAAAATTTAATAGCCTTATTTAAGACATCTCGGTATTTATTATATTCATTGATAAAATTGGATGTTCTGTGGCTAGAGACCTCACGACCATCCTTATATATTTTCAAATTTGAATATGGAGCCAAGGTGGCACTTTCTTTATCAATAATTCCAAAGACCTTAAAATTACTTTGTTCTAACCCAAATCCATGACTGTAGCCGTAATCAGCAATGCTGAAAAGTCCATATAAGTTGTCTGATAATTTTGACTCTTCTTTTGAGATGAATGGCTGAACTGTTTCTACAAAAATTCCAGCTTGAGCTGTTCCCATGATATTAAATGATTTTCCATCATTCGGCACAATTTTTGCCAAATAACTGTAAACATAATCAGAACTCGAATCAGTATAATCTAACCTTTTTTGAGCATAGGTACCAAATTTTGAATCGTACTTTCTATAACTAGAACAATACATAGTGTTATCTTTTAATTCTAAACTAGCTAAATTTCTTTTATTACTCGGCTGGTTCTTTGATACATTTTTGTGAGATGTTGTGTTGCAGCTGATTACTAAAAATGAAAGTAAAGCTAAAAATACAAATATTTTCATATATAAGATCCTTTTTTATATGATAATAATTTTGTATTTATGTGCAGTACACAAAAGCCTTAAAAAACTAGACCAAGCAAAGTTATTTTCTAACTTATTAGGCATTTTTTGTATCGAATTTTCAAGAATTTGAACGATTCAATTTTTAAAAGAGATAATCTCTAAGGAATTAAATTTATTTTATAATTTTATCTAAAAGCTCACATTGAACATCATTGCCATTTGGGGTGTAAGAAAAACGACTATAGATCTTATCATATACGAGACCTCCACCTGGAACTTGCCTGTCTGGGTCTAAGATCCTTAATTCTAAATCTGTATTCACTAAGTATGTTTTTTCTACTTTGTATTCAGATGTTGCCTCATCAAGAACTATTTCTTCTTCTGTCATCATACTAAAGCTAAGTACAGTGCTGGTGACTTCAATATCATTCTTTTTGTAGACGTCATTGGAATAACAAGTCACATTAATTAAGTCTTCAACTTCTATGGTTACACAATCTTCTTTTTTTATTGAGAATGTTAAAGTATTGAAGTCAATTGGAATGTAGGTAGCATTTTCAATAGATTTAAATAATTTGTCGAATCGATCTTTTGTTGCACTCAATCTTTCCAAATCTGTGGTCTTTATGTTCTGACGACTCTGTAAAGGAACCTTTACACCCAAACGACGGCTATCGGCAGGCTGAGGACCCTTTTGATCCCACTCCTTCCATTTTTGTTTATTAATTGCAATTTGCTCGGGTGTGTCTGGCAAATGAAATGGAAGAAAGTTTATGATTCCCACGTAATTACCATCATCTAATTTTTTTATTTGATGACCTTCATAAGCATTATTTTGAACACAAGACGCAAGGTTGCCTATTATTTTAACGATTGGTTGATCAGGCTGCGCCCATAAAAATTGGTTAAATGTAATTGCAATAACAATAGAAATAAATGGTAACAAAAAAACTCCCCCCACTTAGATTAAATTAATATTTTTAGTTAAGTTATTAATTGTGTTTTAGTTGTTATGATTATTAACACCAATTTTACAAACTGCGAAACTTTGCCTGACAATTTCAATTCAAATGAAAAGATTCTAGCTCTTTGTGAATATTAAAATGATTGAACATAAGAATTATTTATGCTTAATTACCGCCCTCCAGCCCCTGTAAAGTATTAATATTTATAGATAATTTTTAATGACCTTGAACTAAAATTGATTATTGAAATCTTTTTAGACACACTAAGATTAATTAATAGCAAAGAAAATTATGAGCTCAAAACTACTAAAAAGAAAAGGTTTTCAACAAAGTAGAATATCGATAAGACACCTAATTATACTCTTTCAGATTTTTCTAAACTATAATCCAAACATTTATCCGACTTTAATAATGCATACTTAAGTTCTATATTTTATAGTTAAACCTAATAAGAAATTTCGCAGTATTTGATCTTTACACTCTCTATAATTTTTATGACCCTCTTTTCTAAAAAAGGCGGTGAGTTCATGTTTACCTAAATTAAAATCAGCGAGCTGCAAAATATTAAGAACATCATCTGATTGTAAATTGAGAGCTATCTTTAATTTTTTGAAGATTAAATTATTATTGATTTTAGCTTCAGGTTTAGGAGTTGGATCATCGGCACTTTTCTTGCCTCTATTTTCTAAAATATATCCATTGAGGAAATTAGATAAATTTTCATCTGTACACAGCTCATAACCTTCTTGATTTTCTTGCTTTAACCATGAACTAATTTGAGAATCTACATTATCAACTTCTACGTTTTCAAAAATTTTTTTTATGGCATCTTCATTCATTCTGAAAGTGTAACGTAAAGATCTTAAAACATCGTTATTAGTCATAGTTAATTCTGCTTCCTTTAAATATTAAGAATACATATATGACAACCTTGATAAATTAGGTTGATGTAATACTATTATCATGAATTTCAATTAATTTTTTCTTATACAGTGACCCTAAGGCCATTTTAAATTTCTTACGACTGACATTAAACATGGAGTTAATGACAGGTGCTGGCGTCTTTGCATTCACAGGCAAGCTTCCACCAGAGGCCTTAAGCTGATTCATTATTATTTCAGATAAATCTTTAGTTCCAGATAAACCATCCGGTTGGAGTCGAAGATCAATTTTTTTATCATGTCTTACTTTTTTTATGTAACCCGTGATTGGCTTGCCAAGTTCGATCGGGTTATAAATTTCATCTTTATAAATTAAACCAAAGTATGTTCCATTTATAATAGCATTCACACCCATATCAGAGGTGTGGTAAGGCAGTAGATCCACTTTTTGATGCTCTTTAAATGGGATAGGAAACTTATTTCTGGCATATTTCGCTATTCGAGTGGATGCAGCAATTCGGTCACTGCTATCAACATAAATGTACACCACATATTTTTTGCCAATTTCCATATCAAAGAGTTTTTCTCGGAATGGGAGAAATAACTCTTTATCCAATCCCCAATCAAGAAATAGACCAAAGTTTTCAATGGATGAAACTTCTAGTGATGCAAACTGACCAACAGTCGCATAAGGAGTTTCCGTGGTAGCAATAATAATGTCATCACTATCTAGATATAAAAAGACTTTTATACTGTCATTGATTTTTAAATCTTCAGGCGCAAACTTATTTGGGAGAAGTATGTCTCCCCACTTATCATCGCCACCAAGATAAAACCCATGCTCTAATTTTTTAACGACCTCTAAAGTATTGTACTTACCAATCTTAATCATGCCCTAGCCTTCTTATTTTTCTGCTTTTTACTGTCTATGGGCACAGCAGATCCATTCCATACTATTTTTTTATAACGTCCACCTTGCTTTATTTTTTTAGGATTCAACTCAACATCAACAATGGTTTCATACCCTTGTTGTGCCGCTAAAAAAGCAAGACGCATTAGAGTGCTTTGCCGGTCGTTACAGTCTTCAACTTTTATTGGCTTTTTTTCTCTACGCATAAGGCGAGTTTCAGCTGATTGTTCTTTTTTATAGACGTTAATATTTTTAGCTAGTTCCATAAGATTTTGATAATGAGAAAGCTCCTGATCGACATGTTCATCATAACAAACAGAACAAAAACCTTTATCTTGAAGGCTCGCTGGCAAGTACTCTATAAACTCAAAAGAATACTCATCGACAAACTGAACACATTTTTTACATGTATACTTAGAGCACGAAGAACAGGTTATCGCCGTTTTTTTACTCAAACATTGCTCACATATATTAAGGCTCATACTTCATCTACTTTCAGATAACTCTAATTACTAACATCTTAAATTAACAAACAATGACGTCTCTATACATTATTATTAGTGAAAGTGTATTTTATATCTGTCAAACTTTTTGACACTTTATTTTTTAAAGGTATTTAAAGCAACTTTAGCTTTGTGGAGGCTTACAGTTAAACTTTTCTTATCCATCGACGATAATGCCAACAAAAAAATTTATTAACAAACTATGCTGTTTTGTTTTTAGAAGTTTGATCAAATAAGCTCAACTGAACTTGTTCATTGCTCTGCCCATATTCATTTTCTAATTTTAGTTTTTGCAATTGCTGCTCTTGTTTGTTGGCCGTAGCGAATAAGTGTTTTAGAAAGGCTTTTTTTGTTTCGAAACTGGCGTCTTCGTTGAAGCCCAAATCTTCCATGATCTCTTTGAATGACTTTGTATCCATATTAAAAATCCTTTTTA
>JAHDFM010000005.1:3980-155301 GCA_020628165.1 Bdellovibrionales bacterium | reverse complement strand
AAAAATAAGCTCCTTATAATGAGCTTGCCGGGACGGGTCCATTCCATTGCTCAGGGTGACAGTGCCTTGCTCAGAATGACATCACTTCACTTAAGATAACATTTCTTCGCTCAAGTTAATGTTGCTTCATAGGGGGACGTAGTTGTTTTTATGCGTAACGCTTATCTTTATTACTCTCGCCAACTCAGTTCATGCGTAACGATTTAAGGCAGCTTTGTTTCATGCGAAATAAAGCTGCTCATAATGTCACCTGAATGAAATAATAGCATTTATTAGAGTCACTTATACCCCAGCGAATATCTATAATTGAAACCTTGGTAATTTGTTCAATAAACGTTTTTTCATGATTATTCATAAAAAATAGTTATAAATCGCCATCATGGGGAAGGGAATTTTATTACTAAGTATATTCGTATTATCTTTTAACTCACACGCGGTGGTTGGCTTTGACACTGAGCCTCTTGATAAAAACCACCCAGTGAACACAAGCACTGTGGCTCTGGTCAAAAAAACTTTAGGTCGCTACAAGGTGTTTTGCAGTGGTAGCCTAGTGGCTAAGTCACATGTTTACACAGCCAAGCACTGCTTAGAAGCTACTGAAAATGATGAGACCTTTATTTACTTTGGTAGCGACGTTGGGTCCATTGATTCTAAGCTCATTCGACCAATTATTAATAGGAATGTGTATAAAAAAGACATCGATCTTGAGAAGAGCTTTCCTGCTTTTGATTTCGCCTTTGTTGAATTTGCCGGAGACATTCCAAACTCGAACGGCAAAAATATCTATAAGCCTGTTAAAATATTCAATGAAGCTGAAAAAATAACAGGCCAAGAAGAAATCATGCTTTCAGGCTTTGGTGTTTATGAAGTGAACCCACAGTTTAAATTTGGAGTTAAGAAGTGGCTCAAAACCAGCAATCATGAGTTTGTTTCTACCAACCAATTTAAAAACTTAATACTCATTACCACGGGAGCCAATAAAGGCTCTTGCCACGGAGACTCTGGAGGCCCCGTCTATATCAAGTGGAACGGCGAATGGCTCCTTTATGGAGTTGCCTCTGGATTTGACGTTGGCCTCACTCCTAGCAGTTACAAAGTGGTTGATATTAAAGACAACGAAATGGCTCCCACCTGCTCCGGCGGACAATCTATTTACAATTATGCAGGCGAATACAGCCATTGGGTTATGGCCAACAGTGATGCGCAAATTAATTTCTCCAACAACACAAAGCAACCTGAAGACATTTCACCCATTGCTCACCCTGATCAAGTTATGCCTTTTAGTTGGTGGTGTGAAAACAGCACAGCTGGAGATGATTACTGGTACACAGTAAGACAGCTGCTTTATTTTGCCTCTGACTCTGTCGACAACTCTTTAAAAAAAGACACTCTGGTAGATTGCCAGCTGGCTGAAACAATACTTAATGAATTTTCAAAGATAAAATTCATTGAAGATGATTTCTTTGCAGACCTTTCACCTTTAGTGGGGCTAGCCTCCCTTGAAAAGATTGAGTTTGTTGAAACAGCACAACCTGATGTTAGCCCTCTGATAAACAGCAAAGCCACACACGTTAAATTTCAAAATTTGAAAATCACAAGCCTTGAATATGTTGAGTCACTCATTGGCATGGAAAACTTAGTTTCTCTCGACCTTACCAATAACGCCATTGAAGACATCTCATTAATATCAGAGTTTTCACAACTGACAGAACTGAAGTTAGGTCGCAATAAAATACAAGACATACAGCCTTTAGAGACTCTTAAACAGCTCAAAGTGCTTGAGCTCTTCTCTAACGATATAACTGACATCGAACCTATTTTGAATTTATCGGACCTAACGGAACTGTTAGTTGCAAACAACTCAATGGTAACACCTCAGCAAAAAGCCAATTGGCCACTGTTGGAGCTTGGTTTTTTTAATGGCAATCAATTTGAAAACTTTGATTTTATTGATAACAAAGATTCAATCAAACGCTTTAAAATGCACAACCAAAAACCATAAAAAAGTGCCCTTTGTTTTAATAGGAACAAGGGGTTTTTCAAAACACAATTCTTTTTTTTGTCTCAAAAACTTAGGCTACAGTTAAATATCAACAAACTTCATTGATTTTTGAACTTATAGTTTTACATTCACACTGAATGTTTGAACATTACCTTTCTAAGTAGTTGACCAGGGAGTCAAATTGTTCGTTGTAATCAGGAGTTACAGAGCTATTACTAGGTGGCATGGTTCTGTTTTTTACCGTGTCTAAAATATTGCGACCTAAGCTTGTGTTGTTATTTTTATAATTAAAAACCACAGTTTCATTAGAAAAGTCTATGGGGTGCAAGCTCTCACTGGTGTGACACTCTTGACAGTTCTTTACCAACAACTTTTGAAAGGGACTGTTGATGCCTTCAATGATAGAGGTGTTGTTATTTGTGTTCACGGCATCATTGCTTGTGGCATAGGAGCTTGGGCTGCGCTCATTCGAGATCGTGAAATCACTCGCCTTAAATCGATTTAAATATTTAAAGTAGATTTTTGCAGTGATTGGCCAAACATTGACTTTGGCTATATGGCTTAAAAACTGCGGGACCTGACTTGGATTAATTCCAGATACATTTAAGTCACTCTTAGAAAAACCAAATACGAACTTTTGCATCACTTGATGAGACGCCAGTTCTTCAAGTGCGCCTATTGTGTCTACCTGATCAACGGAAGGCCTTGCCGTGCTTGGCAAAAGTGGATTGTCTAGCGAAGGACTCGCCTGACTTCTCAAGTGATTGATCGCTACAAAATTATCATTAGCATTAAACACAAGAGGGTCCAGTGTATAGGTGCGAGTGATATCTTCAGGACTGAGAGCGCCTATAAAAAGGGTCTGATCTCTTGAGTTAGCCAAAACAAACCCTTCCAAATCTTGAGGCACATAGTCCGGAATGATTGTTGAGATGAAGTTATAATCTCTATTGATCAAACCAATGGAATGTGGGCTCTCCAAACCATCAAAAACTGAGTTCAGCAACCTTTGTTTACAATCACTATCAGTGACAGCACAGGCTCCTTTAACTGCGGTCGCACTGGCAATGACGGTGTTGGTATTTCTCACTGCTGTATCAAAGCTCTCAACTGTGTCTTTGAACGATGGAATGGTCACAGACCTTGTGTTTGTTAGCTCACTGCGTGGAATGGAAATTTCTAAGCCTTGGTTTAAAAAATTATACAAAGGTTCATTTTTAGACCTGGCGTGCTCTGCAGACCCACTGAATATAAAAGCCGTATCCTTTAAAAAATGAGTTTCTCCCCATGGAGCTCGTGGAAAAACGCCACCTCCACTTTGATGACAGGCCGTGCATGTTTTGCGATTGGCCAACGTTGTTTTTACAATATCGTTTGAGCTTTGTTTCACATTTTTTGCCAACAAGAACTCATATCGTGATGATTCCTTATCCCAAGCAATGATTTCAAACTCATCCGAAAATGGCGAAAAAGCCAAAAAGGCAACTGGCAGTTCTAGAGAGCCACTGCCAATGGTGAATTTCACGAGCTTTCGTCTAAAAGCGAAGTTTTCAAAATCTTTCAATAACGAGCGCCCGTCTATTTCTACAAAAGCGTTACTTACTGGTTCACCGTAATAGTCACTAAAAATTTTTTCGTACTCATCGACATAGCTTTTTAATACAAGCTGTGAACCGTTGGTTGAATTTTTAAAGCTTTGAATGCGAGCGTTTAATAAAGTTGGGAGCTGTGAGGTTGTGGGTGTGCTTGAGTCAGGATTCGAGCTAAGCAGCTGCTCTTCACTGATCACACTCAAATCATTCATGGCTTCAAATGGGCTACAGCTAGCATTTACAAGGCATGCTAAAACTAATAAGAGCTTAAATCTAATTTTTTTAATACTACCAACCAACATACTCTATAAGTTTTGCAAAAAACTGACCATATATAGGAGTAAACAATCATTTTAGCCGCTTCGTTTTGTATAGAGTTTTGATAGTGTTCACATGTTATATAAAAAATAATAATTTCTTCTCAAGGTGAGACACTTTTTTTTATTCTCATTCTGATACGTCAATTTACAATACGAAAGTATAAATAAACTTTACAGTTGTAAACTTTAACTGTTCTATTTTGCACCTGTCTTGGCGCACCCCTTGCAACCTACCATGTTTATAAACACATTTACCTAGGGGACATGGATGAGAAAGTATTTAGTTCTATTATTAGTTGTTTTATCTTCGGCAATGACTGCCTGTGATGATAACGAATTCAGTTCAGCAGAAGAAGCGATCAACAATATTGTTAATGGTGAAGCCACCGAGCAAGATCTTCGTGCTGTTGCACCTACGGATGAAGACATTATGGACATTGAAGAAAATATGGAACAAATGGAAGAGGTCGTCGAAATGGACCCAAGAGAAATGGACATGGCTGAAGATGATATGGAAAAGGCGAACATGGACATGTACCTTTGCAAAAAGAAAAAATCAATGTTCTCTCGAGGTGGTGGAGCTTATGGCAGAACCTCATCAAGAGACTCCCAAAACAAACTCAACGAGCTCATCAAAGCCGATGAAGAGCAACAAGAAGAGGGAAAGGTCACTCGTGATATCGCCTCGTCTGGACACTATTTAGTGTGCTTAGAAACATTCAGACTCTTTTATTCAGAAGCTTGTTTGCCTAAAAAAAGCATCGATCAAATAAAGTCAAACAGAGCCTTCATGCTTAGAAACTATGGACCTTGTCAATAATTAAGTTTTTTCTGGGCCAACTTAATAAGCCTAGGTTACAAATATATAAATCCTAAAAATATTAAATATATGAATTTATTAACTATTTAGTTAATAAATTCATATTTTTTTATGCATTAATTAATATCAAAATAATACCTTTTAGTCACTTCTGTCAGTAAAACAATCTCAACTCAACAGGGATGTTTGATAACTGAAACGGACTTTCACGAACTTTAACAGTCATCACGATCAAGATCGTAAAAGGTATTAACAATGAAAAAAATAATTCTAACCGCCCTACTCATTATCTCATTGCCACTGAGTGCTACCACTTTGTCTCCTGAGTTTAACCCTGTTGCTCATAGCAACAACAGCATGGGCTTTGATTTAATAAAAAACATTCAACAACTCAATGTCGACAAAAGCCAAAGTAAGAACACTCTTGTCTCCCCTTTATCTATGTACCTAGCACTTTCAATGGCTATGAATGGAGCTGGTAGTGAGACAACGTTAAAATCTTTTGTGCAAGATATTTTACGTTTGCCTGGCAATGATCCGTTTTCATTGGACGATTATAACCAAAAAAACAATGAGCTCCTGTCTTACTACAGTCAGTTTGCAGAAAAGCAAGAGCCTATCAATGAGTGGTCACAACTGACACCACCGGTGATCTCTATTAACAACATGATCGCAAGAACTACTGAGAAAAAACACGGTCTCGACAAGTTCAACTTCAATGATCTCTATAAATCTGTGATCAAAGATCAATACTCAGGAGACCTTTTTGAGCTTCCATTTCAAGAGGGAGAGTCCGCTTCTGTTATTAACGGCTGGGTGAACGATAAAACTCAAGGAATGATCCCAAGTATTATCGATGAGGACACGCTCACTAAACTTTTATGGGCGATCGTAAACACCGTCTACTTCGAAGGTCAATGGGGTGTTCCTTTTCATTCTTTAGATAAAAAATGGGCTCCTGACTTTAAATTGCCTGGAAGCACAGAGCCTGCAGATGTGGACATGATCGCAACAACGAGTTGGTTGAAGTCGGCTAACACTCTCGACTACAAAGCCGTTTCTATTCCATTTGCTAAAAGCTCTGTTGAGTTCATGATAGTTATGCCTAAAAATATGGAGAACTTTCACAGCATCACAAACCTTCAGGGCGACTCTATCTGGAGTCAAGATTACTGGAACTCTGTGGTTGCTAGCCTAGAAAGTCAAAAGATTGATCTAAAGCTACCAAAGTTTTCTTTTGAGTATGGTATTGAGCTAACTAGTCAGAAGGACCCTTTAGTGCAAGCCCTTAACATGAGCCATATCTTTTCGAACCAATCTGACTTCAGCGCCATGGCCACAGAAGGTTCACTCGAATCAAAAGTAGGCATCATAAAGCAAAACACCAAAATTGAACTTGATGAAAAAGGCTTGAAAGCCGCTGCAGCAACATTGATTGGTGGCATGGAAAGAACATCTGTCGAAATTCAACGACCAGTGCCTATGACAATTGATCAGCCTTTTTACTTCGCAATTTACGACAAAGAGCAAGGCATGTACCACTTTTTAGGTACAATGATTGATCCTACTTTTGAAAAGTAAAAAACATACAAAACACAATTCAGAGGGAAGGCCTATTTATCAAATGCGAAAATGGCCTTCCTCTTCTCGTTGCGCTTCTTTATGTTTATCATCTAATATTTGTTTTCTATTTTCAAACTCTACAATCGCAGCGTTGATCAACTCAATGTCCGTCTCAGTCAATGTGTACTGCTGACTCAATAGAGATAATTTCAACTGATCAATTACATTTTCATAATCGTATTGAAGGTCTAAACAGTAAAGATCTTGTACAAAACAAGTTAGAGCTATTCCTATGATTGAAAACTCTAAATACTCCTCTACACTTTCATTCATTAAAAATTCTGTGACAGAATCCCCTTCATTCAGCCCATCAAAAGTGTCACCACCATTCAATCTCCTCAAAATATCATCAATTGAAAAGTCCGAACTGTAATTATCTATTGGGTAATCGTCCAAATCATCGATCACGGGCTGTACGGCGACTGCATCTTGACCTGAAGACGAAATGCTATCTACAGATATACCTGTATCTGCATAAGAAAAAAAACTTATTAGTAATGGTAGTAACAACAATTTTTTAAACATTCTCTCTCCTTAAAAATAGGAATGTCATTGGGGTGGTGTTTTTTAAGTCTTTGCACCCTTAAAGCTATCAGCAAATCAGCTTCAGACATTTAATACGGTTCATTATTTTATTTGATTATAGCTAATACTGTGCCAACTTTGATTTTTTAAATTTAAACTATATATGCCAATAACTATCCTAACCTAGCGAATTTACATTCCTAAATTCTACTCATTATCTATAGATCATTTTTCTAGTAAAACTGTTGTTTCTAAAAATTAGACGACCAAGAATTATTTTCAATGAGTAGAAATCAAAAAAAGCTTTTACATTAAGGTATTTTTTTAAACTCAAATTGATAATTTCCGCAGAAAAGTTAGAAAAGCACAGTTCAAAAGCCTACAAAAGTTGAATTATTTTATTCGCCAACTTGCCAAGATCAATCTTCTTATTCCTAGTATTTACCAAAATTGCAATATGAGTGTTTGACGCAGGAAAATATCTCAGTATTGCACGTGAAGCTTTGCTGCTTCCACTATGAGTCATATAATGTTGCAATCGCGGAGATCTTGCTTCATTAAAAGAGTAAAACCAACCAATTGCAAATTTTGAATACATCATATCGTCAGGAGTCCACAAAGCATCTCGAGCTTGTTTTTTTAAGAATTTTTCATTGAAATAGGAAGACGATAATTTTACTAAGTCGCTTGCTGTTGACAAATATCCCGCCGACGGCCATTTATAGCTATAGTTCTCATGCTTGACTTCGTTAAAAGCATCATCAACCAGCAAATAGTATGATGCCTCATTTTTTATAATATGTCCGCTATCCAGTGCAACAATCGAAGATAGACCCAAAGGTTGAAAGACATTTTTTTGCATAAAGCCTAAATATGTTTCTCCAGTAATATTTTCTATGGCAGCTCCTAACAAATTCCAGCCAAAACTCGAATACAAGAAGTTTGAAGCTGGGGTAAATTTCAAGGGCTCATTTACAAATTTCTCAAGACCACCGTTCACAGTAGAATATTGCTTTTCATTTGGTTGATCATTTTCATAGTGTCTGATTCCTGAGCGATGCCAAGCTAAGTCCGCAATGGTTATTAAATTATAGTCTTGAGGCAAATTTGATATGTAAGTTTTTACAGGAGAATCCAGAGCTATTTTGCCTTGTTGCAAAAGTATTCCAATTCCAGTTGCAGTTAAGGTTTTGGAAATGCTCGAAATGCGCATCTGTGTATCTGGGGTCATTACTGTGTTATGAGATATATTTGAACAACCAAAACCCTCTGACCAAATTAATTTATTGTCCTTAATAACAGCGAGCGATAACCCAGGAACAGATTTATTTTCAATAAACTCAACAACCGTATTACTAGCATTTGATATATTTTTTTTAAAGGAAGACTCTTCAACTCCAATGGAACTCAGCTTCGAACAGTCGGCAACAGCAAAGCTTGATAACAACAAACTACTGACAAATAGTGCTGTCAACATGCCAACTTTTTTTACAGTTTTCAAACCAAACTCCAGTAAATCAAATAAAAACCAATAAATATAAGACAATAGCAATTATGATGCCTATTTTATTATTTCAATAGATTCTATAAATTATAAGAATTAAAAGAGCTAGCCCCAACCCCTCCGTAGAGGTCTCCTCGCGTTAGAAAAAATTCGGGACTATTAAAATCTACTTCATACTTTTTATAGACAAGAAAAACAACCATGCTTGGACTCATACAAGCAAATGAGGCTAGCTTATAAAAAAACAGCCAGTGCTTTTTTAGGGCACTGGCTGAAAACATGGCAGTTTTTTATTTAGTGTTACAACAATGACTCAAGGATCATTTCGTAAAAGTCTTCTTTAGGAAGTAACTGACCTGTTAAACTGTCTTCCAACACTTCAACATCCAGTGTGTATAACAATTTCACAAACTCATCGGCAAACTCGGAAGGCTCTGTTTGTTGACCTGATTTTCTCAGCTCAATCACTTCTCGCATTTGCTCCTCTCGAGCAGGCTCCTCAGCTATAAGCTCATTGATCTCATCAACTCTTTCGACGGTGGCAATGCTAGCAATGGCACCTCTAGCCGTTATATTTGTTGGGTAGGCGTAAAGAGTTGTGTTCCCAATTTTATGAGTGATTAAATCTTTCTCTTCATTACCGACTGGCAATTCGTCATAAATTTTGAATGTGTCGAAAAGCTCTTGCCCTAAGACTCTGTCATTTTCATGCCAAGCATTGTCTTTAACAACAGTCATCGCTAACTTTTGAAACTGTGTTGGGCCAGACTCATTCAAGCCGAAGTATCTGATAATTCCAGGGTGAAAGTGCTGGTTCAACTTGTGAGTGTCATCGGTGAACATACTGTACTTCCACGGGATTGTGATCGGCTCACCAAAAACGGTGTCAAAGGTCAGTACTGACTCAAAGCTATCTTTGGCAATGCTGTCTAACATTTTTAAAATAGGCTCTTTCAATTCAGGCACACTCACCATATTTTTTACTTTGTTATCAAAGTTTCCAAGACCTGCAGACCTTTGCAACAAAGTGTCTAAAGCCATCATTTTATCAATCCAAACACCTCTCACATCAATTTGCTCAATGCCAGCTAGAGGGTTTCTACGATCGCGGATGTGATTGAATGATTTCCCTGCTTGACCAACCGCCTGAAACCCTTGTGCCAATTCCAGCCCAAAACAAGTTGCGTCTCTTTTACTTAAATTTTTAAGTTGTAAAATGGCTGCAAGCTCTAGACTGCCGTCTGGCATGGTTTGAGCGATCAAACAATGAACATCTGGGGTTTCGACAATGTTTATCAAAAACTGTCCACCAAGGATCGTTGCTTGCTTTATGTCTCTTAAAAATTCGACAGACTCCCATAAGGTTGGATCGGCCTCCAACTGATCTTTAAAGTCGGTAGCAATCTCTTCGTAAAGCTCGAACACAGTTCTTAATAAGTCAGTCGTTCTAGCAACTATTGAAACCTGGACCACATCACCCGTTGTTGAAGAAAAGCTATAACGATCTCTTTTAAAGTTATAACGTCTGTAGTTCTCTTCGTATCTCTGAATTGTGTTTTGAACAATCTCTGTGTAACTTGAACCCTCATCAAAACGGTTGCAGTTAGCACTTAATGAGACACTGTCATCTGTACAGAATTGGTAAGGCTTGATGGTGCTTGGATCCACTGGCTGGTTAATAGAAACCATTTCACCCGATAAGGTCTCCATTTGTTCTGAGTAAGCAAATCTTAAAGCCGCCACATCGTATTTACCCATGATCGATAACTCGTTAGCACTGCTGAAAGAGTAGTCCATAATAGAGCTGTACTTCATCTCGCGTTCAATGCCACGGTCGGCAAGTTCATCAAGAGTGTAATAGTTGTCTTTGTCATTTGAACCATTGAAGTTATGTCTCAAACCTAAGTTATGGCCGATTTCGTGCACTAAGGTTGGCACCCAAACCACTGGCAACAATTGGTTAACCACGTTGTCTCTTTGAGCTTGAGTCAAAGCATCCCAAGGTCTGTAGTCATTTTGTTTCACCAACTTTTCAATGATATCGCCCATAGCTCCGTTGACATTAAAAAGCTCAGCTGGGTAGTAATTGTTCTTTGTTAACTCTTCAAGCTCTTCTTTCAAAGAGATCGACTTTTCTTGATGCAAGTTGAAGTACTTTGCCAAGATTTTTACTTTAGAGTCATCTAAATTGACTGGATCTGGTCTTTTAAAAACACGGTCAATCACTTCTGGTTTTTGCTGGTGCAAATCCATTTGATTCACTTGCAACGTCTTTAATTTGTCTGCATTTTTAAGTGTTAGTAAAGACTGATTCAACTGTGACTCGGCCTTTGACGTCATACTTTCAGGACGACCCGGTGTCGCTCCGTTGAGCCCCTGTGCAGCATCAATTTTACTAAGCTCTTTTTCAATGATCAACTTTTGGAACTCACCGTAAGCTTGTTCAATCGTAAAGCGCATGATTCCAGGAAACATCACAGTTCGCGCATGTAAAATTTCACCCGTCATTGGGTTTGTAATCGAAGGACCATAACCAAGAAGTCCTCGGCTAATTGGATCTTCCACCATAACGATTAAGTTCTTACGAATGTCACCTTCTATATTTTTAGGGCTGTTGTCATGCAAAACAATTTGCATGTCTGTGCCCGCTTCTTTGAAGGCTTCATTGACCACTTTGATTCCGTGGTAAGTGGCACTTTTTAAAGTGGCATTCTCTGGCTTATCAAAGTGAGAGCTCAAATGAAAATCAATCACTTTCTTCTTAGGGTTCCATCTGCTAACGAACTCTTTGCGACAATCTTGACAGACACGGTTACTGGCATCTCGTGTCGTATATATCGTACGGAAATATCCAAACTCATTGGGTCCAGCCAACTGATACTCTAGGGGTTCGTAATCAGGCGACGCCAAAGTAGATAGTTTTACCAAAGAAATGTTTTGCTGCATTCTGTAGGTGACTTCTGCTGGGTTGAATAAAGCCGTCAAACCAGCACAGGAGAAGTTCTGTCGCATGGTTTTTTCTAAGGTGATATTTATGGCCTCTTTTTCAACTTTGTAACTGATCACTCGAGACTCAAGCTCAGATGAACAGCCAATAGCATAGTTAATGAGTGTTGAAAATAATCCGTCCAAAGACTCTAGTTTTGCATTTTCAAACTTTGGTTGGAAAAACCTTTTGTTCACCCATGTCTTCTCAGTGTCTACAATTTCACGTTGTGTGCATCGGCCGTTGGCATCTTCTTGACACTTGTAATCGATGTGTGAAATTGGCACTTTTAAGAAGGGTTTAAAGTTAAGATCCGTCCCCGTGAACTCGTTTGGAATCTCAAACGCAATCAGGTTACCCTCTGTGAAAGATAATACTGTACGCACCTCTCGACCCATTTCATAAGGTGTCACTGGTGCATCTTTATCAATGCTCGTCGTAGAAACAACAGCTAAATACTGCATATCAACAGGTATCTTGTGGCTGGTCGACAGGCTAAACTGCTCACCCGTTTGTGGATTGATCACGTGTTTGCCTCTTTGAGACATGTGATCAATAGAGTTTTTACTGAGCACATTGCTGGCTCCGGCTTTGTTCTCAATGCTATCATACGGTCGGTCTTTGTCACACGAGGACAATAGCACCAGCCCGATGAGCGGCATTATATATTTGATTAGTTTTGTCATTTTTCCTCCCCCTATTTAATTGTATACACTAAATTAAAACTGATCCTTGAGCGGTAATCATCGAGTAAATCAACATTTGAAAAGTCACCTCGATAATCAAGTGCACGTCCTCCAGTGGCGTGCGATAAATTATATAAAACCCCATTGTCGGCGGCGTAACTCAGTGTCTGTGACAAT
The DNA here is from genome assembly GCA_020628165.1 of Bdellovibrionales bacterium. GTDB lineage: Bacteria > Bdellovibrionota > Bdellovibrionia > Bdellovibrionales > UBA1609 > JAHDIR01. Next base: position 143,066 of record JAHDFM010000005.1, on the reverse strand, counting down.
GAGTAGGTTGGTTCGTAGTCGCCGTTGTAATCCCAGGCCGGATTGAGAGTTCCTGCCAAGGTGATCGACGCTTTTTTAATACCTTTGGTGAGACCCAAACTATGAGATATGAAGTACTCTGTGTTAGCAGTCCGTAGGTTATTGCGTCTAAATTTGTGTAAGTTTCTTCCTCCTGAAAGGTTGTAGTAAACACTCACAGGGAATGTTTTACTCAGGAGAGTTCCAGTAAAGCTTGCTCCACCACTCAGAGCCCCTCTAAAGCTTTCGTCCCTGTAAGCTATATTATTAGTAGGAAGGCTCCCGGCCACACTCGGGTAAACCGTGATGGAGTCATTTAACAACGTCCATGTTGGTAAATACAATGTCAATCGCGTGTTTGAGTAAAACACTCTTTCAATTTCGTATTCCTGGGTGACTGAAGCCGAAGCTGTGATCCTGTAGTCTTTATTAAATTTATAAGTTGGCGTGAGAGAAAGAGTGGCTGTTCGTGACCCCTCAGATTGAGATTCATCGGAAACAGTTCCAGCAAATCCCATCCCTACACGAACAGTTAAGTCTTTTGGTAGTAATACCGACTTACTCACTCCTTCATTGATGTCTAAGTTGGTTACGTTAGTTTGTGCAAAAGCACCCCCCCCTAACAATAACACGATTAAACTTAGTAATGCTTTCATCCCCCACTCCCTGGTTTAAGAGTCCCCTCTCATCTCACTGGACCTTAGTACAATTACTGTGCCAGACATTCTGACCCCAGTTTCGAGCTGAGCAGTTAATATAAAATATTTTTATATACGATAAGACGTCAGGCATTTGCCTATTAGCCAAATTGAAAAGAAATCTTATATTATATAACTAAATTTTATGGATAAATGATTCTGTAAAAAAGAAAACTTAAATTCACTTCAGTGTCGTTTTGCCACTCTTAAGTTTTTTTGAATGCTTGATTAAGAAATTCTTAGGACTTAAATGCACCAATGGCATAGGCACTTCTAGGTGATCACTATTTTATGAAAGTAGATTATTGAGACTTTTTTTTAGGAGCCAATCATGCATTAACTAAATCACAACATCTTCACCTATATACATAGAACAATAAAATATTGCTATTGCATGACTATCTTCAAAGACCATCAACTTAAATATAGGCAAATTATTGCTATAAATTAATTTTATTGTCCTAGTAATAAATTTTAAAAAGAAACATAGGTCAATAATCAGTGGATCTTAACTACTAACATATTGTATTCAATAAAGCCTAATGTTCAGGTCCATCTTATTCATCATATCAATGACTCTTGTCTCGTTGAAACTTTCAGCTGATGACAGCCCTAGAATAGTGAATCATCAAAACACAACCATCCAAGGATCTTGCAGCCAAATCCGAGCTCAGATAAATCACCTCAAACAATTTATGGACAAGTATTTTCTAAGTGACACTTGCAAACCAGAGGCAGTCATAAATGGCACTTCAAACACTTGTCAATTTTCAGTAAAAAATTGTTTTCCAGACTCATTGTTTAAGTTGGTGGGAACTACGTTTCCACAAGATGGACCGAACTGCTATGGCACTGCCCTGTTTGCCACTAAGAATAATAAAACATTAAGATATGTAGACCAAAGCGAATTTTATAAAATAATAACGAGTCAGTATTGCAATCGCAAAAAACACCCACAACCAGGCTATATTGGAGTGTTTCAAGCTCCTCAGCACGAAGTCATACATGCTTATACGTACATTGGTGAGTCTTTAACATTTGAAAAAATGGGAGCAGACTTTAAAAAGGCGAATCAAATCTTTAACTTTAAAATAGGGCTCAAGGTCAACACCATGTACAAGTGGGAAGTGCCTATGGCTTGTCGCCAATATGGTGGAAGTTCAAAAAGTTGTCACAATGACCATTACTATGTCAATTGTGACTTAAAGCCCTTTTATGACAACCTTCCTAAAGATGTCCTTTTGCAGTTAAATCAATTAAAGACTCTCCTAGAGAAAAGCGTTCAGCTGACAAACGAAACTCGCGAACTTCCTTTATTGAAGGCTCAATTGCACTTTCGATTAGATTCCTTTAGACAGCTTTTAAGCGTTCAAAAAATTTCAAACCAAGACCTGGATATTTTACTAACCCAAGTCTATAGCCTCTCCGAACAGATCAAAGCTTTGAACCAGTAAGGTGTCACTGTTGCATTTTGCGCTTATGCAACTAACTAAACTATCATCTTCATCACCAAAAGTAGAGTTTCAACTGTCGTCTTGAGCGGATCGAAAGGTCTTTTGCTTATAGTGTGATATTGAAGTGTTTGTTTCTACCCTTCGCTACACTCAGGATGACGGAACATTGCTCAGGATGATATTTTTTTTTAAAAGCACAGTTTTTTATTTTTGTTTCTGTTTTGGGATTTTAAGTTGTTTTTGTTGGAGGAGGCCTTCGTAGGATCTTTCTACTATATGGAGCAAGTTGTCGCCTTGGGCGGAGATGGGATCACCTTTCACGTACGTGACGGGACCAAAAGCTGAAGCAGGTTTTCTGCCTCCGTTTTTTGGCAATCCAAAGTTTAAATGAAACCCTGGTTTCTTTGCAGCATTGCCCGTTCGCCCACTTGCCGATCCATTGGCATAGCCACCTTTTTGACCTGAGCGAAATCGTTGCACTAAATTTAAATACTTTTTTTGTTTTTTTTCTAAAGATCGAACCGTATTTTCCAAGCTCTTTAACCCTTCAGACGCTGGTCCGCCACCACTGGCAGCAGCTTTTACGTCAGCTGCAGTGATCTTGCGCCCATCAGGAGTCGTCAAAGAGTTGTCATCTTTGTTAAAGTCATAACCTTTTTCTTTAAGCTCATTAAGAATATCCTGCGGATTTTTTAACTGACCGAAAACTTGATCTAACTTTTCATCACGCATGAACTGATCAAACGAGCTTTGCGAATCAAAAATTTCAGAGTCACTCATGCTTGAGTCACCACTGACACCTGTACAAACACCATTTATACAATTAAGAGCATTGCCATCAGAGCTAACATTCACCCCGGTTCTTTTAGTTCGCCTTCCATCTTTGAAGCTCTCTACAGCAGCAGCTGCTTCAGTGGCAGCAACAAAGTAAAAAAAGCCAGAAGCCCATGGGCCAGCGGCTTTAGCTTGACCTTCCGCCGCTACGGCTGCCCCAGTTTGTGTTCCTGCCAGTGCATTTAATTTACCCGTAGCCATTCCAACAGCAAAGGCGGCACTGGCCATATGAGAGAGGCCTTGAACGTTGTCAGAACTAGCAGTTGATGTATAAAAAAGAGTGAGTGAAATAGATAAAATAAAAAATGGCCTCATAAATCCCCCAAATGTTTATGAAACGAACCTATTACTATTTTAGCATAAGCCTATAAAAGTGTTGAAAATTATTAAATTAAATACAAATCAGTCTCAAAGTGAAACAAAAATTCAGTCACTAAAAGCTAAACTAACTAACTAACTAACTAACTAACTAACTAACTAACTAACTAACTAACTATGAATAAAAGAAAGAAAATAAGACACTGCCAATGAGTTACCGGTATTATTTTCTCCTTCTCCTTTTTCACACAAGATGTTTTCCACGCGCAGTTGGATTGACGAAGCGCTTAAACCCGCGAGGGTTTGAGCGCTGCGGACATATGCTTGTTTGAGCATGGGAAGCATCTTGTGTGAAAAAGGAGAAGGAGAAAATATGCGATCTCCGCATAAACTCGAAAGGGTTTGAGCGCTGCGGGCATATATTTGTTTGAGCACGGGAAGCATCTAGGGAGACGAGAGGAAAGAGAAATATGCAACCTTCGCCTAAAAAAATATAAACACTACAAATGGGAGGGCATTTACTAATGTGATGCCTTCTCAGGATTAAGAATGCTACTTTCTCTAATCATAACATCCGGGTTAGCCATGGGAATTTCAAAGTCTTGAGTCTTTAGTTCAGCGAACTGGCAAGATGTTTCAGCTAAAAATAACACTTCATAAAGCTTTTGAGAGTTTTGTGAATTTTGCGAGCTAGTTTTAATAAAGTTAGCTCTTTTGTCGATAAAAAAATAAAGAGCGTAGGGTCCCACATCAAAAGAATAATGCAAAGGACTGTAGCCAGAATCTGAGCGACTGTTATTATATTCAACAACAGCTTCCAACGCGTGCTCTTCACAGTCTAATAAAGCATGAACATTAAGGAATGTAAGAAGTGAACCAACTAAAGCTATAATTTTAAATGTATTTTTTAATTTATTTTTCATGCCTAACAACTATTTTTCTTAAAATTTTTTATATAATTATCTAAATAAAGTTGCAGGGGTTTATCACATATGAATGGTGAAACAAATTAAATATGGAGACATTGTAAAAAAGAAAATAACTGTCAAAAAGTTAGTGATATTCAAACCTTTACGCCAAGAGCTACACAATGGTCACAAAAAATATAAAATTAAACGATCTCGCCTTGCAGGAAGCCACCCGATGTGGCCATACCACCATCTTGCCAGCCAGTGACCTTTACTTTTACCAACTCACCAGCTTTGTGAGCTAACGGCTCAGAAAACTCAACAGAACAGTAATCACGGCTCAAGCCACTCTGCACGACTCCCCTTTTGCTGAGCAACAAAAGCTCTTTAGTTTGCCCGACCTGAGACTGCAAGAATTCTTTGTGTCGTTTAACACCCAGAGCTCTGAGAGTTTTTGCTCGCTCCATAATATCGTGACGGAGCATTTGTCCGTCCAGACGGTTAGCATAGACTCCCGGGCGCGGGCTGTAAGGAAACACATGAATCTGAGCCCATGATGAACGCTCTAAGTTCTGATAGGTGGTTAAAAAGTCTTGTTCTGTTTCACCAGGAAAGCCAACGATCACATCCATACCAACAAAAGCATGAGGCAGCTCAGTTTTAATTCTTTGAAAACAATCAATGACATCACCTGCAGTGTACTTTCGCTTCATAGCTGCGAGCGTTCCTGTATGAGCGCTCTGTATGCTCATATGAAAGTGTGGACACAACTTGTCAGAGGCTTTAAACAAACTCAACAAGCGCGGTGTGAGCTCAATTGGCTCTAGGCTAGTCAGGCGCAGGCGTGGCATTTTGGTTTGCTCAAGAACTTGTTCCACAAGGTCTTCGAGCCCAGAGTTAGTCGACTCATCGAGATAATCGCCAATATGAACTCCCGTAAGGACGGCTTCTTTGACTCCCATCTCACTGAGCTCATTCAAGCGATTCACTATGCTTTCAACGCTCAACGAACGGCTTTTACCTCTAGCAAAAGGAATCACACAAAAAGAACAAAAGCTGTTACAGCCATCTTGAATTTTTACGAAACTGCGAGTGTGTTCTGTTTCAAGCCCACCTCCAGGCTCGAGCTCTTCTTTTTTAAAGATATTAGAGCGATATAGTTTTTGCGTGTTTTTATTATCTAAAAGATCTTTAATGTGGTCTTGTATGGTGGTTTTGTGTGAGTTGGCCACAATAAGGTCGGCCTCACTTTCAAGCAGAAGCTTAGAGTCAACCTGAGCGGCACAGCCGGTCATAACCACTTTTGCCTGGGGGTGATTTTTTTTCACCTTGCGCACGTGGCGAATGGATTCTTTAGTGGCTTCGTGAGTGACGGCACAGGTATTGAGCAAAACCACATCTGGTGAGTCTTGATCTTCATGGAACCCAGCTGAGTTCATGCGTTTTTGCAACAACCCAGAATCATATGTGTTCACTTTGCAGCCGTAGCTCAGAACCTTGTACTTCAAATGATCCAGCCTCCACCGACAAGCTGATCCTCGCGGTAAAATACAGCAGCTTGCCCTGGGGTCACAGCTCTTTGTGGCTCTTGAAATTGCAATGAGTAATGCTCACCTGTTTTAACCACCGTAGCCTCTGAACCTCGGTGTTGAAAGCGAATCTTCACGCGCAAAGTTTCACCATCAACGATATCGTCGAGCAAGTTCACATCTTTGACTTGTAGCTTTTGTGAATAGAGGTGCTTCTCTTCCCCCAACCAAACTGTGTTGTCTTGTTCATCAATTTGAATCACATATAAAGGCTCCGACCAGGACACCCCGAGCCCCTTTCTTTGTCCGTAAGTGAACTTATGTCGGCCTTGGTGCTCACCAATAATGTCGCCCTCTGGGTATTTTTTCATGTCCCCTTTGAGGCTTTTTACAGCGTCCGGGCGAGCGTCGGCCACAAAATTGGAGTAATCATTCTTGCCGACGAAACAAATGCCCGTTGAGTCTTTCTTGGCCGCCACCGGCAAACCAATTTTTTCGGCATAGGCTCGTAACTCAGGTTTTGTCCAAGTGCCTACAGGAAATAAGATCTTATCAATCAAATCTGGATCCAAAGTGAATAAAAAATACGTTTGATCTTTCCAATCATCACTGCTGGTTACGATTGAACTTTTACCACTGACCGTACTTTTTTTAATTTGAGCGTAGTGGCCGGTGGCGATGTAATCACAGCCAAGCTCACGCATCTTGTGAACCAAGTGATCAAACTTTAAGTAAGTGTTGCAGTTGACACAAGGAATTGGGGTCTCTGCTTTTAAATAACTATCTACAAAAGGGTCAATGACTTTGGCTTTAAATTCATCTTCACAATTGATCACATAAAAAGGAATGTCGAGATGATCGGCCACACTTCTGGCGTCGTCAACATCGATGCTAGAGCAGCAAGTGCCATTCCCCTCTTCGATGCTGCATTCATTCTGTGAATAGTCCCACACTTGCATAGTGACACCAATCACATCGTAGCCTTGCTCAAGCAACAGAGCGGCAGCCACTGAGCTGTCCACTCCACCACTCATTGCCAGTAGAACTTTTTTCTTATCAGACATGGGACACCCTTTCTTCGCGTAAACTTCTCAAACGAAGGATAATTTGTTGCAAACACTCACAGAAGTAGTCAATTTGCTCTTTGCTGTTACCAAACCCCAGACTAATGCGCAACGACCCCTGTGCTTGCGTGCGCGAAAGACCCATTGCCATCAATACAGGAGATGGCTCGGAGCTACCAGAACTGCAGGCAGCTCCCGTGCTGACTGATAAACCTTTTAAATCTAAGTTCATTAACAGGCTCTCGCCGTCAATGTCGTCAAACACAATGTTGCTGGTGTTTGGCAAGCGTGGAGCTGTTTGACTTAAGGCTTTTGATCCAGAGATCTCAGTTAAGATGCGGTCTTCCATATAATTTCTTAATGTTTCAACGTCATTCAGTTTTTCTAAATCTAGAAGTTCAATGGCTTTTGCGAAACTGGCAATGGCCAAGGTGTTTTCTGTGCCCGCCCGGCGTGAACGCTCTTGTCCACCTCCAAAGATTAAACTTTTAAAGGGAGTCCCTGTTTTAATATACAACAACCCACAGCCTTTTAGACTATAAACTTTATGAGCACTAAAACTGGCAAAATCAACATCTAGCTCTTTTAAGTTCAAAGGCATCTTACCCAACGTTTGCACAGCATCGGTGTGCACCAAAGCACCTTGGTTTTTTGCAAGTGCTACAATCTCTTTGATCGGTAACATAGCGCCAGTTTCATTATTAGCAGTCATCACTGATACCAAAACGGTGTTCTCATTCAAACTTTGTTTGAAAGCGTTCATATCAAAGTGTCCATTTTGGTCAACAGAGATACGATGCACTTTGCTTCCTAAAGATTCAATGTAATCAAAAGTTTTTGCAACACTTGGGTGTTCAATGTTGCTAGTAATGAATTCAGCTAAATTGTTTTTTTGTTGCAAAACTTGATCGTGATACACAGACATTATGGCCGAGTTGTTGGACTCACTGCCACCACTTGTAAATATCAACTCCAAAGGATGAACTTTAAAGAACTGAGCCATTTGCGCCCGCGCTTGCCTTAAAATCTTTTTGGGTCGTCGACCGTGAGCGTGCACAGAGCTTGGATTTCCCCAATCACTAACAATGGAATTGATATACTTAGCAACCTCGGGCAAAACCGGCGTTGTTGCATTATGATCCAAATACACGTTCATTTCATTCAGGCCTATGGTCTAAAAATTTCAATCCGAAGAAGTCTATAACATAGGGTGTTAAGCAATGCAAGAAAAGGAAGACAGCCACCCATCTACAACCCCTTGAAACTACTTAATAAAACACCACTCACTTGCACATTTTTGTAACTCATTCACAAATCCTAATTAGCGAGAAGTTAACGCACATGGAAACCATTAAGAGAACCCTCATATTCGTCTCACCTGGCTCCGAAAAGATCTACATGGAAGAAAATCAAAACTGGGTGCAAGCCCTAAAAATCCCAATAGAAAAGTATGAATCATGGACGCATGATAAACCCAAAGACATCCCCTCTTCGTATTGGTGCTTGCGCTCAGATAAGTTAGAGGCCAGCGTTTACCTCAATTGGGCCAAAAACCATTATCAACTGCCTGTTATGAACAGCAACTATAAAAAATTCAACGTCGACACATCTTTTTGGCAACAACTGCAAGCTGTGGCCAATTGGTCCGAGCATATGGTTCCTCTTTACTTTTGGAAGAACACACTCTTTATTCTTGTTACAGAGCCTCTCGACTTGTCTTGGAGCTTTCCAGTGAAGTACATCTTAGGCACACCAGAACAAATGAGTTACTTTTGGAACAAGCTGAGTGGGGCCCCAAATAAAACAACGCCTGTATTGAAACAAACACACTCTCCCAAAGTAGATATGCCAAAAAGAGCAAGCGCACCAATAGTAACTACTCATGGCCTGCAAAAAAAACAAAATGAAACCTCTTCACAACAAATACCAAAAAAACAAGAAAACGAAACGCTAACAACTGCGTCTCACAAAAATGAATCTGTGGCTAATAACAATCCTGAGTTAGACTTACCTACAGACATGCCAGCCATTCCACAATTAACAGCTCAAGATGATTTAACTCCAAGCAATGCTAACCACGAAGTTGAGGTGGTTGAAAAAACAAACTTATTAAAATTTTCAGACGATGAAGCACTTGGTACTGAGAGCTTTAATGACAAACACCAACAAGAGCATTCACAACCGGAACACGACACACTTGCGGCCACTTCACAAGAAGTAAAGGTCACCGAGTCCGAATCACCTTTGTATCAACAAGCTGATGACAACTCCACTGATGACCAACCGGCTCGCACGCAAATTATGAAAAACCCTCTTTTAGCAGAAGAGAGAAATGAAGAAAAAGTAAATGCAATCCCGTCCCAACCCATTGAAGAAACCAATAGTGCCGTAGCTGAGAGCGGAGATTCTTTACTCGAAAATTTTAAAACTCAAATCATGAAAAACCCTCTTCTTCAGGATGAAACTCAAAACAGCAATGACCCGGTTACAGCCGACCCTTTTGCAGGCCTTGAAGATCTTACCGAAAACAACTCTGAAAAACAAAATGCAAACAGCGTCAACCCTTTAGAGAGTCTTGAAGGACTCGATGATTTAGCAGCAGCTAGTCCTAGCCCACCTAATGACACCGGTTCGATGGATGATTTAGCCAATTTAGAACTTGGATCAAACAGTGATGGCCTTGGTAACCTACAACCAGAGAGTCCATTTATAGATAACATAGAAGGTCTCTCCGACGAGTTTAAGCAAGACGATATCAACACAATGCCTGACCTCAACGTAAAAGACGAAAGCTTACAGCTCGATAGCACATCAAACAATAATAACGCACCACCAGGTACAGATGTCACTGAGACGGACTTCTTTGCTGACAAAGGTCTTTCTGAGGTCAGCGTTGTGTCTGGAAGTTTGCAAAATTTCTTAGTGATCAACCAAGACTTTCAAAAAACTCTCACTTTTGAAATCAAAGATAACAAACTACATATCACTCACAATGATGGTTCATGGAATTTCAACCCTGAAACAACTATCGAGATCAAAAAAGAGCCCTGCTTGTTTAAATTTTGCATGATCTCTAAACTCCCCTTCCATGGCACCGTAGCAGATATGGACTCAATAAAATTTGATTTATTCAGTGCTCTTAATATTAAAAACGACCAACAGCATGTCACTTTAATGCCACTGATCGAAGGCAATCAGCCCATCAACAAGTTTGTTTTTACTCTCGGTGATAACGAGAACTTACCTGCACTGCAAAGGTTACAAGGCTTGGCTTTTCCTATTTTAAAAGAACTCTCTTAGTTTTTTCTTTGCTTAGCTTTTTTTTGAAGATCGCTAGGATTGTCTTAAAATCATAGTCCGCTCATTTCCCGCTCACCTGCAGCAGACACTTTCCATACTCAGACAGCTGAGGGCAGCACCGCGCACCCTCATAACTGCGCGTGGAATGTGTCTGCTGCAGGTGAGCGGGAAATGAACTGAAAAATTTTAATTCTTTGAGAAGTCGCTAACTTCTTTGATTGCTCTGTTTTTTTATTCAACTTATTGGTATAGAACTTGAATATTTTTAATCTATACTATGAAACTCAATTTGGATAAAATTTTTATGATTTTAAAAACATTGTTATATCCAGTATTTATGATGGCTTTTGCATCTGTACATGCATCTGATTTTGAGAATTTATGTCTCAGTGATAGCAATACTGCCGAAAAACAGCTTTCAGTGAGCACTAAAGTGTCACAATCTGCTGCGACAGACGTAGAAATCTCATCAAGTTCTGTTCGAGCATACATTGATCTTGAAAACTACATTTTGCAAGGAAACCTAAATAACGAATTCTGCTTAGAACAACTGTCACTTCGTTTAACGGAATCTATTTTGTTTGATCCAAAAGGCTACAAAATTTGGTTTGAGTTTATAAGCGCAGAGTTTTTTACTCAACATTCTTTAAGTTATGAGCAAAAAACAGCAGCCGTTAAATTTTTCAGCTTTGCTGAAATTCATAGAACGATCACTTATTTAAATATCCTTGAAGGCATTGATAACGAACAGTTTTGGTACGACATAAAAGGCAATGCCAGAGGAAATGCCATATATGCACCTGGGCTAGCAGTCATCTTAAAATTTAAAAGAGCAAGAACTTTTGCTAAAAAAGTTCTAACATCAAAGAGAATGCGTATTGTATTTTTAAGTCGAGGCGTACCAAAGGGTGGTTTCTTAGCAATCAATAAATACGGACAAAATGATCTCACTCTAGAGACACAGGGCTTAACAGATGCTGAAATTGACGAATTGGTTTTAAGTCCAATAGACATACTTCAACAAACCGTTTCTATAGAAGATCTTCCCTCCGGTCTTATAAAAAGTAAAAACTTAGGACTGACATTGCAAGAAACTATCAATGAAGAAATTAGCACCTGGGGTGGTCTTGCCTTTGGTTTATCATTGGGGTTCATGGCCGATGTTACTATCACAAAAATGGGTCTCATTGGTTTTCTTAAGAACAATAATAACTTTTTTGACAAAATATTAGAAGAACCAACTCAAACAGAAAAGAAACCCGACAAAGAAAAAACAAAGAAAAAATTCAGCCCAAAAGACATTGTTAAGATCCCAGCCAAAATTAAAGCTAAGTGGGTTAAAGTTTTTCCGGACGGAGTCTTCAATAAAGCGGGTTCAGTAGCAAAAGAAAATCTTAAAAGGTCAAAATTAACTCATTTAACTAAACGAATCTGGCTCCCACTTTTAGCCAACTATTCGGTGACTGTGGCCGCGACCTATGGAGCGCAAAGTCTCATTAGCGACTTTTTATTTAACTATGAACAAGAATCTTTGTTGCAAGATTTACAAGCAAAAAAAACAGCCATTAGCAATAATTTAAACTCTCCGAGTTTGCCTTTGTTTGATCTTTACAACTTTGTTGTACAAGCGGGCAATCATGCTTCACTGCCTCTAGCTTCAGATCGCTTAAAGATTGCTGCAGAAGTTATTGACCAATCAGGCCCTTTGATCTTATGCGCAAAACTCAAAGGTGAGCCTTTAACAACTACTGATGACAACATCACCTTCCACCTCACTTATGAAGGCTCGACTCTGTTGTCTCGAATATTAAGCAACAACAGGTCATATATCGATGAAAGTTTGGCGGAACTCATTGAGCTCAATCATGAACGCTTAAATCATTACATCACAACCACCGACCAAGAAGTGATGGCTTTCATCTCAGATCTCGATGTCAATTTCCATGAATATCAAATTGTAAAATTTAAAACCTATTTAAAAGACATACAAAGTTTAACTGAAATAGATACAAATAAGTTTTACCTCAATAAAGTGCTAGAAGGCATGATTGCCTTTGAAATAGATAACAACTACAACCTTGCTGATCCAACTCCTCATTTGGAAGACTTCAAAGAAAGAAAGCTCACTGATTCATTAGATATCAATAAAGTGTGCAATAAATAGTTCATTTTTTTAAGGGCCGTCTGCCAAATTGCGGCACTTTTTTATTTCTGTCTCATAATGAGACATGGCCACTCAATATTATCAACAACTTAGAAATCAATCTTTGGGCCCTGCTTTTGCAAATTTAGTTTGTTAACTTTTGAGGGGGAAATCATGAAGTTAATCATTACACTTATAGCAACTCTATTTATAGGAACAACTTATTATAATGTATCCACGGATACATCTATAAGTATTGACCGCATTCCAGCAAGCACTCGCACACCACAACAATTGCACAAACAGACATGCAGTTACAAATCAGCCGACATAGGCCAAGTAGTTGGGCACGGAGCTGATATTCATAAAGCGCGCAGTTCTGCCTCTAAAATTTGTTTTGAAAAAAGAATCGACCTTTTCGAAAGAACAAGAAATGCATTTCCGACGACAGCACAAGGTCAACTCATTATAGACTCCTGCGTCAATATCAAATGCAACTGATTGGTGTGATTTTGTCCCTGTGATTTTTTAAAATTCAATAAGTGGTTGCACAATGTTTTGTGTAACCCACTTAAAATTCATTTTAAGTTTTTTTTTAATTGGCACCCATCCTGCTCTATTAGTTTTTTGAATTAACTGGGAGGGCCAATATGAAACTAACGTATCTTTTAACTATCTTATCCATGGCATTAGCTTTACCGAGCATCAGCTTTGCACATGGAGACCACGATCGACCAACACGTCAACAACGCATCACACTTGATCAACAAGAAGTCAGACAACTCAACAGAAATGGACGTTTAGGTTTAAAACGAGCCATCAACCAAGTCACATCACTAGGCCGTAACTCTAAACTTGTCAGCGTTACAGTCACAGGTCGTGTGCGAGGATCCATGTCACTTGTCGAATTGAAAGTTGATGGCTCTATTGTTGATAGCGAATACATGGAAAGAGGCGAACGTCGCCATCGCAGACCTCATCATCATAGTAATAGAGATCGCCACCGTGATCATGAGCGCCGCGACCGCATGGACACTGTCATCCTTAACAACCACGGCCGTTACTCAGATGGTCCTTGGCGCTTAATTGTTGGTCAAGACGTTCGTGTTCGTTCCATTGTTGTCACCGTTAAAAAGAAAAGACGTGGAGATGGTCACCAACACCGCAACAGACAAGTTCGTTTAGGGTCATATAAAGTGGATAAAGTGGTTTTAGATTCTAAAACATTCCACGTCGGCCATAAAAACGTCAGTTCAGTGATGGTTCACAGCACCAAGAATTCAGTCGAAATAGAAAGAGCTTGGATCACTTACAGCAATGGTCAAACTGAAAGATTGTGGAACCTTGAAGGTTATGTGAGAGAAAATAGAACTGAAACTGCTCAGGTTTCAAACATAAGAAATCGCTCAGTGAGATCCATCACTATTGAAGCTGTTTCAACAAAGATACACGGTTCAAGAGCTGAGCTTGTTGTTTACGCCAACGTCAGTGGCCAAGACCACGACCATGATCGTCCAAGACGACGTAGATAATTAATATACTTTTATTAAGTAAAAAAACCCATTCGTTAGTCACGGATGGGTTTTCTTTTTTAAACAAACCCCTTTAAAATAAACCTATGAAACTCAAAGCCGCACTGCCTATTACAGCCGCTTTTATACTTACACTGGCCTTCAATAACTGTTCAGACAACGACTCGCCAGACACCCTTGCCATCAATACAGTTAAGACTCGGTGCTTGTCGGTGCAGGCCAACGATTGTCATCAGGGCAATGAAAACTCTTTGATGTTTATGGGTATTATTGAGACACGCACATCAGGCTGCAAAGACCTTCTTGAGGAATCAAATATGAGCTTGCTCAACACACTGTTTGATGCCAGCGCTGTAGGGCAAGTGAGCTTTTCAAGTTCACCAAGCTCACTCAGTGCAGAGTTTTCAAATTGGGTAGGTGCTGACAACTTAAACATCTTGAACCTGAACAACAAACAACAACTGGTTTGTGGCTTTATTGATTCAAATAGCAATGGTTTTTTAGACCTGACCGAACCTATCTTAGAACAAAATATACAGATGCAAGATATCAATGTTCTCACTCTCGAGAACTGGGAAAACCATTGACAAAACAGCACTTTCATAACAAATTTGTTTCATGTTAAAAAAAATACTAGTGTTTCTATTTGGTACTGGCGCAAACATCTTCAACGAAAAAGGTGAGGTCAGCCACGACCTTCCTAAAGAGTTCTGGGACAGTTGGCACGATCGATACTACTGCAAAGACACAGCAGATTGGCGCAACCACAAAGGTGGCTTTGTAAATAAAAACACTACAAATGCAAAAAAATAAAGTTCAATAATACAGCCTAACTTCCTTAATTTAACTTACATAGTACAGCTATAATATTAGGCATTTTTCTGTTTATTTATTACAATTATTAAATATTCTTATCTATTTTCTAGGCTAAAAGTCTAGATTAGTGCCAATTTGGAACTTTTAAGCTCCATCCTCTAGACCATTGTAAGTTTCTGATTAGACTTAATGCTAAGTTAAACATAATAAAAAAAGGATTTTTTATGAAGACACTAATTGCAAGTGTTATGCTTGCGCTCATCGGAGGAGCCGCATATTCAGGGCTTCATGATCACACTAAATGTGAAGGCTTCTTGCCAGAAAATGATTTAAAAATACCAGTCGGCACTACATACACTTCTGGAGGTGGAATCACAGAAGAAGAATTCAATGAGGCTTTGGATCGCATTGAAAGAGTCTACACTCCTATTTTAGAAGCTCGCGGAAAAACTCTCGACGTTAGACGTTTGTGGGAGAATGAAACGGTCAATGCATCTGCTCAGCAGTTCGGTGATCGCTGGGTTATTAATATGTATGGTGGACTGGCAAGACACGAAGCAGTTGGCGTTGAAGCCTTCACAACCGTCGCTTGTCACGAGATGGGACACCACTTGGGTGGAGCACCTAAGTATGGCTTCTTTAACTCTTGGGCGTCAAACGAAGGTCAGTCTGATTACTACGCCACTTTAAAGTGCATGCGTCTTCTATACTCTGCTGAAGAAAACGAAGAGTACGTAAAGAACGTAGAACTTGATGAGTACGCAAGAGCCCTTTGTGACAAAGTTTACAAAGTTGAAGGCGAAAGCATAGACCGCTTAGCTTACTGTTACAGGTCTGCAGTTTCAGCTCAAGATATCGCTGTTTTATTTCAAATGTTGAGAAAAATGGACACCAAGCCTGAGTTCAACACGCCTGACACTAAGGAAGTGGACAAAACAAGTGATCGTCACCCAATGCCACAATGTCGCTTAGACACATACTTCAACGGTGCTCTTTGCCCAGTAAGTGAAGACATAGATGTTGATGACAAAGATGCAACATTAGGAACTTGTAACAGAGCTAACATCGCAAATGAAGAAGGCGATCAAACTGAAGGTGATGACTCTGTCGAAGACATTGCTTTACCTGAAAATGCAGGGACACGCCCACTATGCTGGTTTAAGCCAGGAAAAAGTGGTGGCGGCGGGGATCTTCCATTCCCATTTAGTGAAGTATTTTAATCACACTCGCTGAGACAAGTTTCAGCTGTTAAAGACACCTCAGGGCCTTTGCACTCTGGGGTGTTTTTGTGTCTGACGATGGATATTTTGTGGTCCTTATTTAAACGCGACAACGTCGATTTATTTTTCAAACTGTTGGCACAAATCTTTTGAGCCAATGCCTCTAAACCTTTACGCATACCACTGCTATGTCTCAAATGCCCATATGAGGTGATATGATGAATTCCGATAGCTCCTTTTCCGGGGTCACTGTGGTAAAGATCATAATCAAAATCTTTGTAACTAATTTTTGAACATCTATTCTTGTTAGCAGCTTTTTTTATACCGAGAGGGTCACTTCCTACACGCCCTACGATCACTGTGTGATAACGAGTTGAGATAATATCACCCGACTGTAAATTACTTTGTTTATTCATCGAAACTTTTTGCAAGCAAGGCATGTAAACAATGCTGTTGTACTGGCTGTCAGGAGTTCTTAAATTATTTGCACCGATCATATAAACATGACTGGCCACCATTTTTTTATCCGGATTCAATTTAAGCCCGGCACTTGCCAGAGCACTAAAAACGAAACCTGAACAATCTGTTCCCAAATCAGGTGAAGCTGCTGTAACAGCATTTCTAAACATATTGAGCGATGAGTTGGCTTTGGTAGAGGTTGCTGGCTTGCCACCGTAGTCGTAGATCATTAAATATTTTTTTTGATCCAGACAAAGTGATGCATTGTTATTTGAAGCCAAGATCCGTCCCGTCAGTGGCCTGTAACCATAGTAATGGTGGGTGTTGTACAAAAGATCACGGTTCAAAATATAGCGCCTAGAACCCACTCCATCAGGATACCCTTCTGGATACTCAGCAATGCCCTCGACACCATGACTTTTGTGATTGAGTGGTGCTTTATCAGCAAGCTTGCAATCTTGATAAGCCGTCATCATCACTTTTTTGGCACCGTACACTAATGGGTGATTGTTGCGTTTCAATTCATCAATGAAACGCCCTTTGCTCAAAGGGTCTGTTAACTCACAAGAGGGTCTTATGTTATCGAGCTCTTCAGCCGCTTCAAAAGCCAACAAATGCAACTCTTCTAGTTCTAACTCTTCAAGCCCAGAGCCTAAACTTTCAAACTCTATCAAAGACACACGTTTGACCCATTTGCCCTGCACGCTTCTTTTTTGAATTTCTGCAAGCCGTGAGTAAAATAAAGAGTATTTGTCTGCAAAAGCTTCAATCTGTTCTTCCTCAATACCTCTGCTTTCCCAGGTCTTTAAAAAATCATAAGCAATTTGAGCTGAAACATCTTCAGATGACAACTTCATCAAAACCTCAGACTCATCAAGAGCATAAATAGACTTCCAAACAAGATCTATGCTGCGTGAACAACTGGGGTCGTCTTGCACGGCTTGTAAAATAGTTTCAGATGTTGAACTCCCCTTTTTATCTGCGCAAGAGATTAAAAAAAGACTGAGTCCAAATAAGATAATTTGCTTGTTGATTTTTCTAAGTTGCATACTTCAAAGTATGAAGGCTGTAAGCCTATCAGAAAATAAATCCAAGAAAGACCAAGACAATGGTCAAATAAATTTAAATCATGGACGAGGAATATTTTGCCCACTGATTTTTAATATCAATTTTTACAAACGAGTTTCGAACTGAGACTTTAAGTTTTTAACAAAATCTAGAGATTCACTTTTATCAATGATCAGACCTAACAACTGTTTTTCGTAGACAATGTCGAGCACTTTACCTATATCGAAAGGCTCTACTTCTAACGACAAGCAGTCGCGCCCGTTGATGAATGGTTTTTTTAAATTTGAAAATGAATCGAGATTGTTTTGATAAATATTTCTGATCTTTACAAATTCATTTTTCTTACCCAAATGATTCAGTAACTTAAAAAACAAACTGTTGTGTTTGCTTTCAAACACTTTTATTGAAGGCACCAAGTTATGCAAACCAAAGTCAAAATACAAAAGTGAAATGCTTTGCACATCACGAATGATTTTACTAGGCACTTTTAAAGTTTTGTAAAAGGAAACCAACTCTTTGACCTTTTCAATCTTTACTTGCGGCTCTAATGGCTTGAGTTCATAGATGGTGAGAAGAGTGAAGAAGCTTTCGATGGACTCCTCACCAATGTTGTGAAAATCGATTTTAAACTCTTCCCAGTTCGGGCTTTGATTGAATTGCATCTTTCCAAAAACCACTTGCAAAAGACCTGATATGAACATGCTGTTGAATGCTTCTAGATAATTTTCACCTTCCACTGTTTTTTTGAGCTCAGTGAAAACACGTTCTTTGGAGATCATCTCTAAGTGCTTACACTCGTTTTTAATGGCAAGAAGTGTTTTCGGCTCTATATCAAAACCGAGCTGTGACTGAAAACGTATGGCCCGCAATATGCGCAGTCGATCTTCGCGAAAACGCTTAATAGGAGCGCCGACAGCTTTGATCATTTTTTTGGAGATGTCTGCTTTGCCACCCGTGAAGTCGATGACTTCATTATTTTTTAAATCAAAAAAAAGGGAGTTCATTGAAAAATCCCTACGTTCTGCATCTTCTTTTTCAGATTTAAATTCAATCTCGTCTGGATGCCTGCCATCTTTGTAACTTTTGTCCCAACGAAAGCGAGTGATCTCCACTTGAAAATTATTTTCACCCTCGTCTTTATAAGGAATAGAGATCACACCAAAGTGAGCTCCGTGGTCTAAGGTGTTTTTAAAGATCTCCTGCATCTGTTCAGGCATGGCGTCTGTAGCCAAATCAAAGTCATTGATCTTACGACCCAAAATAGCATCGCGAACGCAGCCTCCAGCTAAGTATGCTTTAAAACCATTGCTCATCAACACATCAACACACTCTTTCACTGCAAACCAGTGCGGGTGAGCTTCAAAATGCTTGAGCAAGATCTTTTTATCCATCTCTTGTATTATAGCAAAAACTCTTCTATTTTTTAATAGGTAAAGGACTTTTATGGACCCCATAGCGACAATAAAAAAGATCATGTCTTCTTTTGAATTCAGCGATTATGGCTTTGCCCCATTAAAAACACCTGAAACTATAGGGGCTTATAAAAGTTGGCTGAACAACAACTTTAATGGAGAGATGAACTTTCTCAAAGACCATCTCCCCTTAAAAGAAAGCCCAAAAAGCCTTTTAGAACACAGCCAGTGCGCCATTGTAGTCACAAAAAACTACTTTCCGACAAACACTCCGCATCCAACTCAACCCAAAAGCTTGCGAATTGCTGAGTACGCCAAAAACGAAGACTATCACTTTTGGTTTCAACAAGAGTTGCAAAGCCTCATTGCAAAACTACAAGAGCACTTTAATGAACACACTTTTCTCGCCATGACCGATTCAAAGCCGGTGCTAGAAAGAGACCTCGCCCATCAAGCTGGTCTTGGTTGGTTTGGCAAAAACACCTGTTTGATCCACCAAAAAAAAGGAAGCCTTTTTTTTATTGGTGAGATTTACACAAGCCTCGCTCTCTCTACCAAGGTCGATATTCATCCTGACCGTTGTGGTCAGTGCACTCGTTGCATCGATGCTTGCCCGACACAAGCACTGATTGAGCCATATGTGCTCGATGCCAACAAATGCATCTCTTACCTTACCATTGAAAAAAAAGGCGACATTGAGGCTTCACTTATGAATCAAATGAACGACTGGTTTTTTGGCTGTGACATTTGCCAGAGTGTCTGTCCTTGGAATGAAAAAGCGTTTTCAACGACTATAAAAAAAGAACAAGTGGCCAAAAAACAAGTGACCCCAGAACTGGTGTCGGAGCTAAAGTGGATCTTAACAACTTCAGGAAAAAAACTCCTAAAAGACCTCTCTGGTTCTCCGCTGACAAGAGCTCGCGCCAGTGGTCTCAAGCGCAATGCCATGATTGTTATTGGCAATTTAAAAATCAAAGAATTACGACAAGATGTAGAAGCTTACTTAAGCATTGAAAACCATGCTCGAACAGCAAAATGGTGTCTTCAAAAACTTTCTTAATGGCCTAAAAAAATTATTTAGACAAAAAAATAAACTCGAACATTTACTGATCTCATGTGCTATTGCTCATAAAAAACATTTTGCAATGAAGCTAAAAACTAAAAATCATTGAACCCATTTCAAAAAAGAGAAACTTAAAAAATTGCCTCACAGATTCAGTAATTAATTCACTATCTATAAATTAAATTTATTATGCTTAAAAGTATTTATAAATTATATTTCTCTTTCAAAATAAAATTACTCAGCCTTCACAAAACTTTACGCACACCTGATAAAAACTTTTCACACTGAAAAAAATATCATTCTGTAAATATTTGTAGGCCCCTATCAACAAATCCTATATACCAGGCAAAATTTATAAAGGAGTCCCCAAATGCTTAAATTATTACCAATAATATTATTGTCGTTTGTTCTGGCTTCATGCAAAGGGGGATCTAGTTCTTCAACCCCTGTGCTTGATGTCAAAACAGTCACACCTGAAACAGGTGCTACTGGCATTGATGCTTACTCTCAAGTGAAACTCAAGATGACTCTTGATATTGATGAAGCAAGTCTTAATTATGTCGACGCTGACGGTATGTTAACCAGCCGTTTTCAACTGGTCAACCTATCTACTTCACTCAGTGTTCCAGGCACAGTTGAATATGACAGCTTATTCAATGAAATAGTTTTCACACCTAGCGCACCACTAGCTTGGTCCATAGAAGGCGCTCCCACTGAGTACCAAGTATCTCTAAAAAGTGGAGTCACTGCCAGTGATGGTAAATACCCTATGGCCAATGATTACTTTTCAACATTCACTACTGCTGAAAGACCCACTCCCCAAGTGAGCAGCATCAGTCACACTGGCGTTGAAGCAAACTCTGTAAAACCAATAGTGATGGTATTTAACTTCGAACCTGACGAAACCAACTTAAACAACAGCTATGTGAAAGTCACTAACACAACAGATGGACAAGATGTTCCAGGAAGCTTAAGCGTAAATAAAACGGCTCGCTCAATCACATTCACACCAAATTCTGGTTACCTAGCTTACAACTCAAGCTTTACAGTCACTTTAACAAACAGCATTGGCGGCTACAGCGGACTTGATTACATCTCTTTAGACCCAACTGCCTTCGGTACAAAGTCGTTCTCAACGCCAGGACCGATGGTCATGAGCTACTCACCGACGGGTTCGAATGTTCATCCATCTCCCCTTTCAAACAAGACAGTTAAATTGAATGTATCTTTGAACTTCACTGTGAACAGTGTTGGCGGGAATATTTATCTCACGGATTTTTTATCAGACCGTCGTGTTCCTTTAAGAGTCGTTAGCACATTGCCAAGCTCATCACTCACTCTAGAAACTACAGAAGCTCTAGAGTATGATTCATTGTACGAAGTGACCATCTCTACTGGCCTATCAGCTTCTTTTAACGGAAATGTTCGATTGCCAGCAGATTTTTCTTGGACCTTCTTAACGCAAGAAATGAAAATACTTTCTATCTCTCAAACATCTGGAAGTTTTGATGTTGGAGATAACTTTGTTATCGAAACTAACTTTGACCTAAGCACACAGTCTGAGCTTGAATTGAGTGAGTCTTTTAGTGTTTCTAACCCACAAACAGCTAATGGCACCATTAAGTTTGAAGGTCGTACACTTTCCATCACTTCGGCTCAAACTAACGATTGGAGATACGGACAAGACATTGATGGCTATTATGCCCTTTATGCAACTGATGGAACATTCGTTACTGATGGTGATATTGACCTTTTCATAAATGACTTTGAAGTGCTTCCAGCCAATAAAGTCCCATACAACGGTCAAAGTTCAGTGGACCCTAATGTCATTATCTCTTTTGACTACACAGAGTTAGAAATCCCTGATGATCAAGCCATCGCTATTGAATTTGACCCATCATCGCTTATCAATGTTGTTAACTGTTTTGGTGCCACTGTTTTTGGTGACATTGAAGTTGCAGTAGGTTCTAGCGAAAAAGATGTGTCGTTCATTCCAGATTTTCCACTAGAGCCTGGCTGTCGTCACACTGTTTACATCAATGAAGGTGTTGCTCTTAATGGTGAGAATATCGTGTCCGGCGAAACTTCTTGGTCTTTCACAACAGACAGCTTTGAAGTTGAAAGCGTCAGCGTATCTTCATTTGCAGGTCTTGTCGATATTGACTCTGACATCACGGTGAACTTCAGTGACTCTGTTGACTACTACAACAGTTCTAATATCTATATTGTTGATAACTTCACAGGGTTTGAAGTTTTAGCAAGTGTTTACAGATTTTCTGATACAATCACAGTAGATCCAATTTCTAACTTAAGCTACGACCGTTCTTACACTCTTGTGGTAGAATACGATGCTGTTGAAAATGACAACGGCGTGACCCTAAAGTTTGATTACGAGTATGACTTTATCACAGAAGACGAGCCGTTCATTCCTGTTGCCGATGATTTTTATGTTGATGGAGTTTCAGCGACCACTTATTTAGGTGGAGTTGAAGTTGATTCTGACATCACAGTTAATTTTAGCGAATCCGTCTTTGTAAATGACTCTTCAGGCATTTATCTGGAAGATGACTTTGGATCTGTTGTATTCGCAACTGTCATTACACTTTTTGATAGCGTTATCATCGATCCATTTTCTTTACTTGATTACGATTCATTCTACACTGTGGTTGTTGAATATGACGCCGTTGAAAGCAGTTCATTCGGTGTCATGTTAGATAATGACTATGAGTACTTGTTCTTAACAGAAGAAGATCCGTTCTTCTTTGCTTCTGCTTCGCAAGCAATGACCAGAAAAGTTAGATCAAGCGCTTTGGTGAGCCCAAAAGCCTACAAAGTACCAGCTCAACCAGTTATGTTGAACAAAAAAGATCAGAGACCTGTAAAATCAGCTAAAACAGTTTTCTCCGTTGCACAGCTTGAGTCTATGACTCTTCCTACTGCAAGCACAGGCTATCAAACCAAAAGAAAGGCCAAATCTAAAACTGCAGAAAAAGTTAACAAAAGAAACGGCAAAGCTGTTGTCGAAATTCCAGTTAATGCTGAATAAGCTCATTTAAAATATTGTGTGAAAAAGCCTGACTGTTTTGAGTCAGGCTTTTTTTTTACAAATCTACGTTAAATTTATATCTCTATTGTAGACAATTGCATCGGAAAACGTAAAATTAAAAAGGGTGTCTTAATTTAAAAGTTGCTCAGCTAGAAAATTGCAGAGCTTAAATGATCCATCCAATGCATTTAATTCTTTCACTGGGAGTGAACACATTTTTAAGTGGATCTCATTAAATAATATAACACAAACAGCAGTCATCCTCTTTGCAGTGTTCACATCTATTTTCATTGCATGGAAACTAATTACAGCGGTCAATTATGGCTACAGCCTATGGTATGATATTTTAAACATCAATGAGCATATCGCTGAATACGGTCCGCAAAATCGGCGCGGCAAAAAAGGTTTAGAACAATTAGACAAAGCCGCCCATGTTTATCTTTTTGAACAAATTAACTCTGCTGTTAATAATGAAGGTGCAGGTTTAAAAGACATCACATTTAATTCCATGTACAAGTCTAAGGCTCCACTATTAGAACAAAACGAAGTCGTGCACCTCAAAGATGTTTCTGCCCTGATTTCAAAAGCAAACAAAATGGGATGGGTGGCTTGCGTGATGCTTCTTTTATGTATTGCATTTGTAAGATGGAAAAATTTAGCAATGCCAAGCTTGTCTCTTTTTTTAAAGCAGCTCGGGCTTTTGTTAGTCAGCTTTTTAGTTGCGGTCGTAGTCATTAGACCAGAGCCTATTTACGACTTTCTTCACGAGGTCGCTTTTCCTCAAAGACACCAAAAATGGTTTTTTTATTATCAGGACTCATTGATGACGACACTCATGGACGCTCCTGATCTCTTTTACGCTATTTCTGCCATGTGGCTAGTTTTAGCTTCCATAACTTATGTATTGATCGCTCAATTACTCAGTAAGTTCTTGAAATTTAAAGCCACACATTAGAAGTAACTTAGACCTCTGCTACACCATTCAGATGAACACAATCCGTGTCCTTAAAGGCCATCGCACAAGATATGGCAGCTTTCTATTCTTTCACGTTGTCCCAACAAATAAATTAAATAAATTTTAACAACCACCTATCTATTAGGGCAATGCTCACTTTTACACCAAGCACGCACCCAATCAATTTCCATGGCTGTTTCTTGAAAGTTGTCATAGTCAGAATAAGGCTGAGAAGAATCTGGCTGATAAGGAAAAGGATAACCGATGCCACCTGCATAAGGACTTCCTGAAAGCCAACTGCCTCCCATCGCCAAATTTAAAATAATATAAAGCTCCTCGTTTCCAATATTATTTTGGCTATTCTCTTGCACAACATTTCCATTTTCGTCCGTGATTGGGTCAGGCAAACTCCAATTCTCAAGACGACCAACTTCAATGCCATCATAATACCAAATGATTCGTTCTGGTGACCAATCAACAGCATAAACATGAAAACCATTAAAGCCCTCTTCATCATAAATTTCTCCCACACGCTCTCCACCTCTTTTAGGCTTTGTTTGTGAGGTCGGTTTTAACTGTCCGTTTTCATCTAAAATATATTCACCCGGCTCACCGTGGAGGTTCTTCACCACCTGGCCATTGACATAGCGATTCATTGGACCTTGTCCACCAACAATTTGATGGTAAGTTGCATAAAGCCTTTGTGGATTGCCAATATTTTCCATAATATCAATTTCTGTTCGCCGAGACCCTTCGCTTTTGCGCTTTTGGTGATGTAACCAAAATGCAGGAAAGGTCCCTTTCACATTTGGTAACTTTATTCTCGCTTCGTAATAACCATAAGTAGTATAAAACTTATCGTAAGTAGACAAAGCGCCTGATAAGAAAGGTTGATACATAAACACTTCATTAAGTTGACCGTGACCTTTGTTTAAAAAACTCTCTATTTCTCCTCTGTTCGACTTATTGAATGCACTGTTTTTTCTAGCTTTTATTTTTAACGTCGAGCCAGTGAATTCAAAAGGATCGCCGTGCATTAATACAGCATTTTTCATAGCTTCGTGATCTGAAAATGGATTCAGATAAAATTGTCTTTCTTTATTAATCACACGATATTCATACCAACTGCCATTGTAGTCTCCATCCCAACGCAATTGAGTGTTCCATAACTGTCTGTTCAAGTTTTCACTTCCACCTGAAGGCTGGTTAAACTCGTCTTGAAACATGAGAATATAACCTTGAGGAGCTGTTGAGTTATCATTGCTTATGAATTGAGTCGTCGCCGGTGAAGTTGTGGTAGCTGCAGAGTTATTATTTAGTGGAACAGATGACTCAAGCCCTTGATTTGTGCAGTCGTTATTTGTTCCATCACTTAAACGCACTAATTTACAAATTTTTGCCGAATAATCATTATAATCAGTGTTTCTCGCCTGAATTTCTACTTTATAGGTCCTATTCACATCAACAGCAAATTTTTTGGAGTACCTTCTTTTTCCATTTACAGTTGAAATGTCTTGATCTGTGTTAACATCAGCCCATTTAGTCCCATCAAAGAGAATAGCAAATTTATTAAAAGGATTACTCCCTTCCAAAAAACCTTCTCCCCAAATGATTTGCATTTCATTTGAGCCAACTTTATCAATAGAAATGATTTCTGGTGTAGCAACTGCAGCCAGTCTCCTGTCATTTTTTTTAATATTCGTATGTAGATTTTTGCGTATATGTGAGCATGAAGCTAGCGAACTGATAATTAAAATGCCAATTGATAAATGACGAAAGATTGTTAATGACATATTGATCCTTCTTGCTAAGAAAATGCTATAAACTATTTTTTTTAAACAAAAAAACACATTTTTTATTTTATATAAATATAGAAAAGAGAATAAGTATTTTTTGAATCACTAGCTCTAAGTACTGAAGTCACCTATTAATGCAGGTAAAGTATCACTGCGTGATTTCAAACGATAGTGAAGATATTTTCTATAGATTCAAACCTATTTTAACTGAAAAATCTGAATGCTATAAAATATTGGATTCAGCCGGCTAAAAATTTTTTGAGATTTAGTTTAAAATAAGGTTTTCGGAAAATTCAAACTAGGTTAGCGCAAGCCAAGCGCTTTGAGGCGCTTATAAAAAATATCTTTCACTTCTGCTCGAAAATAGAGGTCGTTGGTCAAATGCCCAAAAATTCCAAAAGGCATTTCGTATTTAATATGATCTTGCAACTCGATGGCCTCATCTTTTTGAATGAGTCGCATTTTGTGTTGCCAGCTTTTTAAAATGCCTTTGGTTTGCACATAGGTCATATTGTCCTCCCCAAGCTCAATCACCTCAAACTCAGCAGGACATATAAAATTAAAACGCTTCATGGTCATAGTGATTTCAGAGCCTTTGACAAGCTCTTTCGGTGCCACTAGATCAGACACTTCAAAGCTCTGGGCTAAACTGTCTGACAGTGTTGTTGGTGAAAACAATTTTTCAGCCACTTCGGCAAGAGAGAATTTTTTAATACGATTTCTTAAAGTGATTTCAGTCATAACGTTCGTCCAACTTAGCAAGGGTTGCTGCAGACATTAATGCACATGGCGTCATTCACTATTTCTCAAAAGAAGGTTATGTAAGTCCTCATGGCGATTTCAGACTTTACTCCATTAGTTACAGACGGATACGTAAGCTCTAAGGCTCCTAGCGATCAAAGACTTGGCGATCAGCTGCAGAGCCTTGCTGACAGTGATTTTGCCCTTCTTGGCTATCCTGATGACCAAGGGATACACCTCAATGGTGGCAGAGTTGGTGCTGCCTTTGGACCTGACCGAGCAAGAAAATACCTTTATAAAATGACCCGCAACCCGTTTTCGCAAAAAAAAATCCATTTGCACGATGTTGGTAACCTTAAAATCAGCGATGATATTGGTAACAACCACGAAAAAGGCAAAGAGGCTGTTAACGAGCTCTTAACTCAAAACAAAAAAGTGATTAGCATTGGTGGTGGCCATGACTACGCATATCCTGACGGGGCTGCTTTTTTAGAGCAACATGCAAATTCACAATTAAAACCTATCATTATTAACATTGATGCCCACTTAGATGTGCGGCCTTTAGATAAAGGTCTAACTAGTGGCACCCCATTTTACCGGTTATTGCAAGAGTTCGACCATTTTGATTTTTTTGAAATTGGCATTCAAAGTCAGTGCAACAGTAAAAGTCATGTCGATTGGCTCATAAATAAAGGAGGACATATCTTAAGCTATGATGAGCTCATGACAAGTGGAGACACTTTTGAACAGGCTTGCAATCAATTTTTAGGATCAGCACTGTTAAAAAAACGACCTTGCTTTTTAAGTGTCGACATAGATGCCTTTAGTTCGAGTTTTGCCATGGGCTGTTCGCAAGCTTGGCCTACAGGCCTTCACCCTGAACCTTTTTTAAGATGGTTTGAAGTGATCCGTTCGCGATTAAATATTACTAACTTAGGTGTTTATGAACTTTCCCCGCCACTTGACCTCGATGACAGAACTAGCAAACTTGTGGCTCAAATTATATATAGGTATTTAAAATGATCAGTTTAGGAAGTGACAATCACTCAGGGGTTCACCCTCAAATTTTAACTGCACTCAACAATATAAACACTGGACACGCCCCGAGTTACGGGACTGACCCCACAACAGTTGCTGCTAAAAAGTTGTTTAAAAAAATCTTTGGCGAGCACTCAAACAGTTACTTTGTATTTAATGGCTCCGCTGCGAATGTACTTTGTTTAAAAAGCTTAATCAAAAGCCATCACGCTATTTTATGTGCCGGTGATGCTCACCTTAACGTTGATGAGTGTGGAGCTCCGGAACAACACATTGGCTGTAAAGTGATTCACGTGAACACTCCAGATGCAAAGCTCACACCAGAGGCCATTGAAAAGCATCTCATCCGCAGAGGTGATCAACACTATTCTCAAATTAAAGTGGTCAGTCTCACTTTACCAACTGAACTTGGAACCATGTACTCTTTTGCAGAGCTAGAGGCGATCAAAGCCACTTGCAAAAAATACGATTTATTTTTACACATCGATGGCGCAAGGTTCATTTATGCCCCTTACGTTTTACAAAAAAGCATGCAAGAAATTTGCTCTGGAGTCGACGCGCTTTCATTTGGGGGCACCAAAAATGGAATGCTATTTGGCGAAGCTGTGGTGTTGTTTGGCGACCACCCGGAGTTTAAATTCATTCGTAAGCAGACGTTGCAACTGCCCTCCAAAATGCGTTTTTTAGCGGCACAATTTTTAGAATTATTTGGCACTGATTTACATACTGACATTGCTCGCAATGGAGTGGAACTTGCGAAATACTTAGAAAGTAAATTACTCACGGTGCCTGAGCTGCGTATCACTCAAAAAGTACAAGCAAACTCTGTGTTTGTCGAAATACCTCAAAAGTGGGTAAAACCTTTGCGCGAAAAATTCTTTTTTTACATCTGGAATGAAACCACATTTGAAGCCAGGCTCATGCTGTCGTTTGATTCCACCAAAGAGCACATTGATGCTTTTTATGATCATCTTTTAACTATAAAAACACAACTGAGAGGAGAACAACATGAAACTAGGAGCCATCGGGATCGTCAGCAACAACATTGAAAAAAGCCTAGCATTTTATAACCAACTGGGTTTAACCTTTAAATCGTTTAGTGAAGATCACTACGAGTGCCAATTAGACAACGGTATGCGCATCATGATTGATTCTTTAGATCTCATGAAAAAAATAAACCCTGAATATGTGAGGCCAGAAAGCTCCCACATTTCATTTTGCTTTGAACAAAACACTCCCCAAGCTGTTGACGATTTAGTTAAAAAATTGAAAGATTCTAATTATGCAGTCAGCAAAGAGCCTTGGGACGCTTTTTGGGGTCAGCGGTACGCCGTTGTTAAAGGCCCTGAGGGAACTCAGGTAGACATTTACTCCCCTTTGCCCTAGTTTATAGTTGTATAAAAGGACAAATTTATGAAGTATCCAGCGATTGATTACAAATCTTACCTTGAGCTTGATAAGCTGCTCTCCAGCCAAAACATGAAGAGCACCGAGTACAACAAGCCGGCTCACGATGAAATGCTTTTCATCGTTGTTCACCAGGCGTATGAGCTTTGGTTCAAACAGATCTTGCATGAGCTGGATTCTGTTTTAGAGTTGTTCTCAAAAGAGTATGTCCAGGAAAAGAGCATGGGGGTGATCGTTGCCCGTCTCGATCGCATGATGGAGATATTTAAACTCTTACAAATGCAAATTCCAGTTCTTGAAACCATGACGGCTCTTGATTTTTTAGATTTCAGAGACATGCTTTACCCTGCCAGTGGTTTTCAAAGCCAGCAGTTTCGCCTCATTGAGAACAAACTGGGACTTAAAAAAAGACTCACTTACAATAATGCAAACTACAAAGAAGCCTTCAATGATAAAGACAAAACTGAACTGTCGGCAAGTGAAGGTCAAACCTCTTTGTTTGAATGTGTCGACAAGTGGCTCAAACGGACACCATTTTTAAAAGATGAAGGTTTTGATTTTTGGCAAGACTATAAAAAAGCTGTGCAAGTGATGCTCGACAAGGAAAAAGACCTGACAGAAAGAAACAAACTCATCGACGACGAAATCAAACAAAAGCAGCTTCTGCAGATTCAAAAAACCGAAGAACTCTTTTCGGCCCTGTTTGATAAAAGCAAATACGATGAGCTCGTTACAGCTGGACAGTGGCGACTTTCGTATGAGTCCATTCATGCTGCCCTTTTGATTCAAATGTATCGCTACGAGCCCATTTTTCAACTGCCCTTTCGCTTGATCACACGCTTACTCGACATTGATGAAACACTCACTGAGTGGCGTTATAAGCATGCCCTTATGGCCAAACGCATGCTCGGAACTAAAGTGGGAACTGGCGGATCTTCAGGGGCTGAGTATTTAAAAAAGTCAACTGAGACACACAAAGTGTTTTCTGATTTCTTTCAGCTGACTACGTTTTTTATACCACGTTCAAGCCTTCCGCCACTAAGTGAGGGGTTGCTTAAAAAATTAAATTTCAATTATCAATAAAAAACAGGGTCAAACTTATATCCCCTAGCTGATTATTTTTCAAATCGTCAAAATTTTAGTCTTTAGACTTAGTATAAGACAGAAATTCATTTTGCACCAAAGAGATGCTGAGTTGCTGCACCATAATTTTTTTTACAGTGCTTCACCTGCCGTGAATAAATTATAAAGCTATGAAAGTAATTTATAATCACTGAATTGGTGTAGAGAAAATACGCATTTTTACTTATATTAGTAACATTAAATTCACCTAAATACCCATTAACAGAGGTCCAATTATGTTAAAAGCCCTAATATTATTATCATCTTTCTCACTCCTAATTCCGCTTTTTGCCAACGCAAGCGATTCGTCGTATTGCGTTTCTGTGCGCGGAAATGGCCAATTGGCTCCAGCACATTGGGGTTCACTGGCTAACATCATTGAAAAAAAACAAGCCGTGCCAATTGGTGGCGCTGGAGGAAGCTCTGGGTCTGTTTCACTATTTATCTTAGACAGCCTCTCGCAAAGTCCACTGGCTAAAAAAGTTGGTGTAAGTAATTATTCATTACCTGCGAACTCTGATTATGAAAGCATTAAAAGCTACACTGACAAGATTGAACCTAACAAGCTTGCCTTTTTACTCAAGTCGGTACTACCGCACTTGCAAGTGGGCCTTGCTCAAGTCAGTCAAAAGCTTAACATGGGTGCCATGGCTTCGATCATTAAAAGTTCTTCGCAACTGAAAGAGCTGCAAAAATCAATGGAGGCGAGCCAACAACAAGGTCAGCCAATAGTTCTAGACGGTAAGATGTTACAGGCTCTCATTAATAGTAAGTTGGGACCCTTGCAAAAAGACTTGATCACTGTTTATGGCTCTTTAGGTGATGTGATGATGGCCGCACAACAAATTGTTGATAATTACTACTTAATGTTATTAGGACCTTTACAACAAGCACAACAACAACTGGCAGCGGTATCAACACTTGAGGAGCAAGCCGCGGTTGTACAAAAAAGTATACAAGGTTTAATGGCAAATCCAGAAACAGCTGTGCGCTTGGATAACTTAATTGAATCACTCAAAGTGTTTGGAAAGTTTGATGCGCAAAATGATCCGTTCTTATTTTTTAGAACTGGTATCATTGATTTTAGAAAGTTTTCTAACCTTTTAGCTACTGCAATGAACATGTACAATCACCCAAGCCTTACCCCTGAGTGTTTAGCCGATTCTAAAAACTGCTCGGGCTCTTGGAGCAAAAGTTTAGTGGGCTTCATGCAAGCTTGCCCTAATCAAATTAGTGGTGATAAGCGACAAGTTTGGTTTGCACCAGGAACTACTTGCTCAGACACCTTCAATGCTCTCGTTTATCAGTATTACAAACAAGAGGTTCCCGCTCAAATCAACAGTGGTGTGGCTCTGAATAAGTTGTCACAAAACAAAGTTGGAACGGCTTTAGCCATGGTTATTACAACTTCTGTAGTTCTCAAAGAAAGCGGCCAAAAGGCTTTTGAATACCTCGAAGCCTATAAAAACTACGGCAAACAAGCAACTAACTTAGCAGATATTACAAGCTACTCAGTAGATCACATTGATCATTTGAAGTATGGATACTGGTACAACCAAGATTACACCAAGCACTTCAATGAAGAGCATTTTAATTCACTGGGTGGAGTAAAAAACGGATTGTTTTTTAACCTAGGTAACACGACCTGGGAAGATGTCATTGCCGTATCTCCAGCAGAACCTGGCTTAACTAGCATGCAACCTTTTATGGCTGAAACCAGTATTGACGGTAAGCCTGGCACATATAAGCTTGCCTCCTTTGGTGGTTGGTCGAACCCAGATGCATCTGAAATGCTCAACGACCTTAAAGATAAAAATGGCAAAAATATCTGCGAAGAGACCATCACCATCACACGCGAAGATGTAGAAAGTAGCTTCGGTCAGGCCATGTACATGCGCGTGTCTGGTTACAGCAAAACACTTATGTTAAAATCATTACCTTCACCAGATAGCTGTGAGCTAGAAACCATCAGCAGTCGTTTAGCTGCACAACCAGATAAAAAATCTTTGGCCGATGCTAAGATCAATGCCGATTACAAAACAGATTTCGAAAAATCACAAAGTTTATCAGTTTTTGATTGGACCAAGTATTTAAAGTACGACCACGACATCGACGGACGTGACCAATGTTTTAAGTTATCCGATGAGGCCAAAGTTTCTGGCTGGTATGAGCTCTACTACCCTTGGATCAACGATAGTCACAGAAGCTCATTAAAAACATACCTTGGTTCTGCCACAGATGTTTACTGCACAAACTGGAATGACTATGATCCATTCGCTCAAAAAAATATAGAAGATATCAAGGCCACGTTCCAAGCACTCCTTCACGACGGCTACAACGGAGAGCTACGCAGTGAATCTGCTGAAGTCAGTAACCGTGTGGGTTGCTGGTGGAATTCTAATAAGTAAATATATTCTATTCAAAAAGAGGCACCTAGTAACTATATGTAGGTGCCTTTATTTAAATTCAAGAAATACCAAATTCAATTTCAGGTTCTAAATTTTTAGAGAAAAAATTATAAAATTCTAATTTAATAACAAACTAGTTATTAAACATCACTCCGGCAAAGTCCATACCTAAAATGGCTGGAGGTTCCGGCGACAAGGCAAGGTCTTTACCCATCTGTCGGATCATTGTATCCACAGTGTTGACACTCGTTGCTTTGATTTTTACTAGAACCTGTCCGCTGCTAACGTTTGGTTTAGTAACTTCAGACATTTCAAAAACATCTATACCGCCAAACTTATTAATGACCATTGCTTTCATTTAAACCTCCGTTGAAAACTAATTCACTGTTAGCTTAAATTGTTTTATTTAAATTGATAATATACTAAATAATAAAATTAGTTTTTAGTTTTTCTATATAATAAAGGTTATTAATGCATGAATATTGATCATTTAAGACTATTTACAAGAGTTGCAACTCTCGGCAACATTAGCCAAGCTGGAAAAGAGTCTGGCCTCTCACAGGCAGTTTCAAGTGCACACATTAATAAACTTGAAAGCAATATTGGAGCTCGGCTCATCCACAGAACAACGAGGAAGGTGTCTTTAACTGAAGAAGGAGAAATATTTTTACCTCATGCCATAGAAATTCTCGAAAGCTTTGATAGCGCAAAAGCATCCATCGGCATTGGAAATATATCACCAAAAGGCAAACTCAGAATCACAGCGCCTGCCTCTTTTGGTCGACTGCATTTAGTTCCAGCTTTAGATTACTTTTTAAGTACGTACCCCGATTTGATTGTAGAGATGCACCTGAGTGACACTATTGTTGATTTGGTAGAAGGCGGTTTTGATGTTGCCATTCGAAATGCAGTGATGAACGATTCATCAATGATTGCAAAAAAAATTGCTTCAGATCATCGTATCCTTTGTGCTTCACCGAAGTACCTTGCAAAAAATGGAACACCAAAAAAAATTGAAGACTTAAATCAGCACAAATGTGTCAATTTGATGGGCCTAGAGTCATGGCGCTTTAAAACATCGACTGGATATAAAACAATTAAAACTAACAATAAATTCCTTACTGATAACGGCGAAGCAGCAAGAGATGCTGCAGTTCAAGGACTTGGCATCACTTTAACTGCAACTTGGTGTTCTTATAAACAACTTAACACAGGCGAGTTAGTGCAAGTCTTGAAAAATACCAAACTCGAATCGAATGCGGCACTTTGGGCTGTTTACCCCAGCTCTCGATTATTGGCCCCTAAAGTAAGAGTGTTCATTGATTATCTCACCCAATACTTCTCTAAGACTCTGTATTGGGACAAATCTGAGCTTATAAAACGCTCCCATAAAAATTAAAGAGCTGTCATCACCTAATAAGTCTTCACTCTTAAAAGCGAAGACTCGGTTA
The DNA here is from genome assembly GCA_020628165.1 of Bdellovibrionales bacterium. Classification (GTDB taxonomy): domain Bacteria; phylum Bdellovibrionota; class Bdellovibrionia; order Bdellovibrionales; family UBA1609; genus JAHDIR01. The sequence goes on along the minus strand of JAHDFM010000005.1, from coordinate 109,266 downwards.
GTTTCACTTTAATGGTCTACGTCTATCTTGGCCCATACCCCGACGGTGTGTACTTACTGTCTTTTGTAAACAAAAGTTTATCAATCATCATACCATCTTCACGCATCCAGACACTGATCGTGTGCGTCCCTTTTGACGGCACATAAATTCTTGCTCGAGTGCGAGTGTTCATTCTCTGATTAGACCACATATATCTATTGCCACTAAATCCAGAAACTGCAAGGCCAGATGACAAATTACCATTGATCCCAACATGTAAACTATCACTGTGGTAAGAGTTTGGACCTATGACTTGCGCGTACCCTCTCACCCAAACCGTGTACCAACCCGCCGAACTGAACTTTATTTTGTAATCCAGCTGTGGTGAGTTGCTCTTGTTCGACCTGTGTTGATTGGCGTTAGGAACTTCCATCACTTTATTGTTACTGGCTCCACCTTTACTCACTATTCTCCAATTTTGCCCACGACGGCCTGTGTTTTTAGAGAAACACTCGGCCTCTATAGATAGAGTGCTGCCACTACTACTGTGAATTTTTGGCTGGCAATTTTGTGAAGTGGGAGGTGGTTCGACATCACCTGTTAGGTCACAGAAGCTTAACCTACGTCCATTGACAACTTTCTCTCCAGCAGTGGCAGGCCTGCCACCGCCATTATGAACCCGGTACATACAAGAACTGTAACCATGATTTTTACCATCTAACCATTTTTTAATACAACGGCCATTTTTATCCATCAAACAAGGAATGGTGTAAGAGTTCTTTCCTGTGAACCCATGGGCTCCATACACTTCCCCTTTTCTAACTGGTGAGGTGTAATCTTTCACCTTCCATTCAACTTTGCCCCCTTTGACACATTTTTCGAATTGGATAAATTGCTTCCACTGAGAGTAAGCTGATGTTGTCATTTGAGTTCCCGACTGAGGTAGGTACATTTTATGAAAGTATCCACCTGAGAGTTTTTTGAAATGCGTTTGCACCACATTCGCAGGAGGCAAAGCTGTTCCAATGCTCTTGTCAACAGTACAGACGGCAGCCACTGTGCAAGGTTTATCAATCTGACTGTCTTCTTTGTTCACCCATTTGCCAGTTTTGCTATGTTTACATAGTTTTCCACTAGGCTGACAGATTCTCCATTTAGAATGTCTTGCTTTGCCATTGGCGCAGGCTCCCACTTTTGTTGAACTCCATGCCCCCCAAGTACCGGCACAGGACACTTCTGAATACATAACTTCTGTGGTTGCAGACTCCCCTTTTTTATTTTTACAAATGCCTGGACCACGGCAGGTTCGCACTTGTTTGTATTTTTGAACTCCGTTTTTACAAACCCCTGCTTTTTCTTTAGCACTCCAACCACTCCACACACCAACTGGCGGTGTGCAAGATTTTGTTGTGATCTGAGAGTCCATTGCTGGTGTTTTTCCTTTTAACAATCGAACAGGGTTAGGACACTCTTTGCCACCAAACTGCTTCAATGGCTTATTACATGTTCTGTAACGAATGTACCTAATTTTACCTTCATTAGAACACTTATCGAGAGCTTTCCACGAGCCCCATGCGCCCCAACCACCATCAATAGGTGCTGGCTGACACGATCTCTTCACTGTTTCTGTCTCTGCCGATGAAACCGCATTTTTCTTATCGCGACACTTTTTTCCACCATACATTGGCTTTGGTTGATTGCAATTTCGAGTTCGAGTGAATTCCTGCTTTCTTGTTTTCGGATCACACTTTGTTTTTTCTTTCCAAGCACTCCAAGCAGACCAACCTCCATCTATCGCAGGTGGTTTACAAGCTATAGAACGTGTGATCTCTTCAATCATTCCAATCGACTCGTCGGTCTTTGTGCAAATCTTACCACTGAATTGCGGTCTTGGGCTGTCACACTTTCTTGTTTTTACTTGTCGCTTTTTTAAAGTTTTATAGTTGCAATCACCAGCATCAACCCACTTTGACCATGGGCCCCACCCTCCATCAATCGAGTCTGGACGACAAGATTTAAACACCGTTGCCGTTTCAACTTTAGCTATTTGACCTTTTGAAGTTGAGCATAACTTTCCACCAAATTGAGCAGAAGGTGAATCACACAATCGTGTTCGTTGAAACTTTTGTTTAAAAGTTTTCACATCACATTCACTGACGTTTTTCCACTTCGACCAAAGCCCCCAAGCCCCATTGATGGGATCTGGTTTGCATGATCTCAGTTCAGAACGATCCTCTGTATCAGCGCGTGACCCTTTTAAAGTTTTACACTTTTCACCACCATGCAATGGCGCAGGGTTCGTACACCTACGAACGGAAATATACTTTTGCTTCATGGTATTGATATCACAAACACCAAGTGCTTGCCATTTCTCCCAAGGTGACCACCCACCATCAACAGGTGGTGGTGTGCATTTTCTATAAGTTGTTTTTTCATCTTTGAGACCAAAAGTGCCGTCCTCTTTCAAACATTGCTGGAGAGATACCGGATGAGGTGAACAAGTTCTGTAGGTTTTTAACTTGTGTTTTGAGTCAACACATTCACTCACCACTTCCCATGCAGCCCATGGGCCCCATTGACCAGGCTCAGGCACGCAAGTTTCATTTTTAACTTCTTGCTCCTGTAAACTTTCTTTACCATTTTTATCGATGCACTTTTTACCGCCTTTTGCAGGAGCTGGATTAGCACATGAACGAGACCTGATGAGTTTTTGTGATCCCTTTATACATGCACCTGTTTTTTTCCATTCGGTCCAAGGTGTCCACTGCCCATCCACAATGCCTAAAATTTTACGATCATCTTGTGGATCATTGACCGGGTTGGTCCCTTTTTTAACCTCAATGTCATCATTAACACCGCCCTTATCCGTATCTTTACTCAAAGGGTTTGTTTTATGAGTTAAAACCTCGGCTCCATCACTTAAAGTATCGCCATCTGAATCCGTTTTAAGCGGGTTGGTTTTATGCTTTAACACTTCATCGCTATCAGAGAGTTTATCTTTGTCCGTATCTTTTTCTGTTGGATCAGTTTTATACGTTTTCACTTCATTACCGTCATTCAAGCCATCGCCATCAGTGTCTTTAACATTAGGGTTTGTTTTATATTTAGAAAGCTCTGAGCTATCATCTAAACCGTCACCATCACTGTCTTTAGAGGTTGGACTTGTCTTGTGACTAAGAACCTCTTCCCCATCAGACAAACTGTCACCGTCACTGTCTTTTTTGATCGGATCGGTTTTATATTTTTTAACTTCCTCTCCATCAATCAAGCTGTCCTCATCACTGTCTGGTAAGATTGGGTTTGTTTTGATTTTTTTCACCTCATCCCCATCGGTCAGACCATCAGCATCGGTATCTTGCTTTGTTGGATCTGTTTGCGTTTTATTGACTTCTATTCCATCCATTAAGGTGTCGCCATCGGTGTCTTTTTTAGAAGGATCTGTTTTATGAGATTTCACCTCATCACCATCGTTAAGACTGTCATCATCGGTGTCTTTTTTGAGAGGATTGGTTTTGTAAGTGATCACTTCACCACCATCTTTCAAACCATCGCCATCCGTATCGACATTTTGAGGGTCGGTTTTATGTTGAGTCACCTCTTCACCATCTTTAAGAGCGTCACCGTCGGTGTCCATATCGAGAGGGTTTGTTTTATGCAACGTCACCTCTTTACCATCTGTTAAACCATCATTATCTGAATCAGGATCTTTAGGATTGGTTTTATGCACTTTCACTTCGGATCCATCGTTCAATCCATCATCATCGCTATCAGGGTTCAGTGGGTCTGTGCCCAATTTTAATTCTTCAGAATCTAAGAGCCCGTCACCGTCAACATCAAGTAGAGCAATCGGTGGAGTGTAATTATCATCTTTAGCATCTAATGGATCAAAACCTGAGTTAACTTCATCACCATCGTTCATGCCGCCACCATCGGTGTCTTTTTTAGTTGGGTCCGTTTTAAATTTATTCACTTCAAAACCATCCCTAAGACCATCACCATCGGTGTCTGGGTTATTAGGATCTGTTTTAAGGCGAGCTTCTTCGGTGTTTGTTAAACCATCTCCGTCATCATCGCGAACGTCTTCGCTATCGTCTGTTGACTTTGTTGGGTCTGTGCCATTTTGCACTTCAACACCGTCTTCAACGCCCCCTTTATCCGTGTCTTTATCGAGCGGGTTTGACTTGTAATCATTCACTTCAGCTCCATCAATCAAACTGTCACCATCGCTGTCTGGGTTATTGGGATCTGTGCCTAATGTTTTTTCAACAGAATCAAGCAAGCCATCATTATCTGTGTCAATAAGTGCTGCTGGATCTCGATTTAAAAGGTCATCGTCATCAGAGTTTAATGGATCTCCACCCATTGACACTTCCATGCCGTCTTCAGCTCCGCCACCGTCGGTGTCTTTTTTAAGTGGATCAGTTTTAAAAGAATTCACTTCAGGACCGTCCTTTAAGCCATCACCGTCGGTGTCTGGGTTTTTAAGATCTGTGCCCAGTTGAGCTTCGACTTCATTACTTAAACCATCGTTGTCATCATCTTTGTTGAGATTTCCCTTATCATCAGCGGCATCGATAGGATCAGAACCTCTTTGCACCTCAGCTCCATCTTCAACTCCACCGCCGTCGGTGTCTTTCTTCAGAGGGTCAGATTTGTATTTATTCACTTCGGCACCATCAGCAAGACTATCACCATCGGTGTCAGCTTTGCTAGGGTCCGTTCCTAATTTTTTCTCGTCGTCATCACTCAAACCATCATTGTCTGAGTCATTAGTAACTGGAACTTCACAATCAACACAGCCACTTCCTTTGATCTCCCATTTGAATTTGGCTTCGCAACTGGCACCTTCATTGTCTTCGACAACCACTTTGAACTCATGTTCACCAATGAAGAACTCATTAAAGTTCACAGGAGTTTTACTGAAACAACCGTTCGGTACAGCCACATCGTTGATCGTGCATGTAGCTAGGGCATCACTGTTAAACGTTGTTTCAAAAGTGATCTCACCGGAAGTCTCGGTGCCCACTGGTTGTGGAAGGTTGGTGAAATTTATTTTTTGATCGCCACCAGAGCATGCACAGGTCATAAAATCTCTGTAACCAACCATAAAGTGTGTGTTTTGCATGTTATACACTTGACCATTTAAAGAGTGCACTTCAATGGCACCTAAATTCTTAGAACTCAAAATTTCAAAGTGAATCATTGAGTTTTTAGAATTGAAGGGACCAAAAACAGCACCATCTGAGTTTTTGTTGAGTCTCATATTCACAGAGTACTTGTTTTCGCCGCCAGCTGATGAAACTAACTTCATTTCGCCTCTGTCATCAGACAAAATCACCTTATCAGAACTGGTGTTTCCATAGGTTGTGACGTTCATGCTTAAACTCATAAATAAATTAGGCGCATTGTCCTTGTTTATAAAAAAGCTCGCCATCAATCCATCTTTGCCCTCGTATAAAAAGACTTTTAGTTTTCCCTCTTCGGGCTGAGGTCCGACGACTGGGTGTGCTGAGGCGCTTTTGTAAGCATAGTTGGTAGCTCCACTCAAAGCCCCTTTGTAAGACGTCAACGGCCCTAAGTAGTTTGAATTGGCTGTTTGTTTGCTATTGATTGGGTCTGACCAAACTGCAAGCCCCTTACTGACCGTGCAGTTGCTAGATTGGATGAGGTCATCTTGTTTTGAATTTGGATCACTGCCACGAGCCACTTCAACACCATCATTAACACCTCCACCATCTGTGTCAGAATTATTAGGATCTGTTTTGTGTGTTTTAATCTCAGCACCGTCTTTGAGGCCATCATCATCAGTGTCGGGATCATGAGGGTTGGTTCCAGCTTGTATTTCTTCCTCATTAGTTAAACCATCTTTATCATCGTCACCTTTTGGATCTATTTTATCATCACTTGGATCGGCTTTGGGATCAGAACCTCTTTGCACTTCAGTACCATCATTCACTCCCCCTTTGTCAGTGTCGGGATCTAAAGGGTTCGTACCGTGCGTGAGCACTTCCGCACCATCAGAAAGCCCATCATTATCACTGTCGGGATTGTTGGGATCAGTTCCAGTGTTGGTTTCTAGAATATCAGTTAAACCATCTTTGTCAGAATCTTTATTTGGATCCGACAAATCATCTTGTTTATCATTTGGATTGGTTTTATTTGTGTCCACCTCTTCGCCGTCATTAACACCACCGCCATCAGTGTCTGGGTTTTTAGGGTCCGTTGCATGTGCAATGACCTCAGGACCATCAAGCAGTCCATCACCATCTGTATCAGGGTTTTGAGGGTCTGTTCCTAAATTTTCTTCAACAATGTTTGTTAAACCATCGTTGTCATCATCAGCAAAGGGACTACCGTTATCATCTTGTTTGTTAGTAGGACTTGTGCCTGCAGAGACTTCTGGCCCATCTTCAACTCCGCCACCATCGGTGTCTTTGTTGTTAGGGTCAGAGCCATAAGTGTTCACTTCTTTTCCATCATCTAAACCGTCGTCATCAGTGTCTTTGTTATTTGGATCTGTAGGTGCATTGCCTTTCGGACCACTGACTTCTTCACCATCAAGAAGGCCATCATCATCGCTGTCTGGATTTTGAGGGTCTGTTTTAGAAACGGTTTGTTCATAATTATCGGTCAAACCGTCATTGTCAGAATCAAGTCCCGCATCGTCGCTCGGATTGTCTTTAGGGTTAGTTCCGTTTGTGACTTCTTGCCCATCTAAGACGGAGCCTCCATCGGTGTCTGGGTTGAGCGGATTAGTTTTGTAAGTGTTAACCTCTTCACCATCATTGAGACCATCATTGTCTGAGTCTGGGTTGAGTGGGTCTGTGTTGGAGGTTGATGTTTCAAAGACATCTGTTAGTCCATCTTTGTCTGTGTCTTGATCGGCAGGTGGGTTAGTGACCGCATCATCATTGCCTTTGTTCGGATCTGAACCGTTGTTCACTTCATCTCCATCATTGAGTCCACCAGCATCACTGTCGGGATTCATTGGGTCTGTGTTGTAAGTGTTCACCTCTTCACCATCAAGCAGGCCATCGTTATCACTATCAGGATTGTTAGGGTCTGTTGTCCCAGCTTGCTCCGCACCGTTAGTTAAACCATCAGCATCATCATCTGCATTCAAACCGCTTAGGCCTGTGATCCCATCTCTCAATTTAAAACTCGATTTTCCACAGTTTTGAAAACCAAACATGACAAATGAAATAGAACTGATAATTGAAAATATGATTAGGTACCTGGGCAAGAATGAAAATGACATGAATAACTCCGCATGCTCTTGGTTATGTAGTTTCTATTGGAATTATTCGGTTTTTCTAAAAAATAAAATGAACATTAAAGCTCGCTATGAGCCATATTGAGATCTGTTTTTTTGTTTTTAAGACAGGACTTTGGGCGAATGATTGCCATCGAAAAAAATATTTTTTCAATCGATGAATTCTAAGTTTTTGTATTTACAGTTAATTTATTTTCACAACCATAAACATATAAATTTTATCAACTATTTCACTTTACTCATGATTTTTTTTGCAATCATCGTGTGAAATTGACTCATTGACTTCAAAAAACATGACTATGGTCTGCATTTAAAACTTTATTGGCTTTTAAAATTTGAATGGCATTAACAATGTGTTTTTAGATAAACTCATTTAGCTTGGTAGTTAAAAATCATATTTTATATTCAGGCACCTATATTAGATAGCACATAAGCAATTTTCACTAAACAAACAATCACTGATCTTTGATGTTAAATTTCTTTTTATACTCTTCCAAAGAGATTGGCTCTGTGACTTCAAATTTCTTGGTGTCTTCTTCACCCAGGATTTTGTTGGCTTGTAAAAATTTTATGTTTTTGACTCCAAAGTTTTTTACGAATTTTTGCAGCTCTTGCATTTGATCCATATTGAGTTGATCTTTGATTCTTTGGACGCCTTTATTTTCTGTAATCATCTTTTTAACAGACTCCATGGTGACATCGTCTTTGATCAATTGATTCACCTTATTCACTTGGGTGAGCATGTCTTGGCGGTATTGGTACAAGTCATTCACACCTGCTTCATCACCTTTATTGTTTTGATTGTACTTGGCCATGATGTCGGTGTTTTCATTGGCCACTTTGTTGAGCTCTGCGCTCACTTGTTCTTTTTCGAAAAAATAATTTTTGATCACAGTTGAATAAAGGGCAAGAACTGAAGCTATTATTATTAACGATTTAATCATTTTAACAAAACCGCCCTTACTGGTGAAGCATCACAGTTTTCTAGACTCAGAGGCAAGGCTGACAAAAAGTAACTCCCCTCTTCAACATGAGTTAAAACTAAGCCCTCTAAAATAGCCATATCATGTTTGGCCACCATGGCGTGAGACGGTAATTCTTTTGAAGTTTCGACATCCAACGAAGGAGTGTCTACCCCAACAGTGATGACTCCTTGTTGTGCTAGAAAATCTATGAGTTCTGGAGCTAGACCTTTAAAATCAGAGTTCCAATTGTCTGGATCAGGAAAACTATTTGTTTTTATCAACACTCGCTTGCCTGTGATCTCTTTTGTTTTTAGATCATCTACACCAATATAATCACTGCTACATGAATGGGTGTCGATCACTTGTGCCTCTCCTAAGTAAAAGCCTAAATCTTGCTTTTCAACCCCTGTGCTGTTTTTTTTATAGTGATTAGGAGCATCGGCATGAGCGCCTAAGTGCACTGTGGTTGTAATGCTAGAAAGGCTGATGTGATCGCCGTTATCACAGTCCATCACCACTTTGCGTGAGTACTTTTGATCTCCAGGAAATACGCCAATGCGCTCGGAAACGACAGGTGAAATGTCTATGATTTGTTGATAATCTATGGTCATAATCATAAATGATAAGAAAATTCATTTTTTTTTACAAAAGATTTCTCTGGATAAATTGTCAAATCAAAAGTAAAAGCCTAAAATAACAAAAACTGTTGATATATTAGGACTTTCAATATGGCAAAATTGCAATCCCCTCGTGGAACTCACGATATTTTTGGTGACGATATTTTAAAATACAATCATATTGTCTCAACATTTAGTCAGGTGGCTCGCGATTTTGGTTTTGCCGAGATCAGCACTCCCGTTTTTGAATTCTCTCCAGTTTTTATGAAGACCCTGGGCGACACCTCGGACATTGTCAACAAAGAGATGTACACCTTTAACGACCGCGGTGGAGAACAACTCACACTCCGTCCGGAAGGCACCGCTGGTGTTGTGCGCGCGTTTTTACAACAAGGGCTCACTCGCAACGTTCCCCTCAAATGGTTTTATCAAGGGCCTATGTTTCGCTACGAACGACCGCAAAAAGGACGCACTCGCCAGTTCCATCAACTTGGCATTGAAGTGCTCGGAGCTAAAGATTTTAAACACGACATTGATTGCATCAGCCTAGCTGACCAAACTCTAAAATCCATTTGCCCAGAACAAAAGATCTCACTTGAGCTCAATAGCCTTGGTGACCCTGAAAGCCGCAACCACTTTCGCCAACAGCTGATCGACTACCTGACACCGTATAAAAGTGAACTCTCTGAAGACAGCCAAGTGCGCCTCGAGAAAAATCCTTTAAGAATTTTAGACTCCAAAGACAAAAACGATCAAAAGATCTGTCAGAGTGCCCCAAGTTTACACGACTGCTTTAACGACACCTCTAAAAAAGTTTTTCATGATATTTGTTCAGCACTGGAAGCTTTAAACATTAACTTCAATATCAACAAAAACATTGTGCGCGGTCTCGATTACTACAATCACTGTGTTTTTGAATTCAAATGCGATCAACTCGGCGCTCAGGACACTGTGCTTGCTGGTGGTCGCTACGACAATCTCATAGCAATGATGGGAGGTCCGCAGCTTTCTGGTGTGGGTTTTGGTGCCGGCATAGAACGCTTAATGCTCATTTCAGAAACGCCTGTGACAACTCAAAAAACAACAGCTTTATTATGTTTGGACGACTCCATCAAAAACAAGTGCATTGAAATATGCCATAAACTGAGAGTTGCTAGTGTTGCTTGTGAAATCTTAGACAGTGGAAACATGAGCAAGAAAATGAAAAAAGCAGATAAGATGGCCGTGGACTTTGCTCTTGTAATAGGTGTTGATGAACTCAACAACAACACTGTGACCGTTAAAGATTTAAGCACTGGTGATCAAACTCAGGTAAATCTCAACAACGTCGTTCAATGGGTGGTTGACCAGTAACCAACAAGACAATGACCATTAAAGAATTAAAACTGATAGTTAAACTCAGGTAAAACTCAACTCTGTTTTTTCATAATTGGCATTCAAATTTATAGAATAGACTGTTGCCATAAAGACTAAATATCTTGTGTACAAACTCAAGCGGATCTAAGCGGCGTTAAAACTCACAACGTTTATACACTCATTTTGTTAAAAAAATGTGTTCGTATCAATTTAAGACAAAAACTCTTAGAACGACGTTCTATAAAGAGTTTGCCTCCCCTCTAAATATGTAAAATAGTGATACATTTCAAATTTAGAAAAACCGTCATTATTTTTTACAAGACCAAAGACTTGACATCATTTTTCAGTCTAAACACATTTTATTGCAGTTGAATTGGCACTTCCTGTGCAAAAGCTATGGCTTTAATACTCAGGGGGAACTATGAATGTAACTTGTCCAAAATGCCATAACATCACACCGGAAGACCGCAGAATTGGTGATAAATACTTTTGCGACTGTGGATGGAGATTCCAAGTCATGCAGCCTGGCTACAAACCGCCAGCACACAAAGACAAATCCAGTCTTTTAATCTGTTTATTTGCCGCCATGTTTTTGTTAACCGCTGTTCATTTAATTAGTTGGGACAAGCACTTTTTTAAAATCATACCTGTGAAAGCTTCACAACTTATGGGCACGGCTTCTACAGACAACTTAATGAAACTCGCCAACATGTGTGAAGAGAGAAAAAAATACGACTGTGTTCTAGAGACTCTTTCGGAACTTTATGAAAAAAATCCATTGCAACAGATCGATGCCCTTCACAAAAAAGGCAAACTTTTAGTCCGAATGGAGCGGTTTCCTGAAGCCATTCAAGCTTATAATATGTATTTCAAAAATAATGGCGAAAATCCAGAGGCTCACTACCAATTTGCTAAAGCACTTCGCATGAGCAATCAAATTGATTTGGCCACACAACAATATGAGTTAGCTCTTAAAGCCAAGCCAGATATCTTACAAGTCAGTGTTACACGATCTTTCGTAGATATGTTAATTGAAAACAAAAAATATGAACAAGCTAAGAGAATCATTAATTACTACAGAGACAAAGCAACCAACACGCGTTACTTCCTTGAAAGCGAACTTAAGATCGTCAATGAAGCCCTTGGGTTGAATCGCAAAACGAGCTCTAGAGCAAAAAAGTCTTAAAACAAACCCTGAGAAATTTAAAATAAAAAAACCCAAGCCTTGTTAGCTTGGGTTTTTTGTTTTTTGTACTTAAGAAAAGGTTTTCTTAGAATACGTTGATTGTAGCACTGATTCCAACAGTAGTTCTATCAGACTCGAAGTCAGCGTAGAAGTTACGAGTTGGGATCTGGAAGTTAGGGTACAAGAAGATATCTCTTGTAGCTGCAATACCAAGACCGAAAGACTGTCTCATACCAGTGTTTGTCCAACGGTTTTGACCCGGCACTTCACCACTGCTGTGAGCAACACCAAAGTTCCAAATTGTTCTGAAGTTGAAAGTGTCGTTGAAAGCATACTCAACAAATGGATGCCATCCAAATTCAAAGTCAGGGTTAGCTCTAGAAGCGTTTCTGTTAAGAACTAGAGTATCAACAGCAAGTAACATACCTACGTTGAAACCGTTTTTGAAGTCATACAAAGCTGTACCAGTCAAATATGGGTTTGCTTGATATCCAGCAAGTCTTGTTTTTTCAGCTGTTATAACAGTGACACCACCACCAGCTTGTAACATCCAGTTGTTAACTCTTCTGTAATGTGAAACAGCAACGTTTGGATTTGAAACTTCAGTTTTATCACCGTAGTCGTTTTGACCTAACTCTTCTTGAGCTGAATGAAACGGCTGAACGATATTCATTCCGATACCAGCAGTCATACTCGTGTTCTTTGTAAAACGGTATCTTCCGCTCACACGACCAGAAAATCTAACTTGCTCTACATTAGATCCACCTAATAAGTTTTTTCTGTCTTTTGAACCAGGGTCACTGATACTACCACCTGAGTAAGTTGCAGAAATACTAGAAGAAAACTTTGACTTTGATCCACTCTCAGCACGTAACTTTGCGTTAGTGATTTCGTTATCTAAGTCACCTTCAACTTTGTTTTGTTTTTGGACCTTTGTTTTTGTCTCACCAGCGTTTGTGCTAGTTTGTGCATACGATGTTAATCCCATCGCCATTGTAGCCAAAGCTACTAATACAGCTTTATAATTCATACTTTCCCTCCTAAAGTAAGCTATTATTTTTAAACTTTTAACTGCCCTACACAGTTATTAAATTAAATGACACTTGATAATAAAAGTTCAATGGATCTTTTATTACAATGCTTAACACTGCTCATCAAATTCAAATGGAATAAAACAGTTTTCCACAAGGTCCAGTTAAGAAAATTTAAGTTTTTAAGGTAAAACTGCCTTTATTATTAACTTTTCAATTCAGAATAATATAAATATTTTTAATAACTTAAATAACGCAAAATTCTAAAATGACATTCTTCTTTGCCATCTTAAATAATTTATTTATGTTAACTCCATGGAATCAAATCAAACACTCATAGACAGCGTTAATGAAATATTAAACATAATTGTTGGTTACGTTTGGAACCTTCCACTCGTTATTGCCCTTTGTGGAACTGGCTTATTGCTCACTTTATTATTAAAAGGAATTCAATTTCGTGGCTTCAAACACGCCATCGAAATAGTTATGGGCAAGTACGATGATGCCGACGACCCTGGTGATATTACTCACTTCCAAGCCTTGTGCACGGCCCTTTCTGCTACTGTTGGTTTAGGTAACATAGCTGGGGTTGCCATTGCTGTTTCCATGGGAGGACCTGGGGCTGTCTTTTGGATGATAGTGACTGGCCTCATAGGTATGGCTACGAAATATGCCGAATGCACCCTTGCCATCATGTACAGAACTTTTGATGCCGATGGCACAGCTCGGGGTGGCCCGATGTACTATATAGAGCGCGGTCTTGGAAAAAACTTTAAACCCCTTGCCGTGTTTTTTGCTGTGGCCACCATTTGTGGAACCCTTGGGGCTGGAAATATGTTTCAGTCTAACCAAGTAGCTTCCATTCTTAACTCAAACTTCACCGTCCCTACTTGGATCACAGGCCTTGTACTTGCTATTGCAACTGCTGTGGTTATCATTGGTGGCATTCAGCGCATTGGTAAAGTGACTTCAAAGTTAGTTCCTTTTATGGGCTTATTGTATGTGGCCGGCGCTGTCTGGGTGATTGTTTTTAACGCCGAAAAAGTTCCAGGCCTTCTTAAACTCATCCTAACATCCGCATTTTCTATGGACTCGGCCGCTGGTGGTGTGACGGGATTTGCGATCAGCACTGTGATCATTCAAGGTGTGCGCAGAGCTTGCTTCTCCAACGAAGCGGGGCTTGGGTCAGCACCGATCGCCCACTCCGCCGCCTCTACAAAAGAGCCCGTGCGAGAAGGGCTTGTATCACTTTTAGAGCCCCTCATCGACACCGTCATTATCTGTACGATGACAGCTTTAGTGATCTTAATTTCTGGTGTGGATTACACAACCGTTAAAGGTGTTGAGCTCACAGCCCAAGCTTTCAGTTCAGCCATTCCAGGCTTTTTTGGTGAGTATTTCATTCCTTTTGCTGTGCTGATGTTTGCTTACTCCACCTTGTTAAGCTGGTCGTATTACGGCGAAAAAGCCTTCAATTACCTCTTTGGCAATAATGGTGTGACCATTTACAAAATCGTATTTTGTGTCTTTGCTTTTATCGGTGCCGTCTGGAGCATCACCCCTGTGTTAAGTTTTTCTGACATAATGCTTGGTTTGATGGTGATTCCTAACTTAATAGCTTTGGCACTTTTATTCCCGAAACTCAAGGCTGAGACCAATAGATATTTCAACACGGTTAAGAAATAATTTTTACACTCACACGAATATAACTTTACTTCTTCTTCGATAGCCTTCATAGCTAATTTGCTATGAAGGCAGAAATCGCTTACTTCTTATTCGCATTCACAAGCATCATTACGGTGATCAATCCGTTCAGTAGTATGCCCATGTATCTTGACATCACTAGCTGGATGTCAACACAGAACGCTCGCAAATATGCGAGGAAAGCCAACGTCGCAGCCTTCCTGGCCATGATCATTTTTGCTCTTTCCGGAACCTATATTTTTAAATTATTTAATATTTCCATCAACGGCCTTAAACTTGTCGGAGGTGTGCTCTTTTTCATCATGGGTTATGATTTGCTCCAAGGAAAAAAAGCCAGAACCAAGAGCACCGTTAAAATTGATGACACTCGAGATGCTTTTGAATCGGCCATCACTCCGTTTGGCATTCCCATGATTTGTGGACCCGGCGCTCTCACTGTGACCACCGTTTTGGTTCAAGACGCCATCAACTACAAACTCAAAACCGTCTTCACCCTAACTCTTATCGTGGCCTGTTTAGTGAACTATATTGTACTGATTTTCTCTAAGCAGATCCTCAATTTCTTAGGCCCCAGCGGCAACAAAGTGTTCTTTCGCCTCATGGGCTTAATTCTTATGATGATCGCTGTTGAGTACTTCTTTGACGGCCTGAAGCACTACGTTCAAATTGTGCTCAACAAAGAATCGTAACTATATAATATTATTTGATTTATTTCTCTAGACTTCAATTGTAAAATACAATAAACCCTAAAAGTATTGCTTTCACTTTGATGCAAAGGACTTTATAATGAGCAAAAAAATATACCTCAAAGACTACAAACAGCCCAACTACTGGATTGTGGAGACAAACCTCAAATTCGAACTTTTTGAAGACAAAACCATTGTCACTCAAGAGTCCAAAGTCGTTCGCAATGATAACGCAAGCTCAAGCTCACATTTAAAGCTCGACGGTGAAAACCTAAACCTCATCGAAGTTAAAATCAACAACGAGCCTTGTGATTACTCAAAAGACGCCGATTCATTAACGATCAGCTCAAATTTTTTAAGTGATGCATTCACCTTAAAAGTGACCACCGAAATCGAACCTCACAACAACAAAGCCTTGGAAGGCTTGTATAAGTCAGGAGACATCTACTGTACTCAATGTGAGGCCGAAGGCTTTCGCCACATCACTTACTTTGTAGACCGTCCAGACAATATGGCGATCTACACGACCACCATCATTGCTGACAAAAGTAAGTACCCTTACCTTTTATCAAACGGCAATAAAACAGAAAGCAAAGATCTTGATGATGGCCGCCACAGTGTCACTTGGGTTGATCCATTTAAAAAGCCTTGCTACCTCTTTGCCCTTGTTGCAGGCGACCTCGATGTGCTCACTGACACGTTCACCACCAAAAGTGGTCGCACTGTGAACCTTGAGATCTATGTCGACAAAGGACGTAAGAACAAAACAGACTTTGCTATGGAGTCTTTGAAAAAATCTATGAAATGGGACGAAGAGCGCTTTGATCTCGAGTACGATTTAGACATCTACATGATCGTAGCAGTTGACTCTTTCAACATGGGGGCTATGGAAAATAAAGGCCTTAATATTTTTAATTCAAAATATATTTTAGCTGATCAAGAAACAGCCACCGACACCGACTATGAAGGCATTGAGGCTGTCATTGGCCATGAGTACTTCCACAACTGGACAGGCAACCGCGTGACTTGCAGAGACTGGTTTCAGTTGAGTCTAAAGGAAGGGCTCACTGTATACAGAGATCAAGAGTTCACCTCTGACTTGCGTTCACGCCCGGTGAAACGCCTGCAGGACGTCTCCAACTTAAGATCTCGTCAGTTTGTTGAAGACGCTGGACCAAACGCTCACCCAATTCGCCCAAGCTATGCCATGTCGATGGACAACTTATACACTAGCACCATTTACAGCAAAGGTGCTGAAGTCATCCGCATGATTGAAAAACTCATTGGCAGGGATAACTTCAAAAAAGGCATGGATAAGTACTTTGAACTTTTCGACGGACAAGCCGTTCGCACAGAAGATTTTGTCTACGCTATGGAGCAAGCCAGTGGAAAAGATCTTACTCATTTTAAAAACTGGTACAATCAAGCTGGTACACCGGAGATTGATATCACCACTGAGTACAACGCTAACGCTAAAACTTACAGCGTTGTGTTCAAACAACACACACGCGACACACCAGAAACCGCTGAAAAAAAACCGTTTCACATCCCGCTTGAAATGGGTCTAATTTCACCATCTGGAGAGGCCATTGCTTTAGAAGTTTTAAAAAGCAATTGCGAAGTCACTCCCTGCGCCAAACAAGGTGTTGTGGTAGAACTCATCGACTCAGCTCACGAAGTGATTTTTGCAAATGTTCAAGATAAACCATCACCTTCATTTTTAAGAGAGTTCTCTGCACCTGTGAAAATTAATTACGACTACACACCAGAAACTTTGATTAACCTTATTAAAAATGATGCCGATAGCTTCAATCGTTGGAACGCAGCTCAAGAGTTTTATTGCAATGAATTTAAAAATATTTACAAAGCCTTTTCTGATGGAAACCAAGCTAATGTAAACCCACTTGTCTTTGATGTCTTTAACGAAGCCTTAGCCAGTAGCAGCGATGACCCTCAATTCAGCGCTGAACTTTTAACCCTGCCAAGCGAAACTTATTTAAGACAGTTTTTTAACAGCTACGACCCTGTGCTCATTGCCAAGGCCGCGGACCAGTTGTTTGTAAAAATCGCTGAAGCTTGTGAAGAGAATTTTATCCTCACTTATAAAAACAATTTACAAACAGAATTTAAAAAAGACGGCTACAGCATTGGCCAAAGAGCTTTGGCAAATTTATGCCTCGAGTATTTATGTGCCACGAATAAAGAAGAATATTTTAATTTAGCTGCGTCTCACTTTAACAATTCATTTTGCATGACTAACACTTTAGGTGCGATGAACGCTCTAAAAAATACAACTTCACAACAACGCAACACTGTATTTGAAGACTTCTATAACAAATGGCAGTCAGACACCAATGTGATTAACAATTGGCTCAGAATGGAGAGTTCGTCTCGCAGAAGCAATGCTCTTAAACATATGCAGGACTCCATCCTCGCTTCTAATGCCTACGACGCCAACATTCCTAACAAAATCTATAGCACCGTTCTTTATTTTTGCCAAACCAACACACCCGCCTTTCACAACGAAAACGGAGAAGGTTATGAGTTTTTAGCCGACAAAATTATTGAAGTCGATGCTAAGAACCCACAAGTGGCTTCAAGGCTTTGCTCAAATTTTAATATGTGGAAACAATGGGGCGATGATCGCGGCAAGATCGTACAGCCTTTGTTAAAAAAGATAGCCTCCACTCCGGGCCTCTCAAAGAACTGCACGGAGATTATTAACAATGCCCTCAACTGATTGAGGGTGAAAGCCTTTTCTGACTCCCGACTTAAAGGTAAATCTTTCATTAATAAGTTTATGTAAGTGCTTAAATAAAGGTTAAAAATTAGTAAAACTTGCAAAACTAACAGTAAAAAATGAACTGTAATTAGGCAGCTTTTAGCGGCTGCCTTTTTTGCTTGCAGAAGCGTTGCAAAATATTGATATCTATAAAAAAAGATGTTGCTCACGGAGGATTTGGATCCTATATTAGCGATTCATTACAACGTGGGGTTGTAGTAGAGTTGGTTACAACGCTGGCCTGTCACGCCGGAGGTCGCGGGTTCGAGTCCCGTCAACCCCGCCATTTTATCTTAAAAGAATCTTCATAACTGAAACAAATTTCACAAAAACTGTAAACATGAGTAAAAAGCTTTGATCCTGAGCGAATAGAAGAACCTATACAAATACCACAAACTTTAATACTAAATTTTAAAAAGAGGTCCTAAACTTTGCTTGATTTTGATCAGACTAACTTACTCTATTTTTACTCTACACTTTCTCAAGTGTTTGGAGCTTTGCTTGGTTTAATCGCCATTTCTTATGTTCGCTTTGCAGACGACAGGTCTGCCAATATCAATGATCAA
This sequence comes from Bdellovibrionales bacterium, assembly GCA_020628165.1. Taxonomy (GTDB): domain Bacteria; phylum Bdellovibrionota; class Bdellovibrionia; order Bdellovibrionales; family UBA1609; genus JAHDIR01. The sequence continues at coordinate 91,121 of JAHDFM010000005.1, read as the reverse complement.
TTTAAATTGCTAGTGCAACATCTTGAACATATAGAAGGTCCTTTAACTGACGAAAATATTGAAATTAATGACGCTAGTGAATTATTAAAATTTCTCAAAAAGTTTGAGTCTAAAAGCAATAAAAAAAAGTTTGATAAAACTAGGAAAATTATATCGTCTATACAGCACGAGCAGAATTTTAAAAAAACACAAGATACTAGTTTTAAAAAACTGTCCCTTCTTCTTGTCGCACTCGTCATAACTGGAATTACAGGGTGTTTATTTGTAAATACTCAATTTATTAATGCTAGTACAGTTAGCTTCTTTACCTATTTCACATTAGTTTTATCAATATTTGCTTGTTATTTAACTTATGGTTATTTCACTGTGATGACCAGATCTCGAAGAGTAATCTCTCATTGGTCTGAGTAACTCATTTTCATACACCATGAATGAAGATGTATAATTTTAGCTCTAAATCTAAATATAATAACAAAAAATTTATTCTCTTATTATATATCATTAAATCTATGATTTAAGGCATCGGGGTTTTATAACGACAATCGTGCCTGCAGTTTGACTGAGCGAATGCGCCACTCTAGTAGCACATTCTGTGTTTACTGATACTTTGAGTCTAAAAAAACTTTCTTGGTGTAGCAACTATAAAAGACAAACCTATCATCGAAATCAATTTTTCTTGGTGTATCTTCACTTATTAAACAAGTAATCCGTTTGTTTTTTTTGATAAAGTCTCTTGCGTCTTCTTCGCTATTAAACTGCCTACCTGTGTAATCTCCAAAAGTATTATTAACTAAATAGTCATCGCAGTATTTTAGATCTGAACCAACAGCACCATTAACATATGCGTAAGCAAATTCGCAAATCACTTTTTCTTCTGTCGCTTGTGCGGCTAAACTTGCAAACAGTGAAAGTAGTATTAATATGTATTTCATACATTCGTCCTTTTATTACAATTAAATGCTGCGCTTTCTTTTTTTTTAGAAAGCGCAGACTTATTTTAAAAATATTTTTTTGTTTTATACCAGACCCTAACGCCTTCTTGTTTCTTCTTGCATGATTTCGGCGACGTCACGAACCTGTTCCGTGATTGCTCTTTGCTTGCCTGGATCAATCGACTTGTTAACTGCTAACTGAGCTTTAACAGTTAATACTTTTGGACTGAGGTCAACAAGACGACCGACAAATCTACCCTTTTTGTACAAACCTGGATAGACATCATCACCAATTTTTTCAATAGAGTAGATGCTTTCATCCATCTCTTCAATGTCTAAACTGATGAGTTGAAGTTGATCTCTTTCTCTTTTGTCTTCAGATCTATCACTCACGTCAGCTAAGAAAGTAGAACTTCTTCCAATCATAGTGAAAAAGCAGTCTTTTTCTTGCTCAAACACTTCATCAGCTGCAGCACCAGAGCCTACAGTGTATGTGTTAATGTCAGACATAGACTCACCAATGGTTCTTTCCATTTGTGACCATGTTACTGTAGATCCAGAGCTCATAGAACCTGTATTCACAGACACATAGTTGTACTGAGCATATTCTAATAACGACTGAATAGTTGGTTTTTCTAAGCCAAGACTTTTGCGACAAACTAAGTGACCTAACTCGTCGTAAAGATCTGTAGTTTTTAAATTGTCCACAACCAAAGACGTTGGAACACCTTCTTTGTAAAGGTCTTTAGAGTCTGACTGAATGATCGCAGCATCACAAATCCCATTTTCAAGTTTCTCTAAATTATCCCATGAACCAGATGTTGTGATAAGCTTGACAGTGTAACCTCTTACCATATTAGAGAAATAATTCACAGTTTTAGTATAATTACCGGTTGGACTCCCACCACAAAAATATATTGTGTTTGGATCTTTTTCGATAACTTCAATAGTTTCAAACTCTGCTCCACCAAGCTGTTCAGCAACAACAAGTTGGTTGGCACTCACAGTTTCTTTGGCAGTGTTTACAAACTTTGAGTTGAAAAGTGATAAATCTGAAACAGCGAGATTGACTGCTGCGTATTGCTCACACTCACCTTCAAGAACTGCATCTGACTCATCTTCTACGTTTGGAGACATATAGAAAAGTTGAGCCGTTGAACCTGCAACTTGTTCTAATATTAAAGTTCCACCATACTTAAGTTCACATCCAGCGACTGTCATATCTTCAGGCACTTTAAACAAAGAACTGAACGACGCATTTTGACCAGCAGAAACCCAATCTGATGGGTTAGAATCAACAGAAAATCTTTGTTCCATTTGTTGGTATTCAGGCTCAGCTGCGAAGCTTTCTCCACCAGAACCGTAATAATTATTCACTACAGAACCACCACTATTAGAATTTGGTGTCAGTAATGAAATCATTAAATAGGTTTCAAAAAAACCAAAACCGCTTGAACTTTCACGGATGATTGTTGGAGCAGCCCCACCTACATGTGGTGCACTCTGACGATAACCTGGGTTCACATACCCAGTTTTTGGATGATACATCCCATAGGCTTCCGAGCGAGAGACATACTTGTTCACTGGCTTATGCTTGTCTGGAACTCTTTTGTAAACTCTATCACCAGATTTTGCATTCTTTAAAGGACCTTTTAAACTGGCACTCGTGACTGTGTTGGTCTTGGGGTTGCTTCTTGAAAAGCTTGGGGTATTATTCTTTTTTCTGGCTAATACGTTTGAACGAGAAAAAGTGCTTTCGTAAGTTTTTCTAGTTCTTTGAGTGCTAGAAGAGGTTTGAGAAACTCTTGAAGACGACGAAGACTGTGAAGGTCTCGTTGACGAAGAAGACTGTGATGACCTTGTAGAAGACGATGTCACTGATGATCTTGAGCTAGAGGAAGAACTTCCCCAACCGCTTGAAGATGATTTTCGACTGCTAGATTTCCTACTTGAGCTCCATCCAGAGGAACGAGATTTACTAGATTTAAAAGATGATGACCTTGATTTTTTTGCAAACGCAGTATCCACTGGTGTGAGCGCAAATCCTATTAAAATAGAAAACACTACATTGCATGTGGGGGACAATTTCATTATTTCTCCTTGGTTAACGTACAAATACTATTATTAGAAAATCTGTGATTGACTAAAAATTTTAAAGTTACTTCATTATAAGTCCAAATATCTAAATATTGTCCTTGTATAATGCCAAATAGAAAATTTACTTTGTAACAGAGTAAGTTTTGCAAAAATATGAGTTAAGTAAAATAGCTCAACGAAGCCTAAGAACTCCTATATTTTAAAATATTTAAACACTTAAATAAACCTACCTAGGTTCAACATAGCTCTTTATTCCATCAATGACCGCATTCAACTTATCAAGCAATCCCCCATTGCTTTTCTCTACATAAGTCATTGCACTTACACCTGTTATTACTTGTGTGACATTGAGGTTCATTGCTTTTGCTTCATTCAATGAAAGAGCTAATGTTCCTCTCATGAGCTCAGCAGTTGTCATAAGTCTAACCAAATCGAATCTCAAGTCTTCTATAGCTCTTACAAAGATTGGATCTACACTTTCTAAGTCAAAATTCGCGTCTAAGTAGTTTTTATGTTCTTCAACTTTGATTTTATATTCGTTAATATCACGAAGTAACTCTTCTAAGTCACCTAAAAACCTATTTATATCACCACCATCTGCTTGTAGAGACTGCGCTAGCTGCAACATTTGATCTTTTTTATTTTTAAAGTCTGACTCGTTACTGACATCAGATGAGCTAAGGTCAGTGGCTAAAGATTTTATCTCATCTAATTTGTCAGACAAAGCGGAGGCTCGCTCTAATGATAGGTGTGTGTGTCTTTCAACTAATAAAATTTGTCCTTGCCCTAAAAGATCTCCAAATTGCACAAACGGCGTTAAGGACTGTCCGTCAAAATTCAGCTCTACAGTCATGTTGGGAATTTGTAATTGATCGTATTGAGCATCTTGATCTGCAGAAATGTTTATAGCCACAGAAGATTGATCTAAGTAATCTGAGAGTAATTCAAAGTGTCTACTAATGACAGCCGCTGATCTAAAGAAACTTGTGTCATCATATCCGGTCCAGCAGCAGTCGGCTTGCCCTGGTATTTCTTCTAAATTCAAATGATCTATATGACGCAAAAGAGAGATGTAATTTTCAGGAGAGCCATATCTCCAAGCAAGCATAGCTTCAAACAAAACATCTCGCCATATGTTGCTCAAAACATTCATGTTAACTACTCGGTCGCTATCATTGCGACCCGAGCCATAAGTCAATTCACTCGTCATCGCAAATAAACTGACAATGGCTTCACGCTGCTGAGCAGGGTTTATATTTGGCACAAAATCTTCATAATTCTCCATCATTATATTTTCTAGTTCATCAAATAATGGATTGATTAGATTGACCTCAACAACTTTAGCTTTTTGAGCGACTATAAGAGATCTAAAACCTTGCTGATCTAGTAATTTGATTTCTTGGTCACTTGCTTCTGCAACTTCTGCAATACGAAGTAACAATTCTGCAACTTGAGACCCCATTCTTTGATCACCATGTAAACTAGTTACAATACGTGCCATGCTTCTTGCTGTTCTCGCCAAATCCTCAACATCATAATAATTTATTTGAGAAAATAAGTATTCACCGTCATCTGTATTAGGTTTAATATCTAAGATGATGGGACTTAACTTTTCATTACCACTAGAAGCATCTAGCATATAAGCAAGCACATGGGGTAAGGCTCCAACGAGTTCAACTAGGGCATAAGCTTGGTACTGTTTCAAAAACTCTATATCTGTTAGTTCTGGGTTGGTGTTAAAATTAAGCGAGGCCCAAGAACCGGTCTCTTCATTGACCCCTGCACCCATGACTTGATCGATAAAAATCATGCTCTTCAACGGATGAAAACCAAAAGTTTCTTCTAAAAGCTCTCTACCAGCGTCACCATCAAAATCCCCGGTCTCTAAGTCGCCAAATTCTGCGAGAAACTCTGCTACAAAATATTTTTTTTCTTCTAAAAACGGAAATTCTAGCTCTAGTGGAGGGTCTTTTAAAACACCACCAATGGCAGTTTCACGTAAACTCAATAAAGAGGCCGCATCATAATCAGAGTGAGGAACCTCGCTGACACAAAAGTTCTGCTCCGTACTTGAACTTGCATCGTTTTTGCTGGCGTAAATAAAACTATTAGTGGTTAAAATTATCAAAAAAAATAAAACTAATTTCACTCAATTCCTCGTATTACTTTAGGATGAACTCATGCCTAACTAATAAATAGTCTCACAATCGTAGAGCTTAAAACCATCTTTGTGATCTAAACTGCCTAGTTCTGAAAAGAAAGTGTCTATATCAGACTTCTCAAAATCACCAGATTTTATTTTAGCAAGGTATTTATTATACTTTTTATGATAGGGAACAGCGAAATAGGCCATATTTGTCTTTTCATCAGACGGATAATCCACATCCAAAAAGGTTAAATCTCCAAGAATGTTTAATAGACTCATCGGCCATTGGACAATACTTTTTTTGGGCTTATTTTCACTATTTAACAACACATCGCCATTTTCATCTTTTTTATAAGACCTGAATTCACGCCACCATCTCTTATCTATTTCTAACTTCACTCTCAATGAACGATTTAACTTTTTTATGGCTTTAGTCTTTCGCCCTTCACGCTTTTCCTCTTCTGAAAAATTATCTCCAGACCTTTCAAATCGATCTAAGCCTAAAGAAATATCTAGCCTTGAAAGTAAAACTTTAACAATAGACCCATCTGCTTTGGAAGAAGAGCACTGCACTCGGTAACCGTCTTTCCTTAATGATTGACCTTTTTTAAGCCAGTTCACCCATGTTTCAGGAAATAACCATGAATTGTCTTGATCAATATCAAATGACTTAACCGTAGTTTCTGACCAAAGCTCCGTCCAACGCTGACAGGTTTGTTTCATATTCTCATAGGTAATTCCACCAGCATTGAATTTTTTTGAAACTGTAGATATTGTGCTTTTCGTTTGCCAACCCTGACTATAAGAACCCGCAAGTTCAACACCGGCCTCAGCAGGACCTAACCTAATATCTCCACCTAAGTTAGCCATCGCTGAAGTTGTTTTTAATTTTATATTTTCAAAGGTAGCTTCACAATTGTAAAAGGCACGCCCTTCACCCAAACGAGTTTTCATACAAGGTCCAAAGTCTTTGATATTATCTTCGCAGAGATTCCTTAACTCGCTGTTATCTAACTCAGAAACCTCGTATATATCTTCACAAGACGACAGGTGCTCTGAACTGTAGTTATTGCCATCTTCTTCTGTTGAATTATTGTCGACAATGCATTCATACACTTTTCCTGTTGATTTTCTTTCTGTAAAGTATTTCGTGATTAAAGGTGGCCCTTCAACACTGAATAAGTTTATTCCTGTCGAGACATCGGCGTTGTATTGTATTTCACCCTGGAAGCCTAAACCAATGTTCAACGAAGAATCTTCTGGTGTTCCTATTCTCCCACTAACTGCCCCTTGTAAGCTCACTATTTCTGATAACATTTCAGAAATGAACGTTTCACCAGCGACTACCATTTTTTCGTCACTTGGAACGTTAAAAGTGGTGTTACAAACAACTTCGCCAGCACAGTTTTCACCTGTTTTTAAATTACAAAACAACTGGGCAGCATGATGAGCATCGTATTCGCTTTGACAAATGTATAAGCTTGGCTTTTCGTCTGATTCTTTTGTGCGAAAACTACAGCTAGTGCACTTTTGTTGAAAGTCTCCCGGGCAGGATTCTTTGCAATAAGGAGCATCAAATATGGCCAAGTTTCCTTTGACTCTCGATTGTGGAGTGCAAGTGATCTTATCGTTTTCCCAGTCCCAATCTTTTAAAAAAAGCCTAATTTTTGAATGCATATCGACAGCCAGTGCTCGTAAATAAACACAATCTTGTTCACAAGTGCCAAAACCACGATACATGTCCGAACATCTAAGAGCCAATAATTCATCGTACTCTCTGGGAGGCCCAATATGATCAATGCGGTAGTAACCATTAGAATTCACACTTGCAACACCAGCATTTGGCGTTGGTGGTCTCCAAGACTCATTGTAGTTCCAGTTCCATGATGGGTTTTTATTATATTGAGCTTCTGCCATTGCAATCATTTCTTGTTGTGTTTTTAGATCCCGGTAGCCCAAACTTGGATCATTGAGTAATGCAAAGTACTCATCTTGTGGAAGAGTCTGTAAAAAAGAAAGAGACATCTCTTCTGGCAACATATTTATATTAGGATCTGTAAAGAATGCTAGACGCTCTTCTTTATCGTTTATGGCATATAATAATGAGTTGATTTCTTGCTGTTGTGCTGAGACGTTATTTAAATCTCTAATCCAATCAATAACAGCTTTATTACACTGACTAGATGGCTTATTAAATGCACCCCAAACCTCTCTGATTCGCTCGTAATCATAAGTGAACGCATAATACATTTCATCACAACTGTAAGCCGCTGGAACAGTTCCTAAATCCGCCTTTGCATGCATAGACGCACAAATAGATAATACAATAAGTAAAAACTTCATTATAAGCCTTATAAAATATAGTATATTTAAAAAAGGTAGAACAGAGCAAATATAATGCCATTCTATTAGCTTTATATTTTAGAAGAAAAATTCTAGTTGCTATCCATAGTCTACATATTTAACAAGTTTGTATTATTTATATTCAGAATTGCATTCTAAAACTGTTATTGGGAACTACACCGGAGCAGTATTTTATAAGTAGAATTTTTTCTAATAGATCTCTGTCTGGGACTTGTTCGCCGAAGGTTTCTAACCAAAATTTTTGAGTGTTGCGGAAGAAAGTCAATGAGATTTCAGCGAGTATTCCTCTGGCGTGACCATTCACTGCCGCCTTAATGGCGCGAAGATGTCTTAAACCTTGACCACTGCTCATCAACTGAGCTTTGAGCCTATTTAAATATTCATTTTGGAAATAGTCATTCACAGTGTCGTCGTTATCACTAGTCACGACCATGTATTTTAATGGCCTAGTTTTGTCGACAGAGTTTCTATGTCCGAGCACATCGACAGAATCTACTATGAGGTGTTCACGAATTTTGGTGGCGTACTCTTGAGGTGTTTGTAAGCCATAATGTGGCATCAGATGGTCTCTAAGGTCACCAAGTTTCTTATTTGTCGTTGTTGCCATAACACCAGGGACATTGGCAATAGGCATGATCACGGCCAAAGCTTTGGCTCTCACATCTGTCTCGGCGACCATAGTTGCAGCCACAGTTCCATTGCTCAAACCCATATGTATACTTTCAGAAGAATCTATATTTACAAATTTTGAGGCTAAATTCTTTGGATCATTTTTTATGTCTTGGCGTTCATTGGCAAGATCAATGAAGTCTAAGAAACTCTTAACAGCTTGAACACCAAACACCGTTCGCATATTTAAATCAGGGAGAGCTTCATCTCCCTCTTTGTAAGGAAAATCAAACACTTCAGGTATGATAACGGTCATCCCCAGTTTTCTCGCATAAAATGCTAAGGCGTCCTCAGCGATGATCTTCGACATGATCGTCGGGTAAATAACTAATAACTTTCCGTAGAGAGGCTTACTTTTAGCGTTGCCTTCATCAGGGAAGATGGCGTGGATCTTTAACTGATCAACTCTGTTTTTTAACCTATTTTTAGCTGGAAACATGATCGTATGATAGTTATTTCTCAGTTCAGATAACTTGCGAGGACCATTCAATTCAAACTCAATGTCTGGCAAATCTTCACTAAACTCTTCATGGTCTAGCAATTCTGCAAAACTTGGGTCAATAGGAGCGCTTGGACTGTAATAGATAGGACGTACACCTGGATCCGCATGCACATCATCGACAAACACTATGACTGCTAAAATTAAACTTAGTAATAGTGCATTCAACAAACGCATCCCTTTATCCCTATCATCATTATTAATTCAGATTTACAACACCTATTACAATCTAAGATTTATTACAAATATCTTCTATTCACAAATCGTAAAAAAAAACCTGCAAAAATGACAATTTTTTTTACAGCTCAGCCTCTCTCCCAAATAAAAAAACGGGTTATTATTAAATCTTTATGAAACTGTTCTGAAAAGTTGAAAAAATAGCCATAATTAAAACTTAGACTAAGGATTTTTACCGTCTCACCGAAACGAATTTAAACCAACTTTTAACAAGTTAAGAGGTATTGATGGCTAGCAAAAATGTGTTTTATTTTGATACTAATAAAATCTTTGAAATGAACAACACTCTCAAACAACTCAATGAGGACCATGAAGTCAAATCCATTCATATCCTAGTCGCAGATGGCAGTGACAGCCTTAAAAGAAAACTCAAACAATATATTCCTAATGTCCAAAAAAACCTTTTTGGCGGTGTTTTTCCTAAAATAGTTCACAATGATCATCTTTACGACGATGGCTGTTTGATCGTAGGTCTACCCTTTGAAACAGAAACTCATATTATCAAAAATCTATCTGACAGTTCAGAAACTCTCGAGCCACAATTAAAAGCTTTGAGTGAAAAAATAGGATCATCACAATCCATGTTTATTTATGTTGATGGACTGTCCTCAGGCATTGGAGATTTTATTGAGGGAGTGTACAATCATCTCGGATCAGAACACAATTATATTGGTGGAGGATGTGGTTCTTTGTCTTTTGAACAAGCTCCTTGCCTCATTTCTAATGAAGGCTTTCTGCAAGATGGAGCTTTAGTGATAAAAACCAATCGCTCAATTGGTGTGGGTGTCTCTCATGGTTGGAAAAAGCTTGCTGGCCCTTTCAGAGTGACTGAATCTTCAAAAAACAAAATCATCTCACTTGACTGGAAACCTGCATTTGAAGTTTATAAGGATATCATTGAAAATCACTCAAATAAAAAATTTAATGACGACAATTTTTTTGACCTCGCAAAAAGCTACCCTTTTGGTATTAATAAAATAGATTCTGAAGTGATCGTACGCGATCCCATTGTTGTTGAAGACAACCAACTTGTCTGCGTTGGCGAAGTTCCAGAAAATGAGTACGTACACATCTTAATGGGCACTGAAAGTTCTCTGATAAATGCTGCAGAACAAGCCAAAAACATTGCCGTTAACAAAGTTCAAAATGACTCTGGTACAACTCCACTTTTCTTAATGGACTGTATCTCACGAGTTTTATTTTTAGAGGAAGATTTTTCTAAAGAGCTGCAAGTGATCAGAAACAACAAAGACGAACTCATCGGCGCTCTTTGTCTTGGTGAAATCGCAAACTCTGGAAGCAGTTGCTTAGAGTTTTTCAACAAAACTTGCGTTGTTGGGAAAATAGGTAAAGCTTCATGAGCACTCTGAACATTGAGATTCTTTACGACATTTCCATGTCGATAGGCCAGGAACTTGACCGCACCAAAATGCTTTCAAGTTGCCTCACCGTCTTGTGCAAAAAAATCAACGCAACTTCGATCAGCTTTTATAACTTTGAAAATATCAAGGAGTTCTCTTACCCCAAAACTCATGTGAAGTCTGAAGGTTTTTACAATTCCCATAAAGACCAATTAAAAACTGATTTAAAAACATCTAGCTCATTCAATTATGTGTACGAGGACACTTTTTTTCACGTTCTCAACGTTAAAGATCAAGGACATATTGTCATTTGTAAAAGCTCAAACTCTTTGAATGAGCAATTCATTAAAATGTTAAAGCCTATCCAGCAAAAGATTTCAACAAGCTTAACTTCCTGTGATCAAAATGAAGCGCTCAAAAAATCTATGCAGCAAGCAGAAAGAGCAAATAAAGCAAAGAGTCAATTTCTAGCCAACATGTCTCATGAAATCAGAACTCCCCTCAATGGCATTATTGGCATGACAGATCTTTTATTAAGCTCAGAAAAAAGTGAAGAGAGCCAAGAAAAACTAAAAGTCATTCAACACTCTAGCGATTTTTTACTCAAAGTGATTAACGAAATTTTAGAAATATCGAGAATTGAATCTGGTAAGGTTGAGGTCGAAAAAGTAAATTTTGATCCTAATTTCATTGCTAAACAAGTGACACAAATGTTTGCAATGCCTGTTCGTGAAAAAGGCCTCACCCTCAACTTAAAAATTGCAGACAACTTGCCCAATCATGTTAATGCTGACTCCCACAAAATCAAGCAAATACTTGTCAACCTGATCGGCAACGCTATTAAATTCACTCCAGCGGGATCAATCACTGTCTCTGTGGATTTTGAATCACAACATGAATCCAAATATCTTTTGGTTAAAGTGAAAGATACCGGAGTGGGCATTCCAAAAAATAAACTCGATTCTATCTTTAAATCTTTCACACAAGCAGATGTTTCAGACTCACGTAAATACGGTGGTACTGGGCTTGGCTTGAGCATTAGTAAAAACTTAGCTCACTTAATGGGTGGAGAACTCACTGTCACCAGTCAAGAAACCAAAGGAGCTTGCTTTCAATTGAAGGTGCCAGTCACTCAACCTGAAGTTGAGAAAAATGACGTGACCAATAGCAATCAAGGATTTAGAAAACATAAAATCTCTAAGACTAAAGACGATTTAAAGGTCCTTATCGTTGAGGACAATATTATCAATCAAAAAATTGTAGAAGCTTACTTCAGTAAAATGAAGATCTCTTATGATATCGCTGAAAATGGTCAAATTGCTATCGATAAAATAAAACAACATAAATACGACATCATTTTTATGGACTGTCAAATGCCAGTTCTCAATGGTTTTGAAGCCACTCAAGTCATTCGCAATGAAAAGCTTTTCAGTGGTCCCATAGTTGCACTGACAGCAAATGCCTTTCGTTCTACCATGGAGAAGTGTTTTGAATCAGGAATGGATCTTTTTTTAACAAAACCAATTTCTTTTGGCGACCTTGAAAAAAACATAAATCTTTTAATAGCATCATAAGCGTCAGTATTTAACTCTAGGTTGCATTGACTACCTATTTTTTAAAAAATCAATAAACAAACGAACTCGTTTAGGTAAATTTTTACTCGAAGGATAAACCAAATGTAGTTTTGTCTTAAATAAGCTCCAATCAGGGAAGAGCTGCATCACATTCCCTTCACGAATGTCTTCTTGACAGTAAAAATCTGGAATCAAACCAATGCCCAAGTGAGACTTAACCAGTTGATACAAAAATGGAAACTGAGTGCAGGTCATAATGTCATGTGGTTGATTTTTAATCCCTCTTAACTTCATGACCTCTTCATTCACCTTTAACAAGAGCAATTTGTGATTATATAGATCTTTTTTAACTTCTATCTTTGGACTTTGTTTTAAGTAATCTGGAGTGGCTACTAGAGCTAAGTTAATGTCCAAGATGTGCTTTTGTATATAAGTGGAATCTTTTAAACGCCCAATCCGAAAAGCCAAATCAAAATTATCTTGCACCAGATCTTTTACATAACTTGAAAGGTCGAGGTGGAAGGTCACATTTGGGTACAGTTTATTAAATTCCGAGATGGCAGAGTTTAAAAAGTAGGTCGCAAAATCATCAGGGCTAGTGAGCCTGATCAAACCTGAAACTTCATTGGACTGACTATGAACGCGGCTGAACTCGTGCTCTATTTTAGTAAAAAGTGGTCTTAACTCATCAAAAAGTTGTCGGCCTTGACCCGTTAGAGAAAAAGATCTCGTAGTTCTTCGGATCAGCACAGAGCTCATTTTAGCTTCTAATCGATTTATAGCTCGACTGACTCTTGATTTGGGTTGTTTGAGGGCTTGCGCTGCCTTGGTAAAACTACCGCTCTCAGCCACCTGACAAAAGGTTTTTAACAAATTGTAATCAAGACTATTGTTGCTCACATAGAACATTATATTGCATTTATGTCCCCTACTGCAACTATTAAATCTGTGCGATAAATAATAATGAAAAGATCATGTGCTTTTTAGATTCATAGTTTTAATCAATAATTTTTGAATCACAAGCACACATAAAAAAGGAGACTTTGATGAACAAAAAACAAAAAACACACAAGCTATTATGGCAAAAAGTCGAACACCTTTATGCTGACTCCAAGAAACTAAATTTTCCTAAACTAGGACTGAAAACTATCAAATCCGGCTTTCAACCCGAAGACTTTCGCAATCACTACTTGGCCATTAACAAAGAACAAGGTCAGTTTTTACATGACCTAATCATTGAGGACAGCTTAAAACACATTGTCGAGTTCGGAACTTCTTTTGGTATCTCCACCCTCTTTTTTGCAGCGGCTGCACAGCAAATTCAAGGAGACATCATCACCACAGAGCTTCTCCCAGAAAAGGCAGAGAAAGCTCTTCACAACTTTAAAGAGGCGCAAGTGGATCACTTGATCGATTTACGAGTTGGTGATGCCATGGACACTCTTACTGTTGGTGTAGAGAGAATTGACTTATTATTTTTAGACGGTTGGAAAAACCTCTACTTGCCTTTGTTTCAGCTTTTAGAAAACAAATTGAGTGCAAAAGCCGTAACCTACATTGACAATGCCAATATGAAAGATGCACAACCTTTACTCCATTACATAAATGCTCATGAAAAATTCGCCGGTAGCATGATTCATGGTGGGAAAGCCATGCTTGTTTCTCAATATAACAATCAAAGTCTTGCAAAGGCATAAGTTCATCACCCTTTGTGATAAGTTTTTAATGTATTAGCCATCAATTTTTATTTGCAATTTACTATCAGTCTTCTAAACTTTTACTAAATTTAACATAAGGAATTAAAATGATTAACAACCCCATCGTCGCAGACATCAAACCCATTAAAGTCAATTTAAAAGCCAAAGAGGATTATTACTTTTGCGCTTGTGGACGCTCAGGCAATCAACCTTTTTGTGATGGCTCTCATAAAGGAACATCTATAACGCCCAAAAAGTTTTCAGCCGATGAAGCTGGTGATGCCTACCTTTGCATGTGCAAACAAAGTAAGAACTTTCCTTACTGCGATGGCAGCCATAAAAACATTAGCAAAGATCAAGTCGGCAAGGAGCTTGCTAGCAAGTCTCCTGAGGCCGCTAGTTCCACACCTGAAGAGCCTTATATTGAATTCATTCATGAACTTGCCAATCACGGTCTTAGCAAAACAGGACACCACGGTCCTATGGGAGCTATGGGAGTTCCCCTAAAAGACTTGCCAAAGTGGAATGACATTCAATTTGTGACCGCGCAAATTCATAAAAAACCTCTCTTAGACAATGCTGAAGTTAAAACGGAACTAGTGATTGGTAAGAATGCTAAAAAGCCTCTGAAGCTAGACATTCCACTCTTTGTTTCTGACATGAGCTACGGAGCTCTTTCTGAAGAGGCCAAAATCTCATTAGCCAAAGGTGCTGAAGGCGCTGGTACGGGCATTTGTTCTGGTGAAGGCGGCATGCTCCCTGAAGAGCAACAAAGCAACTCGAAATACTTTTATGAATTGGCGTCAGCAAAATTTGGTTTTGAATTAGAGAAGCTTAAAAATGTGCAAGCCTTTCACTTTAAAGGTGGGCAAGGAGCCAAAACAGGCACTGGAGGCCACCTACCAGGAAACAAAGTGAAGGGAAAGATCGCAGAGGTTCGAAAGCTTTCTGAAGGCCAAGACGCCATCAGTCCCTCTACTTTTTCTGATCTCAACTCAATCGAAGACTTTAGAGCTCTTGCAGATCAAGTTCGAGAAGTTTCTGGTGGCATTCCCATTGGTTTTAAACTGTCAGCTCAACATATAGAGCAAGACATTGAGTTTGCCGTGCAAGCCAGTGCTGATTACATTATTTTAGATGGTCGCGGTGGTGGAACTGGTGCGGCCCCTCTAATTTTTAGAAACAATATTTCTGTGCCCACCATTCCAGCCCTTGCAAGAGCTCGGCATTATTTGGATAAAAAAGGATATGACCATGTTTCTCTTATTATCACCGGTGGTTTGAGAACACCGGCTGATTTCGCTAAGGCACTTGCCCTTGGCGCTGATGGAGTCGCACTTTCAAACTCAGCCATGCAAGCCATTGGCTGTGTTGGAGCAAGAATGTGCAACACTAACAATTGCCCGGCTGGGATTGCTACACAAAAACCAGAGCTGCGCAAAAAACTAAATGTTGATCAAGCCTCACAAAAACTGACTCGTTTTTTTCACGCTTCGACGGAGCTAATGCAGGTGCTTGCTAGGGCTTGCGGTCATGACCATCTTGAACAGTTCAATGTTAATGATCTCACGACTTGGAGTAAAGACATGAGTGAACTTTCTGGTGTCAAGTATGGTGGAGTTTCAGCTTATTTGAGTTGAAACTTTGCAAACTCTACCTTTTAAAAATGAAATATAGTGGTCAAAAAAAACCCTCAGTGTTTCTACTAAGGGTTTTGTATTTTTAAAATTTATTTTAAATTTTTAGAAAATCTCATATAAATACTTATCGAGCTCTTCACTCACTTTATCATAGGTTGAAAATACAGAATCTACTAGACCTTGAAGGTCTTCATCTTTTGGCTCAACTTCAGCTAGTAAGTTACCTAAAATTGCACTTAAGTACACTTTAGCTTGAGATAATTCCTGTGAGTCAGACTTACCGCTGAATGCAAACCCAAAAAGCAAAGTTTCAGTTGCATCAATGTATGTCACAGTTAGAACAAGAGACTTTAATGCATCTAGTTCAACACCCTCTTTTGGGTTAGCCATAAAAATAACATTGAACGAACCTGAGTCATCTTGATACTCAACAAAAACATCTAATTTCTCATCGTTTTCAGCAATTTTGCTAATAGCTGCAACTGACTCAATCATATCTACTTTATAATCAAGAACATCTTGCTGATACTCCTGGTCAGTTGAATCATTGCCAAAGGCCTTCATCAACTCACGCACTTTTATATTTCCACCTAAAGTGAGCTCTACGTCGTTTTGAAGAGCTAAATCAAATTGAGCCTCAATCAAACTGTCCCAGTTGATCAATGCCTTTGTGCTGTCTAATAAGCCTGACTCTTCATTTTTATTAGCTTCAAGAACTTTTGCTTCAAAACCCTCAAATGGGACATTTTCAGCAACATATTTTTCAATGTAATTATTAATTTTATCTAAGTCCGCCTGACTCAATGGTGCTGCCGTGGCAACTGAACTCAATAAAAATGCAATTGATAGTAAAATACTCTTCACGTGATCCCCCCTGGTAGTGATTTTTATTGGTCATATTCATTAATTAAAAAGAGGTCAAGATAAAGAAATTTACAGAAAAAAATAAAGCGATTTGATTTCGTTAAATTTATTCAAAAACAATTTAATTAACTATAGCGGTCTAAAGTGTAAATAGTTTTGTTTATTATAAATGCTACATTATAAAGACTTCACTCTAAAAAAAGGCTTTAAATGAAAAAATCAACTCTGCATTTGGCCTCAAATGAAGCTGACTAAGTTTCAACACATCATACGACCACTCAATTTTAGTAACTCATAGCTGCTCACTTTTTAGTAAATGGCCCACCTTAACGAGTATAACCGTTTCTTTTTCTACAAATGGTGTGTGCATAGACAGATGTTTATTACGCAACCACGACCCTTGCGAATAACAACCGTGTTCATCACAAAACTCTCCTGTTAGAACAAAAATCTCTTCTCCGCCCATATGACGATGAGGTTTGAATTTTTCATTGGCAGGCCACCAAACAAGTGCGGTGCTTTCAAATTGGTGCTCATGCAAAGGCATTACTTTCAAGCCCCCTTGACCAGGAAGCCATGACGTCTTTTTCGTATTGATAACTACTCGCTTGGTATCTTTAGGATGAAACTGATTGAGCTTTACGAAGAGAACACAGCCCTCTTTACTGAAAGGTGAGTGAGACGAGCCTGGTGGGTTGCGAATGTAAGTTCCCTCCGGATAATCACCATGTTCATCAGAAAAAACACCTTCTAATACAAAGATCTCTTCACCAAAAGGGTGAGCATGTGACGTAAACTTTGCACCTGGCAAATACTTTACCACTGAGGTGGTGTGGCCATGCTCTTTTCCTTCGCGCTCAAGAGGTTTGCGCAACACAGTTTCAACAGGAGACTCAAGCCAGTCCAATTTATTTGTATCAATTGCTAAGTTTTGGCTAAAATCTAAGTTATAATTTTCTTGCAATTTGAGTCTCCTTAAAAAATTAATTGCGCCCACTCATGACGCCACCATCAACGTTCAAGATCTCGCCGGTCACCCATGAGGACTTATCATTTAATAAAAATTCAACAGCGTTGGCAACATCTTCAGGACGCCCTACTCGTCCAATAGGGTGAAAATCATTAAACCCTGTGGTCAGAGCATCTTCAATTTCATTTTCTGCGATAAAAGCTTTGTAAATCGGCGTGACGACAACAGCAGGTGCAACGGCATTGACTCTTATGTTGTACTCAGCAAGCTCCATGGCCATATGCTGGGTCAAAGAGTGCAAGCCTGCTTTCTGCATAGAGTAGGCAGACGAAGGAGTTGCTTTGACAGCTTGGTGAGCCCACATGGAACCAATATTTACTATGGCTCCCCCGCCACTGTCTTTCATGAGTTTAGCCACACCTTGTGAAATAAAGAACAGGGCTTTATTCAAATTTAACTGTTTATCATAATCACGTTCGTCGTGTTCTAAGAAAGATACCGGTTTAAAATAACCAGCTGAATTCACCAAATACTTCACCCGAGGGTTTTCGTGCACAAGGTTTGCAATAAAGTTGGACACCTGTTCTTTGTCGTAGAGATCAATAGACACCGTATGCACCTCAATGTCGTGCTGAGCAAGTTCATCTGCCACAGTCTTTAGCCTCTCTTCATTTCTGGCAATGATCTTTAAATTGACCTTTTGTTGCGCTAATTTTCTAGCGACTTCCAACCCTATCCCGCTAGTTCCGCCCACAATTATGGCTTGAGTTTCTGTTGTCATGATTTCTATCCTTTGTTAAAAGTTACTCAATGATTATGGTGGCAAATGGCCCTTCTGAAAAGTAGGCACAAAACAGTGCCCTAGGAACAATGAGGTTCAAATTATTAAAATGACAAACGAAAAAAAAAATCAAAAAATTGTTAGGCCGTCCAAGACCTCAAGAATGGTGGAAACCATTTACGGATGCAAGTGGTCATTAACTGTCTATAGCCTGCTCCGTTCTGGAATCCATCGCCCTGGCGAGATGGTTCGCTCTGTTGAGGGTTTGTCGACGAAGGTTCTCAATCATTGTCTTAAAAAAAACTTAAAGTTTGGCATTCTCAAAAAAACTGTGTTTCCAGAACTTCCGCCAAAAGTAGAGTACTCCGTCACTCCCTTTGGCGAAAATTTTTTAAAGCTGCTCGATATGGTCGAAGAGCTCGATCAGCAAATAAAAACTGATGTGTAATCAAGCACTCATAACAATATGAATTAAAAATTCGCAGTCTCAAATTAGGGTAAAAATTTTTTGGTTTCTTGTTTTGAGGGGAATCGACACGTCGTTTGTTGACCAAAAAAGCGATAGCGATGTTTAGCGATCAACATATAAAGCTGATCTCTTACGCCTTGAGGAACGATCTTAATCACCTTAAAAAGAAAACCGAAGCCAAATAACTCTTGCAAGACTTCAAGCAAAGCATCGGATCTAGTATAAACTTTATTCTTAAGAGTTAGATAATAAATGGTCTGTTGTTCCTCTTTTAAACCTTGAAAGTTTAGCCCGAAGCTTTTAGCTGTCTCACCTTGAAGTGGAGCAAAATAAAATTTATTATTTTTATCAAAGCGGATGATGAGATTCACAAAAAAATTACACAAATTGCAAACACCATCAAAAAAGATAACTCTTTTATTTATATTTTTAATCATATCACTTGTATCTGAAAGCTCATTCATTGTTGTTACTTATTTAATCAGAAAAGTTGCTGACGAGCAACAAAGAGGTGCCTGGCTTAATATCAATGTTTTTTCTACTCAAAAACACTGTTTTTGCAGATATTTTATCTGACGACTGAATAAAAAGAGACAAGGTGAAATATCCATAATTTCCTTAACATGTCATTAAGAATATATATTTTTACTTCAACTCTATTCTCATCCATAATTGTTTATGTATTTAACTTATAAAAAAAAGGAACATTCGATATGAAAAAGACCCTCATACTCGTCCTCATAGGCCTTCTTGCAGGAGCCTTCTTTTATTTTGACCTGCACACCTACCTTAACTTTGAAACGATCAAAGCCAAGCAAGCCGATTTTCAAGCCTATGCGGATCAAAATCCCATGATGGCAACTGGTGGTTTTTTGCTCATTTATATTTTAGTGGCGGCTATGTCCTTACCTGGCGCCGCCATACTCACCTTACTTGGCGGTGCTCTTTTCGGCATTCTTAAGGGGACCATCTTAGTCTCTTTTGCCAGCACCATTGGAGCCACCCTTGCCTTTTTGGCTTCTCGCTACTTACTGAGAGACATGATCACCAGTAAGTTTGGAGACAAACTGAAAGTCATTAATGACGGTGTTGCCAAAGAAGGTGGATTTTACCTTTTCACAATGCGTTTAATTCCGGCATTCCCATTTTTTCTAGTGAACCTAGTTATGGGGCTCACACCGATCAAAACTCTCACATACTTTTTCGTGAGTCAGATCGGCATGCTACCAGGCACCTTAGTGTATGTGAACGCGGGCACGCAACTGGCCCAGCTTGACTCCCTTAAAGGAATACTATCGCCAAAACTGCTATTTTCTTTTATGCTTTTGGGGCTCTTTCCACTCATCGCAAAAAAATCAATGTCATACTTTAACAAATTCAAAACTGCAAAAGGACAAAACTAAAATGGCAAAACCTAAAAAATTTGATTTTAACATCATCGTTATTGGAGCTGGTGCCGCCGGCTTAGTTACCTCCTACATTGCTGCAGCTTTGAAAGCCAAGGTGGCTTTGATTGAAAAGCACCAAATGGGTGGTGACTGTTTGAACACTGGTTGTGTTCCAAGCAAAGCTATCATTAGAACGGCTAAAATGTTCTCTTATGCTCAACGAGCACAGGAATTTGGCCTCGACAACGTCACTATTGATTACGATTTTAAAAAAATTATGGAGCGTGTTCATCACGTTATTAAAAAAATTGAACCTCATGATTCTGTCGAGCGCTACACCAAACTTGGGGTTGATTGCATACAAGGCGAGGCTAAAATTTTATCACCTTATGAGGTGCAGGTGAATGGCAAAACTCTCACCACCAGAGCAATTGTAGTTGCCACAGGAGCTAGACCTCTTGTGCCACCAATCCCTGGATTGAATGAAGTCCCTTTTCATACATCAGATACCATTTGGAGTCTAACGGAGCAGCCGAAACGGCTGGCTGTGCTCGGCGGCGGGCCTATTGGTGCAGAACTAGCGCAATCATTTGCTCGTATGGGAACGGCAGTAAGCCTGATTGAGATGTCTCCTCGTATGCTGCCAAGAGAAGATGAAGACGTCGCCCTTGAAATTCAAAATAAATTTACAAAAGAAGGAGTCGAAGTACTGGCCGGCCACAAGGCCATGTCATTTAAAAAAATCGGCGACGACATTGAAATCACTTTAGAACACAACGGAGAAACTCTCACAAAAAGTTATGATCAAGTGCTTCTGGCTATTGGCAGAAAAGCCAACGTGACAGGCTTTGGCCTTGAAGAGCTCGGAGTTAAACTTCGCGACAACAAAACTATTGATTGTGATGAGTTCTTAAGAACCAATTATAAAAACATCTTTGTTTGTGGGGATGTCACTGGACCTTATCAGTTTACGCACATGGCAGCACATCATGCCTACTATGCGGCTGTGAACTCTTTGTTCAGACCTTTTGTTGGACTCGTGCCACCGCCATTTAACAAGTCACTCAAAGTAGACTACAGTGTAGTTCCTTGGGCCACTTATACAGACCCCGAGATTGCCACCGTTGGCCACACTGAGACCTCTGCTAAAGCTGCTGGCATCGCTTATGAGATCACTAAGTATGGCATAGATGATTTAGACCGTGCTATCGCTGACAGCGAAGACCATGGCTTTGTCAAAGTACTCACCGTGCCGGGCAAAGACAAAATTTTAGGAGCAACCATTGTTGGTAATCATGCCAGTGACATGATCATTGAGTTCATTCAAGCCATGAAACAAGGCTTTGGCCTCAATGCCATATTGGGAACTATACACATTTACCCGACCATGTCTGAGTCGAATAAATTTTTGGCAGGCCAGTGGAAGCAAAAGCGTAAACCTGAAGGGGCGTTAAAAATACTTCAATCATTCTTCAAATGGAGACGGAACGCTTAGAGTTCTTTTATCTAATTAGTTTACTGTCGACTCAGGCTTTTTATTTATAACCAATGAGCTTGAGTTGACAGCACTGAGTAAGTCAGATGCTCAGCAGAATCTCTTGGCATTTTTTTAACATCTCGCTTGAGCCAATCTTGAACACTGGTCACTTTATTAGATTTAAGTTCACTTTGTATTTTGCGTAAATTTTCTGCCGCTTCAGTAAAAGCACTTGAAACTTGAGACGATGACTTAGCAGCTATTGAATACGAAAGAATAATATTATCTAAGTCTCTGGTGAGCTGCTGCAAGAGAGCTTTGTCTTTTAAACTGTTTCTCCCCTGCTGTTGTGCCCAACTTTTGATTTCACTCAGCTTAGAGGAATGGGCATAGAACCATTGAACCTTATCTATAACAAAGCCCCACTTTTTTTCCTTTAAGGTCACCCCTCGGCACAAGGTCCCACGTGCTTCAGCCTCTGTAGAATGAACTTGTACCGTGTGAGTTGCAAGTAGGTTGACCTTTTCTTGCAGGCTATTCAGACAAATGTAACCACATTGATAAATCACCTTTCTTGGATAACCTTTGTTAAAGTCATTTTGCAGGTATGATTTTGTTTTTTTGTCAAAACGACACATCAACGGTTCATCAGCCATAACAAATTGACTTAAAAATAAAGTCAGCAGCACTGTTTTAATTGTCATTTTAAAATTTTGCATACCAATCCTAAAAGAGTTTATTTGGTAAAACTATTTTATTTAATCTAAGAATTCATGGGCTTTAGCGGAAGTAAATTAATTACAATTGCTTTATTTAGAAAACTTATAATTTGTTCAAAGAAATTGAGTCCACTATTATATTAACCTAATCCGTCATAAGTTTGATGTAAATGCTCCCAAAACTGTTTAATTCAGAAATAAATCATTTCAATTTATTTTCACTATGCACTTTTAACTTCAATTACTCATATTTTTCTAATACTTATATTTTAAACAAAATAACACTTCGGGGAGAGGGTCTAATGAGAGTTATCTTTTTAGCAATTATCGTATTTGTAGCAACACCTAGCTTTGCTGAAAGCTTTGGACGTTTTCAATTAAAACTCAACAATGGACTCAGTGGCACACAAGACAACATCACTTTTTTATTACGCAAAAATGGTGAAAGCAAAGTGATCTATAAAAGCTCATACAGTGAACTTTTAGTTCACACGGCAGCTGGCATGACTAGCTTGGACATTAGAGGTCAAGGTGATGAGGACTTCACCGTGAGCAAGTTTTTAATCAGTGGCAATCAAATCGTTGTGGCTTGCTCTGCTATTATAGATAAAAAAAATGATGACTATGCCCTTGAAGATTCTACTCATGAACTGCTTATATGGAGCAAATCTGCAAAAAAATATGTCGTTCTGCCTGATGACACCGAGCCTGATCATCAAAAAATGTGTCATCATGAACTCATTAAAACTTATATGAATTGATTTTTAATTGTGGTGAGAGATGTCTAGACCGCAGTTGTGACAATAGTTGGCTCGCTTGTATATATCAGATTTACAGCGAGTGCAGCAGGCGTCAGCTTTTTCTTCTTTTACGGCTTGTGAAAGTTCACTGCTGACTATCCCAGTGGGAACAGCAATGATCGCATACCCTGTTAACATCATAATGGATGCTAGAAACTTGCCGACACTTGTTGCCGGAACTAAGTCACCATAACCAACCGTTGTCATGGTCACAATGGCCCAGTACATGCTGCGAGCGATGCTGGTAAAACCGTTCTCTTCCCCTTCTACGATGTACATGACTGTGCCCATTATTAAGACAATTGATAAAACGGCACCAATAAAGATATAGATTTTATGTCGGCTGGCAGCCAGAGCACTGATCAACACTTGCGCTGCTTTTACAAAACGTACAAGCTTTAAAATTCTAAAAATCCGCAGCAAACGCAGAACTCGAACTGTCATCAAGTAATGCGTGCCTGGCATGAATAAACCTATATAAGTTGGTAGTATTGATAAGAGGTCTACTATTCCAAAAAAACTTTTTGCGTACTTAAGTGGGCGACGCGAACACCATAAACGCAAAAAATACTCGATGGTAAAAAAGATAGTTAATGCCCACTCAGAATAATAGAGGACGTCTCTATACTCCGCTGAAATTCGAGTATCAGATTCTAAGATAACCTCTAAAATACTTAAAGAGATTGCGTAAAGTAAAATAAGGTCAAAACGGCGACCCCATTTTGTTTCAGCTTCAAAAATTGTTATATATACTTTACGACGTAGACCACCCGCAGGGCGATCTGCGTAGTTCACGGTAGAAAGTTCTTCTTTCGACAGTTCTTGATCTATCTTTTCGTCTTCAGATGCCAATCAAACCTCTGCCGTTGCTTGCATAAATGAATAATTGAAGACGGCGTCTGGGTTACGGCTCACCTCATTGAGCTCTTTATTCACCATAGCTATGTCTTCTTCCGTTACACAGTTATTTTTTAATAAAATATCACTGGCAGACAAAAGCAAGTCTTTCCAATAAGAAATAAAACGAGTGCGGTGTTGTGGGTGTCTTTTATCAAAGTGCCAGTTCTTTACTTTTGTATAAACATTTTTAAAGCCTTGCGAGATCAACACATTACCAAGTTTCGCGCCAACAAAAGGGTCACCGGCTTGCTCAAGCTGGTAATCGTTGAAGGCCATCCAGTACTTCCAAACGTGCGGGGAATATGGATCAAGAAAAAAAGAAGAGTTCATAACTTCAGTCACGTAAATCTTAGATCCCGGTTTTAGCACCCTCCTGACTTCTGATAAAACTTTCTCTGGTGAAGGTACATGTTCAAGGACCCAACACAAAAAAGCGCCATCAAATTGATAGCCATCAAATTCTAAATGCTCGGCGTTCATTTTCTTTATTACGTAACGATCTTTACAGTAACTTTTTGAAGCCAGGTAACTATTGGCCACTTCAATTTGTGATTCATTTAAATCAATACAAGTTAATTCAATTTTGGGAAAACGCCTTAAAAGAATTTCACTTTGTGCACCAACACCACTGCCAACTTCTAAAACATGTTTATTATCAGAAAAATCAACATTTTGATAAATGGTGTTTTCCGTCATTTCCGCTTGGTGAATAAGACGGTCTTGTTCTTCTTTTGAGTAACCATGTAAGTAATTAGACATACGATTATTATATTATGAAAACAGGTCATTTTCGTAATGATTTTTTATCTCTCGACTTTCATAAATAAGCCTATTTAACGATGTAATTACGCAAAAACAGACCAGCCAAAAAACTCATTATTAACAATAACATAGAGCTTTTTGTTAAATGCTTTTTTTTAGGCAAAAACTTCCTCGACTTGTGGGCATCATGAATGAATATTTTACAGGCCAGCTCCTTTGATTTCCCAAGTGAAGTGAGCCTCACATTGGGTACCCTCGGCACTTTCAGTGAGCACTCTGAACTTGTGCACACCGTTTAAAAATTGATTGTAATTGATTGATTTCTTAGGACGACAGTTGCCAGGCACTAAGGTCTCATTGATCAAACACACGGGTGTGTCTTTGGTCAGGAAGTTAGTTGTATACACCACCTCTCCTGAAACTTTTGAGCTCACTGCCTGAGGCATATTTGTAAACGTAATTTTGTGCGCACTGTTTTGACATTCGCACTGCAAGTAGTTTCTCATACCAATAATAAAGTGAGTGCCTTTTACATCGTATATTTTGTTGTCAGCTGAGTGCACTTCAATGCGGTCTACATTTTTCATATTTACAACTTCAAAGTGCATGATGTAATTATTAGTTTTAAATGGCCCGATGACCGCACCATCGGTATTTTTGTTGTACCACATTTTAGTAAGGTATTTATTAACCCCGCCAGAACTAGATATCAATTTAGTTTCTCTTACGTCGTCAGACATAAGTACGCTATCACTGGTATTGTTCCCACCCGTAGTGATATTCATTAGCACAGTAGCAACTCTGTGAGCTGCGTTGTCTTTGTTCAAATAAAAAGTCGCTGTCATTCCATCAGCACCTTCATGTAAAAATACTTTCATAACACCTTCTTCTGGCGCTGGACCTACTTTTGGGTGAGCAGATGCGCTAGCATAGGCGTAATTGTCTGAACCCGACAGAGCGCTTTTGAAGGGAGATATAGGGCCTAAATAGTCTGAATTAGCTGTTTGTTTACTATTTGATGCGTCCGACCAAACAGCTAGGCCGCGGTAAGACTTACAATTAGATGTTACATTTAAATCATCATTACGATCTAAAGGGTTTGTTCCTCTTGCGACTTCAACACCATCATCGATACCACCAGAATCTGTATCAGGTTTTTTTGGGTCTGTTTTGTAGGTGTTTGACTCAGCCCCATCACTCAAGCCATCACCGTCACTGTCTGGATTGTTCGGGTCAGTGCCCATTAGTTTTTCAAGCTGATTGTTCAAGCCATCTTTATCGTTGTCGCCGTAAGGGTCACTCAAATCATCTTTTGGATTATTCGGGTCAGTGCCTTTTTGTACTTCCGTGCCATCATTCACACCACCACCATCTGAGTCTGGTTTTTTAGGATCTGTTTTGTGAGTGAGCACTTCAGGTCCGTCTTTTAACCCGTCTTTGTCAGTGTCAGGATCCATAGGGTTTGTTCCTGCTGTCGACTCAACAATATCAGACAATCCATCACCATCACTGTCTTTGTTGGGATCAATTTGATCATCACTTTTTATGAGAGGGTTGGTTTTATTGACGTTCACCTCCTGCCCGTCACTCACTCCACCAGAATCCGTGTCGTACTTTTTAGGGTCCGTACCATGAGCTAACACTTCAGCCCCATCATTCAACCCATCTCCATCAGAGTCTGGGTTGCTTGGATCAGTTCCAATTCTTTGTTCATCAATATTGCTGAGACCGTCTTTGTCGTCATCAACAGCGGCTATGCTTTTATCATCTTTAGAATCCAAAGGATTTGTACCATTACTGACTTCGACACCATCGGTGACTCCCCCCTTATCTGTGTCAGGGTCATTGGGGCTAGTGCCATACTGTTGCAACTCATCCCCGTCAGACAAACCATCTTGATCGGTGTCTGATTCTTTAGGGTTCGTTGACCTAAAGCCATTAAGACCAGTGATCTCTTGACCGTCAGTCAAGTTATCACCGTCAGTGTCAGCAAGAGTTGGGTCTGTTCCTGAGATAGAATTTTCATAAATATCGGTGAGCCCATCTCCGTCGGTATCCATGGTGTCATCGTCACTTGGGTTGTCTCGAGGATTGGTTCCGTTAGCAACTTCTTTGCCATCTGACACACCTCCGGAGTCTGTATCTTTGCCGTTGGGGTTGGTTTTGTAAGTGTTGACCTCTTCCCCGTCGAGCAAGCCGTCATCATCGGAGTCTGGGTCATGTGGGTCTGTTTTTGTTTCATTCAGTTCTTGTAAGTCTGTTAAGCCGTCGTTGTCATTGTCGGTGCCGGGCTTCACTGTCGACAAATCATCATTGGCATTCAGTGGGTTTGTGCCTTTGTTGATTTCACCACCATCGTTCACACCACCATTATCTGAATCTTGCTTCAAAGGATCTGTTTTGTGAGTGTTGACCTCTTCTCCGTCGAGCAAACCATCGCCATCGCTATCCTTGTTGTTGGAGTCTGTGCCAAGCTGAGCTTCCACATCATTGGTTAAGCCATCTCCATCGGAATCAGCACTCAATCCGCTCAAACCAGTGACACCCTCTCTCAGAGCAAATTGTGATTTGGCGCAGTTCTGAAAGTTAAACATGATGAACGAAGTTGCCGTAATAATGACCACAAACATCACATGACGAGTTAAAACTTTAGACATAACTGCTCTCCATAAATAACTATTTTATTAAGTTTTTATCGGCAAAGCTGAGCTCAATCGAAAGAGTTCTTGAAGGACTTAAGTTAAATATAGACGTACTTCTGATTCAAAAATTTTGTTGAGTCATACATTCGTCTAGTTGGGATGTTTAAAAATATATAAACTTGGGATAAAATTTAACGACAACAGGCATTTACCAGAGCGAGACCCTATGAATAAAAAGTTTATAATTGCAAGCGGGATACTTTTTTTAATCGTTGCAGGAATCATTTATGTAAGCGTTTCCTCCGATCCTAATAACGCTTATAAAAACAAAAAAAGTCAAAAAAATATTGAGCCATTAGCTCCTCAAAATGCTGATGCTAACAACAACAATCCACCTCCTCCACCACCGAGAAAAAAAATAGGCAAGATCGCTCCACCTCCCCCGCCTCCACCAAAGTTCAATCCACGCAAAGAACGTCCAGAAAACTACGTCAACTTCTTAGTAGAAGAACGTCCCGTACCTATTCATGAACTTGCCAAAGGTGAAATCAAAGACTTAAGAATGAAGGTCAAAAAAGGAAGTGAGAACTTTACCATCAAGTGGATGCGCAAAGACGGTAAAAAATTAACCCAAGTTGGAGTTGGAGAAAGCTTTAAAGTCAGCGCCGGTGAGAAGACACAGTACTATGTCATTGAAGTGGATGATCGCATCGACCGCCCGCAACAGATCTTTTTTCAAGTTTCGGAGAAAGAAGCTGAGTCTGCAGGCAGTGCTGAAGATGTAGCTAAGGTAGACAACCCCACAGAACAACAGATCAAAGATATTGAGGTTGAAAGTGGCATAAAAGAAAATACTGTAGAAGAAGTCAAAGAAGTTGCAAAAACAGAAAATGCTAAAGCCATTCCAAAACCACCTGAAACAAAAACTGATGAGCCTGCTAAAGATGAAGTTATAATCAGTACAACTCAGTCACAAAACTTAAACTTAAAAGCAGGAACTCCTTTAAAGCTTTCTTACGAAATTAACAAAGACGGAGCTTATGATATTTTTTGGTACCACCGCCCGTTAGGAAAGAAAAAAAGTGCTCTCATCAAAGGAAAAAAAACACTTAAGTTTTCACTTAAAAAGCTCAATAAATACCATCAAGGCGAATTCTACATTCAAATTCGCGATAAGAAAGGCAAAGTTATCAAAAGCCCTGAGTATAAGGTGCGACTTAAATAAGACTTCAAAGCTTTAATCACGATGAGAACAAGTAAAACTTGTAGCTCCATTATTGGTCCTGCAATTTCATGACGAGAACCCCTAACTTCACATAAAGCTGTGGAACTTCTAAGACAAGAAAACCTCTAAAAATAGAGGTTCAAGATATATGTGCACTAAAATTATTCACCAGTATCAAACAAACATAGAACGTCATCATTTGCCTGTATGTTAGCTACAGCCTGTCCCCAAACAGTTTTATTGTTCGAATTTAAGCCAAGAACAACTTCAGCATTGTCATTTACAAAAAGTGCACTCACAGCATTTCCATAAGTATTACCGTCAGAGTAAATTGTTAAAAACAGTTGAGTGGCTTTCAAATTATAATCAGTCGTCACACCCTCGATATCTTCTGAAGAGACTAACTTAACAGAATTTGCGTTGGTGTAATTTGAAGATCCAGCCGGGTTAGGATACTCAAAAGTTAACTTAGTCGCTCCTAAGTCACAAACAGTTGTGACCGTGTTTGAATTTATATTGTAAGTGTGTACAGACTCTGCAAACACAGCGCTAGCAAAAGCAACATAAACAAGCATTAAAAATATTTTCATTTTCTCTCTCCACATTTGATAAATATTTACCATTTTTTAACACTTTGAATTTAAATTGATAGTTTTATTTCAATAAATAAACCTATAAGAAAAAAAAACAACATTAAGACTTAAAACATCTTTTTACTGTAATTTTAACAATGTCTATTTATTTGCATGTCTGTAAAAAAATTATTATTCCAGAAATTATTTTAAATTCTTACAGTCAAAAAAGTATAGTTAGGTCATATTAGCTTTGGTTTCTGTTTTCTTAGGGGGAAAAATTTTAACTTTTCAATCATGCAACATGTTTAGGCATTTATACTTTGTTTATGGGCTAACTCCCAAAAATAATATGAAAGCTTATTTTATATTAATTCTTTTTTTACTTACTCATTACTTAAGCTTCAGCACGCATGCTTTTCAGCATGACACCGATAGTTATAGCTCAAATTGTAATATGAGTAATGAGGTTAGAGCCACACATCAAGTCTATGAGGACGTCATTGATAATTCTATTGAGACTTCAATGCATGAGCTTTTAAATCATCTATCTATTGAGTCTGAAATTCTGATCATAGGAGAAACTCACACTGAAGCCATTGCAAAACACACTTTGCTTGAAAACTTAGTCCTGTTACAAAAAAATAATTACAAATCATTGGCTATAGAAATGCAAAATCAATCTCAGCAAAATTCTTTAAATCAATTCTGCAAAGGACAAATGAATAGAGATGATTTTGAGAACATTTGGAGCTCTAGTTGGTCTTATCATCAGCAAACTAATAATTACTTAGATGTCATAGAAAAAGCTTGTGATCTTGGTTTTAAGGTCTTTGCTGTCGATACAAGAGATCAGCCTAATAATTCAATGGATCTTCGAAATGAGTCCATGGCTGCAAATATTTTACAAATCCACAACAATGACCCAAATTCAAAAATTGTATTTCTTACGGGTTCATTGCATGCTCTTACAGAACCACTCGACCTTGTAGATGACACTACTAAAGAGTTTGTCGGAAACACCAGTGTTAAAATAGAGTTAAAAACAGCAATGCCTAAATTAAGAATTGCTTCAATAAATATTACAAATACATTTCCAATGATAAATATTCCTATCTACTGTCCATATAAAAATCGCACAAAAGAATTCAGGAGACTTGTACCAGAAAGTGATTTCTTATTATTTAAAGGCACTCGTGAAATTCAGCTAGATTATGTCTACCTGAAGTTTAAAAACTAGTTTATGTAACTCAACTATTTTTACCAAAAGACTCATTAGCAAGACGACTTATTTATAATAAAGCATAAATTTATTAAACGCTTTATCTTAAGATTTTACCAAAAAGAACTGAATCTCTGAACTTACCGTTCTCTATACAATCCTGAATAAAAACACCCTCTTTCTTGTAGTTGTTTCTTTCAGCAACATTCATTGACCTTATATTATTGATGTCACAATTAATAATTAGCTTATTAAAGCCTAACCTTTTCATTTCATCTTCTATGAGTTGAACTCCCTCAGTGACTAAGCCTTGGCCTTCTTTAGCTTTTTCAATTGAGTACCCAATCTCAGCTTTATGATCTAGATAGTTAATTGTGTGAATGTTGATAGTGCCAATCACCTTGTCTTCTTGAATAATGAAATAATCCTGTTCTTTTGTATTTTCAGAGACTTTTTTAGTTATGTAATTTTCAACATCTTCTTTAGATTTAACCCAAATATATAACTCACCACCAGCACTATGGTCTCTATTGATGAATTCCCAAACCTGCTCGCTCAATTCAGGTGACACTAGTTTTAACTGAATCCTTGTTCCTACTAAATTTGTTGAAAATAGTCTTTTGTCTAAAGGTTTGATCATGTTTTCTTTGATAGCTGAATGACATGTGCAAGTCTATGAATATACTATATCAAACCCCCTATACACATGAAAATTGATTTGATTTTGATAACCTAGTAATTAAAAAAAATCTTAACAGATGAAACTATTTATTTAAAAAACTTTGGTGATTACAAGAACCTACCTGTTAATTTATTTTTTGTACAAACTTAACTTTTTTACATTACTTCTACTATAAATATCTATTTAATGTACTTTAAAACTCACAAGCACAAGGAGTTTCTGAAATGACCAATAAATTCTATTTAAGTTTAATTCTTATTTCTGTATTGTTTTCAAGCGAATTGTTTGCTTTTGATAAAGTGTATCGTGAATTGACATGTCGACCGTTGATCTATGAAGACTGTACCGTCACTGAATCAAACAACTGCGTAGGTGCATATTCACTCGAATATGATTCTATGAGCTCTCTTAAATGGTTTTCAACTGAAGAAGATGAGAATGCACTCATTAATTGTGAAGTAATGAGAGACGCAAAAAATGGTAGTAATTTCAATCAATTCAAAGAAGAAGTGTTAAAAGCATCTTCTAGCGATCAGAATGGGGCACCCACTTGTGTACCGGTATCAGAAAGTGATTGCAGGTCTGCATCTGTCAGCTGTGTTGGTGGTCACTCACTAAAATTAAATGGAGTTAACTTATTAGACTTCAGCATTTACATATTTCCTGAATCAGAAGATAGCTGTAATACAATGAAAGAAGCAGCTGAGCAAATTTTAGCTCAATAAGAATAATTTCTAATTTGTTAGAAAATAATATCTCTAAATCGTTAAATGTTTTTTCTTAATGAAGGAATATCAGTGCAAAGATTGTTATTAACGAGAATAATTTAAAACTAAGTTTTCATGAAATGTATTTCGAAAAGCCACTTGCAGGAAACGCTTTACTTATATAAAGAGACCTAATGAAACCAGGCCACTTATACATATTCTCAGGACTCCCCGGCTCGGGCAAAACAACTTTAGCAAAGTTATTAGCCACACATATCAAAGCAACACACTTGCGTATTGATACCCTTGAACAAGGATTGAGAGATGTCTGCAGTCTTAAGGATGTTCAAGGCGAAGGCTACAGAATTTCTTATCTCATCGCCAAAGACAATTTAAAACTTGGCAACAAAGTCATCGCAGACTCAGTGAACCCAATTGCTTTGACACGAAATGAATGGCAACAAACAGCCCTGTCAGTAGAAGCCAGCTTCACAAACATTGAAGTGATTTGCTCCGACAAAAAAGAACACCAATTCCGAGTTGAAAACAGAATCAACGACATCAAAAACCACAAACAACCCACATGGGAACAAGTAATTAATAGAACTTACGAAAAATGGACCGCTCCAACCATAAGCATAGATACGAGTAAAAAATCCATCAAAGACGCCTTCCAAGAACTCAAAGAAAAGCTAAGTAAATTATAAATAAAAAAGCGAACCAAAGAAAACCAAATAATTAACCAAACTAGCAGTGACGAAAAAAACCACCAACACGCATGCACGACGGATTCTTTAAATGTAAAAAGAGAGATTACAAAAAGAGGTCAAAGGCTTTTATCCCGCACGCAGTTCCGCGGGTGCGCTGCTCGGCCGTAGGGCGAGCGGTGCTGCCCGAGGTTTTTTGAGTACGGGATGAAAGCCTTTGACCTCTTTGGGTCACACCCCAAGGCCCAACATTTAAAGGGTCAGGAGTAAAACTTTCCGCCTTCATCAGCCATCTTACGAAGGGAATCTGCCACTGTAAAACGAATGCCACATTTCTTCTGATAGCCTTCAAGTTTTTCAACAATGGTCTTTGCTCCCACTGAATCGGCGTACTTCAATAAGCCACCACGGAACGGAGGAAAACCTGTTCCCATGATCATCGCAAGGTCAAGCTCACCGGGAGTTTCAACTATTTTGTCTTCAAGCAAGGCACGAGCCGCTTCGTTGATCATCTGGTAAATGCCGCGCTCGATGCACTCGTCTTTACTGAGGGGGTCTTTAGGTGTTGGCAGACCAAGTTCTTGATACATACTTGTGTCTGGCTCTGTGTCTCGGCCCTTCTCATCGTAATGATAGAAGCCTTTTTTGTTCTTTTTACCTAAACGGTCTGAGTTTTTAATGTTTTCGGCAAGCTTTGAAACTTGAACTCTTTCACCGAGAGCGTCCTGGAAAATCTTTAACACTTTAATACCTGTGTCCAAACCAACTTCATCAAGTAAACGACACGGCCCCATAGGCATACCAAAAGTATGGGTGTAGTACCTGTCCATGGTTTTAATGCTCATGCCGTCTTCAAGTAGAAACATCGCCTCTGCCATCCACGGTAGCAAAAGTCGATTTACTAGAAAGCCCGGACCGTCTTTAACCACAACAGGAGTCTTGCCCATTTTTTTAGACAACTCAAAAATTGTAGCCGTCGCTTCATCACTGGTGTGTTCACCGCGAATCACTTCAACGAGTGGCATTTTGTGAACAGGGTTGAAAAAGTGCATGCCTACAAAGTTTTTTGGGTTGGGGTGAGCTTCAGCCATTTCAGTAACACTCAGGCTTGATGTATTAGTTGCAATGATGGCGTCATCTTTACAGTGCTGGACCATATCAGAAATCACTGCTTTTTTAATTTTCATATCTTCAACAATCGCCTCAACAACAACATCTAACTTATTAAAGCCACTGTAATCGAGTGAACTGCTAATAAGGCTCATTTTCTTTTTGAAATCGTGTTTAGTTAAACGACGACGCTTTAATTTTTTACTCCATATGTCGCTGGCTTGCTTGTATCCAATGGCAAGAGCTTCGTTGCTGATGTCTTTCATACGCACAAAGTAATTTTTGTCGGCCGCAAGTTGTGCGATACCACCACCCATCACACCGGCGCCAAGAACACCAACCTGTTTGACAGTTTTGCTAGCTACATCACTGGCAACACCCGTTTGTTTTTTTACACCTTCCATTAAGTAGAAAAGGTCGATTAAATATTTACTTTCCTTTGAAACGGCAACCTCACAAAAACCGTCCATTTCAACTTTTTGTGCCCTATCTCTTGAGGCACCAAAGGCCTTCTTTACAACATCGAGAGCTTTTAATGGAGCCGGATAAAATCCTTTTGAATTTTTCATCACAGCTTTCCTAGCTTGTGAAAAAATAATTCCTCGCCCTAAAAATGATTCTAAAATTTTGTTAGGTAACTTTTTAGCTTTGTAAGTTTTTTTGCGCTTCCCTTTTTTGCCAGCAATGATGTCATTGACCATCATCTCAACTCTTTGATCAAGAATTTCTTTTGGAACCGCCTCATCAACAAGACCAATTTTAGCGGCCTTTTTGCCGTCAACAGATTTGCCAGCCAAAATGATATCTAAAGACGATTGCAAACCGATCATGCGCGGCAAACGAACACAACCGCCAAAGCCAGGAATAATTCCTAATTTCACTTCCGGCAAACCAATGCGAGTGGATTTGTCAAGAGTTGCTATTCGGTAATCAAAAGAGATTACAAACTCACAACCACCACCTAAACAAGCGCCATCAATCGCGGCAACCGTAGGCATTGGTAAGTCTTCCCATGCATTAAAAATCGAATGAGCCTCTGTCAAAACTTTTCTAAATTCAGTGGGCTCAGTGATACTTTTGATCTCGTCAATGTCGGCACCTGCAATGTAAATCTTTTTCTTTTTAGATTTCACTACGACGGCTTTGTAATTTGATTTTGCAAGCTCAGCCGTGACTTCTTTTAGTCGTGACATCACAGGCGTTGAAAACTTATTCACCTTCTCGCCTTGTAAATCAAACTCAACTACGGCGTAGTCACCTTTATCTATAATTTCCATGCTCTTTACTGACATTCGTTCTTCCTCAAAATTAAATAATTTTTTTAAACATTCATATTTTCAATAACTATGGCGCCACCTTGACCACCACCAATACAAAGCGTAGCCAAACCATACTTTTTATTCTGCGCCTTCAAGGCCTTGGCAAGAGTGATCACCAAACGAGTTCCGGTTGTTCCCACAGGATGCCCTAAAGCAATAGCACCGCCATTGACGTTGAGCTTACTTGGATCCACTTCACCGATGGCTTTTGAAAGTCCTAATTTCTTTTGACAAAATTCATCACTAGCAAAGGCTTTATTACAAGCAAGAACTTGAGCGGCAAAAGCTTCATTCAACTCGATGAGATCCATATCTTTGAATTCAAGACCGGCACGCTTGAGTGCTATGGGTGTTGAGTAAACAGGCCCAAGCCCCATTCTTTCTGGCTCCAGCCCTGCAAAGGCGTACCCTTTGATTCTAGCTAATGGTTTATAACCAAGGCTTTTAGCTTTACCTTCTTCCATCATAAGGAGCATGGCAGCTCCATCAGTGATTGGGCAAGCGTTGCCAACTGTGATCGTTCCAAACTTACGATCAAAGAATGGGCGCAACTTAGCCAGCTTCTCAACGGACTGCCCTTTTCTGGGACCAATGTCTTGATGAACTACTTTTTTAAACTTTGGCGGAATAAATACAGGAGTGATCTCATCATTAAAAGCACCACTTTCTTGAGCCGCCACTGCGCGTGTGTGAGATGTGGTGGCAAACTCATCTTGTTGCAAACGAGAAATACCAAATTCTTTAGCTAAAATCTCAGCCGTTTTCCCCATGTTGATGCCTACAAATGGGTCTGTGAGACCTTCCATAACGGCAATGCGAGGGTTTAACAAGGCTGAAAGTTTTAGTTTTGTTAAATGTTTTATTTTTTGAAGCGGCGTTTTTTTAGACATCATCTCAGCAAACCACTGAGTGGCTTTTTTGTTATAAATGAGTGGCAGTTGCGACATGCTCTCTGTACCACCAGCGAGAACGCAATCCATTGTTCCCGACATGATCTTTTCATAGCCACTGGTCACACTTTCCAGCGCTGAAGCACAGTTTCTGTGAACTGTATAGGCCGATGTTTTTAATGGGATGCCTCCGCGCAAGGCAACAACACGCCCGATGTTCACGCTGTCGGCGGGGCTGCCAGTGTTGCCCACGATCACTTCATCGACACTGTCAGTATCTAAGTTAGTTTTTGCTATGAGTTCTTTTAACGCCGCTTCGCCGAGGTCGGCTGGGTGGATATCTTTTAGGTCCGTGCCCGCTTTGGCAAATGGTGTTCTTAAACCATCGACGATCACTACATTTCTCGACATTGCTCATCTCCTGATGTTGAAACCTAATTTTTGCAAGATATTACAGCAATTTATAGGATAATATTAACAATTAGTTATTGTGCAGGTAACGCACACAATCATTCAATGACTAAAAAAACTGGAATCAGATAGGGTATTGTTTCAGTTGTTTAAATTACACAGATAAAATTACCAACCCATAAGGATTAACTTCATCGTACTGAAATTCTGAACTAAACCTTCTCTTCACGACAATGACATTTATATAAAGGCATTTTTCATGGCAAAATCATTTAATAAAGAAGCTCTCAAATATCACTCGGAAAACAAACCAGGAAAAGTGGACGTCCAAAGCAGCAAGTCTTGCAAAACAGAGTACGACTTATCACTCGCCTACTCACCCGGCGTGGCGGCTCCTTGTAAAGAAATCTACAAAAACCCAGATAAAGTTTACGACTACACCACCAAAGGAAATTTAGTCGCTGTGATCACCAACGGAAGTGCCGTGCTTGGTCTTGGTGACATCGGCCCCCTTGCCAGTAAGCCAGTGATGGAAGGAAAAGGTGTTCTTTTTAAAAAATTTGCTGGCATTGATGTTTTTGATATTGAAGTTAAAAGTGACTCCGTCGACGAGTTCATTAATTCTGTTAAATCACTCGAGCCTACTTTTGGCGGCATCAACTTAGAAGATATCAAAGCTCCCGACTGTTTTATTATTGAAGAACGTTTAAAAAAAGAGATGAACATCCCGGTTTTCCATGACGATCAGCACGGCACCGCCATCATATCAGCGGCCGCATTGATCAATGCCTGTCAGATAACAAAGAAAAAACTAAAAAGTGTGAAAGTTGTTTTTAACGGAGCCGGAGCGGCAGCCATTGCCTGTGCAAAACTCTTTGTTAAAATTGGAGTTCTTAAAAAGAACATCACCATGTGTGACTCTAGAGGAGTCATTCAAAGCGAACGCAAAGAAGGCATCAACGAGTACAAAAAAGAATTCATGATCAAAACAAAAAACCGCACACTTGCTGATGCACTAAAAGGCGCTGATGTTTTTTGTGGTTTAAGTGTGGCTGGAGCATTAACCCCAACTATGTTGAAAGGCATGAGTAAAAACCCAATCGTTTTTGCAATGGCCAACCCTGACCCTGAGATTCTACCGTCAGAAGCCAAAAAAGTAAGACCTGATGTCATTATGGCCACCGGTCGCAGTGACTTCCCAAACCAAGTGAACAACGTGCTCGGTTTTCCGTCCATTTTTAGAGGTGCCCTTGATGTGCAAGCCACCCACATCACAGAAGACATGAAGATGGCAGCAGCGACAGCGCTTGCCGAATTGGCTCGCCAAGATGTTCCCGATTCTGTATCTGAAGCCTACAGCAATCAATCTTTCACTTTTGGCCCAGATTACATAATACCTAAGCCATTTGATAACCGCGTGCTCACGACCGTTGCACCTGCAGTAGCTCAAGCTGCTATGAAGGGAAAAGTCGCGCGCAAACCCCTTAAAGACATTGAGGCCTACACCGAACAGCTTGAGGCTGCACAAAGTTTTCGCCAAGGGTTTATCAGAACCAACATCAACAAAATCAAACAAGGTGTAAAACGTTCGCGCGGCAAAAAACCAGTGATTGTTTTCCCAGAAGGTCACAGCCGAAAAATATTAAAAGCTATGAACACAATTGTGTCTGAAAACATCATTCACCCCATTTTGCTGGGCAACCCCGACAAAGTGAAAAAAATGATCGAAGAGTTAGAGCTTGAAAACCTCAATGACATTGAAGTGTATCAACCTAAAGAGCATGAACTTTATCAAAAGTACACCGATGAATTTTGGAAGTTACGCCAACGAAAAGGCGTCATGGAGGCTGAAGCTGAGCGCCTTATGAAAGACCAGTACTACTTTTCATCGATGATGGTTAAAAATGGAGAGGCCGATGCTTTAGTATCAGGAGCAGTACAGAACTATGCCGACTGTATCACGCCCATTTTTGAAATCATCGGAGCCGACAAGTACAAAACTGCGGCCGGTTTAATTATTATCCTTTTTGAAGATCGTTTGTTGTTTTTGGCTGATACAACTGTAAATATAAACCCAACTGCAGAACAACTGGCCACCATTGCACTGTCAGCATCACGTGTGGCAAAATATTATAACATTGAACCTAAAGTGGCCATGCTCAGCTACTCAAACTTCACCGGACGCAAAGAGGCACCTTCTAAAATGCGCAAGGCCACAGAGATCATCAACCAAATTGATCCAAAACTCATTGTCGACGGAGAGATGCAAGCGGACACAGCCATTAACCCTACAATTGTTGAACGCATCTTCCCGTTTTGTAATATCAAAGATGGGGCAAATATTTTAATTTTTCCTGACCTTAACTCCGGCAACATTGCTTACAAACTGATTCAGCAGTTGTCAGAGTGTGCAGTGATGGGTCCATTCCTACTAGGTATTAATAAGCCTGCCAACGTGCTTCAGCGAACGTGCACGGTGCAAGACATCATCAACACCGTGGTGCTCACGGCCGTTGAAGCACAAGCCTATAAGTTCCGGGCAAAAGCTAAAAAGAATGGACGAAAAAAGTAATTTAGAAAAAGCCATTGTTGTTGGAGTTTGTTTAAAGTCTGACAACTTTGTCAACATGAAGGAAAGCTTAGTAGAGCTCGAAGACCTCGCCTACGCCGCTGGTGCTGAAGTCATGGGAAACCTGACTCAAACTTTATCTCAGTACCAGGCTGCCACTCTAATAGGTAAAGGTAAAATTGCAGAACTCAAAGAACTTTGTATTGAGCAAGAAATTTCCTTAGTTATCATTGACCACAAACTCTCTGGCATTCAAACAAGGAACTTAGAAAAAGAGCTCGCCCTGCGCGTACTCGACCGTTCGCAATTGATCTTAGATATTTTTGCCCAGAGAGCACAAACCTATGAAGGTAAGTTACAAGTGGAACTGGCTCAAATGCTCGACCAGCTTCCACGCATGGTGGGCGCTTGGCATGGCTCTTTATCGCGACAAGGTGGGGGCATTGGCACTCGAGGCCCAGGTGAGACAGCCCTAGAAATTGACCGTCGAAACATCCAAAAAAGAATAAAGTTTATTAAAAAAAAGTTAGACCAAGTAAGAAAGCATCGTGCTCAGCACAGGAATAAACGTAAGAAACACCAAGTTCCCAGCTTTTCTATGATCGGATACACCAACTCGGGCAAAAGCTCTTTACTAAACCGCATGACTGGATCACAACTTTTAGCCAAAGACCAACTGTTTGCAACTCTTGATCCCGCCACCAGAAAGCTTCACCTCGAAGGTCACGGACCTGTTGTGATCACAGACACTGTGGGCTTTATTCGCAATCTCCCGACTCACTTAATAGAAGCCTTTAAAGCAACGCTGGAGGAGTCAGAAGAAGCCGATGTGCTTTTACATGTTGTCGATCTTTCTAACCCAAGTTTAAAAAAACAAATCGAAATCGTTGACCAACTCATTGAGCAGTTTGAGTGGCAAAACAAACCCCTTATTTATGTCTTTAACAAATTAGACAAAGCCTCGGTAGAGAACCAATTTTCAGTGAAGCAAAACAACCGTGTTTTCACTAGCGCCGTCACAGGTGAAGGCATTGACCGCTTGAAAAAACTGATGGCAGAAACTCTTAAAAACTTGAACACTCCTGTCTCACTTTACTTTCCTCATGAGCATGAACATAAAATTTATGACCTTGCCCGCATCACTACTATTGATAAAAAAGAAAAAGCGTCACGAGGAACTATTTGCCATGTAAAGCTTTCGGATGCACAGATTCCACAGTGGTCTGAGTACATTTTAGAAGCATGAGACCTCTAGTGCTTCTGTTCAGAGCTTATTTCTATAAAAACCTTCGCCAGAAAAAAGTTTGAGCCCTCAAAAAATTTACAACACATTTCATATATAAATTGAGTCTTACTATTAAAATAAATTAAGAGACTATGTATATTTTTTACATAGCCATCTTTCTATTAATGTTGTTTTTGAATAAGATATAATCAATTGTCTTTTACTTATAGAAAAAATTATTAATCGAAAAAATTAAACCAAACAAAACAATTTTAGATGTACCTTCAAAAGACTGTAAAGTTGTAATTTTTAAGCTCGTTAGGGGGCACCGCTTGTGCAATTACTCATTTTTATAATCTTATCAATCTTTAATTCTTACGGAGCTGATTGTATCGAAATAAATGAACCTATTTCTAATGAGTGTTTTAATATAGTTCAAAGTAGGTTCGCCAAAGATCATCCCAGTTACTCGTTTCATTTTATGTGGGAAAAAGATCAATCTTTCGCCTTTGCAGTCAATATCAGTAGAAGCCTTATCATATCTGGTGGCTTTGCTAAACAAGAAGGCTTAACGCTCGGTGGTCTTTTAACAGTTATATGCCATGAAGTTGGCCATTTAGTTCATGCCTATAATGAAGGTGAAGCAGATTACTTTGCTACCAACATATGCCTTCCCAATTACATAAACAATTATTTAAACATAAACCACCCGACTGCTGACGCTAGAGTCGAGAAATTTTGTCAATCTCAAGACACTATAGAAACAAACTACTGTCATATTGTCACATCTATGTTTAGCAATGCTGCTGAAAGCATTCGAACACACTGTTTAAAAAAACTAAAAAAAACTGACCCTGAAGACGTTTATAAAAATTCTTTGGCCAAAAAAAGAACAAAAAAGAATACTAAATCGTGTTTACTAACATCCTTAGATTATCCTAATTTAGAGAACTTATCTGCAGATGAAGTCATTCTTGAAAGTATTATAAAGTTAAGTCATAAATTAAGTTTCACGGAAAAAGACCATCGTGTTGTGGCCCATAACTACCCATTCCATAACTCGCCACAATGCCGAATGGACACTTACATAGCTGGAGCCTTAAACTTGCCAAAACCATTGTGTTGGTTTAGCCACTGAAACTAAAAAAAAGGTGAAGACACAGCTCCACCTTAAAGTAATTTAATAAATATATCCTCAATTTAGTAAGGTTGTTCTCCACAAAAGCCAACAAAACGATTGAACTCACCTTTGTGTGGACTAAATAATAAATCTAGTTTTCTTTCGATAATAACATTTTTGTATTCATCAAGGGCTAGCAACTTATACCAGTACCAGTTGCCCTGTTGAAAATCTATTTTTAAACTTGTTAAAGTCTCACCATTTTGCCCTGGATCATGTGGATGAACTAGGTATGAGTTTTGACTGAATGGTAACAATTTACTTTTAAACGTTGTCATTGCAGCATCCATGACAACAACTTGATAGTATTTCAATTTTAAGTTCTTGTTTTTTTCTTCAGCAAAATGATTCCATAAGATTAACTGAGATTGATGACCTTGAGTGATATCAGCAACGCTTCCGAAAACTTCATTTTGCCATCTACAATAAAACTTATCATCATCACCATTTGCTGGTGGATATTGAGTAGTCTCGTCGGTATGAGAGTCATCATTGTCATCACCATTTGACCCTTCATCATAATTTGTATCTTCAGATGGGTCGTAGTCAACAGGGTTATCTACTGGTGGGTTGTTGTCATAGCCTGAGCAGAAGCCAACAAAGCGATTGAATTCGCCCTGGTAAGTGCTAAATGGCAAGTCTAGTTCTCGATCCATAACTTCATAGTAATTTTTATCGAGAGCAATCAAGCGGTACCAATACCACTTTCCTTGCTCTAAAGTGATGCCCTTCTCAGCTAGAGTTTGACCATCAATGCCCTTTGCATGTGGATGAATTAAATAAGATGTTTTATTGTACGGCAAGTACTCACTTTGAAATGTGTTCTTCGAAGCGTCCATGATTTCAACTTGATAGTATTTAATTTGTAATCTTTTATTTTTAATTTCTGGAAAGTAGTTCCAAATGATTTCTTTTGAATGTTCGCCATGAGTGATGTGTGCAACGCTGCCAAACAATTCATTTTCGTACTTACAGTAGTAAGGACCTTCTTCTGAAGGGTCATCATAACCTGTGTCATCTGGGTTTTCTGGGTAATCATCTGGATCACCTGGATTTTCATCACAGTTAGTTGTACATTCTGTTGGTTGATTTTCAGTTAATATGTCGCTGTTTTTACCGTCACGAATTTTAAAGCTTGAACGATCACAAGCAGCAAGCCCCATGAACACAACCAACATTAAAATTGATTTAATAATTTTCCCCTTCATTTCTCCCTCCTAAAATTTATACAGTTATTTAATTCAGGATCTGTACCAACAATAAGGACCTCTAAGGTCGTTAATTTTGATTTGAAGGATAAACTTATTTTTACGTTGGATTGATAGCAAAAAAGGGCACTGCCTTGAAAAGCTAAAATGCAATAAAAAAAGCCTGTCTCAAAATGAGACAGGCTTTTACATACAAAATTATTTTTTTAAATTAGAACGAAAGAGCAAGTTTTGCGTTAACGTGACTGGCTCCAAATGAATTCACATACTCAATGCCTGTTTTAATTATCAATAAATTTGCCTGTAAGCCGAACCCAAACTGAGCACTGGATGCATCTGATTTAATAGTATCATTCACCGAGAAATTAAAAATCGTTCCTGTACCACGCTGAGTGATTTCGCCACTGGCACTGACGATACCAGCAAAAACGTAAGGCTCAACAAGTAATAACTTCTTACTGACAATCCCATGCAAGCCAAACTGACTCTGTGACATTTCAACGGTTCCGGTAAACCCACCAGCCGACTGAGAGAAGTTCAAAGACGAGTCTATAAAGAAACCTCTCACTGCTAAATTCACTGGGCTGTCCTCTAACAAAGACGTCAATTCAAACTTACCTGCCAAACTGAGATGTGAAAACTCAATGTCTTGCACTTCAACTTCAGGTATAAAGTTTGCTTCTACTGTGATACCAAAGGGCAAAGAAACTAAACCGTATAAAGAAGCAAAGGGTAAGTATTTAATTTCATCACTACCTGATGGTAGTGTGTTTTGAGCAATCTCTTTGATTTTTTCTGATTGTGTGGCTCCTGCGACTAAACCTAGCTCTACCCCAAAGATTTTTGATTTGCTTGAAGCTCCTGAAACCGTCGAATGTGTGAAGGTTGCGGCGAACTCTTCAAAGACATCATCAACATCATTTTGGTTCAAATTACTAAAGCCTATATCACTGGCATAAATTGGCACACTCAACAAAAATACTACGAGTCCTAAAATTACTTTCATATTCCCACCCACTTAAAATTAATTATAAACAAACTAGATTCACATTTATTCTTGCAGAATAAGTTATTGTTTTCACTTAATATGCTTTCTTTTTACAAGGAGCATAAAAATATTATGTTTCGCAGCATGCTCTTTTTCATCTTAATGAGCTCACTTTTGCACTAAATAATAAGCGCAAACAAACAACAGCAAAGAAAAGTAGCAACTCAACAGATCTACTTCTATAGGGTAAAATCCTTGTGTTTCCTTTTTACGACAGTAAAGGTTATTTAGGAAAAAATATTACTTGAACAGCCTTCCGTCTGGGACATAAACTCAGAGAGTAACAAAAAACTTAAAAAACATACTAAGGAGAAGACGTATGAAATTTATGAGCCTAATTATGGCCCTTTTATTACCGCTTGCCGCTATGGCAGATCATGCTGACAATCGCTGGACACTAGGTATTGGTGCCGGTATGTCAATGCCATTAAACAACGAAACTTTTGCTGATCAGTTTGACTCTGACTTAGCAGGATCCATCTGGGCTCGTTACAACATCACTAACAGATGGGGTATCCAGTGGGGTTATGACCGTGCTGAGCTTAACACATCTGATGATGGAAAAGCTGCTCGTAATGATGAGATCGAATCAATGGCTTTCGATAACTTCAGTTTCATGACAACTCTAAACATTGGTCACTGGGGTGGATTTTCTCCATATATCGGTGCCGGTCTTGGTTGGGGTATCATGAACAGACTTTACACACGTTCAGATGATCCAGCTCCAGCTGTTGCTAAAAGATGGAATGAAATCACACCTAAAGTTCGTTTAGGTATGGATTATATTCTTAACAACTCTATGAGTGTTGGTCTTAATGTTGACTGGCATTACTTCCAAACTGAAACTGATGAGCCTTCTGGAAACGCTCAAATCCTAGTTCCAATGCTTGCATTCAACTACGGTTTTGGTCCAAGAAGTGCGGCTCCTGCTGACAGTGATGGCGACGGTGTTGCTGACAAGAACGATGCTTGTCCAAACACGCCAGCTGGAACAACTGTTGATTCAACAGGTTGTGAAGTTAAGAAGATGGCTGATGCTGATGGCGACGGTGTTGCTGATGCTGACGACAGATGTCCAAACACTCCATCTGGCAAATCTGTAAACTCTTACGGTTGTGCAGCTAAAGAAGTTTTCGAAGTTAAGTTAGACGTTAAGTTTGACTCTGGAAAATTCGCAGTTAAATCACAATACAAAGATCAAATCGCTACTGTTGCAAACTTCATGAAAGAGCACCCATCTACAAGTGCTGAAATCGAAGGTCACACTGACAACACTGGTAAGAAGTCTTACAACGTTTACTTATCAAAGAAACGTGCTGAAGCTATTAGAAAGTACATGATCAACGAGTTTGGTATCGATGCTAAGAGATTAACGGCTGTTGGTTACGGTCCTGATCAACCAGTTGCTGATAACAACACAAGAGCAGGTCGCGCTGAAAACAGACGTGTGGTTGCTGCAATCAAAACTGAAAAGTAATTACTACTTATATTTGAATCAAAAAAGGCTTGCCGTTTGGCAGGCCTTTTTTTTGCAGAAAACTTCACTTTTTATGGAAGAGGTGCTGGTGTTGGATCACTGACCACCTTTCCAAGGTCTTTGGTGATCGAAATAGCAGTGACATCAAAGACATCTCTTCGAGTGCTGATAGGCAAAATCACTTCATGATCTTGACTGAGGACTCTTCCACCAGAAACTGTGAACTTCTTGCCTGTTCTGCGGTTTTTAAAGACCACCTGTGATGTCGCTGGCTTGTCAGTGCGCCAAGTCACTTTGATTTGATCACTTTGACTGACGTCTACATTAAGAGCTGACATGATCACCACTTCACCTTCAGCACA
The DNA here is from genome assembly GCA_020628165.1 of Bdellovibrionales bacterium. Taxonomy (GTDB): domain Bacteria; phylum Bdellovibrionota; class Bdellovibrionia; order Bdellovibrionales; family UBA1609; genus JAHDIR01. Next base: position 46,219 of record JAHDFM010000005.1, on the reverse strand, counting down.
TGGGTTAAAATTGCCACTGTCAGCTCCAGGAATGCCCCAGTTTTGTGGAGTCATGGTCTTCCAACCTCTTCCGATCAGTTCATGATAAGCCGGTTGTGCGGCTGAATCATTTTCAGAGTCAAAAAATAAATCGTTGCCAAAATCACCACAAGCAGTTTCGTCCTGAGTTTCACTGGTTACTCGTCTCATTAAAGGAATTAAACTTATATGATATCTAGGCCCTTGAAAGTACTCTATGCGAACAGGTAACTTGGTATTGCGATTCATATAGAATTTCTGAGTGCCACAAGCAAGCTTAGTTTCATGAGCCCCATCATTATCTACAACAAGTTCATCGTTAACGTATATTCGTGAACCATCATCTGACAAAATAGCAAGCTCATACCAACCCTCTTCATCATCAGCACCAAGCTTCAACTCTGACTCAATCTTTAAGCCAAACCACTCAAAAATACTTTCACCATTGTCTTTTTTCAAAACATCACCTGTGACTGTTGGGAAGCCTAAATCAAAAGACCTAGTTGGAACGTTTAAATTTGAAAAGTAAATCTCTTGCTCAGAGCGTACACCTATTTTAAAGAAACCATCGACCACATCCGTCTGGTCAGGCTGCACACTGTAGAGGCTTGCCTTTAAACCATGAGTCGAACTGACATCCCCTTTTTGAAAAGGGTCACACACTAAGTTATCTAACTTAATATCAAAAATTTTATCATCGACAATATTAAATATTGTGCCATCAGCACTTAAGCTTGTTTCAAATGCACTGTCTGAACAGGATACTAGTATTAAAATGAACGTGAAAAGAATGAAGTGTTTCATGCAAGCCTCTCAACCGGTTTTATGAGCAAGGGCCTACATCCTTGGGTAACTCAAAATTTCTATTACTTTTTTATGTTAGCAAAATTGCTACTGTGATTACAGTACAAATGCGAAAACTCTAGAATTGAAACACTATTTCTATCAACAATTTTTTTTGATAGTTTTTTGAAACAACATTGTTCCCAATAATGTCTATTTGTTTTACAAAAAAAAGAAGCTCTAATGTGTCAACTTCAACAGAGCTTATTTGCAACTTTTGATTCTTGATAATTTTTTTTAGAGAAATTCCTATTTGTGTTCGACATAAGAATCAATGATGACACCGCAGTAATGGTGAATCCATATCTATGTTTGTTTTTTTAGCTTAGCGATGAAGGTGTAATGAGCTTGACTCTTAAAATGACTTTATAAAAATCTGTAAGTCCTAACTGTCGTTAATATATAATTTACCTTTCAGGGGTTTTTAACTCAATCCATCGTTCAACCACAGCAATTTCAAATGGGTTCATCAAACCTGACTGAGGCATTGGGCGATCAATGCGGTTGATTCTATTCTTAATGCGAGCAGCTTTAGCTTTAGCAGTGGCAAAGTTATCAATTAAAAAATTACCGTTATTGACGTTACCAGAGTGGCAAGAATAACAGAACTTTTTAAACACGCCGTACTTACCATCACCCACTAAATCAGCATATGTCACCCTGTCTGTGATGACTGGTTTTGTTTTCTTAACGATAATTTTATTGGGCTCATCAGGTATGAAACGCGCATTGATGCCACCTGTATTATCAATGATCTGAATGAACTCAACCGCAAGAGTGTTTATATCGTTGATTTGATCTGAGATCAAAGCAAACTGCCTCTGTTGATCACTGATCAGTACGGAGTCAGGAGCCTCGTCCTTCACTTCACTCGCTTTTTCAATCAAAACTTGTAACTGTGTCCACACTTCAAAGTTTTCAACGGGCACTCCGTCATGCAATAACTGCAGCCCTTCAACATAAACTTTGTTTTCTGTTCCATTAAACTTGAGGCGAGGTCGTCTAAACAAATAACCCACTGGATTTGTCGACAACTCCCCTTCACCGTAATAGTTTTTAATATCAATAGAAAATGAAAGGGCCATAGAGTGCGCAACATTTCCTGTGAATTGATTTTTATTTAAATCCCAACTGAGTGTTTGCCACTCATCATTCACATTCAGTCTTTTTTCTTCTGTTAACAAACTAAAGACACCGCTTCCAGTTTTTTTGGTGTTTTTAATGCAGTTGTTATAAACAGTTTGAGCTTGCGTCCAAGTGCTATTTAACACCGTCACTTGTGACGCTAGACCTGGGCCATTGTTCGGGCCTGGGTGATTGTCATCCACTGCATTTTCACTGATTCTAGCCCAACCAAAACTATCAAAGGTGGCAAAAGCAATATTGATGTCTGAGGCAGCAAACAGCCCTTGCGCACCACCGGACGAATGGCAATCTTTGCAATTCGCAATTAGAAAATTGTGAAAGCCCCCCTGACTGAAAGCTTGTCGTTTCACTGAAGAGCACTTCTCTGTGACTGAAAACAAAATATCGTCGTCATTGCTTGAAGCAAAATCTCCCATAGCTACAAAACCTTCACCACAGTTTGTATACAAACCAAGTAAAAGGGAGCAAGAAAAAATAATGAGTAACGACGTCCTAAGCTTCATTTTATCCTTTGTGAAATGCAATCACATCTTTGTATTCGTGAGGCTCAAATGGCCTTCGCGGCAATTGCTCTAATAACTCCATCTTCCCTATGAGTGAGCAGTAATTGGCAAAAACTCCTAAAGTTGCTTTTTCAGGGGATATCCCAAGTACGTGAGAGTCATCGACAGCTTGCGACTCAAGCAAGTGACCCAGCTGATTGGTTGATGTCGATGGTCGTTTGTTAGGATCATATGATAACATATACACAGCACTAGCACGCCCAAAATCAGTCACCCACGGAGCTTGTTGGTCCGTTGATGATGGAGACCCTGTTGATCCATCCGTAGTCACCATAATAAACACTGGTTTTTTTAAATAATCGGCCGTTGCAATGATTCGACCAATGAGCTCGCCAGCCTCTCTGTCTTTCGCATCACCTCGTGTTCTTGTGCCATCGTGATAGTCATACCCGCCCAAAGCAATGTGTCCAGGCCCAGAATGATTCATTAAAGTGTTATAAGCCATAGACCCAAAAACCTGTTGAGTGGCATCGCGAGACCAAATAGTTTCAAATCGACTTTTGTGTGAATTACTGAAAGGGTTCACATCTGCACCCCCATCCTTAAGTAAAGTTTCATTTTTTAAACCAGCACATTCAAATGCATTTTTAATACTACTGCTGGCTGGAACTCGCCCTAGTTTACTTAGCTGTGCTTGATTCAAACGAGATATAAAACGGCCGAGCTTATGTTTTTCTTCGACTTTTAAACTTTTTAAACTGGCTGATAAATTTAACACTTGTGACATATCAGAAATTCTGCTGACCATTAAAGGAGTCGCTGGAACTACCATAGCTGGCTGAGTGCGCATTGATGCTCCCGCCAGACGATTGATTTGCGGTAAGTACTCGCCTCGGTAGCCTGTTCTTAGTAGCAAACCATTAGGATTGAATTTGTTCTTATCAGAGTCGTCAAAGGACCCAACACAAATACCGACAAAAGCTGTTTTGCTCTCAGCAGCCCCCATTTGAGCCCTCATGCCTGTGAGCATTTTACTATTTCCATTACCTACAAAGTTGGCTGCTCCAAAAGCTTTTTCAATTTTAATGTCACCCTTACCTAAACCCATGCGCGAACGATCCTTGATAGGCTCCCCACTTTTAGCCATTGGCAAAAAGTTAGCAGACATGGCAGCCCCACCACTCAAGTGAATTGAAAAGAAGGGTATCATACCTGGAGCAAATCCGGCACGTGGACAATTAGCAGCAGTGATAGCTTGAGCTAAGTTAGGAACTGCTAATGATGCCATAAAGGCTTTTGATGAAAACGAAAGAATTTCACGACGAGTGACGGGCTTTTTATGTCCACACTTAGCCCAAAGAGGAATTTGTTTGTTTTTACTCATCTCATTTCCTTTTAAAACGTGATTGAATCCAGTGCCGACAACATGGCCGTGCACAAAAATAAAGTTTGTCGTTCTGCTTGTTGTTGTTGATTCAGACTTGCAATGTCTCTTTTGTGGTCATCGAGGCTTTCCATAATAATTTGGAATTCTGCCTGTGTCTCATTGCGACTCCAAAAAGAGCGGGCGAAAGAACGAATAGTTTCTGCTAACTCTTGCTGAGAGATCTCAGACGCATCTACGGGCAATCCGTAGCGGATGAGTCTTTTATTCTTGTCAGTTTTTTCTTGTAATATCAATTGCCTGCAAGCGGACCCTGCTAAGTTGGCATAAGACATCGCTCTTGGTGAGTTGTACTGACTGAGCTCTGACTTTTCAGATAGTATAGGTTTAAAAGTGTCACTTGTTGTTTTTAATGAAGCATCCGCTTCAGTGACTCCTGTTGCCGTCACAAAACTCGCCACCACTTGCTTCTTAGATAACATCTGAAATGGCACTCTTTGATCTTTTTCATTATTATCGACAGACACTCCTGCACCAATGATAAAGTCATCGAAGTTTTCGTCTTGCAAAGCTTCATACTCACCGCAATTCTGCATCGCAATCAATACAATTAAGAGTGAGGCTAAAATAATTAATCGACGACCCATTTTCATCAATTGCTCCCCAAACAAAGTGGACTCACTGCAGCCTGCATATACAATTTTTTTAAGTCGTACTTATTTTTTTCAAAATCTAAAACATAAAGTTGTAGTTTAGCCAAGGTCTCTTCACTCACTTTGACTGGGCAAATGGACTCAAACACTCGCTTGACCATGCACTTGCTAAAACGCTCACTGTTAGAAAGCATCTTACCAAATTGCCCCATTCCAAATCCTTTACTGGCAGGACCTCTCCAGCCAAACAGGATTTTATTTGCACCCCTATTAGCATAGTTTTGAAAGGAGTCATCGTTTGTCACATATCCACTAGGAAATGAAAACTCGTTGTGATTGACTTTGTAATGAACATCTCGTGGGTAGGTCAGAGACTTACCGGACACTCGTTTTGAAAAGCTCGGAAAAAAAGCAGTGTGCTTAACAAAATTAGAAAGAATATCAAAGTCAGTTTTAGCAAAAGCCCCACGGAATCCATCCATGACCGAGTGACATCCCTTGCAGCTGGTTTGATATTTCTTATTGCTGCCCGCAGGAAAACGGTCAATGTCTCGTCCGACTCTTAAGTCAGAGGCCTTAGTGTCTGCCATGTCTGCTAAATCGACGCACATAAACTGTTTGAACGCATACTCTACCTGCCTGCGGTTTGTTCCTGCTACTGCGTGTGCTGATAAAAAGGCACGAGAGGACAATACTCCTGCCGGATCAGGGTGCTTGGTCACGGAAGCTGCATCTGAGAGAATTTTTTGTTCATTCTCTCTGACTAAAACTTTTTTTAAGTCCAAACCACGTTTTTCAATCTCATCATAATGAATATTCGATAATAGCATATGACGACGAACATCTGATGGGACCCCAGCAAGTGGGTTCGCTTTATAATAAAAATCACCCGTTAACATCAGCCTTGCATCGAGCTCATCTCGTACGATTCCCACGAGAGTTGCGGTCATGTCATTTAAGGGAGCGTCAACTGATTCCTCTCTATTTGACATGCGCAAAGCAAAGTCTTTCACTGTGTTATTATAAAAGTCTGGAAGCTCGATACCTATGCGAGCAGCACTTTGATAATCACCCTTAGCAATGAAAGCGGCCGCTTCTTTAACGATACCAGCATCAATGGGTATTTTCTTTTTAGTGATTAAACTCAATAGGCGAACAGCCACTCGCTCTGATTGAGTTGGTTCGGAGTTTAGCTCAGGAGTGACTTTAATTTTTGTGGTATTGATAAACTCACCATCAAGAACCTCTGCCCTTGTTACTTGTCGACAATAAAGAGCCACTTGTAGTACTTCGCCAACATAGCCAGTGGCAAAAGCACTCACTAAGTTTTTTACAACGGCATCTGAGGTTGCAGCCTGTAAGGCTTGATTTTTAGCAGCTACGGACTCACCGCCTGGAAAGTAGCCAAACCCTAAAAGCAAGTGAGAGCTATTGCTGTTAGGCACTTTAAGGTTTCCCGCTTTTGATTCAAAAGAGGTCCAACCCTGTGTGCCAGCTTCACTGTAAACCTTGTGATAACTATTAAAATAGTCACCAGCCTTAAACGTCATGATCGACTCGTTAATCTCTCCATTATAGTAAAGGTCATCACGCCTGTTCTGATGGAATATATTTTTTACTGAGTTGTTCATGGACTTTCTCGATGAATCAACTCCAGAAAAGAAGGATCCGTAGTACTCATTCAAAGGTCTCAAAGCAAAGACATTGGGGCGCAAAGCATAACGTTTACTACGGTCGTAGTGATTCACAAAATTGGCATTGGATGGGCGATGAAAGATTTGTAGAGTCATTTGGTCATCCGAAGGGCACAATGAAGAAAAACTAACAGGACTCTGTGATTTTAAATAAGCTCTGTTAGGAATCACCTTTCTTCCAATGGCTTTTTTACTTTCTAGATTAACAACAACACTTCCAATTTTTTGTCCTAAAGCTCGAGACAAATATCGTTGGTCGTTGAAGGTCAAAACTGCGTTACTGTTAAAAAACAATGAGCCATTTTTAAGCTCCATGTTATTTCTAACACCTTGAAACCTTAAATGAGTTGGATCTGCTGCATTTGATTTTTTAACTTGATTATAAATAATGTCTGTCGAATTGCTTTCGTCGAAGGTATATAGAAGCACAAGACCACTGCGATCTTCTGCAGTCCCTTGACCACGTTGATTTAACAACGCCATGGCACTTTGACTTGCTGTAGCCAGCAGACTAAAACATAAAATATAACTATAAAAACGAACCCCTAACATCATTAATAGGATATCAAAAGCTGTTACAAAACATGCAGATAGTTACACTCTGTTTTAAATTAATACGTAAAATGACTGTACGTTTTTACAACTTAAATAGCTTAGGACAAAAAAATTGAAAGATTCAGGCAACTTGTTCAAGCAAGGCTATCACTTTTTATCGTCAAAAGTTTCGACATTTTTTTTACTTTAATAACGAGTTAATATTTTTTGTGCTTGCAAAGCCCGCCAAGCCAGTTTGTGTTTTATGTTTATGCTTGGTCCCTTTGGTGAGTTTTCAGCCTTTTTTTTACAATAAGACCAAAACTCTTTTAGCTCTGGAAAAGTTTTATTAATATTCGTTGCTCGTCTCATATCATGTTGAGTAAAGAACTTGTAAAAATCAGCTTGATAGGTTTCAAGGTCTTCAAGATGAGTTTGTTCAACGTAGTCTGCTATTCTTTGAATTTTTAACTGTAAGTCTTGAGTGTTGAAAGCACCGCACCCCTTAACTGTTCTTAAGGCTGTTTGTAGACTGGTTAAAGTAATTTCTTTCGGTAGCAATAAAACACTCTGGTGTTTAGGGTTCACAAGGTGATTTATATCTAAAGTGAATTCACCTTGCCTAGTTGCTTGAACCTTTTTTTTGAGATCTAAAAAATTTTGAATGAGTTTGGGAAATTGAGGCACCGATAAGATATTATAGGTCGACATAATATGCACATCCACATCTGGAAGTTCTGTGAGAAATTGAATAAGATTGCCCCAAAAGGTCTGAAAGTTTAAACCATGGCGAGTGTAATCGGCCTGTGCCCCCCAACTGTCCACACTAGTGAATATTTGCACTTTCTTGACATGCTTGTTTTTTTTAAATCTTTGAATCTGCTGCATGAAATTTGTAAGTGTTTTTTCAGGCACACACAAGTTTGAATTGACCGCAAGTTCTAGTTGTGTGTTTTTGTTCTCGTAAACATACTGCAACAGTTTATAGGTGTCCCGACTCAACAAAGGCTCTCCCCCTGTTACTCGCAAAACATGTAGTTGTGGAAAGACATCCGGCAACCAATCCCAGAAAGCTTCGACGTAGGGGTTCACTTTGTCCATCGGCCACGGGTTTTTACCGTCAAATGAGAAAAGACCTGTGCCATTGTAAATACGGCTTAGCAAGTAAGGCCCGTGCTGCTTGATTTCTTTTTCCCAAGCACTGGACAGCCTCGGGTCACAATACGAACACTTTAAATTGCAGCTATGACTGAAACTCACTTCTAAATATTTGGGAAGAACCTTTTCTTCATCTGTTAAGGCTTGTTGTAAATAAGGCTGTGCCCAGTGACTGCTCGATTTTACTATGCGATCGCTCACTCCACCAGTGTCTTCGACATTCCAACAGTAACTGCACTCAGACGGCCGTTTGCCTTGAAGCATTTCTTGTCTTGCTTTTACTTTTGGAACCGTGTTGTGTAAACACGCTTTGTCTTTTTTTATTTTATTTAACGAAAGTTTATGTGTGTTTGGATGATGGCAAGAATGATTGTGGCCAAGGTGTAGATGTAAGCTTAAGTGATACCATTTAGCTAAACAAAAAGTACTAGAAACTTTAGAAAGTTTTTTTTGAGTGTCAGCCAGTTGATCTTTCACACTTCAATCCCATGAAAAAAATCAAGCAAAGGTCCAGAAAATGTGTTTTCGAAACTTTTGCCCCTACGAAGGTCATACTGCTGAAAAAACTTTTTAAAATCCTGCTGCTCAATTGAAAAATCGTCGTCTTCATCTATTTTGAGATAATTGATTAAGCGCTGTATGTGAGATTGCTCATGAGGAAAGAAGTCATTTTTATGATTTAATAGCATTTCACTGAGCTTATCTGCAAAACCCACCTTAACTTCTTGTGGAAGTATTCGACAGGACTGAAAAGAAGGAAATCGCAATATATTGAGAGTAAAAGTTAACTTGTTGTAAGAACCATAACTCTTTCTCAAATCACTTAAATCTAATAAAAACTGAGGCAAAGACTCTAAACAAAGAGCATTGATCGTACACATGACGTTCACCATTCTAAGGTTATTGTCTTTAGCAAGCTCAATCAGTCGCTCGCGCCAGAGATTGTAATTTAAACCATCGCGAATGTACTCGGCCTGTTGCCCAAGAGCTTCACAGCTTGTATAAATCTCAACATTGGAAAACTGGCTCAAATGAGATTTTAATTTTTGAAAAAAAGCTTCTTTCATACCAAGGTTCGTGTTCACACTGAGTACGAAGTCTTTATTGAGCTCGCCGGATTCAAAACACGATTTTAGCTTTTTGAAAAGAACCCATAGCTCAGGGCTCATGGTTGGCTCTCCGCCTGTCACTCGTAATTCTTTGAGGGTGTTTTTAAGTTCTAAATCCCACCACTGCCAAAATGAATTCACCAACGGATTATTTCCAACTTCATAAACTTGGGCTTGAGGTTGCGTGCTGGTGAAATGGTGGCGATCATCGCTGTTAATATTTTTGTAAGGTCCAGCGTTTTGAATGTCTTTAACCCAAGTTGTACTAAACCCAGGGTTACAGTAAGAACAAGCAAAATTGCAAGTGCGATCAAAACTGATCTCTAAGGTTTTTAAAGCAACGTCTTGTCTCACCGGTGTTTTAAAGGCCTGTTGAAGCTCCTCATCCGTGTAGATATGACTTTTGTAAACTCGGTCAGGGATAGCACCGGCGCCTTGATCTTGCACCTTCCAACAATAATCACAACCTTTGGGGCGCTTACCTTTTAGCATGAGTTTGCGGTCGTGTTTTTTTTCTTTGGTATTATGGAGAAGCTTTGGATTTTTAACCACTTTGCTCGGCACCTTGTGACTCGGGGGATGGTGACAAGATGTCGTTTGGCCCGCCCCTAACCAGATGGTTGAATTGTACCACTTGGCTGCACAAAAACTTTCAGAATAAGCATCTAACTTCTCTTTAAAAAGCAAGTCTGGCAGGTCTTTATTGTGTTGATCCATGCAGCTTCTATACTACTTTTCTCTGAGCTTGCCTACAAATTGTCATTCAGAAAGAGGCATGGTCGTTCTGAGCGAAGTAAAGGACCTAAACCCTCACAACAAGTTAAATTTTCAGCAAACTCCACTTATAAGTGAAGTGATTTTATTTAGGTAAGTTGTTGTAAATACTTATTTAGTTGGTTCGGTAGTTTGTGTTTAGGTCCTTCATTTCGCTCAGTATGACAGTGGTTTGCTCAAGGTAATAATGCTTTGCTTAGAGTGGTATTTTTTTTATTGTAGCTAAAAAGAGGTATGGGACCAACAAAAAGAGGAGCCATATTACTAAATGACTTTGGTGTTTATTTGTATTTTTGACAGTGGCGCAGCCTAAGAAGTAATCACCACTCAGTTCATTTTGAGGATAGAGATGCCTTATGCCGTCGATGTCGTCTTGATGAAGCCTTGCCTCGTAACCATTCTCTCTAAAGTACATAAGTGCACCTTTAACGCCAGAGTGACCTAACCCCAAAACATGGCCCATCTCATGGGCAATGATGGCCGTTCGCTCTTCAGAAGGCCTTCTTGAGATATTAGCCTTACCGTTAGGGTCGACATTCAAAATGATGTAACCCTTGTCTATTTTTTTATCGTCTCCTTCTTGATCTCTGACACTAGCAAAGGCCAAAGTGACGTCCCTATCGACAGAGCTCCCCAACGAGTTCATATCGACAGTGCAACCCACGACCACACTTTGAGGAAAAGCATAGGTTTCAATTTGAGTGTCAGTGAAGCTCACATTACCTCCGATAGAAAGCTCCAAGTTTGCATGCACGGCTGCATTCCAAAAATCTAAAGCATCCTCGAGGTCAGATCTTGCCTGAGCATAACAGTCGGTGTTGCTGTAATGCACTTCTAATCTATTGGTGTTGAACCCTAAGATATCCGGCAACATCAAAGTAAAAGCTTGAACATGACCAAAGTTAAATAAAAGCCCAAATAACAATACAGTCTTTATATAATTCATTGCCTCTTCCTTGATTTACGTTTCTTACGACGTATTTTCTTTCGCTTCTTAGTTTTTAACTCACTCTCTTCCACAAACTGATCTTGGCGGCGCTGACTTTTGCGCTCAAATATTTTAATTCTTCGCAAGAGGCCTGGGTTCCAAGCATAAGATAAATTAAAGTATATATTTAAATTTCTGCGGTCACCAAACAGACCATTGATCATACCTTCAACGGAGTACTTAAAATTGCGTGACAGGTAATGATTAAATCCCACCTCAAGCATCAACAGTTTTGATTGCACATCATTGGACGGGCGATAAAATGTGGCCGTGCCAGCACTGTTTCCCTGAGTAACAGCTCCGCCCTGCCCTTTACTGATCGTTCCCAACACACCCAAACCTGCAGTGACGTAATAGGAGTTTTCTTTGAGGTCCTCAAAATGATAGCCCATCAAGGCTGAAAGTCGCCACTGACTAATTTTAGCTGCATCATCCTCGGCTGTTCTCGGGATCAGAGTATAAGCGCCGCGCAGATGAGCGCTCCACTTAGAGTTATCTCTTCTCACACCTATAAATGTATTTAAAAAATGAAAAGACAAAGAACCGTATAGACTGTTTTCTCTTTGATCTGTAACAGCTTCAGTAAAGATTCCACTCATTAAGAATCCATAGCCAAGGCCGTAACTATCTAAATAAAAGCGCGCCTGCGCTGGTAAAGAAAAGATAATGAGTAAAGCACATAGAAAAAATCGCATGACTCCTTCATTTTAAAGGAATCATTAAGCAATTCGTACAATTACTGCACTATCAAACAATATCAGGACCTAGGCTTTAATATGGAAAACAATGAAATCACTGACGGCAAAAACAATAGAGAAAGTAAGGTTGCTCCAAAAAGGCCCCAGCCCATAACCAATGCCAGTGGTTGCACAAAGGAATCTACACCACCCAAGCCGTACATTGTTGGCAACAACCCAATGATTGTAGTGATAGTGGTCACCACAATCGGCCTCAATCTTCGAACACTGGCATTTTTAACGGCATCTTTGAATAGTTTATCTTTGGATATGTTTTCCTGCATAAACTTCATTAAAATAATAGATATATTAACAACAACTCCGGAAAGACCAATAACTCCTATGATTCCCATCAAAGTGAAAGGCTTTCCGTGCAAAGTTAAAGCCCACACAACTCCACAAAGCCCCATTGGAATTGTGAGCAGAACTAAGAACGGATAAATAAAAGAGTTGAAAGTCACACTAATGATCATAAAAATCACTATGATGGAAAAGATAAACAAAAAGAGCGTTTCTTGCAGAGTTTCCATTCTCCTTTTAGCTCCTCCACCAAAATTGATTTTAACGTTGGGATATTTTTCTTGAAGCTGCATCACCGTTGGCATGACTTGCTTATTGGCCTCTTTGCCCGTAATTTTATTTTCTTCTACCTCAGCAAAAACAGACACTGTGCGCACACCATCTAATCGTTGAATGGTTGATGGCCCCTTTTCTTCGGCAATTGTAACAAAATTACTTAACAAAATGGACTGCCCGTATTTATTTCTTATTTTTAACTTTAAAATATCTTTGTAAGAAAGATCATTGCTCTGATCAACACTCACTAAGACTTCCACCTTTTCATTGTTCTTTAGAATTTCTGTGGCCACTTTACCCGTGCTTGCCATAAATATTGTGGCAGCAACCTCTTGTGGGCTTATGCCTTGAGCTGTCGCCCTTTCGTTATCAATTTTATAGCGGTAGTTGACACTGTCGCCATCGAGATCATTTTCAATGCTGACCACTCCGTCGATTTCACCTAACTTATTTTGAATCTCTTGAGCTATATCATAACCCACGTCAATATCTCGAGAAGCAATTTCAAACTGGATGGGTTTGCCAACAGGTGGTCCTGGTCGATCGATGGTAAGTGATGTTTTAGCACCGTATTTTTCAGCAAATATGTTTGTTTGTTCTTTGATTTTTTTTAACACCGATTTTTCTCTGAACAAAAAAGTTGGATCTGATGTAAAGAAAATACCGACCTGCCCAAGATGTGAAGCGATTTGTTGACTGCCAGTTGCTCCCCCAGTCCTCACACTCCCAATGGTTGATGTGAAGTCTTCAAAATCGTCTCCTGCTACTTCCTCTAACATGGTGTTGAGGATTTTTATTTTTTCAGTGGTTTCAATCACAGATGTGTTTTTTTCTAGCTCAACACGAATGCTCACGCCTTCTAAACCAGTTGCAGGAAAAAGTGTAAATCGGTCAAAAAGTTTTTTACCTTGAGCTCCTGAAACAACAAAAACTAGAACCAGTACAACTGTCATCCCAATGTTTTTTAAACGTGCGGTAGAAAAATTAAGATACTGAGTATAGAGATTTTCAAAGCGCTTGAAAAAATTTTTCTTAGGCTTGTGTGAGACTTTCATAATTTCACTAGCGTGCACCGGCAATATTAATAAAGCCTCAAACAAAGACACACACAAAAGCAAAATCACCGTCAGAGGTATGACACTGATGAATTGCCCCATGATTCCTTTCATAAATAGTACGGGCATAAAGGCCATCACCGTGGTGAGCACAGTTGCAACCACAGGCTTGCCAATTTCAAGCACACCTTGCAGAGCAGCCTGTTGCGGCTCAATCCCTTGTTCAACGTAATAATATATATTTTCACACACCACAATGGCGTCATCCACTAACATTCCAAGCACCACAATCATACCAACAAGAACCAAAGAGTTCATGGTGCTGCCGTATATGTAAAGTAGAAAGATTCCACCAAGCAAAGCAACAGGTATACCTATTGTAGTCACAATGGCGGAGCGCACATCTAAAAAGAGAATGAGTAATATCAAAACTAATATAAGCCCAAAAATAGCGTTTTGAAAAACCGTATTCAATCGATTGTTTACACGTGTGGCTTGGTCATTGTAGATCTCGTAGCTCAAACCTTCAGGCAAATTATTTTTATATTGTTTCATGCCGTCTTTTACAAGGTTGACCGTTTTCACAATGTCATGAGTTGGCTTCTTGATAACTGTTAAAGTCACAGCACTGTCTGAGCGGTACAAATTTTTAATGCTTGAACGCTCCATTTCATAATCAACATTAGCTAGCTGAGAAACTCGCACCTTTTTACCAGAGTCATTACTTCTAAGGATGAACCCTTTAATGCTTTCGACCGTGTCGTAATTTTCACCAACAGTTAAATTGTTTGAAAAACGTTGCCCTTGCAACAATCCGCCAGGCAGTTCTTTTGTCCAACGATTGATAGCTTGATCAAGCTCTAACAGGGTCACATCGTATTTATTTAAGAACTCAGGGTTTGCCATGAGTTGCAACTGTAAGTCTTCAATGCCTTCGGTAGACACCTTTTGAACGCCAGGTATTTTGGTCAAAAAACTTTTTAGTTTTTCGACTTCTAACTTCATATCAAATGGAGAGAGCTTTCCGTAGAGAGCGATGGCCACTATAGGTATGTTGATGGCTTTCGCCTCAGAAACTATTGGGTTTTCTACGGTTTGAGGCAGGTCTTTAACCTCAGAGACCTTTTGCCTAACATCATCGACAATTTTATCTACACTGGGGACGTCCTCGTCTATCTTCACTGAGATTGAACCTGCTCCCTGATAAGACACAGAACGAAAGTCCTCAACCCCGTCAACCTCAGATATTTTTTCTTCAATGGGATCTATGACAAGTTCTTCAATATCACTGGGTGAAGCTCCCGGATAGATGGCTTGTATGAAGGCTCTGTTAAAGTTCACATTTGGGCGAGCCTCTTTCTTCATGCGCAGCAAGGATGCAATTCCCACAATAACAATAACTAAAGTCAAATAATGAATAAATAATGTGTTTTTAAAAAGCCAGTTAAAAAATGCCATCAATAGTACCTTTCAAAGAAATTATAATGATCGAGATAAGATATGATATCTACTATCAAGTTGAGATGAACGGCGACCAGCTCTACCTCACTTTCAATTAACTGTGATTGAAACTCAGACAAAGACAAAAAGTCTATGCGACCGTTATTAAAGTCTTTCGTAGCAACTCTTAGAGCTGACTTAGAATAACCTATGTTTTTATCGACAAGCTCTAAGTTTTGAAGCTGCAACTCTATGCGCTCTTTCAAATTATTAAAGTTTTCAGTCTGAGATGTTTTTTCAACCTTTATTTTTTTATCCAGCAACTGCTTCTGCAAGCTCATAGCCTTTAACTGGTCCGCTTTTCGCTTGTTGGTGAAGGGAAGATCCACAGACACTGTCCCAGAGACATATGGGTTACTTAATTCACTGACATCCTCGTGAGACGAATCAAAGTCATTATCTAACCCCTTTGCCCCTAGAGTTAATGACAAATTCACAGCAGGTTTACTTTCAGCACCCAATCTTTTAATTTGCTGTGTGACGGACTCAAGCTCTTGCGTGAGTCTGCGCATATTTAATGTGGCGTTAACATCAAAGGTTTCTTGCCCCGTTTGTTTTTGTTGCTGATAGAGTGGAATCACTTTATCCGTGACAGCACTCAAACTGATGTTTTTGTAATCCGCGTAGCTGAGCCCATAATCAACTCGGAAAGAAGCCGCCGATGTCTTAATCTGTGAATCTATAGTATTGATTTGTACAAAGCAGTTGTTTTTCTTTTTAAGGCTTAAGAGATAGTCTCTTTGACTGACAATGCCTGACCTTGATTTATTATATAATTTATTAACTTGCGATTTTAACTCCTGACAGAGTTGTTGTTGTGAATCTAACTGAACCTCAGAAGCTAGGGTGTTTGCAAGCCTTAACAAAGACCCCACTAAGATTTCTTTTTGTTTTTGTCGCATCTGTAAAGTATTGAGGGTTAATGTTGAGTTCACTTGATCCACTTGAGCTTGAGATTTGCGATAAAAGACATCTTGGACTAAGTCTGTTGACAAGGTGAGATTGAGATCAGGTTGCAAATAATCTAGTTGAGTGCCCATAGGATAGTCGGTGAGATTATCAACCAAGGTGTAATTAAGGCTTGAGGTGAGCCCCTGCTCCCATTTTTTGGTCACATTTAAGTTGTACGTCGATTTTGTAATCTTCTCTGGAGAGAACGGTGAAAATGCTACTTCTTCCACATCAAAATAATTGTAACTCACCAACCCTGACCAGTTAAAGTCATTGAGACTTAATGAACTGTTTACATTGGCTGCCGAGTTTTCAATGAATGTTTGCTGATATAAAATTGAGTTTTTTTGAACCTCTTTTAAAAACTGATCAATTAAAAAAGCTTCTTTAGCAAAGACATAACCTGACCAGTTGCTTAATAAAAAAATGTATAACGCTAAATATTTCATCATAAAACTGACAGCTCCTGACTATTTGTGTTTGTGTTCTTTTTTTCGCAACTGACCAAACATGGTCACATTGACTGGTTTTAGCACGTAATCAATCACTTTGTCTTTAACGGCCTTATTCGTTTGTAAAGTTTGAGTGAGCTCTTTTAAGTTCATTCCTTGCATTAGAACTACCGAATGCCCAGACTCCTCAAAAACATAGTTCATTAATATATTTTTTTTGCGAAAGAGTTCTTTTAAAAATTGTATGTGCTCACCAATGTGTTTTTGTTTTTTATAACTGACTTTGTCGTTCCAATTTGAACCATTTTTAAATTCAATCTGAACTGCTTTTGGATTTGTTTTATAATGAGCAAAAGTAAAACAATTGCAGGCAATCACAATGAATATTATTAAAGTTTTTATCATTCGTCCGATAGTAACTATATAAGTTTAGTTGTACAACACTTACTGAAGGGCGTTCTTTATTTTTAGATTAACACTAGTTATTATTTGTCTCTCCACTGTAGCTTGTTCTGTTAGTGAGAGCAGTGACGACAACTCGTCCACAAACCCAACCCTCATCAATGATGTTGAACTCACCAATACCAGTGGCGACTGCATGGAGTACACTGGTAATTTCGTCTCTAATATCACAGATGTTAACAGATCCTTAAACTTTTCTGGCAGTACGGTGATCACCAACACTGCCACACAGTGTTTTATTAGCTCTAATGGCATACCAAATCATGATGTGAATGATGGTGCTGGTTTTGCAAATAATTTAGGCCCCGTCATTCAAAGTTACACTTTGACTCGGAACCCAACCCCAGCCGGCTCAAATACAAATCTAACACTGACTTACGACAACGGAATTTTTCTCAATGGTGCTAAACTGGATATATTGCCCGCGGCCTGCTACGGAGTGGGCCCAGACCCTCTTGGCTCAGAAAAAATTGGCTGCAATGTGATCACCACACCTTGGCGATACGACCCCATGTTTGCCGGAAATGATTTTGGGACAGACTCACACAATGCCCACACTCAACCCGATGGTGCCTATCACTATCATGGCAACCCACTGGCTCTTTTTGATAACAGCAGTCCGACCGTGGCATCTGGCGTGATTGGTTTTGCTGCTGATGGATACCCAATTTATGGACCCTATTTTGACGACGGTGGTTCTATTCGCCTGGCAGTTTCAGGATACACTTTAAGAGCTGGTGCAAGAACCAATCAAGCTGGAGAAGGAGCTTTTCCTGGAGGCAACTATGACGGCACCTTTAGAGATGATTACGAATACACTGCTGCCGGAGATCTCGATGAGTGCAATGGCATGACTGTCAATGGTCAATACGGATATTACGTCACCAACGCTTTTCCTTGGGTGATGAACTGCTTTAAGGGAACTGTTCACCCTTCGTTTCAAAAGTAATCACTTTCATAAGGTCACCTGAGCGCAGATTTGTTATCCTGAGTGAAGAACTGTCATCCAGAGCGCAGCGAAGGTCCTTAACACACACTCCCAACCAAAACAAAAGCCCACCACTTAATTAATAATTTTAAAAAGTTTACCTGAATCAGTGGTGAAATAAAGCCAACCATCCGGGCTTTCTTTAATATGACGAATTCTTTCATTCATTTTTTTGAAATGTTCAGTTTGCACAAACGTTCCTTTTTTAGTCGGCTGAACTTGTCTTATGTGTTGATCACTCAAACAAGCTAGTAAAAAACTGTCATTCAAACTTTTATAGTTAGCTCCACTATAATGATGCAAACCTGATGGAGAAATACTTGGAGTCCAATGCAACAAGGGTTGCTGCATTCCTTTTTTTTGAGTTGTTCCAATTTTAGGCCCCCAGTACTCGCGCCCATAAGTTATCACCGGCCACCCATAGTTTTTGCCCCTTTCAATGAGGTTAAGTTCATCACCCCCTTTGGGGCCAAATTCACTGCTGTATAATTTTCCATTTAACTTATTGACTGCTAGGCCTTGTGGATTGCGATGACCATAGGACCATATTTCGGGCAAAGCTTTTTTTTGATTCAGAAAAGGGTTTTCGGGGTGAGGCTTCCCCTCAAGTGTTAATCTTAAGATCTTGCCGTTGTGATGCTCTAAACTTTGAGCTAAATCGCGTTTGCCCCGATCACCTATGGTCATAAATAGACTGTTTTTATGAAACACCACTCTTGAACCAAAGTGAACATTTGATCCGCCTTGCACTTTAGCAACAAAGAGATCTTGCCAAACAAGTGGCTTTTTTAAATTGAATTCAGCTCGAGCCAGTGCAGTTGTTAACTCACCTGAGGATTTTTTTGTATAAGTCATATATATATATGGACTTTTATAAAGGACGTCCATCAAACCACCCTGCCCCTTAGCGATAACATTGGGAGGGTTTAATTTTTTCTTAGTTTGAACTTTCATTTTGTAAGAATAGAGCTCACCATCTCGTAAGCTTAATATCAAGTGGTTTGACTCTATGAAGCCCACACCCCATATAACGCCAGGCAAACTTGTCACTTCAGTGGACCTTAAAGCAAGACTTGGCAAAGCAAATAAAATACAACAAATAACAATCAATAGTTTAAGCACAGGTCCTCCCAAAAAACATTCACCATCATGGCATAAAATCAAGCACGTATATCTTCACTCATCTTAACGTAGCTAGTCAATTTGATTGCGTCAAAATTTCAATTTATAGAACTGCATAAAAGTTTCATGGCTTTAAAATCAAATGGCCTAAAAGTCACTTGAAGGGCTAAATGCACATACATTTAATAGTTTTATTTTAAAACTACAAACACGGGGTATTTTAGGAGGGGTGTTTGTCAAAAGTTCTCTATATATTCATAGGTATATTTTTATTCTGTAACTCATCTTTTGCTTTGTACAATTACAACAGCAAAGGTCTCACTAAACTTAAGTATGTAGACATTAAGACATTGGTTGAAAAACACAACTTAACATCTGTAGAGGCCACGCTCGCTAAACTCAAACAACATTATCCCGATTTCTTTAAGAACTATATTATGCAGTATCACTCTCGCTCGATGCAGCCTGCAACGTTCTTGTACCCAAGAGTTCTTCTTGTTGGCGCCGACGCAGAGCTGATCATCACTTACAATGGCCTCGAAGGTCACGAAAGCTACAACAAATTAGAAATCATGGAGTCTGTGTACGGAGGATTATATTTTAATTTCTTTGAAATTGCTTTTCCAAGCAAAAACAAGCCAGCTCAGTTTTCAAACCCCAACCCTCAAGTTTGCCTCACTTGCCACCAAAGTTATTACCGAACTGATATCGACCCTCGCCCCAATTGGGAGCCTTACAGTTTTTGGCCAGGAACTTACTTTAGCTCTGGGAAATTTCCATTTAACAAAAATAACATCAAATATGATGAACGCTTTAAGAGACCTGAAGATCAACAAATTGTTACTGACCACTTGAGTGAAAAAGACAACCTGGCTTATTTTGAAAAATATATTAAACCTTATAATTTTAGATATCGCTTGCTTGAAAAATTCAATACAGATTTTCCGACTATTTTTACCGAGCTCATAATTTCTCAAAGTTATAGACGAATGATTCGTTTAGCGATGGCGACTCCATTTTTTAAATTTTATAAATACGCCTTTTACTCGGCCGCCAGATGCCAACATATTCCTTGGCCACAAGAGTTTGAAGACTGGCACACAAACAATATGCCACTAGAAGAATACATTCGAGATTATCGCAATCCAGCAGCACCTGAGGCCCCGAATTTTGGAACTCCAGCAGGCCTTCCTGAGGGATATATTTTACCACCACCGGTGCCACCAAAATTTCAAAAACGTGCCGTTTCAAAATCGATTGCCTTGATCTTTGAACCCCTCGGTGTGAGTACCATTGATTGGTCCACTGACTTCAGAACTGAAGGGGGTCGTTTTGCTTTTAGAGAACGTTTTGGCATACCTAGCAATCCTTACGCAGCCATTCGTGAACTCATTAAAGAGATGATGCCTGAAATGAAAAAATTAAGCTGTGATGATCTTGAAGAAAAAAGCTTTGCTGCTCTCAGTGGTTTTTTACAAGATAATCCTGGTCTCGACATAGTCAAAGAAAACCTTGAACTCACCGTCAGTCAATACAACACTCCAGCCCAACAGATCTGTGCTCAATGTCATGAAAACACACACTATGTGTCTGCACCAAAAATACCTTTTTCAAACCCAGAGTTATTGTTTAATCACATCAATACTAAAGAGTATCCAAAAGGAGATCTCGTCGACGAGGTTACATACCGCACTGGTGGACAGGCTCAGTTTGGAGAACAAATGCCTCCACATATGGAGTTGAGTAAAACACAGCGAGAAAATTTAATTATGTACTTAGAAGAAGTAAAAACTGCAAACTAAAAGTTTAATGCTCACTCACGTTTGGGATCGGTTTATACAAGCTTGCAAAACACATGCATATTTTTTTAAATTAAAAAAAACTCACTATCATTTACTTAAGTGATTGTAGAAAATCACTTAAGTGTGTCTTAAGGTCTCGAGTGGTTGATTTAAAAAATCTTTTCAAATACATAATCTTATTGTGCATCACACCTAGGTCACGAACAATGACCCTATGACGGGCGCTTGCAATCTGATCAAATAGGCGTGTGTTGGTGTAGACATCAACTAGCATATCTGACTCAGTGTCAAGCACCCATATGGGTACCGTTTCTAAAAAAGCGAGCGACTCAGCATTTAAAAACGTACTTTCTTTAAAGTTGTAATTTAAAAACTCTTTATTGATATAGTCACTCAAGCCACGCACTTGCACTTCAGCGTATGTCGAGTCATATTTTTTGGGCGTATGAAAAGGAATAAGGTTATCTACTAGCTGTCCAGAAATTCTTAAAGATCGAAACAGAGCACTTGTACCCCTAATAAACCAGGTTAATTTTATAGCTGGGCTCATTAAAAATAATCCAGCAATGGTGTCTTTATTTTTAAAAGCCCCATAGATTGACATTAAACTCCCTGTAGAATGCCCAACAAAAATCACTTTTTTTCCAAACAAGTGAATATGCTCACTCACCTCATCAACTTGATCTAGCCATTGTTGATACGTTACAGAGTCTAATTTTTTTCTCGGATTTTCAAAATGGTTAGCAAGACGCAAACTTAATACATTGTGCCCTTGTGAGTGAATACGATTGGCGACAGCCGACATAACCATAGGAGACATTGAAAGCCCATGAAAAACTACAAACACATACTCGGTTTGCTTGTATTGACCACCTGGCCCACGAGCTAAAAAAAATTGTGAACGATGTTTTTTCTCTACCTGCAACTCTTCTTCTAGGTCCATTAAAGAGTTTATATAAACTTCACTCATATGAGCCTCATGGTTTAATTTAACTTCGGAACTAATGTTGCGATTTTTTGAAGAATCGACACTTTGGCAAGAGGCACTAAATAATAGGACCATTAAACTTAAAATTTGAATACGCTCTACCTCCGATCACTCATTAGTAACTTACAATGTTGTCAGCCAACTTGCAATCTCACAACTCCAGACCAACGTCCGTAAGTCGTCTCATTTTTTTTTATAAATTTCAAAATATAATTTTTAAAACACTCCAATAAATTAAAGCCCTTAGACTCATTTAGGAATTTACCCTCGACCTTAGTTATCTGTTTTTTTTGAGATTATTGAATCTACAAAAACCGATCATTGTCATCAACTTTAAAACTAGATAAAATATGTTTATGAAAAAACGTCCATTAAGCATATACATACTAGCAGCCGCACATTTATTAGCCCCTTTATTCACCGTGATCTTTTCACGTGTTGTCAAAAACCAAACTCTGGCTTTTGACACTCTTTTTACAGCAGAAAGCATTGCAATGAATTGGCCAGGGTATTTACTGCCAATCATAGGTGGTGTTTGTATTTACCTTTGTAAAAAATGGAGTTTAGTTGTTTACCTGATAAGTATGGTAACTCTATTTACTGTCAGCTACGCCAACTTTGCCAGTGAACAAAGTGGTGGCAGTGTTTTATTATTAAGTTTGGTTTGGTTCATCAATGTTGCTGTGGTGATTTACTTTTTAAGACCGGCTCTAAGACAGATTTACACAGACCCAAAATTGCGCTGGTGGGAACAAAGCAAACGCTATCAAAGCTTAATTGATGCCACTTTCACAAGTGCCAATCAAACAGGGTCTGGACAGATTTTAAACATTTCTAAATCTGGTTTGTTCTTAAAAACAGACACATCTCTTGAAAACAGTGAAACCATTGAGGTTAAAATCAGTGACGGAGACAGCACCCTCACTCCACTCACCGGTGAGATCATTGTTCACAAACAACTTGGTGAAGGTGTTGGAGTTAGGTTTGAAAAAAATGGAACCAACGTTAAAACGGCTAAAACCATCATTAAAAATCTTAGGTAAGATTCTCTTTTAAAAAAAGCCTTTCTATAGATCTAGAAAGGCTTTGATTTCAAAATTATAATTTTTTATGTTTTCTACTTACAAACTGCAAGTTCGCTTGGCAGTTGGTCAGACTGACTTACAATGACACTGTAAGAGTTACCAAATGGCCCAACTGTTATTGTTGCACTACCATTGAGAACTACTTGGCTAACTTGTTCTCCATTTATGGAATGAGTGAAATATAGCGAACCTGCATCAACTTGGTGAAACTTTAATTCTGTAGCTATATCTGACAACTGCTGTTTAAGCTCACCTTCACCTCTTATTTCTTGGGCAGAGGTTAAATTGTATTCGGTGTAGCATTTAACAACGCTTTCATTCCCAGATGATGTTACTTTAAGTACTTCCACAGTAAATTGACCGCCATCAGCAGCAAGTAAAGATGATGTGAAAAATATCGAAATAAAAGATAAAATGATTTTTTTCATACTTTTTCTCCTTATTGAATTATTAGTTTCTATATCAAAAATTAATGACTATTTATATAGCAGTTGAAAATTGTTCCACAATTTTATGAGCTTTCTAAAGCATAGAAAGTTTGAAGTGAACCTATTTAAACTCATAAATTTCAGTATCTTAGAAGATATTTAATTTATTCACTGAAAAATCAGTAACTTTACAAAAGATCTTTTTTTTGGTGGCCACTCTTTCATTATGACAAGGCTCCACCTAATCTTTGTCGATCATTTAAAAATACTCTATAAACATTCACATGATTGAGATTACACCTTGTGGAACATTTTTAGATATAGATTCAAACAGCTACGTCCTCAAAAAGGCCCAACAAAAACTCATACAACATGAGTGGCAAACTATCATTAATGAAACGATAGGTTATTACAAGGAAACCGTCGACGGCCTTATTTCAGTCTATGTTCGTGGCAGTGTTGCTAAAGGAATAGCTGTTGAACATGTATCAGACCTTGATAGTTTTTTTATCTCTAAAGAAAAAGTGAGATTGAAAGACGATCAACAAGAGCTATTTCTAAAAAATATCACAGAAAAGTATCCGTTTTGTCTTGGTGTCGAACTTTTTGGAGGCACCGAACAAGATATTGCTAAGAAAAGAGAGGACGGAGCTCCATCTTTGTTTCACGAGCTAATTAAAACTCAAAGCGTTTGTGTTTACGGCAAAGATCACTCAAGTGAGCTGCCACCTATTAAGCTCTCCGAAATGTCTGGCCCGCTAAAATCTTTAAATAAAACTTTTGAAATCACAAAGGAAGAACTCAAAGGAAATACTGACAAAGAAGACATCAAAGATCTTTGCACGTGGATTATGAAAAAGATCCTCCGATCTGGTTTTCAGAAGTACCAAGACAAAGAACAAAAATGGACGAGAGACTTATACCTTTGTTATGACATCATTAAAAAATATCAGCCAGAAAATGAAAAGCTTCTAACTAATATATTGCATTTGTGCCTCAACCCAACTGATGAGCCTCAATTGATTACAAGAATTTTAGAACAATCTACAAATGATCTAAGTTTGTTTAATTAAAATGAGCAAGTTAGTTTAGTTATAAGACAATTGAATCAAACTAAGTGGCCATTTGTTTAACTTGCCAATGTATGATCAACTCAAAGAACACAAAAAAGTCATTTAACTCCCAATAATTCCACCGTCATCTTTGGTGATGGCAATGATACAAGACCTTGGCACTTTACCCTCCCCATCTGGAAAGTTTGACTTACGCCCCTTTTCACCTGGGTGCTGTATGCCGACAAACATTGTTGTTTGATCTGGTGACCAAGACAGACCAGTCACCTCACAGGCCACAGGCCCAACCATGAATCTTTTGATTTCACCCGTGTTTGTGTCAGCGCAAAGCATCTGGTTGTTGCCCATGCCTGCAAAATCACCTTCGTTGCTATATTTGCCATCTGTTTGAATCCACAAACGACCTGAAGAATCAAAAGCAAGCCCATCTGGTGAATTGAACATATTGTGCTTATTAATATTTTGAGAGCCGGCCTTTAAGCCTTGATGCACTTCAGGGTTACCAGCCATAGCGAATAAATCCCAAGTGAATTTATGATTTGTGTGATCGCCATTCATTGGTGACCAACGTAAGATTTGTCCGTAAAGATTCGCCTCTCTTGGGTTCGGCCCACCCACAGGTGTGCTATCACCACCAGCATTTGAGCGCTTTCCTCTATTTTTGTTGTTAGTTAGAGCACAGTACACATCGTTACTCAAAGGGTCTGCAGCCACCCACTCAGGTCGATCCATGGTGGTGGCGCCAACAACACTTCCGGCACGCCTTGCAAAAATCAACACATCCCCTTGGTTGTTAAATCCGCTACTTTCATCAAGACCGTTTTTCCCAAAGGTTAACTCAACCCATTCGCCGTAACCTTCACTGTTGGTGATATCAAACCTCGCAACGTAAAGTGTGCCATCATCTAATAATTTTTTATTATGTTCTCTGTCGCCCTCAACATATTTATTTTTAGAGATGAACTTGTAAAGAAACTCCCCTCGTTCATCATCTCCCATATAAACAACCACTTGATTGTTATCTGCTATCACCACTTCTGCATTCTCGTGTTTAAAACGACCTAGAGCAGTTCTTTTTTGGGGCACATCAGTAGGATTTAAAGGGTCTATTTCAACAACGTAGCCAAATCGATTTGGTTCATTGGGCTCTTTTGAAAGGTCAAAACGATCATCAATTTTATACCATTCATAATTCCAATCACTTCGCTTAACTCCGTACCTCGTTTGATCTTTAGTGAGTTGAACGTCATCATTTGATGAGGCAAAGAAACCATTAAAGTTTTCTTCGCAAGTTAAGTAAGTGCCCCAAGGGGTCTTACCCTGACCACAGTTAGCCCAAGTTCCTTTGACCGAAACACCTTGCTTGTCTTCAGCTGTTTTTAAATGATCATTGTATTTAGCTGGCCCCGACAATGCCATAGGAGTTTGTGCTGTGATCCGTCTATTAAGCATCCCATCTTTTTGTAAAATCCAGCGGCCGCTAATTCGTTTGACTTCAAAATGGCTAAGGCCAACTGCAGCTTGGGTTTTTAAAATGTCATCTTTAGTTTTTACTTTTTTAGGAATGATATGTTCAAGGTTGGCGTATTCATTGTTCACAACTATAAGTCCGTGATCTTTTTCTAGAAGAAAAAAGTTCATGCCATCATTGTTGTCTCCGAAAGATAGTTCTTGAGAAGCCGCCGTGCCTCGTGTGTTTTGATCAAAGTTCTCAACTCCAGAGAACAATGGATCCCCCCAGCGAATGACCACATCCCAGCTGTAGCCTTCAGGTAAGGTGACCGTGTCTAAACTGTTGGCAGGGATTTGTTCAAAGCCGAGAAGGTCCGTTGTTGCACTCGAAGCCAAAGACGTCGTCCCGCCCAGGACAAAACTTGCAAGACCAAGTTTTACACTATTTTTTATAAAAGATCGTCGTTTTAGATTAGATTCAATTAGAGTTTCAAAATCAGTCTTTATGTGCACATTTCCCCCTCAATTTTTCATGTATTTGATACCAGAAATATTATGTTTTCGATAGGTTAATAAAATGACTTGATGAGTTTTAATATTAGACTCATTTTACTGAGGACTGATAACCGGTATTAACTCTGTGCATACAGAAAGTATCTAGGATACCAATGGTAGATAATTATATTGCCATATTTAACTTAGGACCAAATTCGCTATATCATGTAGTTCATCGGGCTAATTTTATTTAGCTAGTTATTTAAAAGTTGAAGCACATGTGTGACATTTATTTTAGCTTACACATTGCGATCTTACATATGTTGCGATAATAAAAAATATGATTAAAACATTTTTGTTGATAATTATTTTTATGCTGACGGCTTGTGATGCACATTTAAGAGTAAAAAAAGAAATCATTGGTTACCAACCTAATCTTCATTGTGTCAAAAAAGTGATCAGTGAACATCAAAACCTCAAACTTATCTCCGACCGTAATGTTTCTCCAAACGAACACCCTTCTCTTATCAAAGCCAACATACTATTGATGAGTTGGACAATCGATAACTTTCCTCTCAATATTATGTTTGCTAATGAGTCTTGTAAGGATGGATCAGAAAGAACCATCGTACAATTGGTAAGTACAGTGCCGTTTAAATCAAAAAAACGCATAAAGTCTCAGTTTGAAGATATCACTAATGAACTGTTCATAACTATTGAGAAAAAATGTGATATAAAAAATATAGCTAAAATGATGAAGCCCACTAAAACTTTTAGAGAGTGTGGACTTCAAGAAAAATCTGCAAAGAAAAGTAAGGAATATGTGAATTCTGATGAAATCTCTAACTCGATCATTCAATATTATATTGGGAATTAAAAAAAGTTTATAACCTTCTCTCAATGAATTAATAAAATTAATTTTAATATAAATTGTTTCTAAGGAAAAAAATGAAAACATTAAGCAACTTTTTACTCATCTGCGGTCTATTACTAATTCCTAACTTATGTTTTGGTTTAAAGCCCGCTCCCTTTAAAAATCAGGACAACATCAATCATACTATTGGAGACAAAGGTTTAACAATCATCTCAGTCAGAAAAAAAGATGACTCTTACTCTACAGAAGGCACAACAAGCATTACTACAGAAAAAGGCAATGTCCTCTGGAAAGTAGATACTTTTATTGGAAGACGTGAATACTTAGTTTCGCCAGCTGGTGAAACTCTTTTACTTATTGGAAATATATATTTCGGCCCTTACAAAAACAAAGAGACAGGAAACTCACCAGAGGTTGTAATATATCGACATGGTCAACTCATTAAAACAATCTCTTTAAAAGACCTTTATGGAGATCAATTAGCTAAAACTATAAAAGACAATAAAATACGTCGATATGGCGGCGGTTGGGTGGCTACGAAAGGTTTGATTCCTAAAATAGATATAGATTGGTCTAAAAATGAATTGAACTTCAATTTGATAAACTCTGCTAGAACTTATGTTTTTGATTGGAATTAAGAGTTTAATAGCAATAAAAAGGTTCCTAACCCACACCGGTAGATAGCAACACCGACACTGAGAACCTGGAACCGTTTATACTTTCTTTGTCTCACTGGTCCGTAATCAGCTAGTAAAAATCGAGCACATGTTAGAAGGGGTTCGACCACTTTTCGTTGGTGTAGACATCATTGCCTGAGAGGGTTTTGATAAAATCGACTAACTGAGCTTTTTCTAAAGCGGTTAAGTTTAAATTTTGTGGATTACCACCTGGCTGTAGCCTTGGGTCTAAGTTGGCATTATCAACAACTCCATTATCATAAAACTCTATCACGGCCTCTAGATCTACTTGGCTTGCATCATGCATGAAATGCCCGTTGCTACTGCCGTCTGGTTTGACCGAGTCTCTTAAACTTGGCGATCTTGTGTTTGTCAAATCAACACCACCTGCAAAAACCCCAATCACTCCGTTGTTTAATGAGTCGGGATCAATTGAGAATTCTGGTGGCGTGTGACAAGTAGCACAGCCCGCCCCACCTACATTGGGGGGATCTAAAAATAGCTTCTTGCCAAGGTTTTCATCAGTCGTAAAGTTAGGAAAGTTTTGATTGTCGTTAGTCACTTGTGAACGGCCAATGTCATACTTTGAATCAAAAGACTGTATGCTCCTGATAAATTGAGCGAGCGCCAATTGCATTCTATTTTCTGTGATGTCAGCTGTGCCAAACACATACGTGAACAAATCCGTATAATAAGGAACTGCAGATAATTTAGCTATGAGGTCATCAAAGTCAGGAGCACCCAATGTTCCACTAAATCCCATCTCTGAATGATCTCGAATGGGCATGGTGGTTTGTTCCTCAAGAGAAGATGCTCGCTCATCCCAAAAGAAGTTCGCTTCGTCTGAAAAGCGCGAATTGATCAACCTTGTTGAGTGCCTCCCCGTGACTCCATTCACCCCAATGCTTACTTGGGCCGTATCTCCAAAGGCATGTGCTTGAATGTGACAACTCGCACATGAGATAGAATCATTTGTAGATAGCTTTGTATCATAGAACAATATACGCCCAAGTAAGGCACCAGAGTCAGTGATCTCATTGCTGTCAGTATTGTCTCTGGTTATATATAAAGGTATTTCCTGCGATCTGTATTTTGGAAGATTATTGAAATCTAATTTTCCCACAAAGGCATTGTAAAAATCTGGAAAATTAGTTTGAAAGAATGAATCGACCGACAGTTCTTCATTTTCAATTGTGCAACTTGATACTAAAAAAAACATAAGCAAAAGAATAACTTTCATAGGCAACCTTTCTTTAAAGTATATTTCAGTGCATTTTTAATTTTTTATGTATTGATTTAAAATGAATTTAGTTAAAATGCTCCCACCCAATATTTAGAAGACGACCTAATCGCACAAAAGTTTCACAAAAAATAAAAAAATTTAAATGAGCCTAGTAACGTTTTACTAATTGAAGAACTTCTTCTGAATTAAATGACTTAGCTAAGCTGTTTTGAGAACACAGCTCACTCAACATAGGTTTAACTGCGCCTAATTCTGAGACAATGTTCACACAAGATAACTTTGTCATGCAAATGGGCACTAAATAGTCTGAGACGCTTTCATAATTGTAGAAAGCCAGTGGGTAGTATGTTGTTGAATTGCCGGCACTACCGACCATACACAGATAGTTATACTCAGTTAAGTTGATGCTATTTTTTAAGTTGATATTGTTGAGATCTGTGATTTGACTCTCTTGCGTTGGGATATCCTTGCTATAGCCTGAATAATTTTGTTCGGCTTGAAGGTATAAGCTCATTTCAGAATCATTCAATATATAAGATTCGCCATTTATACTGGCAACACCAGTTATTTTTGAGCTCATATCGGTGATTGTTTCCGTCTCCAGAACGGAGCAGTTCTGATAGAGAAATAACAGTGAGCTCGTTAATATAATGATAATGAGTTTGTTCATAAAAACCTAGTTTAAGGCCGTTTTCTGCGTTTTTTGTTGCGTCTTTTATTGTGTGCTCTTTCTTCGAGTTGATCAAAACGTCCTTCAACTGTGTTTTTACCTGTGGAGGGTCTGTTTTTAGAATCAGAGGCATCTCCTTTAAAAGGCGGCCGGTTCTTAAGATCTCCTTTTCTAACTGCTTTGTTTTTTTTCGATTTGTCTTTCACAAGGCCTGATTTAAAGTCAGATCTCTCAATTTGACTAGAAGCTTCAACGGCTTTGTCAAACAGGTCAATGTCTTCTGATGTGGCCATCCTCACTTCTCCAGCTGAAAGAGCTAAGGCTGTGAATGACAATAAAATTATTAGAACTCCTTTTAACATGACTTTTTACCCCTCTTGCACTTCTAATGTGATTGATTTTGTCTCGATAAGTTCCATATTTTGATCCAGAATTTTAATTTGCAAATCAAAGACACCTTTTTCTAAGGCTTTAAAAGGAAAACTCACCGTTTTAGTGTCTGAAAAGACAGACCACATAAACATAAAGTTTTTCTTTTTCAAAATGCTTTTATTCTTAGATACGATATCAATGTTTTCTGGCAATTCAAGCTCTACAAAGAAAGCTTTATCTAAGTTCATATCTTCAAGTTTAAAGTGAGCAACGTAGTTTTGATTGGTGACGTATTTAACAATTGTTAAATCTTCAGTTTTATTGGAGTTCATGATGGCTGTTATTGCTAAGGTGAAGATAAAAAGAGCAGCTATTGACAATAGTATTTGAGGCTTGCGTGTCACTTCTGGTTTTTTCGAGCTTTTTAAAACTCGTTTTTTCAAATCAGAACTTGGACTTACAAAAAGTTTATTCAGTTCATTGATTTTTTTAAAATAGTCTTTCTCATTCATTTTAACACCTATTTTGCAGGAATGGCACTTGTGCAATTGTAGTTTTTAATAAATTTTTTTCTAGCCCTGTGAATTCTTGATTTCACAGCTTCAGCAGTGATACCTATTATATGTGCTGCTGACGTGTAATCGACACCTTCCATATCTATCAAATAAATAACTTCGCGAAATTCAACACTCAGAGTTTGCATCGTATTGATGATGTCATGCATGACCAGGTTATCATCGACTGAGGTTGCAAAAAAATTATCTTCAAAAATATCAGTTTCATTTTTTACATATGATTTTTTTAAAAGATCTAAATAGATATTTTTTGCGATTTTCTTTAACCAGGCATTGCACTTTGATCTATCTAATAAAGTGCTCAAATTTTTAAAAGCCTTGATGTACGTGTCGTGTAAAAGATCGTCAGCAACTTCTGGTTTGTGCGCAAGGATAAGACAGTAATTGTACAAAGACTTATGCGTTAAATCATAAAAGAGAGTTTTATCTTTCTCTAGATCGTCACGCAGTAAGTTCTCAATCACTGTTTCAAGCTTTAATTCAATCATAGTCTCCTAAATAAACAGGAACACTTTTTTGTCAGTTCCTGTTTAAATATTTTGATTCCTATTAATTACCTCTGTTTTTACTTCTTCTTTTTTGACGACGTTCTTTTCTCGCCTGCATTTTTTCGTCAATCTCTTCTTGAGACAGACCATCAGCTAACATTGCTTCTATGCGCTCATTCTTTTTAGCTTCACGGTGAGCACTAAGTTCAGCCTTCAAAGCCTCTTTGGCCGCCAATCTTTCTTCATCATTTTCAATTAATTTAATAGCATCTTTTTTTGCCTTGACCTCAGCTCTAAAAGCTTCACGTTCGGCCTTCATTTCTGGGCTTATTTGGCGATGACTCTTAAAGTCCTCAGCAAATAAATCAGAAGCTGCAAAGCTCAATAAAGTAATTGTCGCTGTTAATATTAATGATTTCATAAAACCTCCAGTTTTAGTCACTAACTTGTTATCTAGTTGACGAATCACCACGACAAAAGTTTCACATTTTCTAAAAATAAAATCCAAAATTCAATTTTACATTCAATAGTTCATAGTTTTTGTCACCCACGTCTGTGAAAATACTATCAAATGTTGATTTGTTCTCAATTTGAGACAAAATCAAACTCATATCCATGCCCTTATATAAATTGTAATTAATTGCTAAATCTAATTGAGAAAGCTCATCTTCTCTTGCTAAGTTAAGGCTAAAAGTTCTTGTTCCGTCATCAAAAAACAGATTTGACTCGTTATATTTTCTTACTTTATAGCGATATCCAGTTTCAACAGAAAATGACTTATTAAAATAATATTTAAACTTAGCAGACAACTGGTAGCCATTATTGGACTCATTTTGCACTTCATCGATGTAAGAGTTATCAAAGTACTCGGCGTACAAATAAAGAGCTGTTTTTTTAAACTTATATGAAAAGTCACTGTATACAAAGAAACGCTCGCCTTCTAAATAATTGAACTCATCAGCCATAGGTGAATTCATCCCGAAATTGACCCCAAGACTAATAAGACCTTTAGGTAACTTTCTAGCGATGTCAAAATTAGAACTTACATTGGATAGAATAAGCTCACCATCGTTATATTCCTGAGTGTAAGCGGGAGTTATGCGAAAGCGGTAAAGGCCTATGTAGCCGGCTGTTGCTATATTAGTGCTTAACAGCATATTAGTGAGGTCTTGCTTTTCTGTATAGCTCAAATAAGTCATCGTCGCAGCCAGCTTACTATCAAACTTGAGTGAATCATACAGCCAATAACTGGCATTCAACATTCCCTTATACTCCATATCACCAGCATCTTCATCATCGAAGGAGTTTTCATCATCTGAGTTAAGTTCAGGATTTGTATTGTAGCCAAAGCTTAAATCAGTCAAAAGGTTAAATCTCTTTCTCTTAACGTAAACTTTAGTTTCAGATTTTTTTTGTTTCGACAATGCTTTAATTTTTGCCGTCACATTTTTTCGTAAGTTTGGTTTTAAATCATCTTGAGCTAACTTGGTTAACAAATCTAAGGCCTGTTTGCTTTTGTCCATTTTGATCAATGCAAGAGACATATAGTAACGTGCGAACGTTTCAAGCTTGCTGTTTCTAGTGACTACTAAGCGGTAACCTTTATAAGCTAGATTGTATTGCCCACGCATATAGAGAGCATTGGCGTAGTTGAAAAGGTCTATATTGGACTTGGTTTTAATATACTTTTTTTTGTACTTTAAAAACTCAGCTTGCGACATCGTCTCAGCCATGAGGGGATGAAAGCCCCAAATGCTCGATGACACAAGTAACACTACAGAGAAGAACCACGTGTAACGTTTTAATATAACAGCATGAATGATTAGCTTGGCCTTTATTTGTTTTTTAATTTTACAGATATTTATCGGCAAATGAGCACTTATTCCAAAGCTATTCATAGACTTATGGGTGGTCTAGTTTAAAAGGTTCCAGGCCCTCAATGGCAGATGATTCCATTGCAGTTTAGGACCTGAAGGCAAAGCCATTATAAGATCTTTATCTTGTTATTTCCTGGTCGCCCTAATTCGTGGTCAGCTGAACTGAATATAGACATAGACATTCCAAGGCGATTTAGAATATTACAGTGGATAACACCAGGATGCAAAGTTGTGCTATCATTGTATTCGCCCGTTTTTCCAGAGTTAACGATTAACCAAGGCATATTGTCAGTTCTGTGTGTTGCGCTATCATTGGATCCGTTGTTTTGTAATGGCAATTCGCAAGCGAACACAATCATGGCTTCATCATAAATATTGGCTTTTTTTAATCTAAGAACTAAGTTGTTTAATGTTCTTGTCAAGCCAGACAAATACTCTCTAATGATTGCATTGTTGTATTTTTTATGGCCACCTTGCCGGTGATCTTTCCCATTAGCCCAATTGTTGCAGTAATACGATATGCTGCGTGTGTAATTGGACTTGAATGCTAGAACCATAAGGTCAAAAAAAGCATTGCTCCTTTTGTCGAAAACATCATAGCCATTGTATTGCCCTTGTTTGTATCCAGAAGTTTGCAAGCTGAAATCTCGGCAGTAAGAATCGCTACTCTCAATGGGTGTATTGTTTTTAAGCTGGTTAATTTTAGCCTCATTACTTTCAATTTTGGAACTGACTTGTGCAATCATTTTCTCAACCTCTTCAGGAGGAAGAAGGTACTTGCTATTAAATTTACTAAAGTTGTCACGTATTAATTTAATCTTCTCCACTTCATTCAGTAGGCTTTGTATTTCTTTTGTATTATCTTCAGGTGAATTACTTACGACTCCACAGCTGATATCTTGCTTCATGATATTATAGACAGAGCGTGGACTTGTTGAAGGAATAATTGGTGAGCCACTTTTAGCAAACGTTGATGTTTTCCACCAGAACGCATGGTTAGGACTGTCTGCCCCACCACTAGTTTGTGTTGCATGAGCCAGAGTAAGATAAGGATTTTTTGTGGCATATTTATTTTTTAAGTAATCCCCAGCAACGACATCAACACTTTTCCCCGCATACGGTGAGTTTATTAAATTTTTAAAATTTGGATTATCCACAGCAGGATAACCTGTAAAAATAGATGCTTGATTGACTCTATAAGGAGCATTGTACCCTTTAAATTTATTACTTGTACGTCTTACGAAAAGGGCATCATCTTTTACAGATGATAAGTTAGAAATGCTAGAATCAGAACCAAATTGAAAACCTCCTTTAATATTAATTTCACTATTATTTAAATCCTTAGGAATATTGGCTCCATGATTGAAGTGAATAAAAATTATATTTTTTTTAAGCTTTGGCTTTGAGAAAAAACATTTTGACTATAGAGCCCTGCAGCGGTGTACAGCCCAAGCTGTTGTGAGAGCTTAGCTAAAAATTGCCGTCTGTCGTATAAAAAACTATTGTTCATTCTACATTTACCTTTTAATAATTAGGTCTTTTTATTGTTTTAAAAATTTCAGATTGTAATAAATTATAAATTTGACTTCTTATACCGGTGCTCTCGCCCTGTTGAAACGTTGAGGCGAAAAACATGAATTGACTGAGTTGTCTTTAACAGCTCTTATTTTACTTTTTAACTTGTTTGAAAAACAAACGTTAAAGTCTATTGTTTTACTCATAATTTCCATGTACTCATTGGTGTTGGTGTAAACCTTACCTGCAAGTTGTGCTTTAATATTGATTTTATCACCATTTGGGTAATGAGTCCGATAATTACCGAAGGGACCAATGCTTTCTAAACCTTCGGCTTTAGGATCTATGATACTATGACAACTGCTGCACTCAGGTCTAGATCTATGAAATGCAAGTTTTTCTAAGTTATTGCCCTCATGAGGAAAGTCATTTGACTCTTCAACACTTACTATCTCAGCCTCGAGGGCTGGAGTTAAATTAGGCAATTCAAAACATGAAATATTTGATAACAAATACAGTCCCCGTCTGATTGGATCGGAATCTTTTTCTTCTGAAAACGTCTTGAAGGCAAAAAATTTAGAAGTTAAAAATGATTATCTCCCGTCAAGTAAAGATGATAAAGGAGCATCATTTTCAAAAAGTTGAACAAGATGATTGAGTTGATCAGCTGCTATCTTGTCAACTGTTTCACTCCCAAAGCTGTTTTTATCTTCTAAATGAGATTTGATCCCAAGCCATTCGCCATAAAAATTAGTTATAAAGGTTCTTAACTGTCCAGGTTCGCGAAGACCATTAAACATATATGTCAATATTTCATCTGTACTCTTAAATTGATCCGCATCAAGTTTGTCTAAAAAATCAATTGAAGGTGATGACGATTTTAAAAAAAAGCTCACACGATTTGAGTATTCATTGAGATCTATTATCGACAATTCACTTGCATTTTTTTGTTGATAATTTTTTGTTATAAACTGTGGAGAAATTATTAAGAACTTAATTAAAGCTTTAATTTTACCTAAATTGCTATTTTCAGAAAGACTCAGGTAATCATTGATTCTCGATGAATCTTCTACATTCATCACTTGACGCCAAAGATATCGAGGCAAGTCTCTAATGATTTTTTCCGTACATTCTTGTGAAAAATCACATGACCAAATTTCGTTAGAGCCTAAAGCCAAACTTTGGACGAAACGATCAGCCACTTCACTAGCCAGGCTGTTGAGACTAGCATATAGAGTTTGTTCAACAGTAAAAACATTGGCCCCCTGAAAAACTAGCTCTGCTTTTTGTTTGGGATAATGGTCTTCAGCTTGAATTTCAACATCTAAAATATTTTTTACAGTATTATTTATCTCTTCTATACTTAGCTTACTGGCATGATTAACAATGGTATCTGATTGTGGGGAATTGCAGGAAAAGCTAAGTTCATCACTGCTAGAACTTTTAAATTTAGCTTTATCTACGACATATGAGTTTTTAAAAAGAACTGAAAATCCAGTTTCAAATTCATCTATTGATGATTGAGTTAAGCTTTTAGTAATACGACTTGATTCAAAAGTTGGTGAACAGTTATTATAAAAAAGAATGGTGATTGTTAAAGGTATAACAAGAAAAAGACACCGTTTATTAGTCAATAATTTCTTTATCCGCACTTCATCAGTATATTCCGAATACCCGTAAAAGATGACTTTTACAACTTTTGGTATCAACTTGAAACAATCAAAAAGGTTTCAGACCCTCAATGGCAGACAATCCCGTTGCCATTAAGTACCTTGAACCTTTTTTTACATCACCCCTTAAGAGTTAGTCCCATTTTGATACAACTTAAGTCCAGTAATTTACTTGAATTTCATAAAATATGCTAAAATGAAATAATCTAGGGGATTAGGTACGTTAAATGAAAAAAAAATTCATATTTATTAGTTTTTTAGGGGTGATTATACTTTTAGGGTTTAATAACTGTGGTGAAGGCTTTGAGTCTCAAAACCAGCACAGTTTAAATTCACTTTTAAGTCCAAATAATCAGATAACAATAAATGGCAACTGGAGCACATGGTCTGCTTGGGCCTTAGAGGACACTTGTAATGAGTCATGCACAAAAACATTAACAAGAAGTCGAACATGCACCAACCCAATGCCAAATGCACTGGGCAAAGACTGTTCTCTAGTTGATGGAGGACAACCTTTTGATACAAAAACAGAGATGTGTGACAACAATGAAGGGCTGTGCAAAATTGACTCTCAGATTGTTATTGATGGAAATTGGACAACTTGGTCAATCTGGAAAGAAAGCCAGTGCAATGAAAAATGCATTAAAACTTTAGAGCGAACGCGCACATGCACTAATCCTGAACCAAAAAACGGCGGTAAAGACTGTTCTTCACTTGATGGGGGCCAAGCATCAGCAAGCAAAGAAGAGGCTTGCGATGAAAGCTTATGCCGAATGAACAAGACAACCCCACATATTTATTCATTCAATTGGAATATTCAGGCGTCTACTATAAATTTTGTTGAATATAACTTAAGTGACCCTTCAAAAAATCAAATCTACAGCTCTGAGAAAATTAAACTTCCTACAAATTCATCATGGGCCTTAAGGTTTAGATTTGACTACACATATAATGCCAACACTAATCTATTTTATATTACCAGAGGAAATAATGGCATCGAAACAGTTGAAAAAGACTCAGGAGAAATTAAAAGTTTTATACCTAGAGAAGAAGTCACTATTGACGGCACAAAACTAAATTTTTCTCCTAGGTATATTCAGCTCGGCGAATCAAAAAAATATTTATATGTGGATACTATTGATTATCACTTTCTTAAGATTGACTTAAGTACCAAAAAAATTCATAGATACCCATTTATGGTTCCTAAATGCAAGTACAATCAGTTAGTTACTAAAGATGAAACCATGTTAATTTGTTTTTATGAGAATGAAATTTACAAATATAATTTACTTACAAACGAAGAAACTGTTGTACCATTTGAGACAGAAAAAATCAGAAGTGCTATTGATGTACAAGCACTATTGAGCCCAACATCATCACAGTTATCTCAAGTAGCAGTTACTCGGGATAACAAATATGCATATTTACCTTCATTTAGATGGTACTCATCATTTTCTAAAATAAACTTAGAGAACGGCAAGCTGACTGACGTCTACATTGCAAAAAAAGAAGACAATAAAGACTATTCAGGAATAAATGTGCACATTCTTACGCCACAGACTGGCTCAAGATTTTTTGGCTATTTTGGAATACTATTGAGCGATGATGAAAAAAGCATCTATCACCAAGGTTGGAGTGGTCAACTTACAATCATAGACCTCGAAGCCAAAACTTTTAAATTGCTACCTCGGATAAATTACCCTCGCCAGGATATATATAACAAATTGATAAAATAATTTTTGTAATCTGAAAAGAGGTGTCTGAACAGTGGCAATTGCCTGAAATTAACTTAGTTGAGTTGGCAGACAAGTACTGAGTTAAAAGGTGGCCTCTCTGAAGAAAATTGGTAAGCACGATCAAAAAGCTTCTGAGTCCGTAAGTAAACCAACCAACACCCTTAAGCTTGTCGAGCCTAAATCGTATTTTAATGGTCGAAAATAAATATAGTAAAAATCGAACTAATAAAAGGGAAAAGTGCAAATCAATCAATGTCCAATACAAATGGGCCCCATATACGCAGAAAACTTTGCTGCCCGATCAACAATTTGAACCTGACTATCTGAAGATATTCTTGCTTGAAAATGGCAACAGGAACAAAAGATTCTATGAAGCGACTTTGCAACCACCCGTGTACAATTTTTGAAATCGAGACAAAATATATAGAAAAAGATAAGAAATATAGTTTTGATTGATATTATTGTAATAACAAAAGGTACTAAACTATATTTCGCAACCAAATGCTAATGACATTGCATGGCTCTTTTTATTAAATGACAATCATCAAATAAAAAGCAATTCCAAAAAAGGTGCAACAATTACTGACTCAAGCGAACTTCAATTTTCTTTAACTTTTCAAGCACACCGCTGCCAGCCGAGCGCTGGCTTCAAATATAACGTTTCTGCCAGCGTCGTGCTCAACAAAGTTTCCTGTATTTACAGGTGTTACAACTGAAGGAACTGCTATTTTTTATTACGAATTGTACCTTGCTATTCACTAAGCATTTCATTAAGCAAAACTAAGCAAACTTACGAAATGTCAGGAAAGGCTGCGAAATATTTGTTGAAAAAGATCCAGCTAAGCTACTGAAACCATTCTTTAATATTTTAGATATTTAATTGATGGATTTTGAAAGTTGCAAAATTCACGCCCGTGAATTTGGTGGAGCCTAGCGGGATCGAACCGCTGACCTCCACGCTGCCAGCGTGGCGCTCTCCCAGCTGAGCTAAGGCCCCATTTGATTTGGTAGGGAGAAATTAGATCTTTTTTTTGAAAATTGCAACTGTCTAAATTTATTGCTTAATATTTGTGCTACAAGAATAATTCTGACCGCAAATCACTGGACTTTACAGGCATTTATACTATTGTCAGTTTAAATTTTTTACCATCGACCTCTCTGATTCCACTGCTAAAAATGCAAACTCAAAGAGGTTTTATTATTCGGGAGGCCACTATGAAATTTAACTTTCTATTCATTCTTTTAACTTTGCTTTTTAGCTCACAGCTTTGGGCCGTTGATTTAACTGACCGTGTAGGTATCGGCTACTCAGACGCCTTCATCACTCAAAGCTCGCCGTCCATTCAAGTTAAGTACACTCCCCTGCGCGATATTTCTTTTGCGGCAGCTCTCGGTATCGACACTAACGATGATGATTCTAACTTTGGCATTCTTTTAAAAGCACATAAAATCATATTCTTTGAAGCCAATATGAATTTTTACCTTGGTGGGCACACGGCCTTCGTGAGCCAAGAAACAACTGTAAATAATGTGTCAGACACAGAAACGGGTGTTGAATTTGGAGTACTGTGTGGGGCTGAGTTTTTTATTCCAGGGCTAGAAAACCTTGGTATCACATTTGAGGCAGGCCTTGGAATCACCACAGCGGGAGAAGGCATCACTTTTAAAACAATTGCCAACCATCCTCTCAA
Organism: Bdellovibrionales bacterium; assembly: GCA_020628165.1. GTDB lineage: Bacteria > Bdellovibrionota > Bdellovibrionia > Bdellovibrionales > UBA1609 > JAHDIR01. The sequence continues at coordinate 6,861 of JAHDFM010000005.1, read as the reverse complement.
AGCTGGAATGATTTTTTACTTTTAATTAACTTTCAAACACAAGGACACTTATTATGAACAAAGAAATCATTTACACTGACAACGCTCCAAAACCTGTTGGTCCGTACAGCCAAGCTGTCAAAGTTGGAAACTTCCTTTACTGCTCTGGTCAAATTTCAATTGATCCAAAAACGAACGAAGTTTTCACGGGCGACGTGCAAGAACAAACAGAAATGGTTATGCAAAACATTAAGGCTGTGCTCGCTCAGGCTGGTCTTGACTTCAAAGATATCTTCAAAACTATGATCTTTATCACTGATATGAACAATTTTGCCAAAGTAAACGAAGTGTACGCCAAGTACTTCACAGATGCTCCACCTGCGAGATCATGTGTGGAAGTGCCAACTCTTCCTAAAGGCGTGAATGTTGAAATTGAAGTGATCGCACAATTTTAACTTTAAAGAGGCATTTATAAAAAAAATATACATCGTAATATTTGGAATTCTCTTTCTGTTTTGCGGGATGTTTTACTTCGAGCAAAAAAAGATACTCAAAACAGAAGTGAGTTCATGGACCAATTCTGGAAATGCTGATTGCGCTGTTGTTTTAACTGGCTCAAAAGGTCGTATTCAAAAAGGGATCGATCTGCTCTGGCAAAAGCGAGTCAAAAAAGTGATCATATCGGGAGTCTACAAAGACTCCAGCCTTATTGATATTCTACCTCGCTTATCTGAATATGTGGGCATTGATAAAAACGACATTATCTTAGAGAAGTACTCTCAAACGACTTTTGGCAATGCCATCCAAAGTTTAGCTCTGGTTGAGGCTTTTCGTTGTCAGAGTATTTTTTTAGTCACCAGTCGGTTGCATATGTACCGAGCTCACACAATCTTTAAACAACATTTTCCTGAAGAAATCTCTATTACAAAATATGCAGTTCACAGCAGTTCGTACCCGCAAAAATTCTGGCCTGTGTTTGTTGAAGTTATTAAATCTTTATTTTATTCTATATGGGCTTATTAGCTAAAAATATAAGCCCTGCTATTTCAGATTGGCTATTGAGCAGTCATAAATAAAGGATGCAATGAAAATACTCATTATACGTTTTTCGAGCCTTGGAGATATATTCCACTGCATGGAAGTTCCTCGCAGTATTAAACTCAAATACCCACAAGCTGAAATTCACTGGATCACAAAAACAGAGTTCGCAGATATTGTAAAAACCAATAGCTATGTTGATAAAGTGTGGAGCTTTAACCGCAACAAGGGCCTTGATGCTTTTAAGCACTTCTACCGCACTCTCAGCCAAGAAAACTACAGCCTGATTTACGATGCTCACAATAACATTCGCTCTCACCTCATTAAGTGGCCTCTAGTTATTCTAAAAAAAGTCAAACTGATCACTCGTCCAAAAAATCGCATCAAGCGTTTTATGTATTTTAAATTAAATCGTCGCAATGTTCTCCCTTCGCCCTTTCGAGCTATGGAGAGCTTTTTATGGCCTCTTAAAATCATGGGAGTCAGGCAGAAGTGTTATGAGGCTCACGCACTGAACCTCCCTGTGCCAAAGGTGCTTGAGAAGTATGAATACCTAGATGAGGCCATTTGCATTGCCCCAGGGGCTGCTCATAAGCTCAAACGCTGGCCTGTGGATTCATGGCAAAAGTACATCTTAAACAACCCAAATAGAAACTTCTTTATCATTGGCGGCCCGCTTGACACCTATTGCAAAACAATCGCTTCAGTGGCCCCAGATCGCTGTGTGAATTTGGCCGGCAAGCTCACTTGGGTTGAAAGCATGTGGCTCATTAATCAATGCAAAATACTTATTGCCGGCGATACCGGAGCCATGCACATTGCAGATTTTCTGGGGAAGTACAACATCGGCCTTATGGGCCCATCAGCGTTTGGCTTTCCAAGTCGACCAAAATCAAAGAGCATAAGCAAGGACCTGCCTTGCCAACCCTGCAGTAAAGACGGCAGTGGTGGCTGCTCAAATCGCGTCTTTCAAAAGTGCTTGCAAAGCATCACCACTGAAGACATCAACTCCTACGTACGACTTATTGAAAAAGAACTGCAACCATGATGCTTTTTTGCTACCGAACTGTCGTTCAACCCTTAGTGATTTTTTTTATTTTCAGTATTGGTTTATTTTTCAAAAAAATTCGCCAAAGTTTGGCCTTGCGTTTTAACAAAAAATATCAGCTCGCAAAAGCATCAAAAAACTCAAAACCCATTTGGATTCATTGCAGCTCAGGTGAGTTTGAATATGCTAAGCCCGTGCTACGTTTGTTAAAAAAAAACAATTATAAAACATTGGTGACTTTCTTTTCACCCAGTTACGCAAACACCATCGCCGAATCCCCACTGGTTGACTACGCTCACCCCCTCCCCTTCGACATAGTTGGGCCGGTGCGTACTTTTATTAACCATTTCAAGCCGCAAAAAATCTTGTTTGCTCGAACTGATGTGTGGCCAGAACTACTGATGCAGGCAAAAAGCTTTGGAGTGCCTACTCTCTTGTTTTCACGCACACAAAAAAAGAAAGGTTCTATCGCCACTTTTTTTGACAAGTGGAAGTTTCAAGACCTCAGTGCCATTGATTTTGTCAGCGAAGATGATATGAAAAATTTTAAAAATTTATTATCCGGACAATTCACACAGGTCAGCGGTGACACTCGTTACGATGAGGTCATCCATAGAACTGAGAGTCCTAAAAAGTTAATCCCCATTACTAAAAATAAGTTCACGATAGTGCTAGGGTCCGTATGGCCTGAAGACCTCAAAAAAATCTTAACCCCAGTTTTTGTACAAAACTGTCAAAAAAACAACATCAACCTTGTCATCGCCCCTCATGAGATAGATAGCAAAACCATAAAAAATATCAAAACGAAACTGAATA
>JAHDFM010000005.1:0-3880 GCA_020628165.1 Bdellovibrionales bacterium | reverse complement strand
GCCCCTCATGAGATAGATAGCAAAACCATAAAAAATATCAAAACGAAACTGAATAATGATGCTGTTCTTTACTCAGAATGCAAAGAGTGGTCTGGACAGCAACATTTGATCGTTGATAAGTACGGAATTCTTTTTGAAATGTATCAGTGGGCAGACCTTGCCTTTGTAGGCGGTTCGTTCAAAAAAGAAGTGCACAGTGTGATGGAACCACTAGCTTGGGGCGTGCCTGTAGTTGTAGGGCCCAAGAATCATAACAACCGAGAGGCGCAAGAGTTTAAGCGTTTAAATATAATCGAAACAACAACTGCCATTTATGAGATGAAAAACGATCAAGATTTAATAAGTCACATTCAACAAATTACCAAAAGTGCTCAGCAAATACAAAAAACCATACAAGATCATGTTTTAAAAAAATGTGGAGCTTCGCAAAAGACTTTAAAGTGGATTGAACAAAAGCATTCATCTTTTGTGAATGGTTCCATCACTAAATCGAATTCAAAGCCTTAGTTAATTATAGTAATATGACTCAATAGAGTTTATGAAAATAAAAAAGCTCGTATTAGAGATAGAGCGCGATTAAGCGCGTCTACCTCTCATCGAACTATTAGTCAAAATCGAAGTGACCGTGACAAGCCTCGATTCTATCTTCACTTGGATGACCAGTCTTTGGATTAATAAACATCAACTTCTTTCTAGTGTGATCGTCATGTCTATCCATTTGCCAAATGGCTGCTCTTAATGGGCCATCAAGCTCTTTCTTATAAAAGTACTCTTCCTTGTCATCTTCAGGATAGATACCTATTGGAAAGTTCTCTGTGATGTATTGGTAATTTTTTTGCTTCATAAACGCAACCACATCAGGGTGATTCAAGTAATTGGTATTTCCTTGCTTTAAAATATCAAAATTATTCCTGTTCATATGATCCGACACTTGGCCACTTGCAAGAAGTCCTTTGTTATATTTACCTAAATGAGTCGCATAGTCATTATCTTGATAACGCGCTCGTGAGCTTTGTTCAAAATCATCATCATTCATTTGAGTTGCGTTGCTATCTGGCAATAAGTCAGCGCTATCAAAGAAACTCTCAGTATGAAACTCTTTGATCACTTTTTCTTTATCTAAAAACTCCTTAATAACGTCAGGTTCAAAAGAATCTTTAGGGTTGTCTCCCCAAGGAAAATCCATGGTGTAGTTACAAGGGCTGTGTATCGTGGAATAAACACCTGGAAATGTAGGTACTGTTCCATGATAGGCTCTCACGAGTTGATAAATTGGCCACTCATCACCCAGTCGTCCTTTGTGTCTTACTTTCTTCGGCAAAATTTTATGCCAACTGTTCACTGAATCTGCTCTTTCACTATCCAGGGCATCAGCATATTTGGCTGTGCTTAAATAAGGCACTACCTGACTGTCATTTTGAGCTTTTGAGCGATCTTGGCTTCTTATAAGAGCTAAGAACCTCCACATATCAGTTTTTCCGCGGATGGCTTTCAACCAAGGATGATTAGACATATCGCCCTTATCAAGCATGTCACCTTCAGTAAAGTGCTGTGTGAAGTAATAAAAGTTCTCTCTTATTGGAAATGGCTTAGCTTCTCCATAGCCAAACCTTGAGGCCTTCGTTTGCTCTGATTCATCACAAATAAATAACCCTGTCGAGTAGCCTTCATCGAAAAGCTTTTTACCTGCTATGAGTTGCTCTTCTGTTAAGTCATTAGTTTTAGACTCTTTTATAAACGTGAGTAGAGTTGACATTTTTCCGTCCATAGATGGATCTTTTATACCAAGGTGTCTCAGAAACTTCTGACTGAATGAAATGGCAGCACACTGGTAATAATCTGTCAGCTTTACATCTACCGTTGCATTTTGCATGACTAAAAAGGTCCCTTCGCTAATTGAAGTTCCTTCGCTACTTGAGGCGCTGACAGAATTTGACCATTTTTGATCTGGAACAATCATCTTAAAAGCTGAGTCAAAGACTGAAGCCACCACACCCGCTATTGCAGCACCACCTAATAGAGGTAGATTACCAGTTGCAAGAGCACCACCAGCAACAGCCACTGCTCCTGTTTTTACAAGTTCAGTGATTTCCTTTGGACCAACTCCACGGCCGGCGCTAAAGCTATAACTGGCACCATGATTCAAACTGACTGAATTTGAAACATTAATATTTAAGGCTTTACCACCCTTAAACGCATATGCACCAGTTTTTAAAACACGGACTTTTCTTTCAACATCCAAGACGTTTCCATTGATTCGATCGAACTTAGTGACAGGATCAACGTTCACTTGATTGATTAAATCATTGATACAAGCTTTTTGTATAATTTTATCATCAAACACATGAAAGTTGATTTTTTTAAATCGATCTAACATATGGTCACAAAGTAAAACAGCAAAGTCCTCTGTAAAGTTTAAGGACTGCAACATTTTCTTCACATCATTTCTTTTGTAATATTCATTTTCAACTGTCATTTTCTTGAAATCAGCATCAGTATAGTGCTCTATTTCAGTAAAACAGTTCGTTTCGTTAACAAGCTCGTTGTAATTTAAATCAGCCGTCGAATCACAACCTTCCATCGATGGATTAAAATACCTAACCTTTTCATCGCCCAATGAAAAATAGCGCATGTTAAAATTATTAAGGTAATAGAAGAGTTTAGAGCGAATCTCATTTTCATTGCGATTGATCTTGTCTAAACAAAACTTTTCTGTTTCAAGATCGATGGGCTTGCGACCAGCTCTACAATTTATTTTGCTCGTGTCCACATCTTCATCAAGGTTCTCGCCTTCATCATCGCTGAATTTATAAACAAGAAGGTTATTGGCATAACTCAAGTCACCAAAGTAACGACTCACATCATAAACCGAACGACTGCTTTGCTTGTATTTTTTTGGCATTTCAACAGTTTTATATTTTTTACCTTCGCCCAAATTAGTTTTAAGTCTGCTATTTAAAACCGGGTTCGCTTCTTCTAAAGCAAACTCTGAATTGACATCATAAGCGATTTGTCCTGGCTTGCTTTTTCTTCTTTTTGCTGATGGGTTCTTTCCATTCTTTCCATGAAGTTCATAAAAGTTAAAGACTTCATTACTGTTATTACCTTCTGCATCTTTAGCTCCAATAAAGCCAGGCTGAGTGAAAGATTCCTGTGTCGTATTAACGACATTGCTCAATTCAAGCAGACTGGCTTGTAAATTTTGTTGAATCTGAGTTTTATTTAAATTGCTTTGGAAGTTTTTAACCATGTCGTTTCGGTTTTTTATCTCATCACAATCACCAGAGAAACACACATACTCACTGATATTGTTAGTCGGTCTCATATTTGAGCCATTGCCATTTTCCAAGAAGGTCATAGGTCCAAAGAATGTAGATTGTTCAAGCCCTGAGTCTCTATCAATAAAATCTGCCAATTTGAGATTATCTTTGTGCGTTACGTTCAGTATGTCTACGATATCTTCATTAAAGTTATTCTCGATGTCTTCAGCAGAAAAACTATTGAATGGCTCTAATGTCATTTCACCAGGGTCGTTGTTTAAAAGTTTTCTGATCACATTTGAAACTCGAACACATGTCCCTTCAGCATCTTTTTTAAGGCCAAGATTGCCGTCACCTTCGAGCGTTCTAATGTATCCAAGTAAATCGCCACCTTGCCCATTAAGAACTTTTTTGAGTTGTTCATGCGGGTCACGGTCCAATGGGTCAACATTAACGCTATACTGATAACCAAGCTGTGAGGTGAAGTCTTGGTCTGACAAGTTGGAAGAAACAAAACCAAACAAGGCAAACATATCATCCCAACTTATTGGTACATTTTCTGGAGAAATACAGATTGGGTAAGTTTCAACTTCACCTGTCTTCGGATTTTTATAATCAAA
>JAHDFM010000028.1:24792-41285 GCA_020628165.1 Bdellovibrionales bacterium | reverse complement strand
CGAAGCGAAGGGCCTATCGCAAAATAAGTGCTACCGAGTAGAGGTCATTCGCTACGCTCACAATAACGGTGCCTCACTAACCATGATAGTACTGGGTTCACGATAACAAAATATAAGCTAAAAAAATGTTAATTAATTTGTTTTATTGGTGCTTTCAAAGATTTTATCTGCGGAGCCTGCAACGAAGCCCTGGTATAAGTTTCCAGTTGAGTCTTCATATCTTTTGGCAAATTCATAGTAACAACTTGGAACTTTGAATTTACCATCAGAAAAACTCACTTCAATTTCTTCAGCCATAGTCGATGATTGTTCTAGCATCAGTTCAGGGGACCCTTTCACCTCGCCGCCACTTGCATTTATTTGAAAATTATTTTCTTTGAGAAATGAATTGAGCTGAGGAAGACCTTCAAAACCTTCTAGTTTATTAAAGTAAACTGTGAAATGATTGGCACAAAAACCAAAGGTGTAAAGCCAAGCTGCATAGGGGCTTTCTTTATACAACTCTTGGTAGGTCTTGTACTCAATGTCCCAGTGACGTCCAGAATAAGAAACTCCTGCGGATGTGCGCACATCAATAGAGGTATGTTTAGCTATGTGTGAAAAGGTAGTTTGCAACTTGTCACTGAAGTTTTCTAACAAGAGTTCACTGATAAACACTTTTGGTAAGTCTGTGTTGGGATGTTCATAATGTTTGGCGTAGAGTTTTTTGACTTTAAATTCGTACTCACCTCTGGCTTTGTACCCAAGTTGTTCAAAGGTTTGTGCCAAATGATCAACGCCAAATTTTGGGTGGTTGAATGTGCGAAAGGCGACATGGTCATTATATATGACTTTGTTGTTACGACCTAAGAGTGTGTGAATTTTTTCAGCTGTTGGGTTCAACTGCACATATTGCTGCCAAAGACTTTTAAATAAGTCTTCTGTCGTTATGCTCATTGGTACAAACTCCTAATCTCTTCGACGCGTTCACGGTTGGTGCCAAAGTCTTTGTAACCAACCCTCGAGGCAGATTTGATATGAACAACATTGTTTTTTTCATCAATCTCGAACTCAACATCGTCAGTGAATCTCATAATTTTTGTTGTGCTGGTGAAATGAAGGTAATTGGGGCCTTCTTTGATCAGTTTTGTTCTTGGTAATTTTGCCATCACCTCTTTAATTTTTTTTAGACTTGTTTCTTTGTCACCTAACAAAGGAAGAGGTTCAATAATGGCATACTCTTTCTGACTTTTACTAAAAACACAGTTAGGCTTGTCTGGACAGTCTTTAATGTTTGGCATCATTTCCCCCGGTGAAAAGTTCATCGTCATAAATAGAGTGGCATAAATTAAGTTAAACATAGTTTATAGTTATAAATTAACAAATCTCATAAGCAATAGAAAAGTGAGGAGCCCATTCAGTCTGGCAGGGATTAGCTTAATTGTTGTGCATAAAATATGTTGGCTTTTTTTGACTTTGAACTGTCTGGGTATATTATATGCATGGACATACGCTATGATTTACTTTTTATTAATTTTACTTTTACTGCCTTTAGCTTTGTATTTGCACCTTCTTTTTATAGAGTCAAAAACACTTATTTTACTACGTATTTATTTAAAGCTAAATTATAACACTAGAATTGAAGGGCTAGAGAACATTCCCAAGAAAGGTCCCTGCATTCTTGTGTGCAATCACTTCAGTTACATTGATTGGCTATTCATAATGAGTGCGATTCCAAGACCTGTACATTTTGTCATTCACTATCGATTTTATTATGCCAAAATTATTCACCCCATTTTAAAAAAAGTAGGAGCCATACCTATTTCTGCTGATGGAGAGCGACCAAAACTTGTTAGCAAAGCTTTTGCCAAGGTGAGTGAGGACATTAACAATGGTAACCTTGTGCTTATTTTTCCTGAAGGGGGCATCACTCGTGATGGTAAAGTGAATCGCTTTAAAAAAGGCATTTTAAAAATTAAAGAAGCTTGCCCGGATGCCCCTATCATACCGATGTCAATGGATGGTCTTTGGGGAGGCTTGTATAGTTACTCTCGTCCTGGTTTGTTTTCCCTTAAAAAATTAAAATTTGGGCGAACTCCTGTCACTATAAAAATTCATCCTCCTTATAATAAAGAGATACAGCTTGATGATCTTAAACAAGTTGTACTTTCTGGTTTAGATTTGAAAGATGGAAAGTTTTACAAAGAGCAGATCACATTTTAGAAACTTACAACTTAACTGTGTTGTCTTAATTTGAGACAGTGCCTCGTAAGACACTTACTTATGGGCTTCTAACAAAATAAAAGCCAAATCTTACCTTAATGATGTTAAATTAAAATTGTAAATGCAGTTAATATTTAGAGAGCAGAGTTGTTGCTCTTCAACAAAAAGCACATATCAACTTGAGACAACGAGTATGTGACATCACAGAGAACATTTAAAAGTCATTGTGCTTCATTGCCTGGGAGATTTTATATGTCACACAATATTAAAGTCACTCTTCCACACGAGTTTAACCCTGAAAAAAGGGCTTATTTCTATCAGTCATTATCAGCTCTTAATTATTATTTATTGCCTGGAACCACAATTCAATTGCAAGTGAAAGATTCAAGTGAGGACGAATCCGATTTATACTATTTAGAAATATGTTTTAACAATACTATCGTCAAAACATCTGTTGAATCCAAAGATTATCATTTTGCTGTGAAGAAAATGATGAATTCATTGCTCAATAAATTTTCTGAAATTTTACAGCTCGTTAATAAGTCTTCAAAAAAAGAAGAAGCGAAGCCTAAAGACGAAAATGACGCCGACGACGAAGATAAAATCATTCACTAAAGGCCTTCGCGGTCGTTAAAAAAATAAGTCTTTAATCAAGGAGCCCAAAATATTTTTTATCATTTGTTTTGCCAAGTGGGCCATAGCCACCAAGGGCAAAAGTGATAAATGGAGCAAAGCCTCCGGTCGCATTGCGGTCGAAACCATAGTAACCTCCGACAACAAAATCTACAGGGACATGGTATGATATAGTTGTGCGAAAACGAACTTCAAATCCAGAACCAACAAACACTTTGTCCCAATCTGTTTTCACGTAAGTAAAATTATCTTCATCCAAGTTGCTATTGTCAGGATCGGGAGTAAATAAGTAGCGCCCTTTAAGGCTTGCAGCGTCTGTGAAAATATTTAAGTGAATGGATTTAAAAAAGAGGGGGCCAGTTCCTGGGCCTCTGTATATTTTGACGATTGGAAAATCGTATGCTAGACCTGCCACGGCCAGTTGTTTTGCCGTAAAAGCTCCAGAAGAGTAACCACGCATCAAGATATTACTATTGATAAGGTTGCCAATGAAGTTTCCACCAATTGTTTTTACACCGTATGTGATAAGGTTATTGCTGTTTTGTGAGCCATTGTCTTCAATGTTGTCAGCAATGGCACCATTGAGTCTAAAGATTAAATAATGTTCATTCGGTAAGAAGTGATTAAAGTTATAAACAAAGTTCATCATGGTTAAATCAATACCGAGATAATCTTTGTGATCAATAAAGTGACGATGAGAAAGACCAAAATTAACCACGCCCGTTTTTAGATTGCTGCCGTGATCACTGAACTTTCCGTAATTAAAGCTGATGCTGGGCCCGACAAGTTCAGTTTTGTCTTCTGGAAATTCATTTTGTTCTGTAGAAATATAATTTGCTCCAAGAGCTCCGCGCCAACTATTACTAAGCCCTGGCAAGAAAAAACCAGCTCCCAAAGACCCTCGCGTGTGTTTAAAGTAATCGTCCGTGCCAGAAAGAGGTTCGTGCAGGAGTCCGTAGCTAGCAATGATATCTAAAGAGGTAGAGGAATTGAGGTAAGCCCCGCTGTAACTGATTTGCTCAGTGATGGTGTCGTAGCCCAGACCAAGTGACAAACCATGCTTTGCTAATGGGTCAAAAGAAGACGTAGAGCCTTCAAAGACAAACCCATCGTTCACATTATAAGCGTATGGCACCCAGTACCTTGGCAACATGTATTTCCAAGCAGAGTAGTCTTTAATTTCATAATTTGTATCTATATCAGGTTTTTCAACAAATTGAGAAGGCCACTTGTAGTCGACCACTTTTTTTGCGGGTGATAGTGATGAGCTTTTCACCAGTTGAGATTTTTTAAGAGAATAAATTCTATTGCCATGACTGGTCAGTTGAGAAATATAAAGTTGATCAACAACAGGGTCCCAAATAGCACTGTTGGCCGCAGTGTCAGAATCAGTTAAAGCTTGCAGCTTGTAAAAAGGGTATTTGCCAGAGTAAATATTTTTAGTGCCGTTGTCTTGGGCGACAAGAAGGTAGTTATTTTTTTGTCGTTTGATTTTAATGATATCATTTAGATTGCTATCGACTATTTTAACTTCTTTTGTTGAAATTGTGATCTTTTTTAAAATCTGTTGACCTTCACGAGACCGCTCTAAAAAAATGATTTCAGTGTCATTGATAAATGTTGGGTAAGATAAACGGACTTCTAGACCTGCTTGATAAATCTGGCCTTCATTTTGGCCATCTATATTTGCAACATATAAAGAGTTTCTGGCCCCGCCATTTTTAATAAAAGTGATTTTTTGATTGTCGTCTGAAATGTGAGGTAAGTAATCGCGAGACGAAGTTTTGATTAAGGTTTGTTTCTTTTTGGCTATATCATAGGTGTAGAGTTTAAAGTGAGTATTGTACCGTTTGTTTTCTCTGTCGACTTTATCATAGTAAATTCGGTTGGAGTCAGAAAACCAACCCATTCGCAATGTTTGTGATGTCTTTGTCAAAACTTTGCCTTTACTAAAATTAAATTCTTTTTTACTGGTGCGCTCGTGAAGCATCAAACGGGTGCCTTCTTCTCGACTTCCTTGCAAACTGATCATTTTTTTTAAATCAGGGCTGATGGCAAAGTCGAGGATTCGGTTTCCTTTTTTCATAGCTACTTTGCGGCCGAAGTTTTTCTTTTCTTTGTAGTTTTCGATGGATTCTTGGTAAATTTCGCGCAAGAAGCCTTGGTACTTTGTTTTATAAAAAGATTTAAAGGTGCTGTTTAGAGTCCATGGAAAGCGTTTGGATTTTTTGTGGAGCATGCGATAAATAATATCAATGCCTTCTTCATCAATGGTCTTTTGCCAAACTAAGGAACCAAAAAGATAAGGTGCGCCACCATAAGGCCAAGTGTTATTGCCTTCGTTGATTTTATCGATAGTCATCGATTTTAATCTTTTGTCACGAATAAAAGCGCGGATGGCGGCTTGGGTGTCACCAGAGCGTAAGCGGCCATGCTTTGTGAATTTTGTTTCAAGTGCTACAGCAAGACCTTCCATGTACCAACGAGGCAGTAGGGCAAGTGGTCGAACGATGCTTCCAAAAATATATTTAAACGGAACGTAAAGGCCGTTGGCCGGATAAAAGTTAAGTATGTGAGCATATTCGTGAATGATAAGCCCCAAACCCCAGTTGTCAAAGTGAGAAATGGTGGAGTCCGTTAAGGGCAGCGTTGGAAAAATCATCATATGAGGGTACGGAAAAAAACTGGCGTAACCATTGGCCTGGTCAGTGTTATCATTGATAATGAGTGCTGTTTTGGCCGGAGCTTCTTTGAAAATAGGTATCAAGTATTCGTAGGCAATCTCGGCATACTCAGCATATCTTTTAGCAAGCTCAGTGTGTTTTTCATTGAAGATCACCTCAAAATGAGGGGTTTCAATCTTCTTCCATTGGATGCTGGGATCCATTTTGGCGAAAGCTGTTAATGAAAAGAATAATGGCAGGAATAATATAAATTTAAACATGACTTATTTCACCATTAGCACGCAGTTGGGGCAAGGTGAAATCAGCCATCTTGCACGCTATAAAAACGTGAGAAGTCTTTGTTTTTACTTAATTTCTTTGTGAACCGTATGACGGCGTAGCGCCGGGTTGTACTTCTTTTTCTCGAGTCTTTCAGGGTGAGTCTGAAAGTTCTTTTTAGTAGTATAACGTGAAGGAGACTTGCCCTCTTTACGAGCTTCGGTGCATTCAAGAGTGATGATTCTAACTTTACCTTTCTTTTTTGCCATTTTTAGCCTCCAAAACGATGTTTATAATGCTTGTCATAGTGTTTGTCTAGAAAAAATGAGCTTTTTACATAAATAATGAGGTGAAGGGCTTTTAGGTTTAATGAAGTGTTAACAGGGACTTAAACTAAAGCCTGCACCCTTTATTTTTTGCGAGTTAACAAAAAATCAGGCACTGGAATTTCGAGCTCTGGGTATATTTTCACTTTTTGAGCCCAGGCGATGACCTCTTCAATAGGGGAGTCTGCACGGGTTGGAGCTTTCTTTGAAGCTTGTTTTTTAACTTTAGGTGTCTCTTTTGGTGTTTTGTCTTCGGCTTTTTCCCAAGGTTTGGTTTTTTGGGTAGTTCTTTTCTTGCTGTTTTTTTGAGCTTGTTTTTTTTTGTTCTTAGCTTTTTTTACGTCATCTAAACCTATTGCCATGGCTGCACCTTAAGGTCTTGGAGATAGCTGAGCAAGTTTTTTTCGGCGACGTCGCTTGTTATTTATTTTTTGCCAGAACTCATCGACCAACAAATTCATTTCAAGGGCTGAAGGCGATAAAGGAGCGTACTCAGGGACACTTAAATAAAGGGCACTGGCTTCTTCCCCTTGAAGACTTTCGCGCACAAAGTATGAACTGCAGTTGTCTAAATTATCTTCATACCACTTCAAAATTTCTCGGCTGAGTTTGCGGTTTTGAGAATAGCGAGTGGGCACGTACTGGGTTTTAAAATCTAAATCCATTTCAGATTTAAATTGAGTTAAAAAACTATTGAACATTTTAAGATTGCGAAAATTATTGATTTTGCATTCCACGGGCACAATCAAAGCATCACAGGAGGTGAGTGCATTGGTAATGAGTAAGTTCCAGTTGGGTGAACAATCGTATAAAATGAGATCAAACTTTTCTTTTAAAGGCTCGGTGACGTATTTTTTGAACCAAAATTCACGTTTGTTTTTTGTATTTAAGCTTTGGTTAAGAGCGACCAGCTCTGGTGTTTCAGGAATAAAACTTAACGTGGGCAAATCAGTTGTGACAATGGTCTCATCAAGGGTGCAGTCACCGAGGTAGTAGTCCATGAGGCCTTTGGTGGCGTTGATTTGCTCGAGTGCCTCATTGATATTTAAGTCGTCATCCAAGTAATAATCATAGCCCATGCAAGTGGTGATGTCCCCTTGCATGTCGAGACCAATCACGCAGGTGTTGATGTTATGAAGAGCCGCAATGCGAGCCAAGTTGAGAGTGAGACTGGTTTTTAAAACTCCACCCTTAGTAACAAATGTTGTGATCACTTTAGGTGATTTAGGTTTCTCCATGAAGCCAAACTTTTCACCGATGAGTGGCAGTTGCTCTGGGCTCCACAATTTTTGCGTGCGCTTGTTGAGAGCAATTAAACTTTGTTTAGGAATGTTGCCAGAGTTTTCAGCTTCAATGAGATCAAATTTTGAAAATTGTGGTGTTGTGCTTAGGCTAAATATTTTGCAGATTTTTGAAGCACTGTAATTCATAACTCCATTGTTTGTTGAACCCTATTGCTTTACAAGGATTGATGCGTACTGCTGAAAAAATAATTGTGCGCTTAATCGTTTAAAAAATAGGATTTTATTGCACAACAAAAAGTGCACACACATTAAGAGTAATTTGTGTTTAGCTAAACAAAACACTAATACTTTGGATTCATCAGCTTTAAAAAATTACCGTCCAAATCTTTGAAAGTTAACATATGTCCCCAAGGCTCATCACTTTCTGCTAAAATTTCGGCACCTAAACTTTGTAAACGAATGCGGTCAGCTTTGATGTCATTGGACTCTAATGTGAGACAACCACCGGCGTGAGCTCCGTGATCATCACAAGGTATTTTTGCTACAGGAGTGTTTTCAGGGTGCAGTGCTACTTGTACGCCATCCATTTTTAAAGCAATCCAGCCGGGAGACTCATAGTCGAGTTGAAACCCAAATGCCTTAATGTAAAAGTTTTTAGCAAGCTCTGGTTTGTTGGTGTTGTAATGAAAGCTACGAATGCCAGTGATAGCCATTGTTCCCCCCTTATTTTGAATCTTGCTGAAAATTATTATCTAAAGTTGTCTTTTGCAACTCTTAAATGCTTTATGGCAGATTCTCCTGAATCAAAACCAAGTGACATCGTGTAATCTTCATTAATACATTTTAAAAAAGGATTGATCTCGAATTCAAAAGAAATAGGAAAAGGCACAGTTGGTTCACTGGCATTATATTTTTGTTCCACCTCAGAGATGAAACGGCTGAGTGTTAAGTTTTCAGGTTCAATAGATTTTGCAAACTTGAGGTTTTGCAAGGTGTACTCATGACTGCAATAAATGTTTGTGTTTTGGGGGAGGCTGGCAATGGTCTTCATAGACATCAATAAGTCTCCAGCATCACCCTCAAACAAACGGCCACAACCAGCTGAAAATAGGGCATCCCCGGGAAAAAGAGCTGATAAAGACTCAATATAAAAGCCAATCAAACCGAGAGTATGAGCTTTTAAATCAACAACTTTAATATCAATGTTTAAAAGTTTTAGAGTCTCATTGTACTTTAGGGTGTTAGTGACTCCAGGAACTCTCGATTGGTCATATTCGCTACAATAGACCGGGCAGCTATATTTCTTTTTCAACTGCATATTTCCACCAACATGATCGGGGTGGTGATGAGTGTTCAGTATGGCAATGAGATTGAGTTGATGTTTCTGTAAAAGTGAATCAATTGTTGAGAACAATCCTGGGTCAAAAGCAATGGCTTGCCCTTGATGTTCGACAACATAAAAGTAGCTTTTGTCGACGTAAGGGTTGAGGTCACTTTTTTCAACATATATTTGATGAATTTTCATGATTCACAAAGACTTTGATAATTTTTGATAGTGCTATCAATACCCTCATACAGGGCTTCACAGAAAATGGCGTGACCAATAGATACTTCTTCAACATCTGGGACTTGAGTTAAAAAATATTTTAAGTTGTTTTGATTGAGGTCATGGCCAGCATTGATGGCAATGCCAGCTTGGGCTACTTTGTGAGCGCATTCGTGATAATCAGATGTTGTTTGCTGCTGACGTTCTGTGCCGTAATCATCGGCAAACTTTTCGGTGTAGAGTTCAACGCGGGTTGGTTTGAGTTCTTTCAATTTAGCAAATTGGCTTTCATTAAAGTTATGTGGATCAATAAATAAAGAGGAACGAGCACCAGAAGAGGCTATGCTTTCAATGGCTTCTTTGAGCAGATCTTCGTTGGCAATGACATCCCAGCCAGCATTGGAGGTCAGAACATGTGGGGGGTCGGGCACAAGGGTGCATTGATGAGGTTTGACTTCTTTTATAAGATTAAGAAACGTTTGGGATGGGTATCCTTCGATATTAAATTCGATTTCTGGATAATCGTTAAGCAGGGTTTTTAGCTCGTAAACATCAGATTCTTTTATATGGCGTTCATCTGGGCGAGGGTGGATAGTGATGCCTTTGACTCCTAAGCTCAAAAGGTGTTTTGTCATCTCAATTAAATTGGGGGTGTTTTTTCCACGCGAGTTTCTTAACGTTGCGACTTTATTCACATTTACACTTAAAAATGCCACGACTCTGCCTTTTTGTTGTTCAAAATTTATTGTTGACGCCTGTTAACTGACATAATTTGTAGATGACTAAAAATCTATAAAAAACCTAATATAACATCTTGATTACGCATTGTGGCTATTGTAAAAAATGGCATTCGTTTTTTGAATGACAACTCTAAGCCTTTCACTCACAAGATTTGTGACCATAGGAGATGATTATGAAAAGCTTTCAATTGATTGAAAAAGCCTTACAAGAACAAAAGGGTGTGCTGAGCCCAGATGGTGCCCTGATGGTAAAAACAGGAGCTTCAACGGGAAGATCTACAAAAGAAAGGTTTGTTGTTAAGCACCCAGACATGGAAAATGAAATTCATTGGGGCAATATCAATCAGCCAATGGCACCAGAGATCGCCGAAACTTTTTTTGCGGCAGCCAAGAAGAAACTATCAGAAAATAAGACCTTTCAAATGCAGGGTTACGTTGGTTGCTATCAAGTCGAAGTGACCTCGTTAAGTTCATGGCATGTAGCTTTTGCAAGAAATATGTTTCGCGAAGAAGTGATTGCCTCTTTAAAAGATCAGGTCAGTGATGATCTCAAAATTCAAATTTTTCATTTGCCAGATGTGAAGCCACAAGATCTCGGCATTGATCACATGTATGAAAAGGCCATTTTATTAGATCCAAAAAATATGCAAGTGGTGATCATGGGAACGGCCTATGCTGGTGAAATCAAAAAGTCGGCTTTCACCTTGTGCAATTTTGCCATGCCTAAGGATGATATTCTACCAATGCACTCTTCTGCTAACTGTAACCTCGATGGCAGCAACTCTTCTGTTCTTTTTGGTTTGTCAGGCACAGGTAAAACAACTTTGTCAGCCGACCCTGAAAGGCACCTTATTGGTGATGATGAAATCGTTTGGTCAAAAAATGGTCTTTCGAACTTAGAGGGTGGTTGTTATGCAAAACTGATTAATCTTTGCCCAAATGACGAACCTGAAATTTTCAGTGCAGCCAATAAGTTTGGTTCTGTTTTAGAAAATGTTTACTACGATGAAGACACGCGCAAAATTGACTTTTGTGACACGCGTTTCACCGAAAACACTCGTGGCTCTTATCCGATCACGTCTCTCAATAAAGTCTTCAATCAAAACAAAGAAGCGAACACTCCTAACTCAGTGGTCTTTTTAACAGCTGATGCTTTTGGTGCGCTTCCTGCGGTAGCTCGTTTAGACCACTGGCAAACCCAGTATCACTTTATTTCAGGTTACACAGCAAAGGTAGCTGGAACTGAAATTGGTGTGACTGAGCCACAAGCGACTTTTAGTGCTTGTTTTGGTGCTCCCTTCATGCCGAGAGCAGCATCTGTGTATGCGAAGCTTTTAGCTGAGTTCGTGCAGCAGCAAAACGTTCCTGTTTGGATTTTAAACACCGGTTGGGTCAACGGGTACGGCAATGGAGATCGTTTTCCAATTCCAGTGAGCAGACAGCTTTTACGTCTTATTCAAAGTGGCGAGCTCAACAATGTGGAAATGCAAAAACACCCGATCTTTGGATTTGAAGTGCCTGTTGCAATAGACGGAGTTGATTCTAAATGGTTGAAGCTGCCAGAAGGAGATCACGTGTTGGCCTTGGCTAAAAAGTTCCAGCAAAACTGTGTCGACAACCCAGAAAGCTTCACTGAAGATATTATCGACAATGGCGGTCCTAAACTTTTAAACTAGTATTTATAATTGAGTTAAATAACAAGGGACTTTTCTTGTGAGAAGTCCCTTTTTTTATGGTCAGTTTGTAGATTCAAACATATATATTTTAGTTTTTTGTTATATAAGCCTTACTGCTAAGCAATCAACTCCGTTCTAATTGTTATATTGATAAGATCGAACAATTTTAGCATATGTTAAAAATTCAACGGCACTAAAGTTATTTTATAATTAACGGAAAATTAATAGAGTGCATTGAATATTTATAATGGGGAGAAAGAAATGAAAAATTTTGCTTTATTGTTTTTAAGTTTATTTATTGCTGGCACTTCAAGTCACGCCTGCGAATTGAGTGATGGAACAAAAGGAGAGGTCATTTCTGCAGTCGTTGGTGATTGGAGCGGTGACGGACATGAAAAAACAGAAACCATCGTTTTTTGTTCAAACTTAGGACCCAAAGAAATAAATAATACCTATAAAGCTGGTGCAAAAGTCATTGGCTTTGATTTGATCGACGATGTGGCCGTGGATTATGAAGATAACATTTTAAGAAAAGAACACTCTGATCAGTTATTAGTATCGGGGTTTGACCTATCAAGTTTCGAGTCCGGTGATAAAGACGGAGAGTTTTATTTATACAAAGAAGACTTCTTTAAAATATGGATATATTTTTTAAAATTAGGTGATGCCAATTTTAAATTTAGCACTATTAATACATTTGAGGTCACTATAGGTGGCTACGGCTTTTTTTACTGAGATTTTTTTTGTGATAAGAATTCAAGTTATTGATGTTTGACTCATTAAATGAACTGATTTGATGTCCCACTATAATAATATCTGTTGAGTACGCAAAGGTGAGCCTAAAAAAATGTCTTTATAAATTTAACTTAAAAAATGAATCATATATTTTAATTTTGGTTGAAAATGAGAGTTTGTTAAATGAAATTAGAAATTATGACATACCTGTTAATAAATTTTCAATTTTAGGTAAAGAGTTATTCCTACTAAGTGCTATCATCTATTTTTCTTATTTTGTTCTCAATTTGTTATTTGACACTCAATTAGTTTATTTTCTTATTTCTGCTTTTTTTTCAGTTGTATTTTTTATTCAAGGCGCAGGACTTGGCTCTAAGTTTCAAAAAACATATTGTTCAAGCTATAATTACACTGGCTTAGTTCTTGCTGTAGTTGCTCTCATTTTTTCTTGGTCAAGTTTTAGCTCAATACCAAGTGATGAAAATGAAAAGTTTGTTGTACAAATAACTCAAGCCGTAGTGAGTAGTTCAGAAAATCATTTAGCCAAAGCTAATGAACTTTGTAGTTCTTTGGTTCAAAGAGATATGGCCAGTAAATGGGCTGCTTGTTCAAATTTCTATGGTAGCTTGAGGTCAAAAAAATATAATAATCTTGTTGCTGCTGTTGCATGGAATAAATATGCCAGTTCAGTCACTGAAAACGAAAAGCTTAAGAAAACTTTAGAATATCAATTAAAAATTTATAATTATAGATTAAAGCAAAATAGAAGGGTTGCTTTCAAAGAGTAATCAAAAAAATGATATTAGTTTTTATTTATTTTTTTAACAACACTTCAAGATGTTTGATCGATAAATTTTTAATGGTGTTTAAGTCACCCTCAATGTAGGCGCCGGCTGCGTAATCGTGGCCTCCGCCGCCAAAGTTCTCTGCGACCTCAACGATTTTAACTTTGCCTCGACTGCGTAGGCTTAACTTGTAGCCATTGTCTTGGGTTTGCAGTAAGAGAGCACCAATTTCAATGCTCGACACACTCATGATCATGTCGAGGATGTCTCTTGAGTCATCTGCTTGCAAGCCATTATCTATGAGGTCTTTAGCTGTGATTTGTAAAAAAGCAATCTCTTCGTAGTCCCCAAAAAACTCTGTGGACGAGAAGGCCTTGGCCAAAAGTTGAATCTTTCCTTTGGTGTGACCGGCAAAAAGGCTACGGTGAATGTCTTCAGGGTGCTTTTCATGTTTCAATAATTCGGCTGCGATTAAATGAGAGCGCGAAGAGTTTTTGATAAATCGAAACACTTGTGTATCAAAAGCTATGCTGGTGTAAAGGGCTCGTGCAATTTTTTTATCTAAAGAGATCCCAAGCTCGTTAATGATGTAGTAGGCAATCTCACCCGTAGATGCTGAACTGGTGTCAATGTAAGATCCATCTGTCGGCTCAGGCCCTTGCTTGAGAACAGGGTGATGATCAATGAATAAAATTTTCTTAGAAACCGCTTTGAGCTGTGTGTAAAAGGGCTCAACAAGCCTTGAGTCATTGGTGTCAAAAATAAGAGTGAGATCACAAGATTCAATGTGCTTATGAGGCTTATTGTAGATCTCTAAAAAGTTATTGAATTCTAGGAACTGATACTTTCTAGGGACTTCATCTACGCAAAAGACACGTACGTTTTTATTGATCTTTGTCAGAGCATAATAAAGTGCTAGCTGCGCCCCTAAACCATCACCGTCACACTGCTTGTGAGTGGTGAGAATCAAGTTTTTTGCAAGTTTAATCTGTTGCACGATTGATTGCAGACAGGTTTCAAGTTGTATTCTTTGGCTGGATGGAAGGCTCAATGTCAGTCCTTTTTTTAAATTTTTTCTAAGAACTTAATCGGACTTTTTAAGAATTAAATGTAGGGTGTTTTATTACAACACTGAACAAAAGTAGAGGTCGTCTGTTATGTCTTAAGTGAAGTACTTAAGACCTAAAGCAGCAATCCCTAAGAATGAAAAGAAACTAAAAATATCTGTGGCCATTGTTACTATCACTCCACTACCTAAGGCTGGGTCTTTTCCTAGCTTTGTTAGTGCTATTGGAACAAGCGCACCTAAACACGAAGAGAATAAAGAGTTCAAAATCATTGAAACACAGATAACGATAGATACCATTTCATCGCCTTTCCAAACAAAAGTGAGGATTCCTGCCATGATTCCAGTGATCACTCCAATGGTGAGCCCTGCAGTGGTTTCTTTAATGAGAGACTTTAGATAAGTTGTGAATTTATAATCACCTGTAGCTAAACCGCGAGTGACTACAGTTAATGTTTGAATGGCTGTATTGCCACCCATGCCAGCAACAATGTTTTTGAGACTCGCTAAAATAATGAGCTCACTCATTGTCTCTTCAAACAGGCTGACAACGGAGCTTGCTGTCGCTGCCAAAAATAAATTGAGAATCATCCAAGGGATTCTGTTTTTTATTTTAGAAGTTACTGATGAGTAAACTCGGTCATCTTCTTGTAGGCCTGCGCGAGCGTAAATGTCGGCGGTGGCTTGCTCTTGAATGATTTCTAACACATCATCAATGGTGATGATGCCCAGTAAGTTTCTTTTATCATCTGTAACGGGGAGAGCGATGAAGTCGTAGTGAGAAACAATCTTTGCAATTTTTTCTGAGCTCTCATCAGGCCTCACAGAAATCACATCACGTTTTATGATGTTTTCAATTTTTTCTGTAGGGTCGGCTATGGCCAATTGCCGAAGAGACAAAACCCCTTCAAGACGTCCGAGGTGAGTGCGTTTGTGTGATTCTGTTTCATCGATAGCAACACAATAAATGTAGTAGATCGATTCTTGTTGCGCTTTTTTGCGGAGGTGATCGAGACTTTCTTGAACTGTTAAATCTGTTGGCAAACAAAATGCGATGGAGGAGTTCATTAAGCGGCCTGCAGAGTTTTCTGGATAATTTAAATACTGCTGTATTTTAACTCTTTTGGGTTTTTCAAGTTTTGCCAATAAAGACTGAAAGCGCTCTTCGTCTGCACCTTCGTTTTGTATTAGGGTTAAGTAATAGGCTGAGTTTTCAACATCACTATAAACAAGCAACTTTTGAAGCGTGGCGTTATCAAGACTCCCGAGCAACTCCTCGAGCTTCGGCTCTGGGACCTCATATAGGACATCTGCAGCCTTATTGATAGAAAAGAGGGCTTCGAGCAGTTTGGTGCATTCTCGGCGGTTAAAATGGACGAAAAGTGAAGCGATATCAGCTGTTTCAAGCTTAGTTAAAATAGATCTCAGGGGGCGATTATTTCTCCCTACGAGTAGCCTTTTTATAATAGATATGTTAGATGGTGTAAGCTTCATAGCTAAGCCCGATTTTTTGTGCTTGGTTTTAAACATTAGACCTTTGTTAAGATTGTGAGTCAAAGTTTAACTCGCGATACAAAAGGAGTAGGTAATGGCGACAGATAAACAACCAATGACTTTAAAGGGGAAAGCCCTTTTAGAAGAAGAGCTTGCAGAGCTTATAAAAGTAGAGCGACCAAAGGTCATCAAAGCCATTGAGGTTGCAAGAAGTCATGGGGATTTGAGTGAAAATGCCGATTACGACGCCGCAAAAGAGCGCCAAGGTTTCATTGAAGCACGTATCTCTGAAATTCAAACAAAAATTGCTAACTCACAAGTGATCGACACTGCTGATATTAAAAGTGATAAAATTGTATTTGGAGCTAAGGTGCAACTATTAGATTGTATCAACAACCAAGAAGTGACTTATCAAATCGTTGGCGAAGATGAAGCCGACGTTAAAAATGGGAAAATTTCAATTTTTTCTCCACTGTCGCGTTCACTCATTGGAAAAAAAGTTTCAGACATTGTTGAGTTCAATAGCCCCAATGGCGAAAAAGAGTTTGAAGTTATCAATTTTGTATTTGAGTGAGTGTTATAAAAAAATATCTCCTAACAACAGTCGCAATTGATCAACAACAAGTAGTTAAGCTTGGCTGAATATCAGACAGAAAGGGTGTAGGTCACAATTTTGAGATTACTTAAGATGAACCCCATAAAAGTCTTTCTGTTTTTATTTTTATTGTCATTTCTGACAGGTTTCACTGTTAAACAGTTTTTGAACAGTGATTACTTAGACAACTTTATCAAAGAAAAACTTCTCGTTATTAATAGTAATCACACACAAATAAAATATGATGGTTTTGATGTTTATATTTCAAAAAAACACTTGTTGCCCACAATAGAGTTACAGGTCCGTGGATTAGAACTCATCACAGAAGACAAATGTAACAGTGAATTGAAGTTTTCTGTTAACAGCCTCAGAGCACCCGTGAACTTACTAGTTGCTTTGTGGAAAAAAAATGAAATTAAATTTAAAATAAACACTGATAAAATATATATCACCAATACAAAGTTAAGCTGTGACACAATAGTTAAAGATGTCATCAGTGAATCCAACGT
>JAHDFM010000028.1:23145-24692 GCA_020628165.1 Bdellovibrionales bacterium | reverse complement strand
CATATCAATGCTCAAGCTCATTTGAATTTTACATCACGAGTGATCTCAGCACAGCTCAACTCAAAGCAAGTGCCGCTCAGTGAGCTGGGACAGTTTTTGAGTCATTTTGGCTACAATGAATCTTACTTTTCATCGAATTTAAGTTGGGTGACCTGCCAACTTTCTATCAACTCAGAAAGCCGTCGCCTGTTTTATGATTTTCATAAGATCAATGATTGTCAAATCGTAGGTGAATTGGGTGAATGGAAGTTGATAGACTACGATTTTAAATTCCTTCCCTTTCATCTGCAGCAAAAACCTGTTGTTGTAACGGTAAAAAAATCTCGGCTTAAAAAAGTCATTGGTCTGTTAAATGAAGACTACAAACTGGATTATTTTTCAAGATATGGACTTTTTTCAGGAGAAGTGAAGTACGTTCCTGAAACATCTAACTGGCATATTGTTGGTCAGTTAAAAAATACAAGACTTAATTTCGATTTGGTTCAACAAAAACATGAACAACTGATTAAGAGTGTAGATTTGAAAGTAACGGGTCGCGGTCGAGATTTTAGTTTGTTAGCAAATAATATTGATGTTCTCGATGGCCTTATCCAAGGTAAGATCAGTTATAAATATGTCGATATTGACAATAAGGGCATCCTCAATGCTGAGCTAGATCAACTGATTTTAAGTGAGCAGATTCAAGATGCCATTTTTTATGGACGAACTCAGTTTAAAGATGTTGTCGCTAAAGGTAGCTTTGAAGAAGGATTCCTTACATTAGACGCTCAAATGAACTCTGAACAGTACCAGTCGAATTCGGTCAATGCCGGTCCGTATCGTTTGGAGTTAAAAGTTGATCGAAATAAAGTGAGTGGTGAAGTTCTCTTTCAAAAAATTCAGTTCCTGGATTCCCTTTATAAAAATTCAAAATATAAAATTGATAAAATTATTAGTGAAGCAGAATTTAAAAAAATAACAATTGAGAATTCAAGATTAAATTATTTTTTTGAGAACGGCGATTATATATGGAGCTTTTTAGGTGAGCTCTCAAAAGATTCTGCCTTTAATCTAATTGGTTTTACTAAAGAGAACCAACTTGTCGCAGAGCTTTCGTTTGACATTAGTGATAGTGACATACTCTGGCAGTGGGAAGGGTTGATAGGTGCAGATTTTACATTAGAGCTCAAAAAACTGGGGGACTTTAAATCTACTGTTAATAGTTTGAGAGCTTTAGAAAAAAACCTAGTTGGTAAAGCAAGTGCAGTGACCAGTCGACCAAATCTAAGATTGAGGTACAAAGACTTAATTGAGAGGGCAAGAAATATACTGCCCTTTTCAAATAATAATTAAATATGATAATTTTTTATTTATAAAAAAGGGATGTGTTGGCTGATGGCTTGAGACAAACTTGCGGCCGAACCAGATAATTTATCTGAAAGTGTCTTCTTATGTTCAATTTTCAAACTGTAAATTTGGTTTTGATCCTTTTTAGAAAATAAATACTCATCACTAGTACTGATTTCATCAATAAGGCCATTGTTAATAGCATCTAATCCAAACCAGAT
>JAHDFM010000028.1:0-23045 GCA_020628165.1 Bdellovibrionales bacterium | reverse complement strand
CCTTGGCTATCAATTTTAACCACAATTTCGTCCTCAGGCTTTGCAACCGAAAGAACGGCAGAGATTTCTTGCGAGAAATTGTCAACAGCGGACGCTTTTTTGTCTCCGACAAAATCAAGCACATAAATGATGGGACCTTTTTGAGGGTCTTGCTTTTTTTTGTTTTTAGCCAATTTTTTGAGTTCTTTTTTTGAAAGAGTTTCCTGTTTGAGTCTGTTAGAGAATTTATTGAGTTTTTTATTGAGATTTTTAACCACTAAGCGTTCTTTTTCCGGCTTATTTTTGAGAGCAAGTCCTGCCATGGTCATTAGTATGGCAATGATTCCAATAATTATAACTAAAGCTTTGCCAGAGAAAATAGCGAACTCAATTAAGTGGGTCATAAGGTCCTCGTCGTTTGTGGTAAAAATTTGCTTATTTAATGCAATAACATAACCTAGGTCTGGCAGATTGTACAAAAAATAGTGGTATCGTGATTAAATAAAATATGCTTTTCAATCAAATTATAGCCCTTTTTTTTATTCTAAGTCCGGCTGAGCTCGCGACCGCTAAAAGTAAAGTTCAACAAGACTACGAGAGCAATTTAAAGATTGAAAAAAAATATTTAAACCGTCGTTATGAAGGGTTTTATAATCATGTGAAAAGGTACAAAAACTATCAGAATCAACGAAGAAAGAAGGTTCTTCAGCACAAAGAAAAAAGAAGAGCTCATGAAGTGCAGAGAGAAGAAGTTCGGCGCAGTTATAAAGCAAGAAAAGCCAAGCAAAAAAGAAAACAAGTGGATATAGATGCACTCATGGCCAAGGTCGAAAAAGAACGTGCTAAGAAAAGAAAAGTGATTCGAAATAAATTTATCAAACGTCGCGAAATCATGGAAAGCTTAAAGCGCACTACCAAAAAAATCCCAGAAGACTTAGATGTAGGGCTTAAAGCTATAGATTAGTCAATCGCGTGTTCATTAGGTATAGGCTTGCCACCAGCTTGCGCACTCATTAAGTTTTCCATAGGCAAGCCAGTGAGTTTTTTGAGACCACTGATAAAGTACCAAATAACAAACATCATAAACAAAACCATTGGCAGAGCAATAACGACATAACCTTTCCAAGTCATATCTGCCACTTGCTCATTAAGGGTTTGTTCTTTTTGTATGTCAGTTAAAGCGGGGTCAAGTTCTGTAAATATATTAATTGCTAAGAAGTAGTTGAGAGCACTACTAATGAAAAAAGAGAGAGCAAACAAAAGAGTCGCGCTTTTTAATAATTTTTTGTAAGGCAGTTGGTTGTTGAGTTCCGCAAGTTTTTTATTAATGACTTCCAAGTTAAAAATTTGTGTGCTTTCGATAAACAGGTTAATGAGTGGTTTTGCTGTGAAAGCGCTAATTAGCACAGCAATGCCTATAAGAAGAGGGAAAAAAGCCTCTTTGACAGCAAACCAGATACCTTCAAGCTTGAGCAAAGCAAAGCCACCTGTGAATAGTATATTTACGATCCCAAAAATAGATAACCAGTTTTTATTTCTTGTTTTGAAGTAGTCATAGAGCCCATAGCCAATAGGAAGAGACAGCGCAACTATGAGGGCTATCGTCGGTGATAGTTTGACTGACAGCTTTTGCAAAATCATCACGGGTGCAATGACGTTGAAGATTAAACTGAGAAATGGGTTTTCTTTTTTTTGTGGTTTCATAGTCTAATAGTTTTAACAGATGTGAACGATGTTACCAACAAAAGCGCTGCGTTATACTAGTTAAATTTATACAAGATGGTTCTGTGAAGGCTTCTGCATTAAATAAATTTTTATAATTAATTACAGGGGCTTAGTAAATCTTCGTTGAAGTGATATGTTTTTGATGTCGAGGTATTTAATGTCACTCAATACTTGGCCAATCTGATCTGAAATAAAGAGACGTTTGTCTCTGTCGACGATGATATAATGAATTCTATTTTTTTTGAGATAAGAAAAGGCCTTATTGTAAGGCATAGAGAAAACAGCTGTTGCGAGAGCATCGAGTTGAGTGTTGTTGTTATCAGCTAATAAAGTCACACTTAGCCAATGGTTCACAAATTTGCCATCTAAGGGGTTGATCACTTTCGAGAGTGTAGCTCGTCGGTTGGTGCGGCTTGTAGAAATGGCCAGTCGTCTGCTTTGACTGCGCAACTCGAGCATAGGGTTTTCATTCACGGGGTTTTGAATGAATGCACTGCAGGGGCCTAAACAACCAATGTCTCCACTGGCAATGATTTGAGCCGATGAAACTTTTTGGCTTTTTAAATACTTTATGGATTTGTCAATGGCATAGCCTTTGGCAACCCCACCAAAATCCAATTGGTGTTTTGAAATGAGTTTTAATTTATTATTACTATAACTGTGGTACGAGCCAGCTTTGAGA
This sequence comes from Bdellovibrionales bacterium, assembly GCA_020628165.1. Classification (GTDB taxonomy): domain Bacteria; phylum Bdellovibrionota; class Bdellovibrionia; order Bdellovibrionales; family UBA1609; genus JAHDIR01. Next base: position 20,659 of record JAHDFM010000028.1, on the reverse strand, counting down.
CTCATTGGCTTTAAATAGAGATTCATCTTACTTTTTCTAGCCATAAATGACTGTTTGCCAGTGTAGATATTAAAGTGGCCTTCGGTGATTTTATTGTAATAATTGGTCAGTTTTAAAAGTTCAACAGTTTGAATTTTAGGCTCAATAGATTGCTGACGATTGAGCTTGGAGACATCAGAGTCTTTTTTATAGGTGGACAGCACTTTATCTAGATCACTAAAAATTTTAAATACAATCTCAAAGTGCCTGCTTTCAGATTGCTGCAAACGAGCACTGATGACAGTCCCCATGACAAGCCTCTGTTTCAGAACTTGCTTGTCCATAACAATTTTTTGACTGCTGCAGCCTATTAATAGAGCACTTGTTAGAAGCGTAACTAATTTCATGTACATTTTATAATTAGTATTTAGGCTCAATGCAAATTGAATTTGTTGACTCACATTTGCTATATTTAAGAGAGCCATTGATAGACAGAGGAGAGGTTATGAAAAATACAGCTTTGATTACAGGCGCAACTTCAGGGATAGGTAAGGCCTGTGCTGTTCAAATGGCCAATGAATTTAAAAAAATCATTATCACTGGCCGGCGAAAAGAAAAGTTAGAAAACATCAAGAAAAAGCTATCCTCAGAGAGCTCTTGTGAAATTGTCATCGCAAGCTTTGATGTCTCCAAAAAGTCCGATTGCTTACAGTTTTTTGAAAACAATAAAGAACACCTAAATGGTTTGGAAGTTTTGATTAATAACGCAGGACTCGCCATCGGAACCGATCCAATTGACAAAGCTGAGATGGATGATTGGGATCAAATGATTGATACCAATGTTAAGGGCTTGTTTTATATGACTCGTTTATGTCTGCCTTATATTTTACAAAATAAAGAGAAACACATAGTGAACATTTCATCTGTGTCGGGGCAGTGGGTTTACCCCGGTGGAGGGGTCTACTGCAGTACCAAGCATGCTGTCAGTGCTTTTTCGCAAGGGTTACGAATGGACCTTAATGGTCAGGGTGTGCGGGTCACAAACATTTGCCCTGGCATGGTGGAGACGGAATTTAGCAATGTACGGTTAGGTGATGATGCGAAAGCGGATCAAGTCTATGCTAATATGACGCCATTAACTGCAAACGACATTGCAGGATCAGTGCAGTGGGCTTTAAACCAACCACAGCATGTGAACATTCAAGAAATGACGATCTTTCCGACAGATCAGGCTTCAATCAGCTTGGTTCACAGGTCGCAATAATAATCAAAATCAACACGATTGTTGATTGAACCAATCATTTTGTTGATAAAACTAAAGAAAGAAAATCCATCTTAAATAATGATTTACTTCAAATGATTTAAGGTCATTGCTAAATTGATCTTTATTGGCACAGGACCAAATGCCAGTTTTCGGCAAATGTCCTACATATTTTAGTTTCAATTAAAAAAAATATAGATACGCCCCGAAAAGCCTTTATATGAAAGGCTACAAGACAAAAATCATAAAAATATTTTTTATTTATCTCACCCTCACAGCAGTCATAACATCCTGTGAGTTTTCAAAACTGTCACCTCTAGAATCAACAGATTCTGTTGAAAACACAGAAGATGTTGGTGATGGTAGCGATGTTGTTACCGACCCAACACCACCAAGGGAGAACCCTGATGAGGTGAATGACCTTGTATCAGGAGTTGAGATCTGTTCTGACCTTGATTTAGATGGAATCAAATGGCCGAGTGATTTAAGCTCCATTGGTATTGATTTGTATTCGCTCGCGCTCAATATAACGGGGAGCTTTGAGGGGTTTAGTGATTTTCAAAATATTGCTAATAACTTTGATGGCCAAGGGTTGAGTTTGGGAATTTTTCAACAAAACTTAGGACAGGGTACCTTGCAGCCATTGTTGTTACAAGCACAAGATATGCACAGTCAAATTTTTAGGGACCACTTTACATTTTCACAACGATCAGGGTTGAATAAAATGTTAGAAGACTGGGTCAATAATGATGTCACACCTGCATCAAGAGGTTTAGCGAGTTTGAGCACTCAAAATGCTGAAGAATTTGTTGGCAATCATCTTGATGTTAGTGAGTTTTCTTCAGGCTTAAACTTTGGAACTTTCATGGCTTCTAATGCTCGAAACGCCGAGTCGGTCGACTGGGCTGTGAGCAACTTATACTTAGCTAATGGAAAAACTTTTGCAGGAACATGGAAGCAAAACTTACAAAGTTTTGCTGGTGATCAAAGATATGTTTCCTTGCAAGTTAATGCCGGTCGCTATCTGCATGATAAAGCTATGCGATTTATGAACCAGTATGAGGCGAGAGAGTTGCGGAGTTATTTGTTCTTTTTTGACATTGCCGTTCAAAATGGTGGCATTCAAACAAGTGTTCGCAATAAGTATTTGGAACACATTCAAAACAACCCAGGGTTGACTGAACTTGAAAGAATGGTCGTGCTTCTAGAGTTCCGTCTTGAAAGAGTTCTGAATCAGTTCAAAGAAGATGTTAGAGCACGTAAGATGACTGTGTTGACTAGTGAAGGGCGAGTGCATGGTCGTGATCGTGATTTGCAAGAAGAGTACTGTGTTGAGACCTGGGATGTCTTAGTTAGGTAAAATCATTTATTGTATACGCAAAACAAATCAATCACATGGTTTCATTTCACTTGAGTTAACTCAGCGTTTGCTTAAGAACTCATAATGAAATTTAAAAGAACCAAAATCTATGTAAAAATAAATTGTCAGTAACTCACTATTTTAAAAGTTGCCCTCAATGATTTTTGCTATTTTTTTTGTGTAATTAAACTCTTCACAAACAATTTTTATTGCCACAGTTAAAGGGACAGATAAAAACATACCTGGCAATCCCCAAATCAGTCCCCATAAAATCAAAGAAGCCAAGACGGTGATAGGATGTATTCCTAAGCCACTTCCCATAAGTTTTGGCTCAAGCACATTTCCAATTGAAAACTGGATGGTTGATAAAAGTGTAATGAGTGCAACAAGTGATGGGCTTGGACCAAATTGTAACAAAGCAATAGGTAAAGGTAAAAGTATAGCTATGACTGACCCAATGCTTGGGATGAAATTTAATATGAAAGTTAAAATCGCAATCATTAAAGCAAGATCTAAACCAATAATAGCCATAACAATCCAACTTAACAGAGCCGTAACTAGTGATACGGCAATTTTTGTATCTGTATAAAGAGATATGCTTTTTCCAATCCTATCAAATGAAAGATTACTATGCTTTTTTGATCCTGAGCTCAAAAATATAAAAACAAGAAGGAGCAAAACCAATAAAGAGTTTCCTACAAAACCACTGGCAAAAGATGCCATCGATTTAGAAATATTAAAAATGGGTAACTGTAATATATTTTGCTTAACTTGGGCTCTATCAAGCTGAACACCGTTTTCATTCAAAATGACTATGAACTCCTCAATGAACAAGTGAAGTTTATCTTGGTACAAAGACAGATCGCTTAAAAAAGAGTTTATTGACAATACTGACCCTAGAACAAGAAGTGAAATCGCACCTGTAATGACAAGAAACGTAATTATAATAGAAGCAGCTCTATTGACCTTCAATTTTCTACTTAAAAAATAGGGAAGTGGACTGATAGAGTAAAATAAGAAAGTAGCTAACACTAATGGGACGAAAACATCTTTGGCAAAATATAAAACAAAACAAGATGCGATAACAGCTAAGGTGAAACAGGACCCAGACAAGACTCTTAAGTGGGTTTGATTTTCAATTTTCATATAATCCTTATGTATTTAAACTTGATAATAAAATGTATTGTAGCAATTTTACCCTTAAAATAAAACGAGCATATATTAGTTGAAAAGCTCTTGCTAATGCTGCGTGCCAAGCTTAAATGTTTAAGGGGCTTTGTAACTTTTCATTGCACTAAATGAGGGGACGAAGCTTACAGGCACTGATCAAGTGTGATATTTATAATAAACTCAAACATTACAAAAGGTGATAGAAAACGTGCCAGAATTGCCAGAGGTAGAAACCGTAAAGCGGGGGTTAAATAAAATTGTAGCCAATTTGAATGTCAACAGAGTTCAAATACATCAACCACAGTTGCGCTATAAATTTTTGCCCTCATTTTCAAAAAAAATAACTAAAGCTGGTAAAATCAAAAAAGTTTCCAGGCGTGCCAAGTATTTGATTTTTGAATTTGAATACTTAAATTTGCTCAATCATTTGGGCATGACCGGAAACTGGAAGCTAAAACCACAAAGTTACCAATTAGAAAAACACGACCACATTGAGTTCACATTATCGAACAAAAAAAGATTGATTTACAATGACCCAAGACGTTTTGGTTGGCTAGAGGTTATTGAAAGTCAGGATGGATATTTTGAAAATAAAAAACATGGTCCAGAACCTTTATCAAAAGCGTTTCAACATGAAAATTTTTATAAACTTCTAAAAACAAAAAATGCACCGATAAAGTCTGTGATCATGGATCAAAAAAATGTATTGGGTGTCGGAAATATTTACGCCTGTGAAAGCTTGTTTCGCAGCGGAATCAGACCTACCCGAAAAGCTAACAAAGTTACAAAAAAAGAAAATGAACTTTTGGTTAAAGAGATCAAATCAGTCCTAAAAGAAGCCATCAAAGCTGGTGGCAGCACCATCAAAGACTTTAAAAAAGCAGGCGGAGAGTCAGGGTACTTTCAAACAAAGCTCAATGTGTATGGCAGAAAAGACCAAGCCTGCCAAGTTTGTAGCACCCAAATAAAAAACATAAAAATAACCGGCCGCTCGAGCTTCTATTGCCCCAATTGCCAACAATAAATCAAGGTAAAATTAATCAAAGCATGATGGCTTAAGTTTTATTTAATAAAATAAGATGATATACCAAAAGAAATTAAAGACTTACATTCCACACGCAGTTCCATGGGTGCGATGCTCGCTGAAAGCGAGCGGCGCTGCCCTTGGCTGTTTGAGTATGGAAAGTAAGTCTTTTATTTCTTTGGGTGTCTACCACTTTATGACTTAAATAAAGCTCAACCCGCCGCGTGCCTAAGGAAACATGAAGCCCGAAAGGACTGGGTCGTGGTCTGAGTGTTTGTGCATAAAGTCCGAATTGATGTTTAAAATTTCAACCTCTGGCTCTTTATTAAGTAAGTTTTCATTGGCTAAAATGTAATCGAGGCCTTGTGAGTTGCCATTGTAGTTTGTTGTGTAGCGATCGTTGAGTGGTATGAAGTCTTTATAAGTTACTAGATTTTTTAAGTGCTCTCCCTCTAAGGCGATCATTGCTTTTTCAGTGAGGTGAGCATTAAAGTCACCAGCAACAATGATGTTAACATCAGGAGCATGTCTTAATAGGTTCTCTACGAAGTCATTAAGACGGTCGGCCATTTGAGTTCGACGTTTTTCTGAAGTTAACTTTGGTGGTTGGTTAGCCCCCCATAGAGAGGCATCTCCTAACTTGGAGTTAAAATGGTTTCCTATGACAATGACTCTTTGTCCGCGAAATTTAAATTCAGCAATTAAGCCTTTACGGCTGCCAGCGAATGCTCTTTTATTTGGATAAAGTCGTCCTGGGTTGTTGTTGAGTTCTCCATTTTTGTAAACGAAAGTTTCGGCAAATGGGTCATTATTGAACTTAGGTGTGAAGCTCACACGATTACTATTATATAACATTGACATTCGAATGTTACCGCCGGGTTGTCCACCTTCACCATTAGCAAATGGGTCAATATTGACGGAGCTGTATTCGAAACCAGGGCACTTAACATTGTCTATCATTGCTTTGAGCGTTTTTTCAGCACTGGCACCGCCTTTTAGACTAATTCCATTATCGTCTTGAATTTCAACTAAGTTAATGATGTCAGGGCAGTTAAAATTAGTTCTAAAGCTGCGAGCAACAGCGGCGAGCCTTTTTGAATCAATGATGGATAAGTTTTCAATGTTGTAGGTAACAACTCGCAATTTTTTTTCATGGGTAGCAATTTTTGTGCTTGGTCTGTTTTCCATGCAAACGATCAAACCAATTTGAGGATTTCGTCGCTCTCTCGATTCAAGATCTAACTCACACTCTGTTTTTGGGGTGTTTTTATCCCTAGGGGTTTCCTTTTTTTCTTTGAGCTTTGTGGCTAAGAAATTATCGAGATCATTTTGCTTTTCTGTTAGCAACATGGCGTAATGGCCAGAATTGAAAAAGCTACGATCATAAACCATTAAACCTGTGAGAGACCCACTAATTCGATCGCCTACATTAAAAACAGACTGTTCGTTAATGCCTTTAGTGTGACTGTGAGTTTCTAAATTTATAATATGTGGGTTGTAGTCATTCACTTCTGGGCGAATGATCACTCCACCAGCAGAGGTGTCACTTTTGTCCGGAATATCAGAGTCTGGGGTAATAAAAATATTTAAGTACCCGCGGGCCCCGCGGTCGTCCATCTTGGATTCGCCGCCTGAAAAACCAACCACTTTTGGGTTGTTCACTTGTATCATCATCGACTCAAGGCTCTCCCAGAAGTCGATACCATCTTTCATTTCAAGAGCTGGCTTTTCATTTAAATTGGCATTGTAAGTAGAAATATAGTCAGTAGGAACTTTGCGGCCTCGATGCCCAATCACTGTTGGCGTTGGCAATAAGTTAACCTTATTGCTTTCAAGCACCTTTACACTTGTAACCTCTTTGAGAGCAGTTCTTGTTAAACCACTTGCTATTTTTCTACCTGAGTTAAAGCGATCTTCATAAACAGTGCCGGTCACTTCAATGACATCTCCCACTTGCAATGGTTGCAGCAAGTTAGGGACATACACATATAAACCTTCTGAAGTGCGGTCGTCGTTGTCAGGCTCTAAACTTTGCATATAGATTTCAGCAGTTCCACCAGGGTGCTTTTCTCTAAATTCAAAGGCAGTGATGATGCCAGTTGTGGTTGCAATGTTTCCTTGATAAGTGGACAGATGTTTTGAACCTTGAATTTGAGCGATGGTTTTTCGTCCAACAGATCCATAATTGCGTGTCGAAACTTTTCCGCGAATGTGATCAATGAGAGGCAGTTCTGCAAGATTTTGAAGATAAGCCCTAAGAGCTTTTTGGGCAGAAATGGTGTCGTCAGAAAATCTTCGGAAGGTGAAGTTAAAGCCGTAGCCAAACAGATACCCAGGCAAAGACTTTTCACCAAAGAAATAGGCTTTGCTCACAGCAATGCGGTAGTATTTGTCTTTGTTGATATCCAGGCCTTTTTTGCGCCTTATATTAGAGACCGTGTGTTGCCCACCAATGAATTTGTAGTCGTAAATGAGGCCATCAACTTGTAATTCATTTCTGTAGTTGGCCTCTGCCTGTAGAAACATAAAGCGAATAAGGTTAGAGCCTTTCATGGTGCCAGTGAAAAATTGATCGTCAGTTTCGTTTTCAGCAGGGTACAATGACAAAGTGTTATCAATTTCTTCTTTGTTCATACCTAACTTAATAAAGGAAACTTCGGAGTCATTGAGGAGCTCTGAAGGATAGAGAACTATGTCGAGATCGTGCCTGGTGCGAATGGCAGTGGCCATAAGCAGGCCCGCAGGGGTCGAGCGTTGCCATTTGTTGTCGGCATGAATAAGCACTTCACCATTGTTGAAGTTTGACTTTTCATCACCGCAAGAGGTGAATAAGATCAAAAAACTTAAAAATAAAATACAATGTTTAAACTTGATGGCTCTTATCATTACTTAACATCAGTCTCTTTTTTGTCGGTAAGTTTAAAATAGTTGAGTTGCCATGTGTGTAAATCACCGGGTTCTGGTTGAAACCTGAACATCAAAGAAATGGATTCGCCGGCATACTCACTCAGGTCAATATTGGCTGCCGTGAGTGGTCGCCAGCTTTTAGCTGGGTGACGACGGTTTTCAATATTTAATTCATTCCAAGTGGCGTCTGAAGATTTTATATCTGCGCTGTAATTACGAGAAATGAAAAGTTTGATTCTGTCCCAGGTGCTATAGTCTAAACCATCGAGGTAATTGAGTGTGTGGTTTAGGGTTAAGAAAACATCGTTGTCCTGATTGAGTTCATTGAGGTCTATGTTCGGATAAATGAGGTTAGCAACTTCACTCTCTGTCAGGTTGGTTGTGTTTCGAACTTCGTTGATTGCGAAAAGTTTGCCGTTATGACTTCCTGATCTCCAAGGAACTTTTGGAGCGTCGACACTATTTTCTTTAATAAGAGGCTTTAACTCAGGGTCAGTGAACTCATAGTCAAAGACAGTTTCAATGCGTGTATTTAATTGCTCAGGCTTTGGTAAGAAACCAGAACCTTGAAGTTTGAACTCCTCGACTTCCCATCTCAGATAACGATTCCCTATGAGCTGTCTCATAGCGTTGTCGGCATCAAGAAGAAGAGCAAAGTGCACATTTTCGTTACCTGCTAAAAAGCTCAGGTCCATTGGCTCTGTCGTAACCTTATTAAAGTTATTGCCAGTTGGATTTTGCAGCGGAGCCATTTTCCATACGGGAGCGTTATCTGGGCAAAGCTTACGACTTCTCAATTCAGAATCAAAACAGAGAGTTTTACCGCCACTATAGTTAGTTGAATAAAGCAGTTTATAAGCCTCACGCTTAACAATGGCTCGAGTGAAATCAGATTGGCCGTCGCCCAAAACAGAAACATGCCTAAGAGTTAATTTGAGGCTAGTGACATCTTTTAAGTTAAAACTTGGGCTTACTAGATAGGCCTTGTTTGAGTTTCCAGGAGTGGACACTCCAAGTGCGTAGGGAAGTGGGTCAACAGCTCCTCTGTTTTCCTTTTCCCACTGAGCATCTTTTGTTGAGAAGGACGTGAAAGGTGCGATGCCATTAAAAAAGTCATAAACAAATAGAATGGTGTTACTATCGTCGAGTGCTACATTTCGTTCGATAGCTAATTTGTTCACAGCTTGAGTGGCGCGCATTAAAATGGGTTCTAAGCGTGCACGATCTTTTCGAGGCAGAGGTAGGTATTCAAGAAATGAAATGATCTCAATGGTTCGATCAAGTTGATTTTTATTGTTAGGGAAACGAGATAAAAACTTTAACTGAGCTGTGAGTTTATTGAGGTTTTTAATAAAAAGAGTTCGACTGCGATCGTCAGCGCTTTTGAGGATGAGGTCGCGACTGTATTCATTGCGCAACTCTTTGATGTCTTCATTGGTCGTCTCAAGTTCTGGAATGATTTTGATATCATTATTACTGGATGACGTTTCGTTATCACAAGCGGCCATTGTTATGGCTAGCAAGGTGACAATAAGTAGTTTAACGACTGGCTTTACCATAGATGCCTTCCCCCTGGTTGTTCCACCAACTCCATAAGCTTTTGTCTTTAAGGTTATAAGTCACTTTGATTGAAAGTAAAAAGTCTTGGTTAGAAAAGGTTGAGTTGAGCTGTTGATCTTGGATTCCAGAGCTTCTGTAAAAAACATCGTTCTCGGCAATTCGGTACTCAATGTCAGGCTTGATGGCAAAATTGTTATAAATGAATTGCGCCCCAACACCAATTCGGTTGAGCCCACCATGAGAGAGAGTGTCGTTAAAATTTCTTAACTTGTGTGCTGACTCGTCTTCTCTAAAAATAAAATTCTTGTCTTGATATTTGTAATAGACATAAGGCGTGACATAGTCGTTGAGAAGGAGTCCCACTTTGGCCATGTAGGCAAAGCCGGTTTGCCCGATCCAGGTGTGTCTTTGCTCAGGCTCTTCACTGGAATAAACTGGTAAAAAGGGCTCAGTGTCTTCAAACCAGGCCCCACCTCGAGCCAGTCGATAAGGTTTACGACCAGCTTGGCTCATCCCAACCTCTGCGCTGAGGACAACAGGTCCAACAAGAACTGCGCCATTCACGTTTGCGGCAGCTTTCAGCAAAGAGCCAGTTTCTTTGTCTTTTTCAAGCCATGCATACTCACCGAGAACTCGAAAATATTTGTTAAAATATGACGTTTGAAATTTGGCACCTACAGTTTGGCGCTTTTCCCAAGAGTTTGAAGAACTCGCTCTGTCGCGAATATCAAACCTAGGATTGGAAGGATATAAATAGGAAGCTATTCCACCTGCCACTGAAAAGTTTAAATTTTTGACAGGGTTGTAGCCTAGTGAAAAACCCGGAATGGTTTTGAAGTTGAGAGTTTCATTTTCACTCGGTTCTTGACTGACAGTGGATGGTGCACCCTCAATAAAATAAATGCGTGCCACATCCCATGTGTTAAATTCATCTCCCACTTCACTGTCAAAGTTGAAAGGGTAAAAACCAAGTTGTAGCTTTTTATCAAAAGCATCGTAGGTGATGAAAGTGCCTTCAGAGTCATCATCAAAGCCCAAGCTAATGCCACCAAAGTCAACGCTTGAGTCACCACGGGTGTTTTCTTTGTTAGTGTCGAGCTCTAGCTCTGCCTGTACTGTGAAGTTGCCAGCTTTGTGGTTAAAGAACATATCGAAACGCTGAACTTTAGATTCGCCGGTGGTTGTCAGTGAATTTTCTTGCGGGTCAATTTCAAAACCAAACTTCATAAAAGTGCTATTGCTGAAATCTTTACGGACTGAAAAATCCAGTTCAGTTTGGTCACCAATCTCAGAGCGTTGTGACTGACCGTAAATATGCTCTTCGTAGCGAACGTACTCAACGTGGAGTGGTTTTAATTTCTTTTTGGCTTTGCGTTTCTTCTTTAAACGAGTTGTCGACTTAGGCTTAACAGCTTCGTTGTACACATCTTCAAATTCAACATTTGAAGTTTGTGCATTCACAGATGATGACAATAAAATAGTGATTAAAAGACAAAAAAAGTGATACAGACCCATCAGAAACCCCACTGATCCTTCGTTTGAGGCAATTCATTTTTAAACCTAAGAAATCATTGCCTTTGATTGCGTGCATAATAGGGATTTCATAGGGGAATTTCAACTCTGCTGTTAAAAAAAATAAAAATAACAATGCCTTGAATCGGGCAGCCCTTACTATCTATCGAATTTTACTAAAAATGTTAGAATTGTATATTTAACTAACAATAAACAAATGAAATTGTTCACTTTTTTACTTGATCTCGTTAACGCGCATGCAAAGTCGGAGTGGTTTTTTGATAACATACAGATTTATTTAGAGTTTTAAGAGTTTTTTGATTGAGTGCGCTATTTTATGCAGCAGTATTGATTTTTAAGCAGTGATTACATCAAGAGTAGTCTTAAAAATATCAAAATTAAGTTCATCCGTAGGCTTTAGCAATTATTTATTGTTGTGATGAATAAAGTCTTCATTGTAGAGGCAACATATTTATTATATTGAATTCTTTTATAAAAATAGAAGGAATTTTTCTTGTCACAATCACTTGGTTTAATACTCATGTTGTGTTCCTACATGAGTTTATTTGTTTTAGGCTTTTTAGATAATACGCGCGGTCCCTTATATCCTCAAATTTTAACAGACTTAAATTTGAACAGTTCAATGGGGTCGTTCATTTTCGTGATTCCTTCGACTCTTTCGTTTGTAGGAAGTTATTGCTCTCAATTTTTTGTGCAGAAGCTAGCAAGCATCACTGGTGTGTTGTTAGGTGCTGTTTTTATGGTGTTTTCTTATTTAATATTTAGTTATGCGGATAACTTATTTATTCTGGCCACATGCCTTGCTTTTTTTGGGTTGGGTATTGGAATCACATCTGTGTTTGAACATGTTTCCATTCAAAAAGCAGCTAGCGAGAAGACCCGCAGAAAGTGGCTTTCTGGTTTACATACGATCTATGCTTTTGCCTCTTTGGTCGCACCGTTTTTAATTCAATATGGTTTGAAAGAAGGCAAAGTTTGGCGCGATTTCTTTAGAGAATTTTCTTTGATGAGTTTAGCTGTACTTTTTATTTTGACATTGGTTTTTATCTTCTACAGAAAAAAAGATTTAGCCATGCCATTAAAAGGAAGAGACCTTGGGGCAACGACAACAATGACCTCAAAAAAACCCATTATTTTAGTTTCCACCTTTGTCGCCTTTTATGTTGTTGCAGAAATCAGTATTGCCACCAGAGTCACACAGTTGCTGACTGAGGACTACAATTACAGTTTAGCAGAGGCTGCCAAGTATGTGACTTACTTTTTTATGTTTTTATTTATTGGACGTTTGTTTTTCACTTTTGTAAGTTTTGCTCGTTTGGGAGCTGAAAAGCTATTGATCACAGCACATTGTATCTCCCTAGTGTTTTTTGCCATTGGGCTATTTGTAAACCCTTTCTTTTTAGTGCTTTGTGGTTTGTCCATGGCTCCCTGTTATGCACTGAATATGGATTACATAGCCTCGGTTTATCAAAGTTCGGCAACGAAGGTGATGGCACAGGCTATGTCAGCAACCTCTCTTGTCGTGATGCTGGCACATTATTTTATTGGCGTTTTGACAGACATGTATTCGGTGAAAATAGCTTTATTGTTTCCGATACTTTTATTGTTCATTAGTTTGTGTTCACTCGTTTTGTTCCATAATAAATATTACAAAGGTCACTTAACATGAAAACGTTTATTTTAATTGTTTTTATTTTCTTTAGTTCGGTATTTTCATTTGCTGATGTCAAAGTGACATGGGGAGAAGGTAAACTTAGCATTGAAGATCTTTCAGCTCAAAACATAGATGAAAATGAGTTCAAACTTTTGCAAACACAACTTTTAGTCGATGAAGAGCTGTCGAACATCGTTCTGAATAAAGATAAGAAAGAACTTGTTATTCCATTTGATAACAGCAAAGAAGATCTTGGGATATTAAAAGATAAAATCAAATTTGCCTTGATAAAATCTGTGACTAAAAGTGCTGCAAGCAAACCACAAAATAAAACAGCTGATAATAGTAACGCCACCGTGATTGAGGACGATGACTCCAGTTACCAAATTGAAATGAACAAAAGTCTCATCGTGGTAGGTAAGGATGATGAGTACTTTGTTGAGGAAGATGAAGTTGTCGAGAATCTTGTGGTGTTAGGCGGTTCTGTTAAAATAGCTGGAGTTGTTGAGCGTTTGGCCCTCATTAAAGGTAATGTCACTATTTTGCCAACGGGCAAGGTGACGGAGAAGGTGACCGAGCTTGCTGGAACCCTTGATATCGACCAGGGTGGTTTTGTTACTAAGGATAAAACAGGTTTGTTAGATCATTTTAACATATCAAAGATTGTTATTGATCAAGCCACAGACTTTTCAGGAGTTTGGTTAAAGCTTGTGTTGTCTATGATGCGTTTTATCCAAGTGATTTTTCTTTTGTGGATCGCATTTAAGTTAATACCTTATTTTAATAGGCGATTGATCACATTTCCTTATAATTGGTTACAAGAAGGTTTTATGGGTTTGCTACACCTTTGTGTTATGCCAATGTTGTTAACCTTTTTAGCTATTACACTTGTTGGTGTGACAGTGATTCCTCTGTATTTGATTCTGTTTTATTTGTTGGGCCTTCTTGGATATGGTGTTTTGCTCACTGTTTTTGGCTATAAAATAGTGGACCGGTGGGGGACTGGCAAAGATCGTTCCTACTTTTTTTACTTTTTAATTGGCTTTTTAGTGGTTGAGGCATTGTATTTGCTGCCTGTCTTTGGTTATATTCTTATGTTCATTATGTTTGTACTCAGTGTAGGCTTAATGACTAGTGTGTTTTTTAAACATAAAAAGAGCCTGGCTTCTTAAAGCTAGAGTTTTAAAAATTAATTTTTAAAGGGGTGTCTATGAAAGAAACTTTTAAGCAACTCTCCGTGAATGCTGACTGGTGGGGTTTGCGCGAAATCGAAGACGATATGACCGTTGTCTCTGTCAGAAATGACAAAGTTGAAAGTGTAAAAACAGAAGTGAATAAAGGCTATATGGCTGAAGTGTTGGTAGATGGGCAGTTTGCTTATTTTGCTACGACTCGAGCAGACCAGCCATCCTTGCAGTATGCTTTTGATCAAGCCGCGGGCAGAGCTAATGAGCTGAAAAAATACAATTTAACAAATTTTGCTACGACAGAACGACCGCCTGCGCAGGGGAGTTATAAACCGAACGCGCAACAGAAATTTAACAACGACTCACTCAAAGAGATTGTCGACCGCTTTGTTTACTCCACTCAAAACTTAAAAGCGACAGGTGGTATTGATGTTATCAGCCGCTCTGTCAGAGGTCTTTTTTCGAACAAGTCTATGCGCTATTATAGCAGTAACGGCAGTGATTATGAACAAAACTTAACTCAGTCTCAATACACTTTGAGTATGACGGGCAGTTATGAGGGGGACAATCAAACTCTTGGTAACGGAACTAAGGTGGGGCAGTTTGGCTTAGAGTCTTTTGACAAAATGACGTTGTTGCAAGAAGCTGAGGAGATTTCTAGAGATCTCGAGTTAGTTTTAAAAGCGGACAACTGTCCGACTGACACTCGCGATTTATTAATTATGCCCGACCAGATGTACCTGCAAGTGCATGAGTCCATCGGGCACCCGCTAGAGATCGATAGAATCCTTGGGGACGAAAGAAACTACGCAGGTTGGAGTTTTGTTAACCTTGAAGACTTTGGCAATTTACAATATGGATCGCCGTTATTAAATGTGACTTTTGATCCAACAGTGCAATCAGAAATGGCCAGTTATGACTTCGACGATACAGGAGCTCCTGCTAAAAAAACTTACCTCATTAAAGAAGGAAAGTTGCTTGCAGGCATTGGCAGCCTTGAAAGTCAAAAGCGTTCTGGAGTTAAAGGAGTCGCCTGTTCAAGAATGCAGTCTTGGAACCGTCCTCCGATTGATCGTATGGCCAATATTAATGTTGAGTGTGGAGACTCTAGTCTTGATGATATGATCGCTGCCACAGAAAAAGGGGTGCTGATGCGCTCTAACAAATCTTGGTCCATTGATGATTACCGCAATAAGTTTCAGTTTGGTTGTGAGTATGGGCAGTTGATCGAAGATGGCAAGCTCACAAAAGTGGTGAAGAATCCAAATTACCGCGGAGTGTGCACACCTTTTTGGAACAACTTAAAGATGGTTGGTGATGCCAGTACGATGCAAGTTTCTGGTAGCTTCTTTTGTGGAAAGGGCGAGCCCAATCAAATCATCCGAGTAGGTCATGCTGTACCAGCTGCTTTATTTAGTAACATTGAAGTTTTCGGTGGAGGTAAGTGATGTCGAAAGAAAAGTCGATGCAAATCAAAGACAGTTTTTATAAATTATCTGATAAATTAGTGAACAGTTTGAACTCAGGCGAAGAGTTAACCCTTAATTTTCATGGCGAGCACACAAACTTCTTGCGCTTTAATCAATCAAAAGTCAGGCAATCCACAGAAGTTCAGCAATACAGTGTGTCTGTTGATTTGGTTATAGATAACAAGCAAATGTCGCGTGGTTTTAATATCACTTTTGATGAAGATCAGGATTACAAGGAAGCCCTTGCAACTTTAAAATACTGCCAAGAGCAGTTACCTCATTTGCAGGAGTTTAATGCTGTTGTTTCCCCACAGGCAGGTGAAGGGTCTGAGCGGATAGTGACCGCACAAAAGCTTGAAGTGAACACTGTGGTTCCGCAAATGCTTGGTGAAATGCAGTCAGTGGACATGGCAGGAATTTTTACTTCTGGCCCTGTTTATCAAGGCGTTGTGAATTCTAAAGGTCAAAAGCATTGGTTCTCAAATGACAGTTTTTATTTTGATTATTCTTTGTACTCAGCCAAGCAAAAAGCTGTGAAGAATTGTTACGCTGGCAAGGAGTGGAACGAAGCTGACTTTAAAAGTAATTTTGAAGTATCAAAGCAGTTGTTAGATAAAATGAATTTGCCAGAAGTGAACGTGCAGAAAGGTAAGCACCGTGTTTACTTAAGTCCAAGCGCTGTGGGTGAGATCGTCGGCACGATGTCTTGGGGTGGTTTTTCTATGGGCGCCTACAAAAAAGGATACTCTCCACTTAAAAAGTTGAAAGATGGCGAAGAAATTTTATCTGGTAAGTTCAGTGTTCAAGAAAATTTTGAACTGGGTTTGTGTCCTCAGTTTAACGAGGTTGGAGAGGTGAGTTCACCTGTTTTGAATTTAGTGAATAATGGCAAGCTCGAAAACTTTTTAACCAGCACTATGACTGCAAAGGAGTTTGGGCTTGAATCCAATTTTGCGTCTAGTTCAGAGTTTCCGAGATCAGTTGTCATTAAGCCAGGGCAGGTGGCTAAAGAGGATGTTTTGAAAGAGTTAGATACCGGTTTGTACGTTGATAACTTGCACTACATTAATTGGAGTGATCGTATGTCAGCAAGGCTCACTGGGATGACTCGTTTTGCTTGTTTTTGGGTCGAAAAGGGCGAAATCAAAGGGCCGATCAAGGACTTACGATTTGATGAAAGTTTATACAATGCCTTTGGTAGTGAGCTTGACTCTTTGACTTCACACAGTGAAATCATTCCAGAAACGAGCACATACTTTCAAAGAAGCATTGGTGGTATGAGCTCTCCAGGTATGTTTATCAACAATTTTAACTTTACACTTTAAAGAACTAACTAAGGCAGGTTTCTACGACCTGCCTTAATTAAATGAATTATAATTAAAAAATAATCCTCTCTTTATCACGAGCAATCCAGCGTCATCCTGAGCCCATCGAAGGGCCTAAGCAAACATCACCCAACAAAATAAACAAAATTTAATAATTTTTAAGTACTGTCACATACAGAAACTGCATACCTTATGCTTACAAAATTAAAAAAAAAAAAAGGGAGAGAAAATGAGTCGATTTTTAATTGTCGTAGCATCACTATTAATGGCTTTCAATGTGTCCGCTAAAGGATTCAAGGCGAGCAAAACATATACGGTAGATCTAGAGGGTGTTAATTACATAAATGTCAGTAAAGGCGCAATGAAGTCATTAAAGTTAGTTTATAAAAAAGGATTAACTGAAGGGAAATTTGTGGTTAAATCTGTCGGTGAGTCACGTACAAAGGCAGATCAAGTTCTTAATTTTACGAGTGATTATGAAGGCGATTCCATAAAAATTTACAATAGTAATTTTAATTACTCTTGTGAGTTGCAAACTAGAAACGGCAAGATCACAAAAATCAAAGGAGGCTGTTTGCAGTCTGGCTCTTTGACTTTACCAAAAGGCGCTAAAATTGAAGTCTATGACGGTGAAAAAAGACTGTCTAAAATGTTTTTTCCAATGACCATTGATGTGTACTTAGAAAAGCTTGATGATGCATTTCCGTCTGACGAGCAGCTCAAAGTGATCAATGAGTTCGTTAAGTCTTACAAAGCTACAAAAACAAAATTAGAGCTCTTGTCAGAACATTTACAGAAGTCACTGGATGAGTTTAGTTTTGATAATGATAAATTCACAGTTCTTAAGAAGCTTCACAGTTATGTGACAGACAGGGAGAACTTAGAAGAGGTCATTGAAGATCAGTTTTCATATTTTGATCAAGAAAAGGCGAGAAAAATAGTTGGGTTGCCAGCAAAAAATTAGTTGGGTTTATATGTAGAAATTAAAACCCCCGGTAAGACTGTCAAAGTATTGACGCTTTTAAGTCGGGGGTTTTTGACAGGACCTCAATGAAATTTGTGGTCTTTGCTGCGAGTTTTAATATTGCAGCTTTCACAGTAAGCTTCTTCTTTAACTGTGTTGTTTTCTAAATAAGAAGTTACTTTTATGTTGAGTTCGCTATTGCAGAGCGGACAGTGGTTTTGCATTTCAATAAAGTGGTCGTGCTTCTCTTCTTTGGTCGGTTCGTAAAAGTCGATTGGATTCCCCAAAATTTACCTCCATGTAAACATCATGTTGTTGTATTGATGAATTATGCAAAGCGATTGCCAAAATTGAAATGGCAAAGTTATGGACTTATGACGAGAGTTCTAATAACTTGGAATTCTGAATTAACATAGTAAGAGAGGTTTAGATGTTAAAAAGTGTTATGACAATTTGTCTGTTTTTATTTGTAGCTCACACAGCCAGTAGTGGAACATTAGAAGGTGTGACTTTGCCAGATAAAATTGAAATGTCTGGGACCTCTTTAGAGCTCAACGGGATGACCATTAGGTATGCAAAAGTCCTAGGCATGAATTTTAAAGTTTATGTTGGTGGTTTGTATTTACAAAAAAAATCTAAAAACCCGAATGAAATTTTAAGCTCTACAACACCCAAACGAATCGTTATGCAATATGTGCGAAATGCACCTAAAAAGAAAATCAAAAAAGCATGGCATGAAACTTTCGATGAACAATGTGGTTCTGAATGTAAGTCAGAAAAAAAGCATCTAAAGACCTTTGAAACTCAAATTCAAGAAATGGATAAGAAGGATAAAATGATTTTAGACTTTATTGGAGATAAGCTCATCGTAAAGTTAGAAAAAGGCAAAGCAAAGTCACAGTCTGAAATCAACAGCAAAAAATTTGCCAATATCATTTTAAAGGCTTTTGTTAAGTCTAAAAATACGAAGTTCTCTAAAGCTCTTTTAGGGAACTGATCGTTTTTTTTTTTTAATAAGATCAATTATTGTATCTTCGCAATAAACATAAGATTCATTCTTTAGCCCATCTTTTGGTGGGTTTTTTTTATGTCTAACAGAGCATAATAATGTGTGAGCTGTGTTCGGATTTTATTGATTCCTAATATAAAGAAAATAATCAAAATCCTCAACGGTCTCAAAATGAAACACCTAAACATTTTAACTTAAGTCTAGGTTGTATCTTAGATTATAGAGCTTGAGTTCGAATGTGAGACTCCGATAATAATACAATAATTAAAGTATAAGTTTGGGGATATACAATGTTATCTGTTTTATTCAAAAAACCTTTCGTTTTTATCAATGTAGTTCTTTTATTTTCAGTTATGTTTTCTTTTAATAACTGTGGACAAGGCTTTCAATCTTTAAGTTTTGAGCCGGTTGGTAGCGTCGATGTGAGTTTTACCAATTCTCAAGGGGTGAGACAAAAATTAAATGTTCAATACACAGAAATGGATGGTATGGCCATGGTTGGTGGCGACCAATTGATTGGAACCGTAGACAGCATTCAAGAACATAATGAAGTGTATGTGAATAACGTGCAAAGCTATGAGGTTGCTAACAATATAAAAAATAACCGAACCGCCTTATTCAAAACTCAAGCAGATGCAGAGCAAGCTCCCATTTTTAGAACTTGGCAACATGGGGTCGTCCCTACTTTGATTGACCCCTCTATCACTGGTGAGAACTTGAGCACCCTTAATCAATTGATTCATAAGTTCAACCAGGAAATGTTTGAGAACAATGTGCAAGTTCGATTGGTCAAACGGTCCAACGAACACGGCTACGTTCGCTTCAAGCTTTCTGAGATCGATCATTGTGCCGCAAGCGTCGGGTATAACGGTGGAGAAGCTTTGGTTTTATTGGGTCAGAGTTGCTTTACTAAAGAGGTTGTGTTTCACGAAATCATGCACACTCTCGGTTTTTTGCATGAACACAACCGTTCAGACAGGGATCAACACATTCAAGTGAACTACAACAATATTGCTCCTGAAAGCATAGATGACTTTAAAGTCTGGCCTCAGGCTCATGTAAATAACAAATATGATATTGAGTCTATTCTGCACTATGGCTCTTATGCTGGAAGTATCAATAACTTGGAGACCATGTTGACGGTTAAGGGAGATGTTTTTGCTGGAGGAAGTTCACTTTCGCAAACCGACATTGAAAAAGTTAAAATGTCTTATGGTGAAATCGGACAACACATTGAGCACAATCCGTTGAATATTTCTTTTAGTGATGAAGATGATTTATTTTTTCAATCTGCAGCAGATCGAATTGTCGTGGCTATTGTCAATGGTGGCCGAGCTCTTGTGCCAGTGGTTCAAAGAGGGGCGGCTGCTGTCGGGCAACGCTTCCCGCAAGTTGCAACAGCCTTGGGTGGTCGTTTTGCACCTCAGGCCCATCGGGTGCAGCAATTGGTAGCAGGTTTCTCAGATGACGCAATCACCGGAAGAGACGCTGCGATCTCGCATTACAATGACTACATACAAAGAGAGTACGGAATTAATCCGAGTGCGGACCTAGGCTTAGCTTTGTTGACAGGTGATTATGATGGGTTTGTTTTAGCAGCTTCTCAACTGGGAATCACGTCACTACCAACAACAACGCTATCAGCTTTTGAGCGAGGTGGTGAAGATGAATTGAGTTATGGCTTTCCTCGACGTGTTTCTCTTCCGGGCAGCCCAGATGTCTATGATGTTCCTGGTTACGGAGCTGTGACAATCGAAGGGTTAACATTATTTGATCGTCGAACAGGCCTTCCAGTTGCTACTCTTCTTGTTTTCCCAGGAACAACCGAAGCGCAAATAGTACCAATTACGACAGAGCCTAGTGAACCTGATAGAACAACTGCATCCAATATAGATAGCAATAACTTGCCAATCATTAACTTAACCCCCGAAGAGGAAAGACGAATTGATCAGGCCACAGCTCCGAGTGCTTTAGACGGTGTTTGCACCACGTGTGATGTGAACGTTCCAAATGCTGACGTTCATACCAGGGAGCCAGAAATGGAAAACATGGCTGACAGCCGCCCTCCAAGACGTTTGCTTGATCAAGGTCCGTCAACAGTTGATGATGATACAGTGACTCCTGGTGAGCGCATTGCTCAGCAAGAAAATGTTGATGCCGAAGGTTTTAATCAAACACCTCCGAACACTTTTGTGCCTCCAAACTCTGGTGGACTAGACGAAGACGTAGTTGCAGACAGTCGTGGCAATATTCCACC
>JAHDFM010000027.1 GCA_020628165.1 Bdellovibrionales bacterium | reverse complement strand
CTAAAAGGACATACGTTGATTCGTTCTTTGCTTGGCAAGAGCCCACAAATTCCATCAAATACTTTTATTGCACCTTCTGCGGACATCATTGGTGATGTGCGAATCGGAGAGAATTCATCCGTTTGGTACCAATGTGTTTTGCGCGGTGACGTCATGCCCATCACTATAGGCAATGACTCAAACATTCAAGACGGCACCGTAATTCACGGCACCTTCAAACAAGCTGAAGCTATCATCGGAGACCAGGTCACCGTTGGGCACAAGTGCATTTTGCACGGCTGTCGCATCGATGATTTAGTGCTTGTCGGCATGGGCAGTGTGGTGATGGACAATGTCCATGTTGAAAAAAACTGTTTTATAGGAGCCGGCTCAGTTCTCACTCAAAACAAACATTTCCCTGAAGGGTCTTTGATTTTAGGGAGCCCGGCAAAAGTAGTGAGACCCATCAATGAAAAAGAGCTCGCATTTTTGCCCCAGTCAGCAAAAAATTATATTGAATACAAATCTTGGTACAAGGAGGATTGATTATGCCCACTATTGGCGAAATGGCACTGACGTTTGATGATATTTTATTGGTCCCGCAATATTCGGAGATTGTTCCTTCCGAAGTTTCGACCAAAACATTTTTTGCCCGCAACACCTATTTAAATATGCCCATCCTTTCTTCGGCTATGGATACGGTGACGGAAAGCAAAACCTCTATTGTAATGGCTCAAATGGGTGGGTTGGGAATCATTCATAAAAACTTATCACCTGAGAGCCAAGCCTTTGAAGTTGAAAAAGTTAAAAAATATGAAAGTGGTATGATCACCGACCCGATCACTATGCCTCCAGAGGCTTTGGTGAAAGAAGCCTTGATGCTCATGAAAAAGTATTCGATCAGTGGTTTTCCGGTGACAGTTGACAAAAAGTTGGTAGGGATTTTAACAAACAGAGATCTTCGTTTTGAAACCAACATTGAGCAACCCATTTCTGAAATCATGACAAAAGAAAATCTGGTCACGGCACCAGAGGGGACAACCTTAGAGCAGGCCAAAGCTATCTTACAACAGCACCGTATTGAAAAGCTGCCTGTTGTTGATTCTGCTGGAATTTTAAAAGGTTTAATTACCATTAAAGATATCGAAAAATCACAGAACTACCCCTTGGCAACTAAAGATTCACAAGGTCGTTTGTTTGTAGGTGCAGCTATTGGTACCGATGATTCTTCAAAAGAAAGAGCCGAGCGCTTGGTATCTTCCGGAGTTGATGCCATTGTCGTCGATACAGCTCATGGCCATTCGCAAAATGTTCTCAATATGGTTAAGTTCATCAGAGAGCAATTCAAAGATGTTATAGTTGTGGGTGGGAATGTTGTAACTGCAGGAGCGACAGAAGCTTTGATCAACGCAGGTGTTGATGTTGTGAAAGTGGGCGTTGGCCCCGGTAGTATTTGTACCACTCGAATCGTCACTGGCATTGGTATGCCGCAAATCTCAGCTGTCATGAAGTGCTCTGAAGCAGCTAGAAAGTTTGGTAAGACCATCATCGCTGATGGTGGCATCAAATTCTCAGGGGATGTCACTAAGGCTCTTGCTCTGGGAGCAAACACAGTGATGGTCGGTAGCTTATTAGCTGGAGCTGACGAATCTCCTGGCGAGACGGTTCTCTATCAAGGTCGTACTTATAAAGTGTATCGCGGTATGGGGAGTTTAGGCGCTATGAAAAAAGGGTCCAAAGATCGCTACTTCCAGTCAGACGTCGATGAAGTTGAAAAGTTAGTTCCTGAAGGGATTGAAGGTCGTGTTCCTTATAAAGGAAGTGCGAGTGCCATACTTCACCAGTTAGTGGGTGGGTTGCGTTCAGGTATGGGTTATATCGGAGCCAAAAACATTCAAGACTTACAAGACAAGGCTGAGTTTATAAAAATCAGTTCACAAGGTTTAAAAGAGTCGCACGTACATGATGTGAACATCACCAAGGAAGCTCCGAACTACCGTTTGTAATTGAGTTGAATCTAATTTTTGAGATTAATAATTAGTAAAGAAGTGAGTAAAAGCTTATGGCAGAGATGAAAGATCAAATCGTAATTTTAGACTTTGGATCGCAGTTGACCCAATTGATTGCCCGTCGATTGCGTGAGCTGGGAGTGTTCAGTGTACTTCTTCCATACTCAGCGTCCATTGATGACATTAAAAAATACAATCCTAAAGGGATTATTCTTAGTGGTGGTCCAAGCTCTGTGCTTGAAGAAGATTCTCCAAAAAGAAGTGTTAGTGAATTGCAAGCTGTTGCTCCGTTACTTGGAATTTGTTATGGCATGCAGTTGATTTGTCATGATCTTGGGGGAGAAGTTTCTAAGGCTGATTTGCGAGAGTATGGATTGAACCACTTAACTTGGAAAACTCCGTTACTTACTGGCCTTACTGAGCAAAAGGTTTGGATGAGTCATGGTGATTATATAAAATCTGTTCCTGAAGGTTTTGAAGTGTTGGCTCAGTCGGAGTCCAAACATATTGCTGTAATGAAAAGTAAAGATATATTGTGTTTTCAGTTCCACCCAGAAGTGAACCACACAGATAAGGGCACAGAGCTGTTAGAACATTTCTGTTTTGAAATGTGCCAGGCACAACCTAACTGGACATCACAAGGCATCGTTGAAGATTTAAAAAATAAAATCAAAAGCCAGGTTCCTGGTGATGAAAAGGTTCTTTGCGCGCTCAGTGGTGGAGTTGACTCTACTGTCGTAGCCCACCTACTGACGCAAGTTTTAGGAAAAGAAAGAGTGCACTGTGTATTTGTCAATAATGGATTGTTAAGAAAAAATGAATTTGAATCAGTGCAAGATCTATATAAAGAACTTGATTTAAATGTGACCGCTGTTGATGCCAGTCACGACTTCTTAAGTGAGTTGTCGGGAGTGAGTGATCCTGAAACAAAAAGAAAGATCATTGGGACGGTTTTTATTGATGTGTTTAAAAAATCCATTGCAGGGATTGGTAAGATTGATTTTCTTGCTCAAGGAACTTTGTACCCAGATGTTATTGAAAGTGTCTCACCTCGTGGTGAAAGTGTAACGATCAAGTCCCATCACAATGTGGGTGGTTTGCCGAAAGATTTAAACTTAAAATTAATTGAACCTTTGAGAGAGCTTTTCAAAGATGAAGTCAGAAAAATTGGTCGTCATATGGGGCTTCCAGAAAAATTCTTGATGCGACATCCGTTCCCTGGGCCAGGCCTTGCCATTCGTTTGATCGGTGAAATCAGCGAAAAAGACCTAAACACTTTGCGCGATGCTGATGCCATCTACATAGATGAATTAAGAAACAACGACTTGTACGATCAAATTTGGCAAGCTTTCTGTGTGCTATTGCCTGTGAAAACTGTGGGTGTGCAAGGTGATGCGAGATCTTATGAAAAGGTTTTAGCCATCCGAGCCGTCACCTCAAAAGATGGCATGACTGCTGATTGGTATGATTTTGACGGTGCTTTTATGCGCAAAGTTTCTAATCGCATCACCAATGAAGTGAAGGGTGTGAATCGAGTGGTTTACGACGTGACAAGCAAACCGCCAGGCACGATTGAGTGGGAATGATCTCATTTCAATAATGAAAATGTCTCAATGTGGGTGAGTGATACTCTAGGTTGTTGATATAACTGATATTTAATTTTGATACATTCAAATATTTTTCATAGATGTCCGAATATAATGCATAATTGTAGGTGTATTAAGGGGATATATGAAAGATCTATTTTGCCGCAGAGAATTTTTAAAACTCGTAGGTGGCTCTTCACCTTTATTATTTCCTATTTTTTACACCCTTAGAGCAGAAGCTCAAACCAACCCCCGAAAAAAATTAGTTTTTTTACATTGGTCCAATGGGTGGACAAAACAGTTCACTCCAAAAAGCTTTGGCAATAACTTTCAAAACAGTTATGTACTGTCACCCCTCAATGAACACAAACAAGATTTAACAGTTTTACATCGGTTAAACACTCGCATTCAAGACCGTGTTTCTCACACCACTATGAATATGTTAACTGGAGCTCAGTTGAAACAGCATGAAAAGCCTAAGGGTCCATCAATTGATGAGTATTTAGGAAAAACCTTAGGAACTCCATTAGCTAGTTTAAAACTCAATGTTGATCAAACCAGAACAAGCACTTATTACAACACTATGTCGTGGCGAGATAATGGTCAGCCAATCAATATGATCAAAAGTCCAAGGCAGGCTTATGACTTTGCATTTAAAAATTTTAAGTTTCCAAATAGTATAGAAGAACAACAAAAAGTGGCATCACCGGCTAAGATCTTAGAACAAAACAAGAGCATTATTGATTTGGTTCGTTCTGATTATCAAAATCTTAAAAGACATTTGTCGAGCACAGAGCTCAGTAAATTCGAATCTCACTTTGATTTGTTTCGAACTCTTGAGAAAGAAATTGAAGAACAAAAAGAACCGGTGACAACCGACTTCTTAAAGTGTGAAGCACTAAAAATGCCTTCAGTCAGTGAAGAGAAAAGCATATTGAGTTCTGCATCCGTGCAAAAAAGGTCTCGTATCTTTGCTCAAATTGCAGTGGCAGCCATGGCCTGTGACCGCACTGACGTTGTTTGTATTTTAATGTCGGAAGGAGTTTCTGCTTTAAAATACCCTCATCTTAATGGACGTGATGGCATTCGTTTGTTTGACAAGTCTGCGCATCACCCGATCAGTCACTACTACAAAACAGATGTGTGTTCAGATAAAATCACGAAACTGGGTGTGTCATTGAATGTGCTTGAGCGTATGAAAACTGAAATTGATAAATGGCACAGTGAAGA
Source organism: Bdellovibrionales bacterium (assembly GCA_020628165.1). Classification (GTDB taxonomy): domain Bacteria; phylum Bdellovibrionota; class Bdellovibrionia; order Bdellovibrionales; family UBA1609; genus JAHDIR01. The sequence continues at coordinate 36,795 of JAHDFM010000027.1, read as the reverse complement.
GATGGCTTACCTTGTGAGTCGCATGAAGGAGTTTGATATTTTTAAAAACTCTTATGTTCTAGCTGGAAACGATATGGGTGATGACTCCCACGCCAGTGAAAAATCAAGTTTTGTTTCTGCCGGTAGCTTGGGTGGTTTCTTTAAAACGAACTTTGCTAAAGATTACAAGGGCTCAAGAAATATAAATCACACAGCATTACTTGCTGCCATACTAGAAGGCTTTGGTCGTAAAGGAGAAACTTTTGGGTACAAGTCAGCGAGGAAACCTGCATTAAAGGATATCATTGTCTAATGAAAACCTTAAAACTTGTTATTTTATTAGGATTTTTATTTGTGCTTTCGGTGAGCTACACCAATTGTGGACCGGCCTTTGAGTCTTCATTCATTCAAAAGGCGGAAGAAGATTTGGGCTCTGGTGGAGCAGTGAGTGTCAGTAACAAAGTGGAAAGTCGCGTTGAGCAGATTTTCACCAAGAACTGTGCCTCTTGTCACAATTCAGAAATCAAATTTGCAGGCATTGAAAACATTACGGACTTGGCGGCTTTAAAGATGTCAGGGATGGCTAATGCTGTCGTGGCTTCAATCAATTCAGGTCGCATGCCACCAGCGGGTCATTTGAGTATTTCAGACAAACACATCATTAACAATTGGTTGAAAGGTTTGACCAGTTTTGAAGTGAATGATTCTCACAGCTGTGTGCAAGTGGCAGCAAAAGTGAGAAAAGGCAATAGCAATGAACTTTGGTTGTTGAGTAAGTCAGAGTTTAATAATGTGATCAGCGAAACTTTAAAAATAACCGTTGCTGACATTCAAAAGTTGCCAGACCCATTTGTTAATCACGGCTTTCAAAAAAATAGAGAAAGTGCTGTGGTCGATGATTTTGTATTTAGTGAGCACTCTCGGCTTGCCGAAGTCATTGCCAATCAATTCACTGCCAATATCAATAATGTTAAAAAGGTTTTAGTGTGTGACAACATTTCAGAAAACTCACTATCTAAGGCTTGTGTTGATAAGTTTATCAAACAGACGGTTGGGAGGCTCCACCGTAAAAGTTTAAGTTCTAGCGATATTGACAAATATTACAAAATCTACCAATTAAGTTCTGATTTTGATAAACCGGTCTTAAAAGGGCTTGGGAAAGTTGTTTACTCGGCACTGCTTTCACCTCATTTTTTATATAAAAAATCAATTCATTCAGGCTTATCTAATTTGGATCATAATTATGTCATCGCCGAAGATCTTGCCTTTCACATCTATAGGTCCATACCAGATGATCAATTAATGATTGCAGCTGAACGAGGGGAACTTACTGATAACAATGCTCGCAAAGGTCACATCATTAGAATGCTTAACACCGATAAAGGGCAAGAGTTTTTTAAGAAGTACATAGCAGATTATTTTCAAATGTATTATCTAGAGTCGTACAAGCCGAACACGTCTTTGAGTCAAGAAGTGAAAGACGACTATATGCTTGAGTTTAACAAATTTGTTGAACAAGTGATGAGCGGGGATTCAAGGTTGAGCTCTCTTTTATCGAGTTCACAGACGTCACCATCAAGATCTGTTGCCAGCCTTGCTTATGGCTTGAATGGTAACAACGATGGTGATTTGATCAGTCATAACCCAAGTGAGCGTGCAGGGTTGTTAACATTGCCTGGCTTTATCCTAACTACTTCAACCTTAGTGCGGAATGCCCCTGGTAGTATCACACGAGGAGTGTTTGTTCGTGAAAAGTTATTGTGTCATGAAATGGGCACACCACCAGCAGTGGACGAGCAGTTAGAATTAGAAGATACTCCTGAAAACAAAGTTTTGAATGCTAGAGAACGATTTGAAAAATCACATTTGGTTAAAAAAGACTGTAAAAGTTGTCACTCGCTCATAGACCCGATTGGTTTTGGACTTTCTTATTTCAATGACTTTGGAAAGCTTGAGCTCATGGACCCTGTCACCAATGGCCCGGTCGATAAATCAGGCTTTGTTCAATACACAGAAAATTCAAACTTTAGTTTCTCAGATGCTACAGATTTATCTAGAAAGCTTGCTTCAAGTGTTGATGTCTCCAATTGTTTTGCCAAGAAAACATTTGAATACTTACAAGGGCAAGAATTTGCCAGTCATAATCTGTGTTCAGTGCAGAAATTCCAAAAAGAGTTCAAAGACTCCGGTGGCAACATTTTCGCACTCGTCGTCTCAATCCTCAACGAACCCTTAAGGTACAGCCTCGATTAAGTGAGAGTTTCCAAACTTTGCCATCGTAGAAATCAGAGTTACGTTTATCATGAGCAGAGAGCTGTCACCCTGAGCGCAGCGAAGGACCTATCACGAATTAAGTGCTAGCGTGTTTAGGTCCTTCGCTGCGCTCAGGATGACAAAAATGCATTCAAGGTGAAGCTTTTATTTTGGAGCTATTGATAGAGCTTAACCCGGAACTTGTCCGCAGAGCAGGTCGAGTTTGAGCTGGAGAACGTGGTTATTGTGCTGACTATCTATTTCTTCTGACGAGCGCACAAGGTCGAACACGAGTTCCAAGTGTTTTTGAATCAAAGATATGTGGCGATAAGAAATTCGTCGCACAAATTTGCGAGTGATTATCTTTTCAAAGTTAAACACTTGTGAAAGTTCATCATCCCATAAATCAAATTGATCGTAGAGCTTTCTGATGTCTTTTGTAGAGGGTTTTGGAAACAAACGTTCTACAACTTGAGTTGAAATAAAGTTTTCATCAGCGTGAATGATTTGATGTTGTGATAACTGCTCGATTGCTTTTTGCACCTCTAGTTTCGGAAAGGAATCATACAGTTTTGAAATTTCAATTTTGAAGCGTGCGAGTGTGATCAATAAAAAAATAAAATAATTGTACTTTGAGTTTGCAAGTAACTGAATCTGTTGAGTGCTGAGTGCTTTTTGTGATTTTAAATTTGTTGACTCACTTTCTTTATCATTTAATAACTTTTTTTCATCTTGAGAAAAAAGATGTGTGTGTTTGGGAAAGTGCTCTAAGCACCAACTTTGAATTAATTCATCTTGGTCTGTTTTTTTAAAAAAAGGCAAAAGCAATTGCAGGGTTTTACTCGCAGGCAAAGAACTCCCTTTTTCCATCCGTACATAATAAGTGTAGTTAAAACCATGTTCTCCATGGTTAGTGATGTGATCATAGAATTGTCGAGCTGAGTCATAGCCATATGACCTTCGTAAGTCACTGAGAGTATTGTGAAAATTGCTCATATATACTTTTAGTATATTATATAGAATAAGGATCGTATACAAGCTTTGAAAAAGTTACATACCATCTCAGCATCAAAACTTATTAAAAATCTATGCATAGAAAAAACCTTGGGAGGGGAAATGAAATTATATGTATTAATAGCGGCTTTGTTTTTTGTGAGTTCAGTAAATGCTTTCAACGGAATCGAAAGACATAGCGAAGATTCAAGACGAGCTAAAAGTCATTCATGGCAGAAAATATTAAAGGGTTCATCAAACTTAAAAGTCGACTATAGATCTGTAATTCATCCAGAAGGTGCGAGTTTGTTTAATGTTTGCATTTACGATCAAAACAATTTCAAAGTGTTAAAACCTAAGCCGAAGTGTGTGAAATACAAAGAGATCGAAGTTGATATTCCGAGAAGCGGTGGGGATACAGAAATTAAAAGATACTGTGTGAAGCGTAAAAAGGTTGAGTTTGAATTAGTAAGCAACCTTTATAATAAGTGCGTCTTGGAAGAAACTATAATCATTGATGAACATCGTCCACGTAAAGACCAGATATATAAAACAGTTTGCGTTGAAAGAAAAATGATGCTGCTACCAACAGTGCAAGTTGCTGACATCTACACACAACGACGAGAAGAAAGGTTTCAATTTACCAAAACTTACACTGTTCCAACATGCAGGGAGCTAGGGCACGCAGACAACGAAATTTAATTTTCTTAACAAAGTAGATTTAAAAAAAAACGCTCTTAACGAGCGTTTTTTTATGTCTAACTCAAATTTATAAGCTCCTAAAAAAAGGTCACTTAAAAAAAATGCTGATTTGGTCAGCACCTTAAATTGTGTGATGCTCAGCGCTTCAAATTATACGAAGCATTAGGTCTGTTCATAGGGGTGTCTTGCGATCAGAATATGATAAATACACGTTGTGAAATTTAGATATTGGCAGGAGTTCTCATGTCTCATAAAGTTAAATTTTTTAAGCAGGTTGAAAAGGGCATCGAGTTAGCCTCGCAATATGTTGATTACCCACGCGACTTGATCGAACAGGTTTTGCAAAATAATTCAATTATCCATTTAAGTTTTCCAATCAAGAGAGATGATGGTTCCATCGAGGTGATTGAAGCCTGGCGCTCACAGCACAGTCATCACAGGACTCCTTGTAAGGGTGGAATTCGTTACGCTGAAATTGCTGACGAAGATGAAGTGCGGGCCCTTGCCGCTTTAATGTCTTACAAGTGCGCGATTGTAGACGTTCCATTTGGCGGCGCCAAAGGGGCTGTTAAAATCAATACTAAAAATTATTCAGATAGAGAAATCGAGAGAATCACTCGCCGTATGACTTTTGAGCTTCACAAGCACAATTTTATTGGACCAGGCATTGATGTGCCAGCTCCCGACTATGGTTCAAGTGGCAGAGAAATGGCTTGGATCTCTGACACCTATAGGACCTTATCTAATGATATTAATGGGCATGGATGTGTGACTGGTAAGCCAGTTTCTCAAGGTGGAATTCGTGGGCGAACAGAAGCCACAGGTCTTGGCGTAGCTTACGGTTTGCGTGAGTTCTGTAAAAATGAACTGTTAATGGACAAACTCAATTTAAAAACTGGCATTGCCAATAAAGTTATAGCTGTTCAAGGGTTTGGTAATGTTGGGTATCATACGGCGAAGTACGTGAGTGAAATGAGAGCGAAAGTCATTGCCGTTTCTGAGTATGAAGGCATTGTTGTGAATCCAGAAGGCTTAGATATTGAAGCTTTACTTGCTCATAGAACGGAACACAAAACCATGAAAGGGTTTGCTGGTGGTAGTTTTTCTGAAGACCGCAACAGTGTGTTCACAATGGAGTGTGATATTCTAGTGCCAGCGGCCCTTGAAGCACAAATCACTATTGATAATTGGCAAGATGTCAAAGCCAAGATCATTGGTGAAGCAGCCAATGGACCCGTCACCTTCGATGCCAGTCAAAAGTTGTACGAAAAAGGAGTGGCAGTGATTCCGGACACATACTTAAACGCCGGTGGAGTGACGGTCTCTTATTTTGAATGGGTCAAAAACTTATCGCACATTCGCTTTGGTCGCATCGAAAATCAATTCAATCAAAGAGGTTTTGATAACCTAGTGAATTTGATTTCTGATTTCACCAACAAAAAAATGGACACCTGTTTAGTTGAAAAGTACTCACAAGAAGGTGATGAAGTGAGCCTTGTGCACTCAGGCCTTGAAGACACTATGATCAGAGCTTTCGAGCAGGTTTTTGCTATTTGGCAAAAGCACGATTTTAAATTTGATATGCGCACAGCCGCTTTTATTTGTGCCTTAGAAAAAATAGCGTTGTCTTACAAAGAAAACGGTATTTTCCCATAAACAAAAAAAGTGTCTGAGCGGTAAGCGGCTATCCCGAGCTAAGTTCTGTCATCCTAGGCAAATCGAAGGGTCTAAACTCGTTAGCGCTTAATTTGCGAATGGCCCTCGTTTAGCTCAGGATAAAGCTGTTTGGGGCTGAATAACAGGGGGTCGTTAAAGAAATTGAGGCTTTGTAAATCACTTCTTAGCTGCATTATAAAAAAACTAATAACAAAGTGCGTCCTTGTCCATAAAGATCAGACTCCATCCTGTACTCTTAAAATAGACTGTTATAAATTTTATAAGCGTTCACTGAGTTAGACATTCGTCACTTGCTACAAGTGCTCATCAAAACGACACCATTCAACGCAAGTTAAACCATAGGGGATTTATGAGCTTCGTTCATTTGCATGTTCACTCTCAGTACTCATTGCTTGAGTCAACGATCACAGCCAAGAAACTTGTGGCACGCACCGAGCAGTACAAAATGCCGGCTGTGGCTATCACAGATTACGGCAACATGTTTGGAGCCGTTGAATTTTACTTGTCCGCCAAAAAGCAAGGCATCAACCCTATCATTGGCCTTGAGGCATACATCGCACCGAAGGGGCACACTTACAAAGGTGGCAAAGACGAAATTCGTAAAAATCCCAACACCCGCATTGTCTTGCTTGCTAAAAGCTTAGTGGGCTACAGAAACTTATGTCAACTGAGCTCAACGGGTTACAAAGAAGGTTTTTATTACAAACCAAGAATCGATTACGAACTCTTGCAAAAATACAGCGAAGACGTCGTTGCCCTAAGTGGTGGTTTGCAAGGGGACGTTGCTTGGAGTTTTCATAATTCAGGCAAAGACGACGCTTTGAAAAAAGTGGAGACTTTAAAAAATATTTTTCAAGATCGATTTTATTTAGAGCTTAACAGAACTGGTTTGAAACAATGGGATGAAATCAATCCCTTTTTACAAGAGGTGTCTAAGTCTCACTCTATTCCGTTAATTGCCGCCAACGATGTTCACTACATGGACCCTAAAGATCAATTGGCTCAAGAAGTTTTGATTTGCATTGGCTCCAACAGAACTTTGCACGACGAGTACCGTTACCGCTTGGGGTCTGATCAGTTTTATTTCAAAACCGGTGAGCAGATGTTGGATCTGTTCAAAGACATTCCCGAAGCCTGTGAGAACACTTTAAAGATTGCTGAAGATTGCCAGTTTGATTTTAAACTCACGGATGATGAAGGCAAACCCATTTATCACTTGCCGACCTTTCCCACTCAAGGAGGACGCACTCTTAAAGAAGAGATGCGAGCCAAATCTTTAGAAGGTTTAGAACTTCGCTTTGACGAAGCTGAAAAAAGAGAAGAGCCCATTACAGATAAGCAAAAGTACTTTGATCGCCTTGATTACGAGCTAGGTGTGATCGACAACATGGGCTTTAACGGTTACTTTTTGATCGTTCAAGACTTTATCGATTGGGCTAAGGAAAACCATGTGCCTGTGGGACCAGGTCGTGGATCTGGTGCCGGATCTTTGGTGGCCTACAGTTTGAAGATCACCGATTTAGATCCCATGCCTTACAACTTGATCTTTGAACGTTTCTTGAATCCAGAACGTGTTTCCATGCCGGATTTTGATATCGATTTCTGTCAGGACAAACGTGGCACTGTGATTAACTATGTGACAGAAAAATACAGCCCAGAGAGTGTGTCACAGATCATCACTTACGGAAAACTACAGGCAAGGGCCGCCATTCGTGATGTCGGGCGTGTGCTCGGAATGACTTACGGTGAAGTGGATGTTGTTGCAAAACTGATACCTGACAAGTTAGGCATTAACCTCAAAGAGGCTCTTGAAATGGAGCCTCGAATTAAAGAGGCCATGGATGCCGACCCTCGCGTGAACAATTTGTTGGAGATCGCCCAAAATGTTGAAGGCTTAGTTCGTCATGCCGGGATCCACGCAGCCGGTGTGATCATCGCTGACGGAGAGATTGTCAGTCATGCTCCTCTTTACAAAGGGAATGATGGCGAGAATGTCGTTCAGTACGACATGAAGCACTCTGAAAAAATTGGTCTTATCAAGTTTGACTTCTTAGGTTTAAAAACACTCACTCACATTGATGATGCCTTAAAGTTAGTTGAAAAGAACCGTGGCAAAAAAATCACCACCAAAGATATTTCGTTGAAAGATGAAGGTGTGTATGAACTCATGTGTGACGGGGACACCGCCGGAGTTTTCCAGTTTGAAGGTGAGGGCATCACTGACCTGATTAAAAAAGCACAACCAGATTGCTTTGAAGACATCGTTGCCATCAACGCCCTTTATCGACCAGGGCCGATGGACATGATTCCCGATTACTTAAAACGTAAGAAGGGTGAGAAAAAAGTTAAGTATGCCTTTCCTGAACTAGAAGACATCACCAAAGAGACCTTTGGCATTATCGTTTACCAGGAACAAGTGCAGCTCATCGCTTCTAAAATTGCTAACTACAGTTTGGGTGAAGCCGATATCTTAAGACGAGCCATGGGTAAAAAAATCGCCGAAGAAATGGCGAAGCAGAAAACCAGGTTCTTAAGTGGTGCCAAAGAAAATGGCCACGACCCTAAAAAGTCGGAAGATCTTTTTGACAGCATGGCCGAATTTGCCAAGTACGGATTCAACAAATCCCACGCCGCGGCTTACTGTGTTCTTGCCGCACAAACAGCATTCTTGAAAAAATATTACCCGGTCGAATTTTTTGCAGCCCTGCTAAGTACGGAGATGAACGACACCGACAAAGTGGTCAAGTACGTCAAAGACGCCCAAAGACACGATATCAAAGTGAATCCACCACACATCAATTACTCTGACTTTAAATTCAGTGTGAATGGTGATGAGATTTACTTCTCCTTGGGAGCCATCAAGGGCGTGGGGCGAGCAGCCGTTGAGGCCATTATTGAAACCCGTGACAATTTACCTAATAAAACCTTTGCATCTTTAGAAGAGTTTTTTGCTAAAGTGGACTTGCGCCGGGTGAATAAAAAAACGGTGGAGTGTTTGATCAAGTCGGGAGCTTTTTCAGGGTTTGGTTTTCATCGTGCACAGTTGATGGAGGGGTATTCCGACTTTATAGACAGGTCGGAGTCCGTCCGCCGGGATAAGGAAGTGGGGCAGGCAAGCCTATTTTCTTTAGACGAAGAGATCGAAGTGGATCAAAAAGTGACTTTACCAGACGTGGAGCCGTGGAAGCGTTCAGCGAGGCTTGCTTTTGAAAAAGAGGTGCTCGGGTTTTACTTGAGTGATCATCCTCTTAAGGGAATCACTGATGTCACTAGTATATGGGCTGACAAAACTGTGAAAGATTTAAAAGCTATGAACACAAAATCTAAACAAACTGTTCTTGGGCTAGTTTCGAGTTTTCGTGAGATCATTACTAAAAAGGGAACTCGCATGGCTTTTGTTCAGTTGGAAGACTTAACGGGAACTATGGAGGTTGTGGTGTTTCCGAACACCTATGCTGAGTTTGAAATGGAACTCAAAGCTGAAAAACCCATTTTGATCAGTGGGCAGCTTGAGGCCGATGACAATGGGGCTAAGATCTTGGCTGAAAAGATCACTATGGTTGAAAAGTTATTTTTAAAATCAAAGTCAGTGAACATTTCATTAGATAAAATCAATGTGCAGAAACTCCCTCTACTCAAAGAGGTCTTACTCAAATACCCAGGGCAAATACCGGTGAATTTGAGTTTGAGCATTGATGATCTAAAAAAGAAAGTGTCCCTACAAAGTTATGAGCCCAAAACCATTGGTGTGTCGTTTGAGTTAATGAACAATATGCACAAGGAGTTCGGCGACTTGGACTTTGTGCAGTTAAAGATTTAAAAGGCATATTTCGTTTAAAAGAATTTTTTTAAAACATTAAAGTTAAAACTAGTATTAAAAATTGATCGACACTAGCTTAGGTTTCTGGACCTAAGTTCTGCCTTTTGGATTGGTTTGCTAATGAAGTCGAATTTAATTATCCTTATACATGTACACACGTTTGATCCAACCTCAGCGTGAACTCCATTTGAATATTTTAAAAAATTGAGTGTACTTATAATGTCTAGATAAAATCAGGGATGATGTATGAAAAGTCTTGTTTTTCTTTTATTGGTTTATGTTCCATTTTCTTTTGCTACGGCAGTGTTTGAGTTTAAAGACGTCACCGTAGTTAGCAATCAACCTTCTGAATATGAAGCCAGAAAGGAGCTTGAGCAAAAAGCCGTTCGACAGGTTATTCGCAAACAAATCAGAACCATCGCTGGTAAAAATGTTTATAAAGAAAAAAATGACGTTATTAATAAAAAAATACTTTCTAAAACAAAAAATATTGTGACCTCTGTTGTTGAGAAAAATGTGACTTATGCCATTCCAACCTCAACGGGGCAATACGATATTAATATCTCACAAAAAACACTGTTAAACCTCATGCGAAAGAATGGTTTTTTTGCAAGTTTGTCAAAAAAATCAGTGGTGTTACCTCTTGTTGCTGTCGAAGACAAAGTGAATTTTAAAAATTACTTTTGGTGGGGAGGAGATAATCCATTTTTCACCAAAGTGGGCAAACCCTTGATCCGCTCTTTGCACAGGCAACTGTATAAGCAGTTGAAGCTTACAGGTGGGCAAGTGCTTATGCCGATTCAAAAACGATTAGTGAATGCGGTGGATAGCGAGCAGAAGTTTTTAAATTTAAAATCAGCAGATCATATAAAACTTGCCGAAAAATTTGGGGCTGACACTGTTCTACTTGGTAAAATAATAATTCAAAAAGACAGTCAACAGCAAAACACCTATGTGCTTAGATATGACATACAAGCTTTAGATATGCAGAGCTTCAAAATCACTGGGTTTGTAAAAAAAGACTATGTGTCTTTGCCGGGTAGCTTTAAAGCTTCTACCTATCAAGTCTTTAAAGAGTCTAAAGCTGAGGCCACAACTCAACTTCTTGCTTCCATCAACGAAAGTAAAAATTTAGGTGTTGTTGGAGCGAAAACTTTTTTGATCAAACTCAAAGGAGATTTAAAATACAAGCAATACAGTCAATTGAAAAATGACTTAAAAGTGAATATCGGGGCGGTAAACAGTCTGACCGAAAAAGAGTTTAAGCCAGGCTCGATTGTGCTTGAGTTAAGCTCTCCCTCACAGATCGATAATGTCGCTAAAAAGTTAAGTCAGTCAAAGTTTGGGTCTTTAAAAGTTGAAGTTAGCAAAGACTCCGATCAAAGCATTGTTTTAGACGTCAAATAGGCCTTATCTCGACGAAAGGTATAGGACAGTTGAATTTTGAGTTTGAAAGGCTCCAATCCTGATCCTAAAAAACACCGATTTTAGACAAAGGGGAAGTAGAATCCCCATTCGTCGGGTGATAAAATAGTTATTCATACTGATGTGAGTGAAGGGAGTGAATATGTCTCAGTTTTTTTTAGTCTTCATTTTAATTTTTACAGTTTCTTGTCAGATGGTTGAGGTAGAGTCCCCAGATTATCAAGTTTTACCGGTTAAAGACATTCCTCTCAATGCCAGAGTCGAAGACAATTACAAAAAAAAGGTGTTATTACTGCCCATTCTATCTCATCAAATTGATCGCGAAACCTTAAATAATATCGAAATGAATTTTGAAAGCAAATTGGTGCAATCGCAACTTTACAATGTCGTACGCACAAGTGACATAGGCATAAACCCGAGCCGTTACCTAACTGCTGAAAACAAGTACAATATCGACAAGCTTGCCGACGAACTCAGTAAATTCAACATCCATGCATTTTTTGTAGTGATTGTCGAAGACATTAAATACTACCGCATTGGTGATAACCTTGGTGTACTAAGGCAGATTCAAAACAAGCTCGATGCAAAAACAAGAATAGCTATCGTTTCTGCTGGGTCGAAAAGTGATATTTTTAAAACTTTAAAAGAGTCATCGGTGGTGATGAAAGATCAACGCGTAATGACCAAGCCTCATAAAGATGAAAAAGTTTTTGCCGACCCTTACATGGTTGAGCTTGCCGTTTCCAACGCTCTTGATGAAGTTGTGCCTATGGCCAATAAGTCCATGGCACACTTAGCTTGGGAGGGCCGTGTGGCTCGTATTGAAGGGGAACGTGTGTTCCTCAATGTCGGCCGCAAAGCAGGTGTGCAGATTGGTGATATTTTAAAAGTCACAGGTGAGCCTCAAGATGTTTACGACCCGCAAAAAGGAGAACATCTCGGCAAAGCTCCAGGGCGAGTTAAAGCCACTATTGAAGTCAAAGGTTATATTGGAGAGAATGGGTCTATTGCCAGCATTCACTCAGGAGCTGGTATTCAAGTGAATGACAAGATTGAAGTGTATTAGAACTTCATTTTTATAAAAACAAAGCAACCTTAAAATCTTAAATTAAATTGAGCTATTCTTGCCTTTTTTTAAGGCGATAAATCAACAGACTTTCAAGTCTGTTAGAAACATCACCCCCAACTTGACTGTTGTAAAAAGACCTGTTGCCATAAGGAATTAGAAAAAAATATTAGGGGGAATTCTATGAGCAAAATAGTATTATTGGCTGTATTGGCACTGACTTGTGCTTGTTCTGTCGCAAAAGAAAAAACAGATTCTTGGACCTTCACACGTGATTCACTGACTAAAACTCGCGGTGGCACAACCACAGGAACATCTGTTGAAGTGGACGAAGTTGCTCCAAAGGTTTGGCAAGACTTACAACAGCCTGGTTTATCAACTTATGAAAAAGACCGTCGTGCGATCTTAGCTTTGCAAGGAGAGTACAAAACTAAGTTTGAATTTTTAGAAACATTCACAGTAGATCCTAAGTATAAACTAGATAAGCCTTACATCTCATGGGCGACGGAGTTTGTTAAGTTACTAGAGGACACTGGTGATTTTATATCGCTTCAGCACATTATGGTGATGTATTATAAAAATAAAGAAAACGGCAAGGTCATTGGCCCGATTGTAATGAAGCATTGGCGCCAAGATTGGACCTGGCAGGCAAGCTCTATGTGGGAGTACCAAGGTAACAGAACTTGGGTGACAAAAAGTCTTTTAGACAACGAAAAACGTGGCAAATGGTTATGGGAAGTCTATCAAGTGGATGATTCTCCGAGATACTCAGGTGTCGGCCAGTGGTCACATATGAAAAATCTCTCTCAGTTCAACACAGAGCTAATGAGCCGCCCGTTACCGAGGCGTGAACGCTCTGTACGCAGTGATTATAAAATCTTACTGGGCAGTGAAAGTCTCGTTGTTACCGCTAATAGATGGTTTCATGAGCAAAGAGGGTTTAAGCGCAAGCAAACTCTGACAGATGTAAATAACAAAACAGATGGTGACATCGTTGCCAGAGAGCTCGGTCACAACTCCTACACTCGCATTAAAAACTTTGACTTTAAGCAAGGCTATGCTGACTGGGAAAAGCAACAAAACTACTGGAAAGATGTTCGTAGAGTTTGGAAAGATATATTTAAAGCCAATCAGTCTATCACTTTAAGAAAACAAGTTGATGGTAAACCACTTTACGCCCACCACTTTGAACAAGCAGCCGATGATGATATCATCAATAAGGGTGGCGATGAGAGGTATGCCCTCATCAAAAAAACAATTAACAAATTTTTAAAGTAACGAGGGCTCGATGAAAGCATTATTATTAGGTTTAGTAGTTTTAGTGGGCTCAGTGTCTGCAGAGATCACTGACGACAAGTTATTAAAACAAGACAAAACAGCAGTTGAGAAAATAGTTGAGAAATCAAGGTTGGAACGTCAAATAGCTAGAAATAGTCGTTTTGAAGCAAAATCAAAAGCGTCTATATACCAGAAAATGGGTTTGCGCCAAGGTGATGTGATTAAGTCATATGATGGTAAGAAAGTCACAACAGCTGCCGACACACTCGATATGTATGTTGATTTTAGAAAGGGTCAAGTCAAAGAAGTGGTTGTTGATCGTAACGGAAAAAGAAAAACCATCTCTGTTAAATAATGATAAAGTATTGTTTGCTTGTTTCTGTAATGGTTTTTAGTCTAGGCACACATGCCTTAGACTTTGATTATGATGACAGAGACAAGCAGGCACACATTGCAGCCACAGCTGTTATTTCTGGGGTCACTTATATAAGTTTTCGTTCGAACAATGTCGATCGCTTGACCTCTGCTGTTGGAGCTATGATGATCACCATGGCTTTCGCCTTTTTAAAAGAACGTTATGTCGATGAAGATTACAGTGTCGAAGACATGCAAGCCAATCTCGTAGGTTCTACAGCCGGAGTGATCATACCTATGGTGTTTACTTTTTGAAAAATTTAATTTTAAGAGAACTAGAAACAACAGATGAAGAGGCTTTCTTTATAGGTTTAAAAGAGTGGCCTGAGCAGGAACGCACTTGGTACACTTTTGACTGGAAGCCAGGAGTTTCTTTTTTAGAACATTTAAATAGATTAAAATTAAATAAGATTGGATACAAGTTACCTCAAGGCCATGTGTCTTCTTCGATGCTTTATGGTTTTGTTGATCAAGTGATTGTCGGTCGAGTCAATGTCAGACACACTTTGAATGAATTTTTATTAGAAAGAGGAGGGCATATTGGTTATTCTGTGGCCAAAGCCTATCGACGAAATGGTTATGCAAAGCAAATGTTTGCTCAAGTTCTGCCTTATTGTAAGTCATTAGGTTTAAATAAAATTTTAATCACTTGTTCAGATAACAACATGCCGTCTGTAAAGCTTATTGAGCACTTTGGCGGTCAGTTAGAAAGCTCTTTTTTTGATGACCAAAAAAACGAAAAGGTTCTTCGTTACTGGCTTCAATTATAAATTTTCAATGTTTACACTTTGACAACTGAGGTGGATTTTCATCATTTTGCAGACTCTTTGCAGATTTTTTCACTTGGCAGAATCCGTCGTTTGAGGTCAGTGATCTGCGACCGTATATGGCATCTATATTTGATTGATTTAAGTAACCGTAATCTATACTACCCTGTTTTAGATTTGCTTCCATGATAGGGTCTTGATACTCGTTTCTTCCTTCTTCATGGTAAGCTCCGAACATATGAGAGACTTCGTGGATATCTACTTGATATTGACCTACTGCCAAGCTGTCAAAGTATGGCATTGCGTAGATGTATTTAAATTTATGGTTACACACTGGGTTGATCCAACTTAAAGCGATGGCACTGTTGTAACCTTGAATGTCTTTAAAAAACTGAGAGTCTGTGTATTGAATATGAAAGGAAGTTGCGCTGTCTCCTGCTCGGCCATTGAATTGATCAGAAACGGCAAATAAATAGGTGGCAATAAGTTGCTCTTTTGCGACAACAAGTTCTGCTTGTTGCAGCTTTAGTTTTTCTTGAAAGAATCCTGTCTCAGAGGGCGTTAACGATGAGTCGCTCAAAGAGGTGTTGAGCTTTTCGATTTCACCGAGAATACTTTCAATGGTCTGAATCTTTTTTTCAATTTCAATGCTACGAGCATCTTCATAACGACTTGTGACAGCGTCATTAGCATAGTAGATATTCGTTAAATAAAGATCTATATCGAAAAAATAACTCATATTTAGTCGCATATTCAAGTAACTACCCAATATAATATATAAGGCTTCATGACCTTTGTTTTTGTAAGTTTGAATAAAGCTTTCTGTGATGGAAACTTGATAATTATGTCGTTGTTTTATTGGAAATTCTTTAAAGTCACTACTGCTGAGTTTAAATTGTTTTTGAATGGAAAACCAATCACCAAAAAAATTCAAAAGCTGGTTATCATACCATTGAGCTGAGCCAAAAACTTTGAAGTTTGTTTGTTCCTCGGTTTTTTGATCATCAACCAGTAACATAGATGCTAGAAACTTAAGCTCGTTACCGTTTTTATCAATTGGTTTTTTTGCATCAAGTGTTAAAATCAATCCATCATAGAGTTTTGCTTTCTCTAGTTGAGTTGATAAATCAGTGTTAGGCAGTCCTGCTAAATCCGTTAACGTTGGTTTGAGTTGCTGGTTATCTTTTAATACTAAAAACTTAAAATAATATTCGCCGTCAGTATCTTTGAATTGCTCTAATAAATGTGAATCTTCATCTGAGATAGTGAATAAAATTGTGCTAGCTAGCTTAAATTTAAGTACTTTAATATCGCCAGTCTGAGCTTCTGGAATGTTTTCCATGAGCTCAGCAATGTTATCAATGTCTACCGTTGTGACTGAGCCCACTTCATTATTTGTTTTGTCAGGCCTGCTGGTGTTTGAGCTGGATAGGCAGCCTATAACCACAGATAGGTACAGAAACAATAATGTGTAAAAGAGATTTTTAATTAACTTCATAGAGGACACAACCTTTTGCCTTAAATAAGTGCATAAAAAATGCCATGGTAACTTAGAGGTTAAGGAATATTAAATGAGTCATTAAGTTAATTATTGTTAATGATTCTAGAGCCTTATAGTATTGTCATATCGATCAATAGGGTTTGTCTCAAAATGTTACGTCTAAGTCATTGTCATCAGTATAAAAGTTTTAGCGGTTTCAATGTTAGGTAAGAGTTTGTTTTTTGTATGAACCGTTAATTTTTAAGGGATCGTTCTCATTTTAGTTTTTTTAAGGTGCTATTTAGTCACATTTTTGAGATCGAAGGAAAGTGTTTTTAAAGGAAGTTTAAGAGCACTAAAATTAAAAAAAAGGAAACATTTGCATGGAGTTAGCTTGTACACATTTTTCTGAAAAACAATTGCTTGTGACCAAAGAGCCATCTTTGCAGGGCGATGATGTTGAGTCAAAGCGCCAAGAGGTTTTAAATTACTTTTTAAAAACTTTCGCTCTTGATGAAAAACTGTATGAAACTCTTGCGGATGAAAATTCTTTTCTAAGTAAGGGGAGTCCATTGAGGCATCCTCTTATCTTTTATTATGGTCACACTGCAGTTTTCTATGTGAACAAGTTATTCATTGCTGGCCTCATTGATGAACGACTCAGCGAAAAAATTGAGTCCATGTGTGCCATTGGTGTGGATGAAATGTCTTGGGATGATCTTAATGAAGGCAACTACGACTGGCCAAGCCTAAACTCAATCAAAGATTATCGTCAAAATGTAAAAGAGCTTGTCACTGAGGTGATCTTATCAGCACCACTCACTTTACCAATAACTTGGAACGATCCTTTTTGGATAGTTATGATGGGCATTGCTCATCAAAGAATACACATTGAAACCAGCTCAGTCTTAATTAGGCAATTGCCCCTAGAAAAAGTAAAATCGGTCGATATGTTTAAAGTGTGTCCTTATCAAGGGATGGCACCTCAAAATGCCATGGTGAGCTTTACAGGGGGAGATGTTGCTCTCGGCAAAGAGAAAAGCAATCCTTATTATGGTTGGGACAATGAGTACGGCCACAAAAAAGTCACAGTAAGTTCTTTCAAGGCCAGTCAGTATCTTGTTTCTAATCAAGAGTACTTTGAATTTATACAAGAGGGTGGTTATCAAAATGATAGTTACTGGACTGACGAGGGGGTCTCTTGGAAAAGCTACACACAGGCTGACAAACCTTGTTTTTGGGTGAATAAAGGTGAAACTTATTACTACCGAACGCTCACTGAAGAGATACCAATGCCTTGGAATTGGCCAGTCGATATTAATCATTTAGAGGCCAAGGCATTTTGTAATTGGAAGTCAAAAAAAGAAAACAAAAAAATACGTATGCCATCAGAAGCTGAGTGGATGTTGATGCGCAATTCTATGGATTTAGATCAGCCAACCTGGCCAGAGGCTCCTGGGAATATTAACTTGGAATACTGGGCTTCAGCTTGTCCCGTTGATCAATTTAAAAGCTCGAGTGGTGTGTATGATTTGATCGGCAATGTCTGGCAGTGGACGGAATCGCCAATAGCACCATTCAATGGTTTTGAGGTCCACCCAGACTATGATGACTTTTCAGTGCCAACATTCGATCAGAAGCACAACCTAATTAAGGGCGGGAGCTATTTTTCAACGGGAAATTATGCCTTAAAAGACTCCAGGTATGCTTTTCGTCGACATTTTTTTCAACATGCAGGTTTGCGTTACATCGAGTCAGAAAAGGAAGTGAAAATGGAAGCTATCAACCCTTACGAAAAAGATGAGTTGATCAATCAGTACTTAGAATTTCATTATGGTGATGAGCATTTTCAGGTCAAGAACTTCGCAAAAGCATGCGTTGATCGTTCTTCTAAATATTTTAATAATACGAGTAGGGCTTTAGATTTGGGATGTGCTGTTGGGAGATCAGCCTTTGAGTTTGCAAAACATTTTGATCATGTAGATGCCATTGATTTTTCAGCAAGGTTCATTCAAAACGCATCACAGTTACAACAAACTGGAAATAAAAAATATCAAATACCCATTGAAGGTGATATTCATCAATTGAAAACGATTGATATGGACCAATTAGGTCTTGCAGAAACGGCTCATAAGTGCGTCTTCATGCAATCAGATGCTTGTAATTTGAATGATAAATTTAGTGATTACGATTTTATTTTTGCTGGCAACTTGATTGATCGTTTGTACTCACCAAAGCTCTTTTTGGAAAGTATCCATGAGCGATTAAATAGTGGTGGCCGTTTGATATTGACCTCTCCTTACACTTGGCTTGAAGAGTACACGCCAAAAAATGAGTGGCTGGGTGGTTATAAAAAGAATGGTGAAAATCAGCTCACCTTGCAGGGCTTAAAAGAAGTGCTAAGTTCACAGTTCAAACTCCTTGCTACTGAAGATGTTGAGTTTGTTATTCGTGAAACCGCAAGAAAGTTTCAGCACACGGTCGCGCAAATGACTATTTGGGAAAAAAAGGATTTATGAACTCTACGTGGTCTCGACCTTTTTTTTTAGGGGAGTGGCAAAAGCTCAAAGCAAAACACACGATCACTCATTTGGGAGGAGCGAGTTCCTCATTGTGGAGTTTGCAAGGTCTTTTCAATTTAGCGGGTGAAGAAAAAGCTTTTGAGTTGTTAGAAAAAAAAATGAGTTATAGCAGTTTGCAAGGCTCTCTGTCCTTGCGCACAAATATATCTCAGCTTTATGAAACAGTGAATGCCGAAAATGTGGTGTTGTTTTGTGGTGCTCAAGAGGCTTTGTCGTGTTTGTACTTATCTTTATTAAATAAAAACGACGCAGTAGTTAGTTTAAGCCCGTCCTATGCGCCTATGACTTTGTCGTTACAAAAAATTGGCGCTAACTGCATTGAACAAAAACTCACCATGAGTGAGAACAAGTGGTCACTGAACTTTGATGAACTTAAAGATAAAGTCATTGCTAATAAAGCGTCTCTTGTTGTGACGAACTTCCCCCACAACCCAACTGGCTTTATACCTGAACATTCAATTTGGAAACAGTTTTTAGAAAGCATGAAAGTTCCAGTCATTTGCGATGAAGTCTTTAGAGGCCTTGAATTTGGCGCGATATCTCCCGCAATTTGTGATGTTTACGACAAAGGCATTAGTGTTGGGTCCATGTCTAAAACATTTGCTTGCCCTTCTTTGAGAATTGGTTGGGTGGTGTGCAAAGACCAAGCTTTGATTCAAAAGTTGCTCAATGTGAAAAGGTATTTTTCGATTTGTTGTAGTCTTTATGACGAGTTCATAGCCAACTTAGTTTTAGAGCACAAAGACGAGTTGTTACATAAACACAAAATGCACATCCGCAACAATTTAAACTATATTCACGACAGTGTTGTGCCTCAGATAAAAGATGAATGGTTGCAGTTCAATGACATTGATGCAGGCCTATTGTTATTTCCTAAATTAAACTTATCGGTAGATGCAACGACCTTTTGCTCTCAATTTTTAGAAGCGTCTGGGGTGCGTTTCGAACCCGGTGAATGTTTTGCTTCGGATATAAAAAATCACTTTCGAGTTGGCTTAGGAAGTCATAATTTATCAGCTGGTTTTGAAAGGCTTTTTGAGTTTATAAAAAAAATAGAGAGATAAGTCTAATTTTTTAAAATTTCATCTTGTTATTTTAACTGTAAATTCAAGCCGAGATAAACGCTGAGTTCAGCCGTTCCAAATCCGTTGATCTCCTCGTAATTGCTATTAAACAGATTGTCGATTCGCACGTACAAACTTTGATTTTTTTTGAATTCATACTCAGTGATAGCTTGGGTGACATTGTAAGCTTTCATTTTAGTTTTTGTGAATGTGTTGGCATCAAAATCTAAACGGTGCCCAATATATCTATGGATCAATGCTGTGTTCATTTGATCGTTCCACTGAACTTGAATTTGTGCGCTGGCTGAGTTTCTTGGTCGTCTTAATAAAGTTTCGTTACCATTTTTAAATTTAAAAAATCGGGTGAAGTTAGCTGATAGGATGACTCTTTCAATAGCTCTTAGCGACATACTAGATTCAAATCCGTGTATTTTAGATTCTCCAATGTTGATCGAACGAAAGCCAATAGGCTCAAACGAAATCAAATTGCTGTAATGATTTTGAAAGTAGCTGCTGTTGAACTTTAATTTTTTATTATAAAATGAACTTTCAAAACCAACCTCCCAACTTTTAACTTCTTCAGGTTCTAAATCGGTATTGCCTGTTGTGGGATCGTAAAGCTGTGACAGACTTGGGGCTTTGAAGCCAGTTCCAAAGCTGGTTTTAATTTTAGTAGTTTTGATTTGAGAGCCCAGGGTGGCCTTATAAGTGGAAATTTGATCTTTCACTTGTGAGTGTTCATCCATGCGAGCACCTATAGTGCCAAAAAAATGTTGTTTCTTAAATTGGTATTGTAAATAAGTGCTTTTAATGCTGGCTTTTAGATTTTTAATGGCACTGGACTCGCCTCTATCTTTTTTGTAAGAAACTCCTAAAGAGATGTTTTGGTTATTTGTAATGTTAATGTTGTTGATGCTTTCAATTTTTAAGTTTTGTGCTTTGAACTTTGGGTCAGAGCCAAAAGGGCTTGAGTGGCTCTGTCTTTTTGTTAGATTGTAACCAAGATTTATTGACGACTCAACAAGTCCACTCAGAAAATAAGTGCTAGCTTTGATCTTGGAAAAAAGCTGTTCGGTGTCTTCATTGTAATCAAAATCATCTCCATTGAGAGCTCCATTTTCATCAAGCTCTGTGTTGGCGTTGATGTACTTGCCAACAAACTCAAGGTTTAGCCGTTTGTTAAGGTCTTGATTTATTTTTGTAGTAAAAGAATGTTGTTTGTGTCCGTCATTTTCAGTGTTACCATCTTTTTTATTTGCGGATGAATAACCATCACTAGATTCTTGTGTTGCCATAAAGTTATAGGACCATGTTTTGCGAGAACCGTTCAAGCCGAGGGTTGTTCTTTGACTGCCGTAACTGCCACCTTCAATAAGCAAATTGAGTTTACTTTCTCCTCGCCCTTTTTTAGTGATGATGTTGATCACCCCTCCTAGGCTGTTAGAGCCATAAAGAACAGACTGTGGGCCTTTTACCACCTCGATGCGTTCAATGTCATTGACGTTCAGCCTAGCAAAGTCAAAAGCACGGGTCGGAGACATAGGGTCATTGGCCTCAATGCCATCAATCAGAACCAAGGTGTGTTCGGAATTGGCGCCTCTGATAAAAATAGGTGAGACTTTCCCTACACCACCTTGATTTAATATTTCAATGCCTTCAATGTTTTTAATGACATCGCCAAGACTGGTTTGATGTTTTTCAGAAAGGGGTTGAAAATTGAGAGTGTGAACAGTGCTAGCAAGCTGATCACTAGCTGTTTTTGTTCGAGTTGCAGTCACAATGATATCTTCAACTACATTGGCAAAAGAATCGTTGACTAGATAAAATGTAAAAAACCACAAAAAAAGCATATAAACCTCCTATGACGCGTAAGTGGCTAAGACAAATGAGAGACCGGACTGACAGCTTTGAGCTGATCACCGTTGCGCGACAGTTTCAGATTTGCACTGAATTCACTCTTTCTTATTCATTTGTGGTTACCTAATAATAATTCTCAAAGCAAGAGATAATCTACTTGATCAGGTTTATTTGAATTTTTTAGTGGTGACTTTGATTTCTAAGTCCTTTTCTAGTGTTTTGCTAAAGTCATTCACCTCATCTCTGTTCATATCTGAATGTCCCAGAAAAACTTCTTCGATACGGCCTTCGTGATCTTTAATGGCTTGCAAACCTTCTTGCACATTGCCAGGAAGTATTTTTACAGAAACTATTAAGTCATGGTGTTCAATGGGGACAATTTGTTGGGAAACCACTCGTATGAGCTGTTCAAAGTAAAACCCGTTGGGGTCTTTGTTTTCTTCCGCGTGGAAAATAATTAATTCAAAGCTTGAGTTTTTTTGCAGTCGTTCTTTGCGGATGAATTTTAAAGTATTGGAAATCATACGGCGCACTCCGGCTCCGTCCACACCTAAAATGTATTTTGGCAAATCGTTTGGGAGTTCACTCACGTTACTGTATTTACCAGCCCCTAAACGGAGGTCTCTGTGAGCAATAATATGCTTTTCAAGAACTCGCCAACGATAAAAAGCTTTGATGATTAAAATGCTTGAAAACAGCATGAGTAACATAAGTTTTGTTTCGTGATCAGACTTTAGCAAAAGAGTGAGGCAAGCTATGAAGAGAACGATCATGGAAAATAGAGGCACAAGTGGAATGGTGTGTTTTTCAGTTTTAATGACAGTTTTTGATAAGTAACGTTTAGGAGTTCTTTTTCTAAGTGGCATATTGCGCATTAAAATAACACCAATACAAAAACTGACCATCACTCCTAAAAAAGAAATTTCATAGACTTTGGCAGCAGTGTCGAGGGTTCCTGCGACAGTGGCTGACATCACCATAGCTACCATGCCGAAGGGGATAGCAATGAGCGGGTAACCTTGTAAGGTCGGGTGCTTGTGAGCAAAACGAGTTAAAACTACGCCAGGTAAATTTCCTTGTTTGGCCATAGTGGTGGCAAGGCCGATGAAACCCACGAAGGCCGTGTTAACAGCAGCAAATAAAGTTAAAGTGGCATCAATAACTACAACAGACAAAAGCATTTTGCCGCCTAGAGTGCTTGCAAGGCTAGATAACAAAGACTCTAAGTTGGTTTCAATTTGATTTTTTGAAAGAATAAGAAGGCAAAGTAAAGAGATAATAGGGGCAGTGATAGAAACTAATATGATCACTGTTTTGTAAAGCCTACGAACTGTTTTGAGTGCTGGCTGTTCGAGCTCCTCAACAATTTGTGCTGCTGATTCAAAGCCGGTGATTCCTAAAAAAGCAGCAGAGAACCCATAAATTAAAGTGGCAAAGGTTAAACTGTTGTCGCTAAAACTAATGCTGGCAAAATTGTGAAAATGAATTTGATCAAAGTTAAATAAAATATAGATAAGGCCCCAGATGGAAAGGAAGATAAGCAGTAGAAAATGAAAGGCAGAAACGACAGTCACAAGCTTTGCAGGCTCTTTAATTCCACGTGAATTTAACAACGCAAAAACAATAATGGGTATGAAAGACACGAGAACAACTAGCTCTGTCGTAGCAATCACAGGAAATAATGACTTTAAGTAAAAAGCGCCAGACAAAGCACTGACTGAGGCCGTTGCTAAGTAGGAGATAAATGTCAGTGTTCCTGCCAAGACGGCAAATTGTCGACCTAAGGTTCTTAGTATTAGCGAATAAGCGCCCCCATTGTATGGGCAAAGTGCTAGACCCTCTTCGTAGGTTCTTTTAAAAAACCACATCATCAAGCAAGTTGTTAGGACAAATACAGGTGCTAAGTAACCAACGATAGGGAAGAGTATACCAGTTCCATAGAAGATTGACGTCCCAATATCTGCACCAACAACGCCGGCGGCTATCATCCAATTCAAACTCGATTTATGCTCTTTTTCCACTCTTTTTCTTCTTTTATTTTTTATCTGTATCCTAAGGAAGTACTTCATCTTTACCAAAGATACAAGCTCTACAATGAGTGAGTTCACCTTTAGCAAACTACCGCTATTAGAACTCTGTCTGACTTTATTTCTTTAATTAAATCAAAATATCGTAAACACTAGAATTAAGTCTGCTCTACGTTTTTTTAAAGCTGCCGTTTTAATTATATAAATGGGTAAAAATGAAGTTCAATATTTATTAAATTTACAAAACAATATAACAAAAATTCACAGTAGTAACATAGTTTTGTAGATGAATTGTAAGTTTAATTCTCATAGCGAGCCTTGCATATCCTATTTTAGGAAAGTGTAGGTTTAAATATATATTTTAGAAGGATGACTTTAATTATTTGAGTATTGAGTTATTTGATAACTCTTAGAATTATCGGTTCAACCCCTGTTTCCCAGGTTCAGCAATGTAGATGAGCGCAGGGTATGGAAACAGGAGTTGACACCATTTATTTTAAAACAGCTTCAATATAAATTGTAGAATCGTTGCTAGTCGTGTCCATCCCGTAAATAGACTCAGTCGTAGCATCAAGTTCGATTTCTCCAGATAGAATTTTAAGTGTAAAAGGTGCTGGGTCAAAGTCAGGCGAAGGTTCAACCGAAATAACAGCGACATGATTGCCATCATTTAAAATGCGGGGAGGGCTTAAGAAGTCCTGACCAGGGTGAGGAGGCACTGGGTCTGGGCCAGCAGAGGCGCCAGCTCCATCGCTGTCACTTTCATCAGGCGTAAGAAAGGTCCCAGTTGAGATCATTTCTCCGGTGCTGTTGTCAATGATCCAGCCTTGGTATGTCCATCCAGTGTTGAGCGTAGGTAGATCTAAGGTGGCTAAATTGCCATCGTAGTACCATAGCCCTTGGTTGCTTGTGCTAGGACCATTTGTTGGTGTGGACAGTATGTAGGCACCAGACGCGATATTAAAGCGTGTGCCAATAGCTGAAGCGTGATCCGTTTTTGCTAAGGCGAGAACATCATCGTTGAAGTTTCCAGCAACATAGTGAACAGAGCTTGGTCCAAGGTCTGTGTCACCATTGGGCTCAATCGTTAATATAAAGGAGCTGATTTTTCCTTTGTAAGTATTTAGTTGAAAGTTAGCTGCGTTGACGTCTCCGATGTCTTGAACGCGGTTGCCAAGCGAATCGACGGCAAAGACGGCTCCTAGAGTGTCTAAGTTAAAACGTCCTGTAGAAAGAGTTTCTTCATCGGTGACTAGCCACCCTTCGTAATGTTGTCCTGTGGCAGGTTCAATGCCGTTGAGTGTAAGTTGTAACAGATTTTTTAAGTTTTGCGATCCACTACCATCGCTGAGCAGCTCTTCTTCAGCTTCTTTTTCACAACCGGTGAGTCCGATGATGAGTGCTAACAATATGAGATTTAACTTCCGTCCTAACATAAATCCTCCTGATTTTTTTATAATAAGAGACTGAGCTGTGCTGATTTGTGTTTGCAATTTTTCACTCTACCTCTAGTACGAATTAGATTTTGATGTGTGACAAGCTTTTTTAACTTTTGAAAAAACCAGTAAACAACTGAAATTAATGTAAGAACTTGATAAAACTAAATAAATAAAATATATTTATTATTTAAAAGTAGACATTGGTCCTGTGTAAGAATAACTCACCTAAGTCCTGAAATAAAACAATTGCCCTTGCTTGACTCCAAACTGTCCGATCGTAAGGTTGAGTACTGATAAAAGTAAAAAGATTGCTAGTAAGTCGGGGACTTCATATCCCATAACTAGCAATTTTTTATCAAGGCACTTACTTACATGTGTTGTTTTAATTGCCATTTCTCAACCTCTTAATTTACAAGGCCACGTAAAAAGGCAATAATACTAGGTGCTGAAAACCCAATAATAACACCGAATATGGCAAGCTTAAGGTGAGACCTTGCATTTTCATTACCAGTGATGAATGAAAAGGCCGCAAAAACTAAACCTAGAATAGCTACAAGTGGCAATATGGTTGATGTAAGTTTGCTTTGAATTGCGCTAAGTGTTGATTCAACACTGCAAAAGCCAACTGTAGGTAGGAGTGCAATGGTTATAAGTAGTATTATTGTTTTTAAGTGCTTTTTATTCATAATTATTTTCTCCGTTATAAGTATTTTGATGAGCATTTTCAGGAAAAAGACTCATATAGGCTCTTAAACCTTGTTTAGGTAAAGTAATTTCGAGATGTTCTTTTAAATGAGTTTTCAATTGTCCTCTCCCTACTAGGGAGTCGAATTTAAAAGCTCCAAGTTTTTTTTCAAAAATTAGGTATTTTCCAGGGCGTTTGTTGTTTCTAACCAAGTAAAATGTTTTTTTTAGGAATATTTTTAAATCTAATCGTATAGTAGCGATTGTTATCAAGTAGTATGGCGTTGCCAACGCGTTCTAATTCGTTAAGTTGTTTGTTTTCATATGCACCTTCGTAGATGCCAAACTGTAAGTGATCGTAATAGTATAAGTTCATTTATCCCTCCCAGAGATTAGTAAAAGTTGCCCCAAGGCTGTAATTGTGTAACTTGTTGTAGTCGTTGATTGTTAAAATGGGATTGTTCATCACCACCAAGAAGTATGTAAGTGATATGCCCCATAGCTCTACTAACGTTTAATAGCGCTTTAGTATTTGAAACTCTTTTCATCTTAAGAGCTTCTTCTAGTAATAATTCATCCAGTTCTTTCTCTAACTCCATAGCTTCAAAGTAACTATGCTCTATACATTTATCGTGTGAGCCGTAATAGCTGTATCCGCAATTTAAACAGTGTGAGTAGGAAATTAAATGTTCAATGCCACATTCTCCGCAGCGGGGACATTCAGATAGGTATGAGTGTTTGTGTTCGTAGTTGTTCATGAGAACTCCTTTTGTTGTTCGAACTTAATTGTTCGATTCGACAAAAGAGCTGTGCGAGAAATGGGCCAAAAATTAAAATACTTTTAAGTAACTGAAATAATTTTATTTATCTTTTAAAAGTATTTTTATAGGTTTGAGTTTTTTTTAAATAATGACTTAAATAAATTATGAGTGGATATGATTATTAATAATAATACATAGTTATATGTGACTTAGCTAAGTCATATACTTTTCTTAAGAATGTTCCTGACCCCCATTTCGTTTAGACACCTCTAGCCAGGAGGAAATAGAAAATGGAATCAAATCAAATACAGCGCAGAAGGTATTTTTCAAAGGCTCTAAAGCAGAAAATATTATCTGAATTAGACTCTGGCTTTATTAACTGCTCAGAATTAGCCAGAAAACATGGTATTGACCCGGTAACTATTTATTCATGGAAGCGCGGGTTAAAAGATATGAGAAAAGATAAAAAAGTAGTAGATATTGAGGAAATTTTAGCTGAAAACGAAAAGTTAAAAAAAGAAGTTGCTGCTCTAAAAAATACTGTAAGTGATCTTGCCGTGGATAAGCGAATACTCGAAATATCCAAAGAAATATTACTCAAAGAAAAACGTAAAAAAAAGTTCACCACACCAAACAAATCATCAAACAAACGAAAAAAGAAAAAATAAGTATTCGCAAGGTTTGTTTATTAATGGGCGTCTCTAGAGGTACTATTTATTATAATAAAGTTGTAAGAATGAAACGTTATAAGAAGAAGACCGACACAATTGTTCTAGAAGAAATAAAAGCGATACTCGCAGATAGGCCGTCTTACGGCTATAAACGAGTCACAGCACTTATTAATCGTATCAGGAAGGCTAACAGCCTTCCTGTATATAGTAAGAAGAGAGTCTTGCGTGTTATGCAAATAAATGGGTTAACTCTTAAGCACAAAAACCCAAGGAGGGAGCATCACAAAACTGGAAAAATAATTACACTTCACTCAAATACAAGGTGGTGTTCAGACGGTTTTGAAATACACTGTTTTAATGGTGAAAAAGTCTATGTGGCTTTTACTTTAGACTGTTGTGATCGCGAGTGTATAAGCTATGTAGCTTCAAAAGATCCTCTAGCTGCTAGAAATATTCAAGACCTCACGGTTCAGTCAGTGGCTCACAGGTTCCCCAAAACTTTAAAAACAGAAAGACAAATACAGTATTTAAGTGACCGTGGTTTAATTTATAGATCTAAAGAAACAATAAAAATTGGTCGTCAGCTGGACCTTAAGTCATGTTTTACAGCCGCCTATAGCCCACATCAAATGGTATGGCAGAAGCTTTTGTAAACACCATAAAAAGAGACTACGTTTACACTAACGACTGTGTGGATGCAGATATTGTTATCAAAATGTTGGCAGGCTGGGTTCATGATTATAATAATGTTGCGCCCCACTCAGGACTTGGCATGAAAAGCCCAGTGGAGTATAAAAATTTAACTAAATAAGGTGTCTACCCAAATGGGGTCCAAAGCAAGAATATATTTTAGATTTTACTAAATATAAAAATAGAATTTTATTTAAGTAAGAACTATTAGGTTATTTTTGTTATAGCTTATAAAAAGTTATTGAAGTTAATTCAATAAAAACACTTATAAAAGTAACAAGCTTGTTTTTGTCCGAGGTGTGGATTTTATAGGATATTTTTAAAGTTTAACTCATTTAAGAGATTTAAAATTCATTTGAAGTAGTATATTTACTAGAAGGGCCTTGTCAGCCTCAAGTTCCGATTGCTTTGCTCTTAGAAGCAGAACTTTTCTTAAAAATACACCACCCATATAAAGAAGCACAAACTGGCTTAAGTCTTCTGGATTGGAATTGTTTTCTATCAGATAAGGATGGGACTCTTTTAACCTTTTAACTAACCTTGGTTCAGGTTGTGGAAATAATTGATTGAGTATGTCAGCATGTTTTGTGTTTTTCATCCCAAGGGATGTTATTAGTTTTATAACATCTAACTTTTGGTATATTTCTGAAAAAATCGTATCAAAATATTTTTCTATTTCATTCGCAAGGTCTTTTTGAGCAGTATAGTTTAGACCACCGGCTGAAAGCTGTTGTAGTTCAGACTCAATAATAGCCTTAAGTAAACCTTCTTTTCCTCCAAAATACCTTGAAATAAGAGAAAGGTTAATCTTAGCTTTTTCAGCAATCATCCTTGTTGTTGTGTTTTCGTACCCTTTTTTAGCAAAAATCTTTAAAGCAGCCTTCATGGTTCTTTTTTCAGTATCTTCTCTGTTATATTGTCTCATTTTTAATCATCCTCCATGTTATTTTTACACTTTTGCTGCACTAAGGCGCAGTATTAAAGTAATCGCTTGATTACTTTAGAGATGTTTGACACTATCTAAATGTAATCAATTGTTTACTTTTATGCAAGTTTTTTAATATTAGGAGATAAGAAATGACAAAATTATTTAGAGGCTCAGTAATATGCATAACTCTACTAAGTGCTAGTTTGCTTTCTGCTGAAGAATACGCCTTAACCGAAAAATCAATTGTAGAGCTTGCAAAAGACTCTCCCCAGAGCCAATCTATTGGTGCTTCATTAGAAGCTGCTGACTTTAATAGGCTAAGAGCAAATGATGCGTACGATTTTACTTTAAATGCAAATGGTAGGGTATTTAAATCTGATGAAACTCAAGTAGTAGGAAGCTTTCCACCAGTCTCATCATCAAAGGTTTTTAATATAGATATTACAAGACCTACAAAATATGGCTTTAGTGTTGGTGTAGGGCATGAAGCTGAGTTTAGTCGAATTAAATCATTTGGAGATTTAAAAAAGAGAACTTATTTTGCTGAATTAAGTATTGATTTGTTCAAAGATTTTTTGGGACGCAACTCTAAGTCGCATATAAAAGACGCCAAGCTTGGTTACGAGGTTGCTCAAATCGAAAACAAAATAAATATGAAGAAGCAAAGGCTTAACTTTAGAAAAATATTTTGGTCATACGTAGCAGCAAAAGAATCTAAAGATTTTGCTAGTCAGTTATTAGATTCCTCAAAAAGGCAACTGAGAACAACTAGAAAGAAATATAAAAATGATGTAGCTGACTCCTCTGATATAGCCCGATTTAAGTCTCAGTTGAATGAAAGAGAAGCTCAAATGAATGGATTTATAAGGGCTATGAAAAGAACAGAACTTGGCATTAGAGAATTGCTCCCGCAACTGTCAAATAAAGAATTTGTTTTGGGTAACTATAATAGTGAAGAGACTTTAAAAAAATTTTATTCATGCCTCGGTTTAATTGAAAAAGAAAAAGATACACCTTTAAGATATACCTTGATTGATGACCTAGTGAAGTTGAAGGAAAAACAACTTGCTGCTAGAACTAAAACAATTTCAACATATTCAGATATCGATATAAAACTTCAAGGTCAAATTGGTTTGGTTGGTGCGGGTAATAAAATTGATCAGGCTGATAGAAATTTGAAAGATCAAAAAAATAATTTTTCTACTATAGGATTAAATATTAGTATGCCCTTAGGTGGAAAGAAGAGGGTAACAGAAAAAAAACAACTGAGTCTTGAGAAAATGAATTTTGAAGCTGAGGCTAGAACTCTCCAGGCAAGGATGAATGCCTTACATATCACTTTTTTACAAAACATTGAGTTAGTTAATAGTATAGTAAAAAGTCGTTCAAATAATTCCAATGATTTAAAAAAAGTATTGAATAATGCGAGAAAAAAATATGGTCAGGCAAGGATTTCTTCATTTCAATTACTTCAAGAGGAAGATAGGTATCTTTCCAATGCAATCCAGCTAATTAATGCGAAAAGAGATATGATTCATCTTCTATTTGATTATTTGTCTGTTTTTTCAGAATTTTCTTGTCCAATGAGTGAGGTCTAAAATGGGTTTTATCGTTAAATTTTTTGTTCAAAACTATAAACTAACAATTGCAATCTCTATGTTCCTTATGATTTTTGGTTTTCAAGGCCTGAAGAGCATGAATGCTGAAAAGTTTCCAGCCGTGAGTATGGCAACAGCAACAATCACAACGGGGTACCGTGGTGCGTCTGCTGAAGATATTGAAAATAAAATTACTAAACCTATTGAAGATGAGATCAAAAGAGTTGTAGGAATCAAAGATATCAGTAGTGTTAGTATGTCGGGCCTTAGTAAAATTACTATTCGAGTTGATATGGACAACTACGTGGTGTCTGAGGTTATGGATGAAATTCAAAAGAAGATAGACGGCACCCCTGGGTTGCCTGTGGACTTAGAAAGTGACCCTGTATTTTTTGAAATAAACTCTGCTGAGATGCCCGTTTTAGAGATTGCTCTTTTAGGAGATAACTCAAGAAGACAAAGAGACTTGTCAGCAGAAGATCTCCAAGAAGAAATTGAAGATATCGAGCAAGTGAAAAAGGTGACTCTGTCTGGCTACGGAGAGAGAGAGTTTTCAATTCTTCTAGATGCCGAAAAAATGAAGGGAATGTATGTATCAGTTTCGGAAGTTATATCAAAAGTTAGAGGCCGAAATGTTAATATTCCTGGTGGAAAATTAAGGTCAAACAGCGAAGAATCTCTAATAAGAGTTGAAGGAAAAATTGAGAGTGCTAAAGAACTAGAAAACTTTATGATCCGTTCAAATTTTGATGGTAAAAAAGTTTTATTGTCAGACATTGCAACTGTTGTTGATGGTGAGGAGGAAAAGAATATACTTGCACGCTTTAACGGAGAACCAGCAACAGTTCTTACTGTTATTAAAAAGGCAGGGCAAGACACTATTGGTATGGTTAATTCAGTTAAAGAAAAAATTGATGAATTTAAGAAACAAAATGAACATCAAGAAATTAGATTCGAAACAATAATGGATGAGTCTATTGAAGTAAGTAATAAAATAGAAGTTTTAGGATCCAATGCAATT
Organism: Bdellovibrionales bacterium; assembly: GCA_020628165.1. Lineage (GTDB taxonomy): Bacteria > Bdellovibrionota > Bdellovibrionia > Bdellovibrionales > UBA1609 > JAHDIR01. The sequence goes on along the minus strand of JAHDFM010000027.1, from coordinate 5,619 downwards.
ACAGGACTACTTTTAGTCATAATATTTTTATTTATATTCCTTCCTGGTAAAATTGCATCAGCTGCAAGCTTATCTTTACCACTTGCAGTTATGGCGACCTTTGGGATAATGCCATTTTTTGATTTAAACCTTGATTCAGTAACTGTTCTTGCTCTTATTATAGCAATTGGAATGCTAGTTGATAACAGCGTTGTAATCAGTGAAACTTATTCAAGAAATCTTACTAAGGGGATGGACCCTCAAAGTGCTGTTACAAGTGCAGTTAAGGAGCTCTGGGGGCCCATTACAGCATCAGCGCTTACAACTATTGCTGCATTCTTACCTATGATGGTCACCAAGGGCATAATGGGTGCTTTCATCTCCAGTATTCCAATTGTGGTGACTACGGCCTTAATCATCAGTCTAGCTGAAAGCTTTTTTCTTCTTCCGATGCGATTAACTAAAATGGTAAGCAAAGGAAGTTCAACGCCGAAGAAAGAAAAAGCAGGGTTTTTCAAAAAGTTTGAAGGTGTCTTTTTTAAATTCATGCAAGCTTGTATTAAGAAAAGATATATTGTTTTTATTATGTTCATAGCAGTTCTTGGTACAAGCTTTTTCTTTTTAACAAAAATGAATAAATTTATTCTTACGCCAGCAGAACAAACGGAAGTTTATTTTGCTCGCATTGAGGCTTCCGGTGGCTCTACAGTTGAAAATACTGATTTATTAGCTAAAAGGCTTGCAGATGATATAAGGGGCCAGCTTAAAGAATATGTTTCAGTCGTTTCGTCACTTGCTGGCGAATCTAGAAGTTCTTTGGATGACCCTAAAGCTGGGGATGGTGCGAACTTATCTCTTCTAAAAATATATGTTAACAATAAAACTAAATTAAGTATTCCACACACCGAAGTTCTTAGCAAGTTAAGGGCTATTGATACATCTTATTTGAGTAAGGTATCATATGAAGAAAAAATAGAGGGCCCTCCTGTTGGCAGCCCAATCCAAGCAAAGTTTCGTTCAAATAAAAAAGAACCAATGGATAAAATGATAGGGCTTGTAATGAAAGACCTGTCTGAAGTTGACGGAGTATTAGACCTTAAAATTGATGATGTGGTCGGGGAAGATGAAATTGAAATACTCATTGATTTTGAAGCGGCAGATCGTGTTGGACTTAGCGCTGAAATTATTGGAGCTAGTATTCGTTCTGGCATTGCCGGAGCTATTGTCTCTGAAGTTACAATTCAAAATAAAGAAGTAGATTTAAAAGTTCAATTTCTAGATAAATATAAAAGTAATATTGATAACCTTAAAGAGTTAAAGGTGCTTAATGGCAGAGGTAAGCTTGTAAGTTTAGGTAAGATTGCCAAATTTAAAAAGAAAAAAGGTTCGCCTCAAATAAAGAGATATAATAATAAGCGCTCAAAAACTATCGTTGGTAGTGTCGATGTTGAAAAAATAACTTCGGAAAAAGTAAATGCAATAGTTCAAGCTTCTTATGAAAAGCATCGTGAAAATATTAAAGGAGTGTCTTTAAATCTTATTGGTGAAGCTGAAAGCTCAGCAGAGTCAGTTGAGAGCCTTGCAAGTGCTATGAACATTGCTTTACTATGTATTTTTGGCCTCTTAATCTTTATGTTCAATAGCTTTTTAAAACCTTTCATTATTTTGACAACTATTCCTCTAGGGTTATTGGGCTTTTCAGTTTCATTTTGGGCTCACGACAGGCCGGTGAGTTTTTTAGCATTAATTGGTGTTATTGGTTTAGCTGGGATTGTAGTTAACGCCGGTATTGTTTTAATCAGCTACATTGATGACTTGCGAAAAGAAAATAATGAAGACCTCAACCAGGTACTTGCTATGGCAGCAGTTGTTCGTTTTCGTCCAGTTTTAATAACTTCATTAACAACTATTAGTGGATTATTTCCTACTGCATATGGAATTGGGGGAAGTGACCCCACTCTTATTCCAATGACATTAGCTATGGCCTGGGGCCTAACAACGGGAACAGTTCTTACCTTGGTTTGGGTGCCATGTGCTTATGGTATTTTAGAAGATATTTCTGGGGCTGCATCGAGTATATTGTCAAAGATTAAATTTATGAAAGTTGGTAAATTAGAGGAATAAATAGTATGAAAAGATTAATTAATTTAGTTTCATTTATAAAAAGTAAATCTTTATTTTTATTGTCTATATTGTTAGTTCCACTTTCATCGGTATCTAAAGATAGCCCATACTTTGAAGAGATAAAAAGAGAATATTTATCATTACTTGATAAAAATTATGGTTTTATCCCTTACCGAGGAACATATCTTTTGCCATTGTCGTATAGTAATGACCCCAATAGAAAAGCATATGAGAGTATTACATCTCTTGAAGAGTTTTCTGACAGAGGGCAGTTTAATCAAAATCTTGAAGCAGAGTTTCAAATAAGCTTTGCTTTTCCTATCGTAAGGAAATTGGGTGGCAAGTATGATCTTTTAATGGCATATACACACCAGTCATGGTGGCAAGTTTATAACTCGGACTGGTCCAAGCCTTTTAGAGAAACTAATTATATGCCTGAGGTTTTTTTGCGCAACATAGGAGCAAATACTATGTCTTTATTTGGATTAGACATCGACTTATTGGCTTATGACTTTGGTTACGTTCATCAATCCAACGGACAGATACAAGAGCTTTCAAGAAGTTGGGATAGAGTTTTTTTAAGGGGTGTGACTTATATTGATAAAACATTAATTAGTATGACAATTTGGTATCGATTTCCTGAAAAGTCTTCAGATGATGATAATTCTGACATATATAAATACAAAGGTTATGGTGAAATTGATATTATACATAGCTTTAAAAAGTCTGATATCCATTTTCGATTTGTTCCTGGCGAAAGTAGGCAAGGCTATGAGCTAACATATACTTATCCCATTAATAAAGGTTTAAGATTTATGGCAAAAGCAAGCTATGGATATGGATTGTCTATGATCGGTTACGACCATGATGCTCGTCGAATTGGATTAGGAGTATCTTTTTTCAATTTTAATAATTGAGCATGTTCATGAGCACGGAGATATAGCATCAGAGATTTGCCCAAGGTGGATCTACCACATATAATTTTTTTATAATTGATTATCAAATAATGAGCTTTTGAAATTTTTAAACACTTTGTGGTCCCTCCCAGTAATCATCAATGCTACCTGAATAAGCAAAACTCAAGCCCAATGTGCCAAAGAGCTTAAATAATTAAAAATATAAGGGAAAACACGAAATCATTTCATAATTTACACGTGAAAATGGCGTATTTTATTCAAAAATTTGAATAAAATTACAATTTGCTAGGAGTAGCTCTTTGATATTAAATACTTAGCTAATACCAGCAGAATTGCTTATATTTGTAAGTAGCTATTATTATTCATCTTTAAATTACTGTAATTTTTAGAGGTATTCAAATTTTTGAATTTTTAGATAGGGTTGGGGATGAGTAGTTTTTTATGTACAATTTACAATGTAATTTAACTGACGGAGTAATTTATGAAGCTTTTGGTTTTAAGTTCAATTTTGTTTTTTTCAACAGTTTGTTTTGCAGAAACTATCAATTTGAAAATGACTCTAACTAAATTTGGTGGTGATGTTGTTTCCGAGATTACTTTTGCAAATATTGATATTAATAAATTTCAAGACCTATCTGTAATTAGTGATGATCCAGAAGTTGAGTGTAATATTCTTTTGTCAAAACAAAGAGATGACGGGTTTCAGTATTTTATGCTGACTATTTCTGATTTCACAAATGGTCAATCAATCGTTGGTTCAAATGGATATACTAAAACAGATAGTGTAAATTTAAACTTGTCGGCTGATAGGTTTTTTTGTGATGTAGATATTGTTAATTAAAATTGATAAATGATGCGAGCAACAGAGGAAATTGGTTTAAGAAAGCTCATCTTTGAACTTAGAAGATTTTTGCTGCTTTAGAAAAGTTGGTGATATAAATTTAGTTTTGAGCTATTTTTTCATATTAAAAAAATCTAAACTTAAGCAAAAAAGCTCCTCTTCTTTAGAGCCTTTAATGATCTGAATATTATTTTTAATGAACTTTAATAAGTTGTCTTTTATCCTGTAAGCATCGTTTCTTGATAAGCTAACAACGCCAGAATAGTGAAGATCATTAATTGTTTCATTTTTTAAAGCTTCAATTGCGAACAGTCTCCAATTAGTATGATGTTTAGTTATATTATAAGAATTATTACCAAGCCTTATAGAAACATCACCACTTTCATAAAGTCCACTTTTGTCTTTGGAGATAAGCTCTTTATTTTCTAAAAAATTTAATACTTTATTTACAATGTTAATATTCAAGTTAAAAAAATCAGCTATTTTAATCGGGTTATTAAGTTCCGGTATTGTAGTTGCTACATGAATTGCAGCATAGGTCCACGAACTATAGTACTCAGCTTGATCCACCTTTGATAAAGTTTTTGCTTTTCCAACTCTTTTTGTAAGTACCATCCTATCATTAAGGCAAGACTGGATTTGGCCATAGAAGTATTCTTTTAATGGTTTAGTTCCAGCTTTTTCGTGTTGAACGAGTAGCATGAAGAAATGAGATTCATCTTTAGAGTGATTTAAAAAACTATTTGTTGCCTCTGCTTGTTCGAGACTCATATGGGCGTTTCCATTTAATATTTGAGAGATATATGTAGGTTGGCAGTTGATTGCTTTAGCTAATGCAGATTTTAGGCCTTTTCTCCTGCCTATTGATCCTAAATGTTGTGTCAGGTAAGCCTTATATGATTTGAACTCAAAGATAATCAACTCTCACTCCTTATTTAAGTAATACTTAAATAACAGGTTTATTTTTAATTACAATCATCTTTTAATTATTTTCATATTTGTTATTTTTCTATCTGTAAGATAAACCAATTTAAGGGAGAAAATATGGGGAAAATAACAATTAAGATATGTTTACTGGGTAGTTTAATTTTAAGCTTGCAAGCCCAAGCAAGACTTATTGGTGGAGTTAGTGATGGTGGTGGTCAGGGTGTTGTTTGTTATGATCAATATAGTAATATTAAATCAGTAGAGCTTTTAGACTTATTTGAGGCCAAGAACTTTCAGAATTTTGAAATAAAAAAGTTTTCTAATAAAAAATACTTGGATATATCAAAGCAAATTACTGAAATGTATGACAAAGCAAAGGTTGGTTTAGAGTACACTGGAGTGTCAACTAGCTATATAGATGGTATTTTAAATAGCAGAGACATACATTTTATCAACTTTGTAAATGGAGCAAAAACAGATTTTACAAATACTTTAGTCAACTTTAATAATAATAAAAATTTACTGCCACCAGGAATACGTTTGAACATCATCAAAGATTCAAACCCATCAATTGATCCGGGTAAGTGTAAAATTGAGCAGGTTGCCAGATTTCAAGATAAGAATGGCCGTTTACATATAGTGAGTGATTTTTGGAATGTCATGGATGAGGTTAATAAAGCTGCATTGTTGGTGCATGAAGTTTTATACCATAGTTTACGAGTTAGTGGAGAAATAGATTCAGACAGGACTAGATTAGCAATAGGGTTTTCTTTTTCTGAGGAGGCATATTTTGAAAGTCCTATGTCTGGAGTTCCTTATGGGGCTTTGATT
>JAHDFM010000004.1:25942-161030 GCA_020628165.1 Bdellovibrionales bacterium | reverse complement strand
GCAAAATAAATACAAAATAGTGAAAGTTTTTGAGACGGACCAAGTTATTAGTTCCATGCTTTTTTTAGGGGAACGAAGGTTAATCGCTTTAAGCCGGAGTGATGCAAAAATTTTCGATATAAATCTCAGCTTCAACCAAATGAAACTTATTGAACATGCCATGGATGTCGATTTGGTCGGTCAGGCAGGGCTGTTAGACATTCAACTGCACCCAAGCTTTTCACAAAACAATACTGTTTATATCTCATACTCAAAGAAAGTTGGGGCTGAGCAAACAACGGCTTTGGTGCGCGCCAATTTAGCCAGCGATCGTTTAACAAATGTGACTGAGTTATTTAGTGCCTATCCGAGTGTGAACAGTCGTTTCCATTATGGGTCTAGGATAGTGATTCATGGGGCCCATATTTATTTATCTATCGGAGACCGGGGGCAAATGAACAACCCCCAGAAATTAAGCAACCACCATGGTAAAATCATTCGCTTAAATTTAGATGGCACTGTTCCTGGAGACAATCCATTTGTCGGCCAACAAAATGCATTGCCGGAAATATGGTCCTACGGACATCGTAACCCACAAGGACTTTTTTACGATCCAGTCACAGGTAAGTTATATTCAAATGAACACGGCCCTCGTGGTGGTGATGAAATCAATCTCATTAAAAAAGGCTTAAACTATGGTTGGCCAATTGCTTCTTATGGAAGAGATTATCAAACTGGCGAAAAAATCGGCCAAGAAAAGGTCGCAGGCACAGAGCAGCCGTTAAAATATTTTGTGCCTTCAATAGCTCCTGGGAGTTTACTCGTTTACAACCATGATCAGTTGCCTGACTTCAAGGGTAAGTTTGTTTCTTCGGCTCTTGCTCTCAAGCATTTGAACTTAATTTCAATCAATGAACCGAGTGTTTGTGAAGACCGACTATTAACAAGCTTTAATTACAGGATCAGAAGCCTTGCCATTGGCTTAGATAAAAACATTTACTTTTCAGTAGATAAAGTGGGGATATTTCGTATAGAGAAGGTTAAAAATGACTAAAATTAGAATCATTACTTTTAGTCTTATTGCCGCTATTGTTCTCTTGTTTTATACGGTCAATTTATCCTCTTGCAGTCGTGGCAGCGATGATCTTAACATTGTTTCTTCATTTAGCTCTTGCCAGCGTATCGTAGAAAATAAATATAGCGAAGACATCGACTATTCAAAACTTGAAGCGAATTATAAAAATATGCAAACCTATGTTTTTGATCAGCACTGCAACAGCTGTCACTTTGCTGAAGGTGATTTTCCAAACTTAAATTCTTTTAACGAAGTTGTTAGCTTTATTGACCGAGATAATTTAGAGGAAAGCCCTCTTTTAAAAATCATTGAGGAGGGAGTTATGCCCCCATCGGCAAGTCCAGGTCAAATTTTCAACCAAGATGTTTATAGCTATATTAAAAAGTGGGTCCTTTTAGGTGCCCCAGAGGGTGATCTTTAATCTAGAACTTTAGTCTTCGTTTTTAAGAGTTAGTTTTTGATTGTCTACTATATATTGGTTGTCAGTTCGTGGGCAAACAAGATCCTCACCTAAAACTTCACCAGCATGAGAGACCCATCCAATTTGTTTGGCTGGCACACCAGCCATCAAGGCATGTGCGGAGACGTCTTTAGTGACAACGGCACCAGCGGCGACCATGGCGTACTCACCAATGGTGTTGCCACAAAGAATAGTGCAATTGGCGCCGAGTGTGGCTCCTTTTTTTACGAGCGTGTTTTTAAATTCATCTTTTCTTTCAATATGAGCTCTTGGGTTAGTTACGTTGGTGAACACCATTGAAGGGCCACAAAAAACATCGTCTTCTAATGTAACATTGTCATAGACAGACACATTGTTTTGAATTTTAACTTGGCGGCCGATACTCACTTTGTTGCCAACAAAAACATTTTGTCCAAAAACACAGTTATCACCAATTTCTGCGCCTGCGCAGATATGAGCCCAGTGCCAAACTTTACAGTCGCTTCCAATTTTTGCACCTTCATCAACAATGGCCGTTTCGTGTTTGTAGTAGTTAAGACTCATTGGTTCAAATGCACCTTTTTCTGTGTGTGGTTAGACTCTTTAATTCCGGCCAACAGTAACAAGGAGTTGAGACCCTCTTGTCCGTCGACGAGAGGCTTTGCCCCGTTCTTAAAGCACTGTACAATATTTTCATAGTATCTGACGTGGCCATAGCCGTACACAGACGTGGGATTGTAGTTGGAGTTCATAATGTTTTGGTCATTGTCGTGCGTGTCTTCAAACTGCCAGTGCTCAATCTTGTTCATGGCAACGCCTCCGAGCTTGACCGTGCCCTTTTCTCCAAGAAGAGTGACAGAGCCTTCTAAGTTTTTAGGGTAAGTGAGCATGGTGACATTTATAGCACCAAGAACACCGTTGTCCCACTCAATGAGAGCCGAGCCTGTGTCTTCTGTTTCAATGTTTCTAGCTAGAGTTTTAAGGTTGGCAAAGACACTGCTTGCATTGGCGCGAGCAAGCCACTGCATGAGATCAATGTAATGAGAGGCTTGGGTGTAAAATGCACCTCCATCCATATCTTGAGTGCCGTGCCAGCTGCCTTCTTTGTCGTAATAGTCTTGTGGTCGTGTCCAAAAAACATTGGAAGTGATCATATAAAGCTTACCAAAACGGCCAGCTTCAATGGCTTTCCATATTTCTTGAACGGTGTCATTAAAACGATTTTGGTGCACAACAAAGAGTTGCACTTTTTTTTCTTTGCAGTGTTGGTGAATTTTAAAGCCATCACTCAAATCAATGGCCATGGGCTTTTCTGTGATGACATGCACACCATGGTCGGCGACTTTCATAACATGTTCTGGATGTAAGCCATTAGGGGAAGCCACAGTGACAATATCAAGTTGCTCTTGCTCAAGCATTGTATCGATGTTGGTGTAGGCCTTACTGGCCATAGAGCTTGCAGCCTGCTCGGCGCGTGATGCGTCTTGGTCACAAACAGCGACGAGCTCGATGTTGTCTGTGTGTTTATTAATGGCATCAAAATGGCTTTTAGAAATACGGCCACAGCCAATAAAGCCTAGGCGAATTTTACGATCTATTATGGGCTGAATGTAGTTTGACATCACAAGCACTCCTGAACGGCCTGAATGACTTTGTCTTGGGTTTCTTTGTCGAGATAAGGATGCATTGGCAGGCTGATCACTTTTTGTGAAGCGTTTAACGAGTTGACCAAATCTGTATGAGCCATCTTCATTTTTTGTAGCACTGGTTGTTGATGAAGAGGCGTTGGGTAATGAATAAATGTAGGTATGTTTTTTTCTTTTAATTTTTGTTGAAAGCTCTCTCTGTTATCGACTTCTATGGTGTACTGGGCGTAAACACTGGTGCGATCACTTTTAACGACAGGAGTCTTACAGTGGTTAGAAAGGGCTTTGCTGTAGCGCTCGCCCACGTCTGAGCGTTGTTCAACCTCGTCTTTAAAAATAGTCATCTTTGCTAGGAGCACTCCTGCTTGGAGAGTGTCTAGACGAGAGTTGATTCCGACATCTTCGTGATGATACTTCTTGGCAGCCCCATGGCTGGCTAGGCGTCTGATTTTTTGATGAAGGTCCGAATCAGAAGTAAAAACCATCCCACCATCCCCGTAACAAGCTAAAGGTTTGGTTGGGAAAAAACTAGTGGTGGCAATCTTTGAAACGTTGCAAGACTTTTTACCTTTGTAGCTGGCACCAAAGCTTTGAGCTGCATCTTCGACCACAACTAAATTGTGCTTAGCTGCGATGGAATTGATTTCGTTCATATCAGAACACTGCCCGTAAAGACTCACCGGCATAATCACTTTGGTTTTCTCAGTGATTTTACTTTCTATAGATGCAACATCAATATTGTAAGTCTCTGGGTCGATATCAACCAGAACAGGTTTTAAACCAAGCAAGAGAATCACTTCTGCCGTGGCAAAAAAAGTAAAGTCTGTTGTAATGATTTCATCACCGGGTTTGAGATCTAAGGCCATTAAAGCAAGTTGCAAAGCATCAGTCCCATTGGCACAGGCCACGGCATAGGTAGCACCAGTGTATTCACAAAGAAGACACTCAAGCTCTCCCACTTCTGGGCCCTTGATAAACTTGCCGTGCTTTAAAATAGAATTGTAAGACTGGTCGAGCAGCGTCTTGATCTTTGCTTGTTGTGTTTTTAGGTCAAAAAAATCCATATTCTCATTGATAATACAGGCACTTATAATGAGTGCCTATTTCTGCTTTGTATAAAACAATGGATCTAATTAAAGTGCAAGAACTTCTGCTTGTAAAAAAGGCTCTTACGCTTGAAACGGACACAGTGTGCTATTAGGTAGGGCACTTCTCCTGTGAATACATAGGGAGTGGGGTTGTTGGCAGGGTTGGATCCATCCTAGCCAAAAAGGTCTTTGAGCATTTTTTTGCCCTTTTTCTTCAACTTCTCCTGATCAATGTTTTTTAAAGAGGGCTTTTTATTTTTGATGCGAGCAATTTCCTTTTTTAGCTTCTCTAAATACTCTTCCTTGGAGGAGATTTCTTTGAGGTTACTCGCTGACAATTTGTTATAGTTTTTCATCAAGCCGGCTTTTTGGCTGTTTATTTTACTAAAATATTTGGTCTTAAGATCACTTTCTAAGCTGCTCACCTTGTCTTTTATTTTTCCAGTCAAGGCATTGCTGAGCTCTTTGCCAAAGTTTGATTTTATTTTTAAGTCAAAGTCAGTCCAAGTTCCTTCAACCGAACCGTTGAGAGTGAGGGCGGCCATTCTTTTTAAAGTGCTTTGAATCATTTTCTGCATGCTCTTAGACTTACCTTCAACAAGGTAAGTCGCTTGATTGAAGGTGTTGGCTAAGTTGAGTTTAAAATTATTGTTGCTATGGAAGGCTGTGACTTTACTGTTGAGTAATGATTTAGCGATGGCTAGTGTTAAGTCATCAGACTCTGACAGCATTAAGTCTTTGGCTGGAAAACTGCCTACGGTGAACTCTGCTTTTTCGATAGGAGTGTCCCCAGTGTGATCAACAGTGATGAGGGCATCAATGTCTTTGATTTGTTGTTTGGGAGCGTCGCCTTTGATTTTGGCAATGATAGGAACCCCCAGGTGTTTTGGATTGTTAGAAATGTTAGTGATTTGCCCGACAAAGTTGCCACTGAGCTCTGAGTCATTGGCCGTTGATGAGATGTCGGCCTTTTTGAGCCAGAACTTTGGATAGGAGTTCTTTTTTGGAAAATAATAATTTCGCCCTTTGCCTCTTTCTGGAGGAGCAATTTCCCCATCATCTTTTTTAGACTTGGGAAAATAACTTTGAGCCGTGATGATGTAGCGTTTGAATTCTTGCAACTTACTTTCTATGATCGGAAAGAATACACTCTTTGAAATACTATTCGCATCAAAAGATGGGATATTAAATTTCTTTTTCAAATTGCTCATGTCTTCTTTAACCAGATTATCAAACTGAGAGACCTCTGTTTTAAAACTACTCATGTCTTTTTTGAGTTGTGAGCTGTTGGTTTTGAAAGTTGCAATCTCTTTTTTAACCTCAGAATAGAGCTTTGAGGCTTCTTTGACCGTCAAAGCGATGTCTTTGATATTTTTTGACTTTAAATCGAGGGACTTTATTCTTTTTTCATAGCTTTTAAAGTCCTCTTTTGTGGGAAGCTCAGCCACTTTTTGTTTCCATTCTTTTTCTTTATTTTTTAAATCCTTTTCAAGCTGTTTGATTTTTTGATCGCTCTTTAAATCGAGCTGTATGTTTTTGACTTGGTCTTTGAATTCTGTGCCAGTGGAGATTTTGTAAATGTCATTTAAAATATTTTTTTCTACTTTTTTATTGAACTGCTCTTTAATGTTATTTTTAGCGCCTCGATAGCCGGTCTTCTGAGATTGTGCAAGAACTCGTCCTTCACGTTTTCTTGGTGTCATGGTTTGAATTTGTTTAAGATTAGCTTGAGGTATGACGTATTTAGATTGTAAGAGCGCTTTCCAAATGAGATTGAGCTGTAGTTGCTTGAATTGAACCACGTTGAGCTTGGGGTTTTTATCATAGGTGAATTGCACATCTTGAATGTCGACATTGAGGTCTTTTAAGCGAGTGTCGACGGAGCCAATGTTCACTTCAGCACCATGAGCTCTGGTTAAAGCCCATTCGAGAGCAAACTTTAAGTTTTTATCTAAGAAAAATATCAAGTATAGACTAAGAAACGTAAGTAGTAAACAAAGTGGTATGATGGCTTCGTAGCGAACAATACTTTTCTTTTTGTTTTTTTTATCCACGGAGTTCCTCGTACTTGCTGTACCACTTGTAAATGGATGTGGCTTTGATGAATTTCCAAATTTTTGTGCTTTTAAAGCGGTCGACGATGACTTTGCGATATTTGATCACTAAAAATAAAGACGCAAAATAAATGATAGGTGATAATGAAAATGAGACAACGCCTGCGCCCATAACGATGGTGTTATAAAAGCGAGTCATGGGAAGAATGGGTTGATTGTACAAACTGGTGAACAAAGCGTTGAGTGATTGTGTTTCTAATATAACAGTGCCCACTGTATGAAATAAAGGATCCAATAACCAGGCTATGAACGAGAAAAAGAAGGCTGCAATCAAGGCAGCTCCAATTTGTATTCTGAATAAAAATAAAATAATAAAAATAAAAATACTGTGCAAAGCAAGGCCGGGGGTCATACCCAAAATAAATCCACAAGTGATACCAAGAGCAATGGACTTATGGCCCTTGTCTGAGTTCAAGAGATGAATAAAGTTAAATAATTGTTTTAAAATATAGCCCATGATTCGCTCTTTGGTTATAAGTCTTTGTACGAAATTTTATCTGTGAATGTTTTGAAAATATCATGGTCAACCAGTTCAAAAACCACATCCGACCATTGTGCAAGCTCCTCGATACTTTCAGAGCATTCCACATGATATGCTCCCTCTACTAAGGGGTCAAAGTACTTCACACTGTGTCCGAGTTCCATAAGTTCATTTATAATTGGAGTTGCAGGAGTTTCGCGCACATCGCCGATATTTTTTTTGTAGGAGACGCCTAAAATACCAACATTACTTTTTTCTTTGAGATGTTTTTGCATTCTTTTGACAATCTCAAAAGGGCGAGAGTCATTCACTTTCCTGGCGGTTCTAATCAAAGGTGCCTCTTTGACGGTTTCAATGAGGAACCAAGGGTCAATGGCTATGCAATGACCTCCAACTCCTATGCCTGGGCTAAGAATATTCACTCGTGGATGACGGTTTGCTAATGTGATGGCCTCTCTGCTGTTCACGCCGATTTCGTTGAGCACATGATCAAACTCATTGGCGGCTGCAATATTGATATCTCTAAACGTATTTTCTAACAGCTTACAAGTTTCGGCTGTGGTGGCATCGGTTTTAAAAACTTGACCGTTGACAAAAGATTCATAAAGTTTGGCCGCAAGCTCAGTAGCCGCAGGAGTTAAACCACCTACAATGCGATCATTATTTTTTAGCTCGTGCAAAGTGAGACCTGGAATGGCTCTCTCTGGGCAATGAGCAATGAGAATATTTTTATTAGTGTTTTTAAAGACGGGCATCACATAATCACTGCAGGTGGTGGGTTTGATGGTAGATTCAATGATAACCAGGTCGCCGTCTGTCAAAACGGGAATCAAAGATTCACATGCAGATATTACATAAGACAAGTCACACTCAGTTCCTTTATGGGGCGTGGGCACAGAAACAATGTGAATCTTTGCAGGTTTTGCTGCTGTAGAAACTGAAAGACCGTTGTTAAGACTTTTAGTGAGAAGCTCGGGCAAACCGGGTTCATCAAATGGGCAGTGACCACTGGTGAGAGCTTTGATTTTTTCTGCATTGATATCAACCCCGTGCACATGGTGTCCAGCATCTTGTAATAGACAGGCCATAGGGAGCCCCATATAACCCAAACCAATGACATTGATGTTGTAAGGCTGATTTGTTTTTTTGTTTTTATTTGAATAATTGATCACTTCATCAATGATTTTTTTTGAGGTGGTTCCATCGCCAAAGGGGTTGTCCCAATTGTAATCATCTAAATTGAAAAAATGGTCGATAGCTTTGTGAATTTCATCTTCATTAAAACCTACGACAAAGTTGGCACCGACATCGACGGTTTCTGGTCGTTCTGTGTTTTCTCGCAAGGTCACACAGGGTGTTTTTAAAATGCAGGCCTCTTCTTGCACGCCACCAGAATCTGTGAGAATCATCTTGGCCGATTTTTCTAAGGTGACAAAGTCAGAGTAGTTGGTCGGATCAATCACTAAAATATTGCTGGGCACTGTGATGTTGTAAGTTTTAATTTGTTTGGTTGTTCTTGGGTGCATTGGCCACACCAGGCGAGTGTTGTATTTGGTGCCGATATTTTCTAAGAGCTTTAATAGGGATGTGAGCTTTTCTTTGTTATCTACATTTTTTGTTCGGTGCAAAGTGGTTAAGAAAAACTCTTTGTCTTTCAGTTGATAGCGTTCAAGTATGTCACTTTTTCCGGCGGAGCTTATATGAATCACAGAATCCACAATGGTGTTACCAACCACTTTAATTTTTGTGGAACTAACACCTTCACCAAGCAGTATAGCTTCTTGTTTTTTTGTGACGGCAAAACACCTTTCAGATAAGTGGTCTGTGACAATGCGGTTGGTCTCTTCCGGCATCATGCGATCATAGGACCTCAGGCCAGCCTCGACGTGGGCAACGGGTATGTTTAGCTTACTGGCAGCAAGGCCTCCTGCAAGGACTGTGTTGGTGTCACCCTGGACGATGACCCATGTCGGTTTTTCAGACTCTAGGATGGGTTCCATTTTAATCATAATATTGCCAGTTTGGTTGGCGTGTTTTCCAGAGCCAACATTCAAATTGTAACTTGGCTTTGGTAGGTTGAGCTCTTCAAAGAAGACGGCATCCATGTTGGAGCTGTAGTGTTGGTTGGAGTGAATGATAAAAAAATCAATGTTGCGACTTTGAGCTTCCCGAATCAATGGGGCCACTTTTATGACTTCTGGGCGTGTTCCGACGATAAAGCAAATTTTCATTGTTGACCTCTAAGTTGTTTATATATTTTAACTATTTAGTTTATTATGAGCTATTAATTTTAGTAGAAATGGCCTAAAGGCGAAGAGGTAAAGGCCTAAAGTAAGTCATAAAACTTTTTAATTGAGTAGAAGTTTTAGGTTTGGCGAAAGCCCATCAGAGCCTGATTGTGTGATTGGAGTGTTAACTTTTTTAGAGTTAAAGTTCGAAATAAAAAAAGAGGCCACTATCAAAATGGCCTCTTTGTTTTTTGTTATCAAAATTAATTTGTACTAGTCTAAATAATCAAGACAACTTGCAGGGAATTGATGACCTTTAAAATATAAGTTTTTGTAGCCACATTCTTCTTGTTTTCCAGTGGGTTTATTTGTGTAATGACCAAAGGCCCTGAAGGATTCGACGAAACGAATTTGAGATTCGCTGAGTGGCCCAACGTTATCACTTTGTGAAAAGAATTTCTGTTGTCGACCATAACTTTTATTTTCACTAGATTTTGTGTTTATGATTTCAGTGAGACCTTTTCTCTGTGGAGCTACACCGCCTGGGACTTTGCTGGTAAATACATGCCCATCATCTGGCAAAAACTCGATGTCATAACTTACTTCACAAACTTCTAAACGACTTGAATTCTTCCTCACATCTTCGTAAGTGTCTGAGGTGTACTCAACCATCAAGCTTTCGAGGTCTAAACGACAAGCCATGCCGTGATTGTCAAATGTTGTTCCAAAGACATTTGGGCTGAAAGCATTTAGGTTCCCAGCAGCACCAAAGCTGATTTCTTTTGCTGGATAGGCAAGGTCAAAGCTTTGAGTTTTTGATTCTGCTGTTATAAAAATATTTTCATCTGCATTTTCATCAAGCAACGACGTCAATAAAGTGTTCATGTTGTTGCAACTGCCAGAAACTCTCATTTCAAAAATGTTTTCGTTATATCTTGATTTCTCAGCTAACATAACTTTGTCAGTTCCTATGTGCACATAGAAAAATTCGATTGTGACAGGAGCAACAGTCTTCCCCTGTAAATCATAGAGTCTGTAGTTGCTAATCATATTTTTAATAATGTTTTCTTTTTCTTCGTTTATTTTACTTGGGTTTACGTCCCAAAATAAGATGATAGTATGTAACTGAGAGTCTGAAGTTCCATTGCCACATCTTTTATAAATATCATCACCAAATTGAGACAGACGTGGAACTGCAGTTGGAGTCATTTTAATTCCTTTGCTATCCACAGCGTAAAATGTTTCTTGTAACAGACCACTGTCACCTGAACTTTGAAATTCTAAGGCCATCATTTGACTGGAAACAATAAAAAACGAAAAAATTGTGAGTGCTTGAAAAATGCACTTATTTGTTAGTCTAAACATTGTTAATGCTCTCCTTACTTAAGTATTTAACACGTGGCATAATAAGCTCAGCTCGACTTAAAGAGGTACTGAAAGTTTTCAAAGTGAAAAAATAATAGTTATTTGTAAAACCTACACATCAGCATCATCGCCACTTATGTGACTAATGTACTGATTTTATTGAGCTTGATGGCTAGGGAGTGAACTAGATTTGTTTGCGTCTTTAAGAAAAAATCTCTAAATGTTGTAGATGCCTGCTTTGTATTTTTTAAGGTTCTCTTCGTTTTTAAACCAGTCGATGGTGTGAGACAGGCCGTTTTTTATGTCGTACTCAGGCTCAAATCCGGTGAGTTTTTTGATTTTAGAGTTGTCACACCAAAGCCTAAAAACCTCTGAGTTTTGTGGTCGCATCCTTTGTGGATCTTGAGTGAACTGAACATCCGAATTTAAAATCTCTTTGATCAAATTAAGTGTGTCTTTAATAGAAATTTCAAAATTAGAACCAATGTTCACCACTTCGCCGATGGCTTCTGAACATTCGGCCAGTTGATGAAACCCTCTCACAGTGTCGAGCACATAGTTAAAGTCCCTTGTCGGTGATAGGTCGCCAAGCATGATTTCTTTTTTTCCGGAGAGTATTTGTATAATTATTGAAGGGATCACAGCGCGGGCAGACTGCCTTGGTCCATAAGTGTTAAAAGGCCTTGCAATCACTAAGGGAAGATCAAACGAGTTTTGAAAGCTTTTAGCGATGGCATCGGCACCTATCTTACTAGCACTGTATGGCGACTGTGGTTGCAAAGGGTGCTTTTCATCAATGGGAACATATTGAGCGGTGCCGTAAACTTCACTGGTCGAGGTGTGAATGATTTTTTGACATTTGTTTTGTAAAGCAGAATGACAAATGTTGGTTGTTCCTTTCACATTGACATCGACATAAGTACTAGGAGCCACATATGAAAAAGGAATCGCAATCAATGCAGCTAGGTGATAAACCTCATCAATGTCTTTGGTGATTTCGTGACAAAAGTGTGGATCAATGATGTTACCACTGACAACCTCTAAGCGGTCATTGTGAGGAATGCTTTCAAGCCAACCCCAATAGTTGAAAGAGTTGTAGAGAGAGAGGGCTCTGACTTTGTAACCGAGTTTCAGTAAATATTCTGTGAGGTGCGAGCCAATAAAACCATCAGCGCCTGTGACAAGAGCAGTTTTCATAATTAGAGTCCTTCATGCATCGAAGCTTTAATTATACAAACCCTTTGTTAAAAGTCAAAAAAAGCATTTGGACTAACCGAGAGTTCTTAATACAAAAATAGCATTATCAAATGGGTGTGCTTTATAATCTATATAAGATGTCGATTCATAATTTCAAAGATTTCGTAGAACTGTTACTGCAAAAATTTCCTCAAAGAGTTGGTCTTTGTGAGCCTGAATTTCTTGGCAACGAAATGAAGTACCTAGAAAATTGCATACAAACTGGTTGGGTGTCGACGGCAGGGAAGTATGTTACTGACTTCGAGGAACAGATTAAAAATTTAACAGGTGCAAAATTCGCAGTGGCTACAAACACAGGGACCTCTGCTTTGCACACCTTGTATCTCGCAAGTGGCATTGCAAACGGAGATGAAGTCTTAACTCAAAGTTTAACCTTTGTGGCTACCGTCAGTGCCATTGCTCATAGTCAGGCCATTCCACACTTTGTTGATGTCAGAAGTGATCACACTCTCACTATTGATGTCGATAAACTCAAAAACTACCTACAAAAAATAGCAACCATTCAGCAAGGGCAATGTTTTAACCAACATACGGGCCGAAGAATTCGAGCCTTGGTGGTGATGCACACCTTCGGCAAGTCAGCGCGGTTACAAGAACTTAAAGACCTATGCGATGAGTTCAATATAAAGCTGATTGAAGATGCTGCCGAAGCTCTTGGTACAAAGTACAAAAATCAACATGTGGGGCATTACGGAGCTGGAGGAGTTTTTAGTTTTAATGGTAACAAGATCATCACCTCAGGTGGTGGAGGCATGGTTGTGACTAACCATGAAGAGATCGCTCAAAAAGCAAGGCACTTATCGACCACTGCGAAAACACCTCACCCGTATTTGTACGACCATGATGACATCGGTTACAATTACAGAATGCCCAATATCAATGCTGCGGTTGGCCTGGCACAATTAGAGAAATTGAGTGAGTTTTTAAACGCAAAAAAAAACATTTGGCAAAAGTATAAGGAAATGCTGGCTGGCTTAGATCATGTTGAACTTCTTGGGGATGAGCCTTGGACTGAAAGCAATCATTGGCTCATCACAGCTCGCTTAAAAAATTGCTCTAAAGAAACCCTGTTAACGATACTCAAAGATCTCAACCAACACAACGTAGGAGTCAGACCAGTGTGGACTCCTATTCATCAGTTAAAGCCTTATCTAGAATGTCCACGAGATGATCTCAGCATGACTGAAAAGTTATCAAAAGAGATTATTAATCTACCGAGTAGCTCAAAGCTCATACATCACTTGTGATTGTTGCTTCAGGTGAGACTGGCTTCAGCATAAAAATTGTGACAGCTCGCTGATTTTATAATATGTTTTTTTAAGGGATATTGACTTCAAATATTGCGAGTCCCTATTAAAAAGCAATTATGGAAACAACAGTGTGAAAAATGTCTCTTTCAATTTGGATCAATTCTTATTTGTATTTTTGATCATTGCTTTTGCGACCAATAATTTGTTGATAAATTGTGCAACTATTTTAATTGTTTTAAGATGCACTTACATATTTTTTAAAGATAAAAAGAGCATATCGTTATTTGATAAGATCCCAAAAACAGTTCTTGTGAGTCTTCTACTTTTTTTCGTTTTTGCGACCATCACAAACTTTGTTAAGATCAGTGATCAGGCCATAATGTTGAAGAGCTTTCGAGAGTACAAATGGATATGTGTTTTCTTTTTTTACAGTTACTTCTTGTTGAATCGATTTAAACTCAAGTGGCTGTATCATCTCAATAGTTTTTATATCGTTGTAAGTATTGTTGCCATTTATTCTTTTGTTCAGTTCTTCACAGGACTGGACCCTATTGGCACGCACAAAGAAGTCATGGGAGGAAGTTTTCCTCATAGAAGTATCGGTTTTTTTGGCATGCCCATTACTTTTTCTTACCTTATGGGTGCTTTGTTTTTTTTGTTGTTTCCAATTGTATACTGGCAAGGCGAGTGTTTTAAAAACAAAAAGTTTGTTACGCTGGCAATGGTTCTAATGTTGCTAACAGTGATAGCAACACAGACTCGTATTTCTTGGATTGCTATTTTTTTGGTTTTTATGTTTTTAGCACTGTTTTACATTAAAAGATTGCGTGTGTTTTTATTGATTGCCATATTAGCAGCCCCTGTTATTTACAGTGTCTCGCCTGATAGGTTGCAAGACCGTATTAAGTCAACTTTGGATTTGCGCTCAAAAGGTGAAAATAAAGGTCGTATCTATGTTTGGCGCGCTCACTTCAGTATCTTTTCAGATAATATTCTTTTAGGAAATGGGATCAGTAATTACAAAAAAAGTGTGAAGTCCTATTTTGATCAAAATGGTATTAAAAGTCGATTGGTCGCTCATGCTCACAACACTTTTATTCATATGCTTTCGTCACAAGGGATATTAGGCTTTATTCCTTTTATGGTTTTTTATCTTTACTTTATTTTCATACTTTTGAGGAGGTCTACGTCAGTCAACTCTGAATTAGGGTTGCTTAGGCTTGGTCTGCTGTCTTCATTGCTATTTTTGTACATAGGTGGTTTGACCGAAGTGTTAATTATTGATTCAGAAACAATTCATATAATGAGCTTGTTATGGGCGTTAGTTGTTGTAACTGTTATTAATGAAAATAAAAAAGTTCCGACAAACACAATGCTTTAATAAATAGTGAGCTTTTAATACCCACTCATCTAATTGAATGTAACTCTGTCTTAGAGATGGTCTCTGTTATTATCTTAATATCTATTTTGGTGCTTAAATTTTTTTAATTCGATTTATTTATGAACATTGAGTGCATTGTAGCTTTTTGGGGTGTCTATCTGCAGTTGTTTACGGTTGCTGTATAAGTTTCGAGTTCCTGTAGGTAGGCAATAGCGTCCGTCAAAAATCACTTTCGGGTAGATGTTTTCAGGGAGGTCTTGCACGGTTTGAAACTCTTTCCATTCAGTGAGGATCATAAGAGCATCGGCATTGTTAAGTGGTGAAAGCTTGTTGTCAGCGTAATGAATTTGTTGTTGAAACAAATTTCTTAAAGCTTGCAAAGCCTTTGGGTCGTAGACATGAATTTGGGCACCATAAGATAAAAGAGCTTCAATGATTTTAAGTGCCGGTGCATTTCGAATGTCTGAAGTCTCTGGTTTGTAAGATGCCCCCCAAATTGCAATCTTTTTATTTTTTAAGTTAGAATTAAAGTAAGATAAAACTTTTTTAAGAAAGAGTTGGGGTTGTAACTGGTTTGTTTTATCTATGGCTTTTAGAAGAGAGCTACCACAGTTATAAGCTTCAGCGGTGTGAATCAGTGCTTTGACATCTTTGGGAAAACAAGAGCCACCGTAACCTATTCCTGGATTGAGAAAGTGTGGGCCGATGCGATGATCGCTAGCTAAAGCTTTTTGCACATTTTTGATTTTGCCACCCAGTTTTTCTGTGATGTGAGTGATCTCGTTGATAAAAGAAATTCTATTTGCAAGCATACTATTACAGGCGTATTTCGCAATCTCAGCAGATACGTTATCCATCAAAAGTGGGTTTTTACAGTCGAGAGGCTGGTAGAGGTCCAACATTTTTTCAATGGCTTTAGGATTGTTGGATCCGATGATGATTTTGTCAGGATATAAAAAATCACCGACGGCGTGTCCTTCTCTAAGAAACTCTGGATTAGAAACAATATCAAAAGTCAGATCTTTGCTTAAATATTTTGAGATAATATTTTTGACGGTTTCATGTGTTCCGGCAGGGACCGTAGATTTTATAACAACTACTTTGTGCTGATTGAGGTGCTGGCCAATTTTTTTTGCCACATCAAAAATAGACTGTAAATTTGCTGATCCATTTTCATTTTCTGGCGTATCAACAGCAATAAAAATGTAATCATTTTTTTGTATTGTTTTTTCTAGATCTGTTGAAAACTGTATGTTGTCACTGTGTTGATGAAGGATTTTTTCTAGGTGAGGTTCATAAAAGGGGATGCGTCCGCCAGAGAGTGAATCTATTTTGTTTTTGTTGATATCGGCACAAGTGATGTTGTTACCGAATTTGGCTAGACAGATTCCTGTGACGAGGCCCACGTAACCAGACCCAATGACTGCGACGTTATGGTTTTCCAAATTATGACAACCCTTTAAAGTATTGAATGGTTTTATTGAGGCCTTCATCTAAATCAATGGTAGGAGACCACCCAGTAGCAGCTTTGAAGCTTTCTGTGCAAGGCTGTCGTTTTTTTGGATCATGAGCTCGTGTTGGTTGATTTATTAGTGGTGACGAACTTAAACAGAGGGTTTTGATCTTTGTGGCAAGTTCATTGATTGTAGTTTGCCGGGAAGCCCCAACATTAAAGGGGCCAAAGTCAGGCTTATCTAAAATTAATTCAATGGCGTCAATGAGATCATCGATATAGCAAAAAGACCTTGTTTGGTGGCCATCGCCATCTATGCGTAGTGGAGACTCCTGCAAAGCTGCCATTATAAAGTTACTAACCACACGTCCGTCTGTGGTCTGCATGTTAGGGCCGTAAGTATTAAAAACTCGAAGGACAGTGGTCGGAATTTGAAATTTATGACGAAATAAATGGGTTAAGGTTTCAGCGCTTCGCTTCCCTTCAATGTAACACGCTCTGTCTGACAAAGTGTCTGTTTGTCCCAAGTATTTTTCAGTAGTTGGAAGGCTGTCTGCATCTCCATAAACTTCGCTGGTTGAGAAGAAAATATATTTGCTTTTGTGATGCTTTGCTAAATTAAGAAGTGAGTGGCTACCTTGCACTGAAGTCATCAAGGTAGCAATTGGGGCTTGCATGTACTGGTCAGGTGAAGCTGGGCAGGCAAGGTTGAGTATATGTGTTATTGGTGTTGTTTTTAGCTGGTGAATCTTATCTAAATGACAAATGTCAGCGTCAATGAGTTCAAAGCGATCGTTGTCGATGAGTTCACTGAGATTGCCTCTGGAGCCTGTGGCAAAGTTATCAACACAAATGATCTTATGTTGATTTATTAGTCTTTTACATAGATGGGAGCCAATAAAACCGGCACCACCTGCAATTAAGTACGTGTGCATGCTCAATTTATTAGTTGATTTGAATGTTTTTATAAATCAATATTACAAAAAATAAGCACCATTAACGCCTCGCAGTGCTACTTCCGTGTTTGACCCTGCGCTATCAGAATTCAAAGTCATTATGAGAGGTTGCTTTCCATTATAAATCTGATAAATCTTAAGGGCATTATATAGAGCATTGAGCCTATTATAAATATTTTTTCAAAAGCCATCGTCCATACAAAGGGGCCATTTTGATTATCGACGTATTGGGAATTCCCGTAGATATTGCCAGAGTTATTTATCGCCTCTTGTTCTTGTTCGTTTTTGGTATTTTTCTAGTCAAAGTCATGCAATTTATTGCTCCAAAACTTGGTTATATAGATGCGCCCAACAGTCACCTTAAAAAACACAAAAACGTGACACCTTACCTCGGTGGTGCAGGAGTTGTAGGAACAGTGATAGCTGGCTTGTTTCTGTATCAAGTTGAAATTCCAAGTATCAAAGTGTTTGTCTTGTTGGCTTGTATGCTTGCTTTGTTTGTGACGGGTTTATTGGATGACAAGTACATGCTTTCAATAAAGACTCGAATTTTTGTTCATATTTTTGTAGCGGCAACGGCAGTGGCTTTTGGTCACCTCATTCGTCCAACAGGGATCACCTTTGTCGATTACTTTGTTAGTTTTGTAGGTATCATAGCAATGATCAATGCCTTTAATATTTTAGACATTATGGATGGCCTTGCTGCTGGCATTGCTGTGATTGTTCTTTCGACTCTAGGGATTCTGATATATTTTAATGGTGGTAATATTTTTTACCTTTATCTCATTGGTACGACGGTGATCGGGCTTTTATCTTTTTTAGTTTTTAACTTTAACCCGGCTTCAATTTTTATGGGAGATGCGGGGAGCACAGCCCTAGGTTTTTTAATTGCAGTGGTGTTCATTCATGTTTTTCGAAATAGCCCAAGCCTCAGTGGTGAGATAGCCTCTGTCGCAGCGATTTCATTGCCTTTATTTGAACTGACATTTGTTTCAATAGTTCGAGTTCTCAAAGGTTTGAACCCTATGATGGGAAGTAAAGATCACTTTCCTATTAGAATAAAAATGATGGGATGCTCTGTGCGCCGAACAGTTCTTATTGTTTACTTGATATGTTGTTTTGTTGGATTGATTTCAGTTCTTTCTTTGGTCGTAAATAGCAGTTTTAGTCTGTTCTCAGCTCTATTTTTACTGCTCTTTTACTTTTTGTTTGGTTTTCAACTTTCTAAGGTGAATGTGGATTAGATGAGATTTGATACTGTTATCATAGGAGCAGGAATTTCTGGCTGTGTGATGGCTGAAAGGCTAGCCACACAAAAAGATCAAAACGTGTTGATCATTGAGAAAAGAGATCATATTGCCGGAAATATGTACGACTATTACAACGATGCTGGCGTTTTAATTCACAAATATGGACCTCATTTTTTTCGCACAGACAAAGAAGAAATATGGGGTTATTTAGGAGCCTTTACTGATTGGCACATGTATGAGCACAAAGTCAAAACCTCTGTAGAAGACAAACTCGTACCTTTTCCAATTAACTTAGACACCTATAACATGATTCATGACACTGATCTGAGTGTGCCGCAATTTCAAGAGCAATTAAAAACGTACAAATTTACAGATGATCCACAAAATGCAGAAGAAGCGATTATTAATCAAGTTGGCGAAAAAATGTACGAACTTTTTTTCAAGAACTACACGATTAAACAGTGGGGTCGTTCTCCTAAAGACTTACATGCTGATACGGTTAAGCGAGTCCCGGTGAGGCTTGATAGGGAAGATCGTTATCAGCTCGCTAAGTATCAAGGTTTGCCTTTGCATGGTTATACTCGGCTTTTCGAAAACTTAATTAAAGATCAAAAAATTAAGCTCATACTCAAGACGGACTATAAAGATATTATTTCGAGCATAGATTATGACAACATGATTTATACTGGTCCTCTCGATTATTATTTTGATTATAAATATGGTCGACTAGAGTACCGCAGCCTTAAGTTTGAGGAAAAAACATTTGATTGCTCCTCTTATCAGGGTGCAGCAGTCATTAATTACCCAAATGATCACGACTACACTCGGGTGTCTGAATATAAAAAAATGACAGGACAAGTTCATCATAAAACGTCCGTTCATTTCGAGTATCCACTAGAGTACCAAGAGGGAATCAGTGATCCTTATTATCCAATTCTCAATAAAAAGAACTCGGACATAAAGGAAATGTACTTGGCTGATTGTAAAAAGCTTGCAAACGTTCACTTTCTGGGTCGTTTGGCTGAATACCGTTATTACGCTATGGATGATGCTGTTGAAGCTGCACTTGCGCTTTACAAACAAGTTTGGCAGTGAGACCCTAATATAAAATAGTAGTTTGTTTGATCTTCAAAAGCTATTTGTTCAACAACGATTAAGTGCTTGTCTAAGTCATTTTATTTTGTTTTATTAATTGATCGCGATTGGGAAACATATGAAAGTCACCGAACACATTGAAAAGGCTAAGAACCCTTTATTTAGCTACGAAATTGTACCACCACCAAGAGGCCGCACCGTTAAAGATGTTGTAGACATAGTTAAGGAACTAGTGCCTTATTCGCCACCTTGGATCGATGTTACGTCACATTCATCTGGGGCTTTTTACCATGAGAAGCCAGACGGCACCATCGAAAGACGAATTTATAAAAAGCGACCAGGCACAATTGGAATCTGCGGGATCATCCAGAACCGATTTAAAATAGACACTGTCGCACACATTTTGTGTAACGGCTTCACACAAGAAGAAACTGAAGATGCATTGATCGAGCTCAACTATTTAGGGGTTGAAAATGTTTTAGCTCTTAGAGGTGATGGGGTTAATTACAATAAAAAGATCAGTAACGGTCGCCGTATCAATAATTATGCGAGCAACTTGGTGACCCAGGTCGATAATTTAAACAAGGGCCAATATGTTAATGAGGAAGTGACGGGGGCAGATGCTTTGAATTTTTGTATCGGTGTTGCCGGTTATCCAGAAAAGCACTTTGAAGCTCCAAACCTCAAACAAGACATTCGTTTCTTAAAACAAAAAGTAGAGCTCGGTGCCGAGTATATAGCAACACAAATGTTTTTTGAGACTTCCCATTACATTAATTTTGTTAAACACTGTCGCTCAGTTGGTATTGAATGCCCGATTATACCTGGACTAAAAATTCTTAAGTCAGTGAGACAGTTACAAATGCTACCAAAGAATTTTTATATTAATTTTCCAGAAGAGCTCGTTGAAGAGGTGATGGCTAACCCTGAGCATGTTAAAGAAATTGGTTTTAACTGGGCTTGCCGACAAGTTGAAGAGCTATTGAACTTTGGAGTGCCCACCGTGCATTTTTATATTATGAATGACGTATCGACCGTCACAAAAGTTGTTAAGAGGTTTATGTAATTGAACAATAAGTACAATGAAGTCACTTCCTATTTAAAGAACTTAGCAAAACAAAGAATTATATTTTTAGATGGTGCCATGGGGACCATGATTCAACAGTATAAACTGTCAGAGAAGGACTACCGCGGAACACAGTTTGCTGATCATCCCACAGATCTTTTTGGTAACAATGATATACTCAGTTTAACTCGACCAGACGTGATCAAAGAAATCCACTTGCAATATTTAAATGCGGGCTCAGATATCATTGAGACCAATACATTTTCGGGCACTCGCGTGGCCCAAAAAGACTATCAACTTGAAGGTATCGTAGAAGAGCTCAATATAAAGTCTGCTCAGTTGGCCGTGGAAGCCAGAGACGAGCACATGCAACAAAACCCTGGGAAGCGTTGCTTTGTTGCAGGGAGTTTGGGGCCAACCAATAAAACATTGTCTTTGTCACCAGATGTAAATTCTCCGGGCTTTAGAGAAATCTCTTTTAACGAACTGGCTCAAGATTACTATCAGCAAGCTAAAGCTTTGATAGATGGTGGCGTTGATATACTGATGCCTGAGACTGTTTTTGATACTTTAAATTTAAAAGCAGCTCTTCATGCCATTCACAAACTGAGTTCAGAACTCAAAGTAAAAATTCCTACGATCATTTCAATTACAATTACTGATCAATCTGGTCGCACTCTTTCAGGGCAAACCGTCGAGGCTTGTTATAACTCGATCAGAGACTTTGATGCCTTAGCTGTTGGTATCAATTGTGCGTTGGGCTCTAAAGAAATGAAACCATTTTTGACGGAGTTGTCTCAGGTTTCAGAACATCTAGTGAGTTGTTATCCCAATGCCGGTTTGCCAAACCCTTTAGCTAAAACAGGTTATGACGAAACTCCAGAAATGACTGCTTCACAGCTGTTGGAGTTTGGTAACGACGGTTTATTAAATCTCGTTGGCGGCTGTTGTGGCACCACTCCTAAGCACATTGAAGCCATAGTCTCTAAGCTCGAGGTGATACAGCCAAGAGAGCTTTTTAAAGCTCCTGTGGCAACAACCAACTTGTCAGGTTTAGAGCCCCTTAAAATACATTCACAACGTCAAGATCAGTCGGGTTTTGTAATTATCGGTGAAAGAACGAACATTACAGGCAGTCCTCGTTTTGCTAAATGTATTAAAAATAATGACCTTCAGAAGGCTTTAGAGATTGCTCGTCAACAAGTTGATAATGGAGCGAATGTCATTGATATCAACTTTGACGAAGGTTTGGTCGACAGCAAAGCCTTAATGATTGAGTTCTTAAATTTAATATCTAGCGAACCCGACATTTGCAAAGTTCCTATTATGATTGACTCCTCTAAATGGGATGTCATTGAAGCCGGGCTCAAATGCGTTCAAGGAAAGTGCATCGTTAACTCGATCTCTTTAAAAGAAGGCGAAGAGATCTTTTTAGAGCAAGCACAAAAAGTTCAAAGTTTTGGGGCTGCGGTTGTTGTCATGGCTTTTGATGAAAATGGTCAAGCTGCAACTAAGAAGGACAAGGTTAAAATCTGTCAGCGCGCTTATAAGTTATTAACAGAAAAACTTAACTTCAATCCAAATGATATCATTTTTGATCCAAACATTTTGACGGTAGGAACTGGCATTAAAGAGCATGATCGTTATGCCATCGACTTCATTGAAGCCATCAAAGAAATAAAATCAACTTGCCCAGGCGCTTTGACAGTAGGTGGTGTGAGTAATTTGTCTTTTGCTTTCCGCGGAAACAATGAAATCAGAGAGGCTATGCACTCGGTGTTTATGTATCATGCCCTCAAAGCTGGTTTTGACATGGCCATCGTCAATGCCGGAATGTTAACGATTTATGATGATATTCCGTTAGATCTAAGAGATCTCGTTGAAGATGTGATTCTTAACAGAAGTTCGTCTGCCACTGAAAACTTAATTGAGTTTTCTAAAAACATGGAAATCGGCGCAAAAAAGAAAACGTCTAACAAACTAGAGTGGCGCGAAGAGATTGTCGAAAAAAGAATCTCTCATTCATTAGTTCATGGTATTGATAAGTTTATCGTTGAAGACACCAAAGAGGTGTTCGAAAAACTTGGTAACCCAATCAATGTCATTGAAGGCCCGTTGATGGACGGGATGAAAGTGGTTGGTGAGCTTTTTGGTGACGGCAAAATGTTTCTCCCTCAGGTCGTTAAATCTGCACGGGTAATGAAGAGGGCAGTTGCTTACTTAGAGCCTTATATCCTTGAAAGTAAAAGTGATGAAGCTGCTTCACAAGGGACTTTTGTGATCGCCACTGTGAAAGGGGACGTTCACGACATTGGTAAGAACATAGTGTCAGTGATACTTACTTGCAATGGTTACAAAGTGATTGATTTAGGAGTAATGGTTAATTGCGATCGCATAATGGAGGCAGCACTAGAGCACAAGGCTGACTTCATTGGTTTGAGTGGTCTTATAACTCCTTCTTTGGACGAAATGATTTATAATGTGAAAACATTCTCAGAAAAAGGCATCGATATTCCTGTGTTCATCGGTGGTGCTACCACTTCATTGCTACACACAGCTGTAAAAATAGCACCACACTATAAAGGAGCACTCGCTCACGTGAAAGATGCCTCTCTCGTTGTGAACGAATGTCAAAAGATGTCAACTCCAGAAAAAAAAGAAGAATATATCAAAGAGCAAAACGAGAGGTTCACTCGTTTGCGAGAACAATTTCTAGGGAAAGAAAGCTCTCTGATCAGCTATAAAGCTGCTACCAGTAAAAAAATGGTGATCAACTGGGGTGACCATAAGGCGGTAAGTCCACAAGTGGTTGGGGACAAAGTAAACTTAAACCCTTCGCTCGATGAGCTTGCAAATTACTTTGACTGGACTCCTTTTTTTCACACTTGGGGGCTTAAAGGTGTGTACCCAAAAATTTTAGAGCATGAAAAGTATGGCGGTGAAGCTAAGAAGCTCTACAATGACGCCATCAAAATGTTAAATGATCTCAAAACTATGAACTTGGACATCAAAGGAAGCTATCGACTTTTGCCGGCTCAGTCATCAGGAGACTCTGTTTATATTTACTCGGATAAAGAAAAAAACAATCAGTTAGTTACTTTTGAGTTTTTAAGACAGCAACAAGAAAAAAAGTCTGAGACTTATTTTAGCTTAGCAGACTTTATCTCGCCTAGGGATCAAGACCTTGATTGTCTTGGTGTCTTCGCAGTGACTGCAGGTGCAAAAATCAATGACCTCGCCAGCTCCTACAAAGAAAAAGGAGACGATTATTCGGCGATCATGGTTCAGGCTTTAGGGGACCGAATTGCAGAGAGTTTTGCTGAGTACTTGCATGAACAAGCGCGTATGAATATGGGCATTGAGCAAAGCAAAAAAAGTAACGAAGCCTTAATTAAAGAAGACTACCAAGGGATTCGTCCTGCTCCGGGGTATCCATCATGTCCGGATCATACCGAGAAGTTAAAAATTTGGGAGCTTCTCGATGTTAAAGCTACACTGGGTATTGAGTTGACTGAAAATTTTGCAATGATGCCCAACAGTTCTGTTTGTGGCTATATTTTTTCAAACCCAAATGCCAAGTACTTCAATCTAGGGCCGATCGGAAAAGATCAGGCAGAATTTTACAGTGAAAGAACTGGCCTCACACAAAAAAAGATGGAATCCATTGGCATAAAGATCAATTAAATATATAAATATCTAAGGGTGCATTGCTGAATAAAAGGTCAAAAGGCCCTATACTACCAAGCGTCTTACAAGAGAGGAAGAATGAGTCGTTTTCAATTTTTTATTGGTCCTTGTGTTATAGAAAGTCGTGAACTTTGTTTTCAAGTGGCTGAATATTTAGTTAACAATGTCAAATCTGATGAGTATGACCTCACATTTAAAGCGAGTTACGACAAAGCCAATCGTTCCAGTATAAAATCTTTTCGTGGTTTAGGGGCTGAAAAAGGTTTGCAAGTGCTTGCAGATGTCAAAGAAAAGTACGGTTTACCTGTGCTCACAGACTTCCATTCTCCAGATCAGGCCGACGAAGTGGCATCGGTTGTCGATGTTTTGCAAATACCAGCTTTTTTATGCCGACAAACAGATATGATTTTAGCAGCCAGTAAGGCGTTGGCCAAACATGGTGGGAGCTTAAAAGTTAAAAAGGGTCAGTTTTTATCACCACATGAAACGAAAAATATTGTCGAAAAAGCCTCTGAACACTTACCTAAAGACAGAATCATGCTCACTGAAAGAGGCACTTCCTTTGGTTACAACCGTCTCATAGTAGACATGTCCTCTTTTAACATTATGAAGTCTTTTGGTGTTAAAACTGTGCATGATGCCACTCACTGTGTTCAGCGCCCGGGTGCTATGGGCACATTCACTGGTGGAGACAGAGATAGCATTGTTCCTTTAGCCCGAGCCGCCATTGCTGCAGGCGCTGATGGAGTGTTTATGGAAACTCATCCAAACCCACCAGAAGCTTTGTCGGATAAAACTACAGCCCTTGAACTTGAGAAAGTTCCCAAAATAGTTAAAGACCTTTTTGCCATTCATAAATTGGTGGATGCATTATGAAATCCGATTTAATGAATCAATTGAAGAAAGTGAAGCTGTTCTTATTTGATGTTGATGGAATTTTAACTGATGGTAAGTTGTTGTGGGACTCAAACGAAAAAGACTTCTTACGTTTCTTTCATATCCGTGATGGCTACGCAATACGACTCCTTTTAGACTCTGGATATAAAGTTGGCATCATTTCTGGTGGAAAATCAAACAACGTTCGCAGTCGCTTTGAAACCTTGGGTGTTGATTACTTACATTTAGGACATATCAATAAAATTGGAGCTTATGAAGAATGTTTGCAAGCGGCAGGAGTCACTGACTCTGAAACCCTTTATATGGGAGATGAGCTTTTTGATATTCCAGTTCTAAAGCGAGTCGGGTTTTCAGCCACAGTTCCTGGAGCCACCGATGAAGTTAAGCAACATGTTGACTACGTGACAGCAAAGCCTGGCGGTGAAGGTGCAGTTCGTGAAGTGATCGATCATTTTAGGCTAGGTAACAACTAAAGACCTTAAAAAGGGAGTAACGAGGTTTTATGTAGGGAGCCTATGCTAAAACAGGTATTTAAATAAACCCGATCGACTCAATTTCATAAAGCCCTTATTGCAATGGAAAAAAAATCTTCTGAAAAAGATATCTATGATCAAATTTATATTGGAAGCAGTCCATGTCTTCTCTTTGAAGCATTACAGTCATCTGGTAAAAAAAAAATGATCTTAGAACAAGCGCCTCAAGTTGGTGGAGCTTGGCATAATATATCTTTGTTTAAATTGCAAAATGTTGAGGCTGCATGTCACCTCCTCGAAAACTACAAAGGTGTTTACAATTTTTTACAAAAAAACGGTATCGAATTAGAAGCGCAAGAACCCCCACCACTTAAACTGCACTCTCCATGGTTACAAATCAAGTACAGCTCTTTACTGAATGATTTCATAGCTATGACAAAAACTCTGCTGGCAATTTTAAAACAGAGTTTACTACTTTTAATTTCAGTGATTCTTTTTAAAAAAGAAAACATCAGTGCTTATAAAGACAAGTTACATAATTCTAGTAGGTCGATTAAAAAAATAATTTTAAATATTAAAGGAAAGATCGAATTAAAAGATAAGAGGATCCAATATTTTAGCAAAGGGTCAGGTCATCTTATTGAGTCCTTGCTCAAGTCTGTTAAGGCAAAAAACATAGAAGTGAATCTTAACCAACAAGTGGATGAGGTCATCATCTCGAGCTCAGTAGACTTAGTAGAAATAAAAACTAAGAGAAATCAATTTTATTGTAAGAAAGTGATTGTTTCAGAAGGCCTAAATATCAATTCTTTGATTCTAAATGGGCGTAAAGTCAATTTGCCCAATCAAGCTAAAAGTATAAGTCATTGCTATGTTCTTGTAGATGGGCTTGAGAGTAAAAAAATCTCATATTTACACTTTGTCAATGATAAGAAAGTCCATAGAGTGACTGACATAACTGAGTACTGCCAAGGAGAAATCTCTCATTATCGCCTTCTTCTATTTGAGCTTAGAAAAAGTTTTCGGCCTGATAATGCGATGGAAATTTTCAATGAGATTAAAAAATATAAATTAATAAAAAATTTAAGTGATATCAAAGTCATTTCTTGGGATATGATCGATTATGACTACAAAACGGTGAGTCATTCAGAATTAGAAAATCTTAAGCTGTTGAAAGTCGATCGAGATAAATTTTGTTTACTATCTACACGTGGCGACCTTACTAGGGCTTTTAAGCGTATTTATAATATTAAAGGTGCTCAGAGTTGATTCAGAAAAAAATATATAAAGATTTTTTATTCAATTCAACGGGGAGTCTACTGGCTCAAGTTCTTTCTTTATTATTTATTTTGTGGACAACCAAAATTTATAGCCCAGAATCATTTGGAAAATACGCAACTTACTTTGCTAAGGTCTCTTTGCTTGCAAGTGTATTTACTTTGAGATTGGATCTGTCGTTCACAGTTAATAAATTAAACAAGCAGTTTCAAACAACATTGATGACTTGTTTTTATCTCATTAGCATTTTTTCATTTTTGTTCATTGCATTTTATTTAATCACTCCGGAGTTTTATAAAAAGCTTTTCTTTAATCAAAATTGGGGAGTTAAAAGTCAGCTTTTGTACTTGTCTAGCTTGTTAGTTTTTCCACTATTGTCCCTAAAAACTCTCAATATTAATATTTTAATTAGGCAAGGTAAATTTAAGACAATTGCAATACTAACCTCATTGTATCCTTTGTTGTTGGGAGCTATGCAGGTATTAATAAATACACTGGGTACAAAGAATGAAGAGGGCCTTTATTATTCCCTACTTTTTACTTTGCTAGCTATCAATGTGCTCTATTTTTCTCAAACTAAAAGTAGTCTTCTAATTTCAAACAAAGAGTACTCGTTGATAACTTTTACAAATGATATTAAATTAAATAAAAATTATTCTCTTTGGCGAACACTGATAACTATTTGTGAAAATATTTACTCACGAGCGGTTTACTTTGTTTTGGAACACTTCACCACGGCTCATTTTCTTGGACAATTTAACCTTGCCCAACGACTGCTTGGACCAGCAACAACATTGTTCAATGCTCTTAGCAATGTCTTTTTTCATCACGGAGCTGTCAAAAGTATTGAAGCGATCAAACCAGTTATCTTTAGGTACTTACTTATAGTCAGTTTGTGTGCAGCCGCTGTCTCTGGGATTTTTTATTCAAATGGAGAATTTATTATCACCTTAATTTTTGATAAAAAGTGGGCTGAGGCCGGGCAGTTATTGGGTATATTGCTTATTGGGCAGTCCATCTTATTTATAACTTCTGGGTTGACTCGCTTACCTGATATTCTTGGCATTCAAAAAAGTATTTTTTTCTTTCAATTCATTTTTACTATTGCCATGGTTCTCGGCCTCTATTATGCGGGCACGAATAGTTTTAGTAATGCCTTGCTTTGTATGATCTACACTTCAATTATATTTATATATAATTTAGTCTGGATTATTTTTGTTTTTATAAAAGCAAAATTAACACTTTATTCTCTAATAACTAGTTTGATTTTGTTTACGCTAACATTTTTAATATTTAGCTTGGTCAATTTGGAGCAAGTGGTGAATTTTTTTATTGGCACCTGAATGATGTATTGTTTGAGTGCAGGCAGGTAAGTCGACCTTAAATATCAGTTTCTACAGAGATACATTTAGAAATCGCTTAAAAACAGCTGTTGAGTCTGTACAAACGTTTTGATCTTGGTAACTATTATGCCATAAAAATACAAAGTCCCCCTTGTATTTCTTAACGGTTGTAACTAGCTGAGAATATTCATTGAGCACAGTATCAAGATTATTAAAATTTTGCCAAACACCCATTGAAACATCCATTGCAATCAAGGGACGCTCTTTTACCGACAACATTTTACGAGTTTGTATATTAAATGTAGAGTGCGCATAGCAGACACCACTGCGGAACCCAATTCTGTCAGAAAAACCCATTGTGCTTGACCATGACAGTTGGCAGTCATGCCAGTTTTGCCAAGTTGTTGGCACTTTGAATCTAAGAAAGTGCTGGCGACCAAAAGGGTGAAAGGAAGGTGTTAGTTTTTTGAGGCCAACAACTTCTTTTTTGAGCAAGTCATAGTTATCTTGAGTCATATAACTTGGATGAATCCCAATGTAATGATTGTTGCTATGTATGAGGTCATACAGAGACTTCATAAACGAAGTGTTCATGCTATGTCTGCTGTCATACTGAGACTGGCCGCCGTTAAGAAAAAAGAAGTAACTTTTAACGCCTGCAGAATTAGCAGCATCAATGAGTTGTTTAAAGTTGTTATATGGGTCATTTTTAACGTTCAACTTAGATGATAAATAGCATTTAAAATTTTTATAGAATAGAGAAAGGTCTCTTCTTTTTAATAAATCAGCTAAGAGGGTTTTGATTGAGCGCCCTAAGTGAACCCACTTTAACGGGTAATCCACGTCATGAGTTAAGTATAATTGATAGTCTCTCTCTTTTTTTTCTTGATTGATTTGTTGAGCCTTTAAAAGTCCCCATAAGAGCTCAAGATATTCATTGACGATAGGTCTATGAAAAAAATTGAACTTAACAGAAAGGTGATCTTTTGCGAGCACTCTTGCATGGATGTCCTTGTTTTTTAAAACAGATTCTTCCCAGCGTGTTAACATAAAAAATGCTGACGAGAAAATATCGACATGGCAAATGATCGTATTCGGGTTGTCGTCTTCAATCATATTTTTGCCATAGACAATGGGTATATTTTTTATCGAGCAGTACTTATTACTTTCTAAGTGTTCAATTTTTTGGGGAATAAGATCTACGCTGTAGTTTTTGGTAGATAGTTTAGAAAAGAAATAGTCTTTAAAAATTATTTTTTTATTATTTTCTAGTTGAAAAGTAATGTCTTCTGATTTGTTTGATTCAGATATTTCATAATCAATGCCAAGAAACTCACTGAGTAAAACATTGATAATGTATCTTCGCTCTTTGGCTTGGCCTTTAGGAATGTTTACTTTAATCACATTTTTCCCATCAAGGTTTTTATAGCAAGCTTAAAATTGTAAGCGATTGAATTTGATTTTGAAATTGTGTAGTAAGCCGTTTGAGTGCTGCCAAAGGATCTGTAGTAATATTCAACCCCTCTTAGCATGCTCCCTTCAAAATCATAGCAGTCCACAAAAGAACTCATTTCTTTGATCGCTTCAAAAACCAAAAATGAATTGATGCCTCTGTGTTCTGTGTTTGGAGAAACTGTCGTTATTAAATGATAAGCACAAGAGGCGTCCCAAATGAGAAGAATGGCTGCTAACAACTCACCATCGACGTCAGCCCACAGTATTTTACTGGCGTCTCTTTTGTTGCACTCGCTGAATAATTGACAAATGAATTCCTTATCATAAGAAATAGATTTACCTTGTTGTTGTAGCCACTGCTCATGTTTTTTATAAAGTAGCTCAGGGTCATTGATTTCCTTGATAGTGGCTCTATTTTTATACTTTTTGATATATCTTTTATTTGTATTTGAAAAACTGTTCAGCAATTCAGAATGTTGTTTTATATCAAACAGTTTATAGGTGTAGTTCACTTTTGATTGGAATCCATTCCAGTGTAAGCCAAGTAAGTTTTGCATTTTTGGGCTCAGCTTGGTGCTTATATAACTTATGTTGTGAGTGTGTTTGGCAAAGTGTTCTTGGACCTTATTGATTCGATCAATTTTTTTACTAGGGCTGTTACAGTCGGAAAAATCTATCCATGGGCTTAGAAATTGTGTGAGATGGGGCATCTGTGATGTCATAAAAAAATTATTCATTTTCTTGAGATAAACAGGCCACGCAGAAAGAGTTCGCCCCTGCTCTTCATAGTAATAGCAAGTCCAATTATTAGGACCACATACAGCATCTAGGTACCAATCTTTACAAAAAATAGGAATATCAGGGTTGTCAGTGCAAATTTGACGATATGTTTTGAGATCAGACTTAATCATTTTTTTTCTTAAAACCCACAGAAATTCGAAAAGGTTGAAGAATAGATCCGTAGACTTTTAATTCGCAATTATTTTTTTTTGCTAATCGTCTAAAGAAATTTGCGGAGTACCAATAGCCCATGGATTTAGAGTCTGGATCAAGTTTAAGTGGGCTAAGGAGAGCAAGAACCTTATACTTAAACAGAGATTTAACACTGTACTTATGGTTGCTATAATATTTAGAGAAAAAATGAAAGCGATCTTTTTTGTTGAGAGAATTAACAATTAACAGAGTGCCGTTATCATTGAGGTGCTTTAATGAATTCTCAATATATTGAGTTAACTCAGTAGGGTTAAAGTATTGAACGACGCCAGTGCTGAAAATAAGCGAGTATTTTTTATTTTTATCATATTGGTAATTGATGCCGTCGACGTGTTGAATATTTGCATTCGGGAATTTTTGTAAAAAAGTATCAAGCATTGGCTGTGAAATATCGATTCCAGTGTAGTCATCTTTGTTAATATTTAAGTGTTCGAAAACACTTCCGTCACCACATCCTGTTTCAAAAACGGGTCCGCCATCATAATCATGTAAAGCTAATAAGCAATTTATTTCATTGGCATATATATTTGAAAGATTTAGGCTTTCACTAGAAAGCTGGACAAGAGGAGATTCTTTTTTTTTCCAATATTCAGTAAAGAAATTTTCTGATTTAGACATTATTGAAGCTCCTTAAATTGACAATTCACCTAAAAATTCTAAGTAAAACAGATTTAAATGTAAAGGTAGCAGGGGCTTTGGCGAAGTCATTGATTAAAGCTTTCCCAGCTGAGAACAGAGTTGATAATAGTTTCAATATTTTCGAGTTGTGGTGACCAATTAAGCTGGTCTTTGATCTTTTGAGAAGATGCAATCACTGCGACTGGGTCTCCTGGGCGTCGGTCACTTTCCACGCAGTTTAATTTTTTTTGTGTGCACTTTTCAATAGCGTTCACAATTTCCTTCACGCTATGGCCTGTTCCATATCCGCAATTGTAGATTTGGTTATTTTTTGAGCCAGAAGATATATTTTTATAAGCCAGATAATGAGCATTGGCTAAATCAGAAACATGGATATAGTCACGAATGCAGGTGCCATCTCTAGTTTCGTAATCTGTACCGAATATAGCAAGTTGCTCTCTTTTTCCAGTAGCGACTTCACAGGCCACCTTCACCAAGTGAGTTGAGTTTTCATTATAAATGCCAGTTCTCAGATCGTGATCAACACCAGCGACATTGAAATATCTCAAGATTATAAACTTAAAGTCATGTGCTTTCGCAAAGTCTTTAATTATGTTTTCTACTACTAGCTTTGATTGAGCATAGGGGCTTTCTGGTGATGTTGGGTCTTGTTCATCAAATATTTGTTTTGGGTGTGACCCGTAGACCGAGGCGGTCGAAGAAAAAATAATTTGATGAACTCCAGCCTTATGCATGCAGTTCAAAAGATTAAGACTGTTAACGACATTATTGTGATAGTACTTTTCTGGATTGTTAACTGATTCCTCAACAAGCAATGAACCTGCAAAATGAACAACACAATCTATGTTATGCTCATTAAAAATTTTCATTAACAAGTTCTTGTCGCCAACACTGCCTTGGTAGAATTTAATATCCTTTGGAAGAGCTTTTCGGTGACCGGTACTGAGGTTGTCAACAACAACGACATCCTGCTGATTGTCAGTGAATTCATAGAAGCAATGTGAGCCAATATAACCAGCTCCTCCAGTGAATAGTATTGCCATGTTTATGCCTTAATTACTTTTTTAGTATCGCTCTCAAATTGACCTCGAGTGTCTACAATGAGCTGTGAGTGCTTAAGAATAAAGTTGTAATCAAAGCTGCTGTGATCAGTAGTTAAAACGACGCAGTCGTAACTTGCTAATGACTCAGCTGTGATTTCAACGCTGGTTAAATCAAACTTATGCTCTCGCATTTTGGGAAAAACTGGAAGATAGGGATCAGAGTAATTCACATGAGCGCCTTTGTCCCTGAGGAGTTCCATGACTTGCACTGATGGAGACTCCCTCGCATCATCGACATCTTTTTTATAAGCAATTCCTAAAACTAAAATTCGACTTTCATTGAGAGGTTTTTTAGCCAGGTTTAAACCGTGGTTGATTTTATCAATAACATATTCTGGCATGGAGTTATTCACTTCACCTGCAAGTTCAATGAAGCGAGTATTTAAGCCGTACTCCTTCGCTTTCCATGTCAAATAAAAAGGATCGATGGGGATGCAATGTCCACCAACACCAGGGCCAGGGTAATAAGCCGTAAAACCAAAAGGTTTACTTTTGGCAGCTTGTATAACTTCATAAATATCAATGTCCATCTTATCAGTGATTTTTTTCATCTCATTGACAAGGCCTATGTTGACAGAGCGGTGAATGTTTTCAAGTAGTTTAACCATTTCAGCCGTTCTCGTTGAGCTGACAGGTATGACCGTTTCTATGATGCTTTCGTAGAGAGCAATACCAACTTCCTTACAGGCTTTGGTGGCACCACCAACAATTTTAGGAATGGTTTTGGTGTTGAAGTTTTTGTTGCCTGGATCTTCTCGTTCAGGAGAGTAAATGATGAAAATATTTTCACCAACAGTAAAGCCTTTGGCTTCTATAGGGGGCATGACAACATCTTCAGTCGTCCCAGGGTAAGTTGTTGATTCTAGAGAAATGATTTGGTCAGCTTTCAAGTAGGGCGTAATGTTATCGATGGTCCCTTCAACAAAAGATAAATCTGGCTCTTTGTATTTATTGAGTGGTGTTGGGACACATATGATAATGGCATCCACACTAGAAATTTTAGCATAATCACTTGTCACAGAAAGTTGGTTTTTGACATACTTTGCAATCGTTGTGCTGGGTATGTGTTGGATGTAAGTTTTGCCCTCTAATAGGAGGTCCACTTTCTTAGGGTCAGTGTCAAAACCGACCACCTGAAAGCCCTCTTCTAAGAAGCGAATGGCTAATGGTAGGCCGACATAACCGAGGCCAACAATGCCAATGCGGGCCTGCTTGTTTCTTATTTTATCAATAGTTTCAGTCATTTAAGTGTTGCCTGTTAGGAGGTGATTAAACTCTATGAATTCTATTCTAAATTAGCAATTAAGCAACAAAAAAAAGTGGTCTGTTATTCATAACTGTGGCGTATTTGCTGCTTAGGTCTATTGCTGGCCAAGTGAGTTCTGAGGAGAGAATTGCCTGAAATATTTTGATCAATTTATGAGTATCTATAAGTCAAATGACATTTAGAAAATCCATGATGTGTTGTTCATTGATTTTGACTGGATTGTTAGAGAGCCGGGCAAGGTTGATTTTTTTGAGGATGTCTTGTTTTTTTTCAGTTGATAAGTTGAGTTGAGCAATGGTTGTTTTCATGTTGGCACACAGTCTTTTAAATTCATCAGAGAACTCAGAGAAACTTTGGCAGCCTGTGTGAGCGATAATGTCATTGATTAAAGTGACTGTTTGTTCTTTAGATTCATAATAGTCTTTCTTGTCTGAATGCAAATTGATATTCATAAAGTACAACAAAGAGAGGCTCACGGCTTGGCCATGAGGAAAGCCAAAATAACTAGTGAGGGGGTAGGATAGGGCATGGGGTGCAGTTGTTCTGGTGATGTTGATAGCTTGACCGGCGAGGTGGGAACCCTCTTGCACTTTTTTTAAGGCTGGAGACTCTTTATGGTAAGCACCTAGTAAACTCGTCCAAAGAAACTCGATCGCTTTTGAACTTTTAGCTCGTGATTGTTCATTCGATCGCCTGGACCAGTGTGATTCGATCGCTTGGCAAAGGGCATCTAATCCAGAGTAAGCGACTTGATGCTGAGGTAAATATTCAAGCAACTGTGGCTCTAGTATGCATTTGTTGGGACGAAGGCTCGGATGGTCGACGGAGTGTTTCTGACCATCAATATACACAACGGCAAACTGGGTTGTCTCGCTGCCACTACCTGCTGTTGTTGGTACAGCTAAGTGTGAATACAATTTCAGTTTTTTTGTTGTATCTAACGTATCTCTAAGTTGAATGTCGAACTGAGACGCTTTAAGAGCAATCATTTTAGCCATATCCATAGCGCTGCCCCCACCCAATGAAATGAGTCCATCGCACTTGTTTTGAATAAAGACTTCCTGTCCGCGAAGAACGTCTTCAAGGAGAGGGTTTGATTGATAATCGGAAAAACGCACATAAGGAATATCACTAATTAACTTTTTAAAGTGAGCGTCAAAAGATGTCTTTGTTGTCACAAGAAGTGGTTTACTTATATCGAGTTTTAATAATGAGTCGGCTATGTTTTCAGTCAGTGATTTCATTTTGTAAGAAGTCCATAAAGAGTTTTTTATTTTCTAAGGGAGTGTTGGTAGGGCGCCCTAAGTCTTTGCGAGAACCAAGTTGAACAACAACTTCGATAAAATGAGGGCCCGGTTTATGTCTCAAAAGATTGAGAGTTTTCTCGATAGATTTGAGGTCTTTGATTTTATGGTAAGTGTTATAACCAAACCCATCAGCTAGGGATTTAAAATTGAGATAAGGGGCGCAGGTTGGTTGCCCACCAACTGACTCGTGAGCTGAATTATTGACAACGATGTGATAGAAATGAGCTGGGCGAAATTGACCAATAAGGCCAAGGTTACCCATGTGCATCAGTAATGCGCCATCTCCGTCTAAACAAAAAACAGGTCGTTCTTTTTGGTGAATAGCTATGGCAAGAGCTATGGAGCTTGCATGCCCCATTGAACCAACAGTGAGAAAGTCTTGTTGGTGACTTTGTTTTTTCTTTTTTCTAATTTCATAGAGCTCGCGTGAGCTTTTTCCAGTTGTCGACACGACAACAGCTTTGCTCGGAAGAGATTCGACAATTTTTTCAATGGCACTTTCCCGTGACATTTGACATTCATTTGTCTTTTTTTTTGCCTTCAATGGGTAGGAGTTAAATGTGTTTTTCCTGACTAACAAACAAGTGGGGCGTGATTGCTCTTTGGCCATTTGGCAAATTTCCACGATGTCTTTTTCAAAGGTAGGACTGTCAGCAGAAATGATTTTATAGGGAATTTCAAGATTGGCTAGAGACTGTTCACAGACAATGCCTTGTTTTTGATGTTGTGGTTCATCTTTAGCTCCTGGTTCACCTCTCCAACCCATCAAAAGGACCATGGGAATGGAATAAACACTCGGATCAGCTAATGAAAGCAAAGGGTTGATCGTATTTCCTAATCCAGAGTTTTGTAAATAAACAAGTGATAGGTTTCCAGTAGATAAATGGTAACCCGTGGCCATAGCTACGGCGTTTCCTTCATTGGCAGTTATAATATGCTCTTCCGGAGTAAAATTATCAGCCATGTAAGCACATGGGTGTTTGAGTAATGAGTCGGGCACTCCACAAAAAAATTGCACATTTGATTTTTTTAGATGTTCAAATAATACCTGACAATCAATCATATTTACTTAGTTCCCGGTATGAGTTCGAGAATCTCATTGATTGGCATACAGTGATTTTCTATCTCTAAGGAACGTCCGTGTTGTAAAATTCCTTGGGCCACATCCATCATGGCAGGATAGGCTGCGCG
The DNA here is from genome assembly GCA_020628165.1 of Bdellovibrionales bacterium. Classification (GTDB taxonomy): domain Bacteria; phylum Bdellovibrionota; class Bdellovibrionia; order Bdellovibrionales; family UBA1609; genus JAHDIR01. Next base: position 125,274 of record JAHDFM010000004.1, on the reverse strand, counting down.
CAAAAGGTGATTTGCATATATGATAATATTTGCACCCGCTGTTGAGAGCTCCGAGTCGAGCACTTCGTTATAACTTGTCGGAACAACAACAAGAGGCATTCGATTTTTAAACTGATTGTAGGCCTCGCAAAATTTTAAAATTTCTTTAGGAGATTTATTGCGACTGTGTATCATGATGCCATCAGCACCTGCTTGTAGATAGGATTTGGCGCGCTCAACAGCATCTTCATGTCCTTTTTCAAGAATTAAACTTTCTATGCGAGCAATTACTAAAAAATCATCTGACTGTTGTGCTTTTTTACCAACTTGTATTTTTTTACAAAATCCGTCAATCGTATCTTGCTTTTGCTGAACGTTGGTTCCAAATAAAGAATTTTTTTTCAAGCCAACTTTATCTTCAATAATACAGGCTGAAATCCCATGTCGCTCTAGGGTTCTGACTGTGTAAAAAAAATGCTCTGGGCGCCCACCAGTGTCGGCGTCGTAGATGATTGGTTTTGTAGTGCACTCAAGAATGTCATTTAAGCTTTCAAGACGAGTTTCTAATTGAACAGCTTCAATGTCGGGCTTGCCACGTGAAGTCGAGTCGGTGAGGCTACTGGCCCACATGCCATCAAATTCGACGGTGTGTTCTCCTCGCTTGGCTTTTGCATTCTCAACAATGAGGCCAGTGATACCATTATGTGCTTGTAAAAACCTGAGGGTTGGCTTGGCTAAGAGGAGACGCCGCAAATAACCGCGGCGGACATCTGGAGACGTACCAAATGCTCGAACAGTTTTATCTAGTTCTGAAGATGAAATGCCTTGGGTGTATGGGACTTCAACAAGTTCACCATTCCATTCTTTGAGGACTTCTATGACTTCATTGCGTGTTTGCTTTTGTGCACCCTCTTTCCAGTCATCTCCGTGCAAAACAAAGTTTGGCTGTAAAGATCGCAAGTTTTTAGCATAGGAAAGTGTTTCTTGAGGTACGACTTTACTGACTCCTTTGAGTTGACTAACGATTTCAGCTCGCAATTCGTACTTCATATATGGAACTCGCTTGTATGAAGCGATTGCTTGGTCTGTGAGAACTCCGACAGTGACATCTCCAAGTTTTTTAGCTTCTTTGATGATGTTGAGATGCCCAGGATGAATTAAGTCAGCACTCATTGCTATGTAAACTGATTTTTTATTACTCATATTTCTGCCGTTTTAGAGGTTAAGTTTCATAATATAGGGAACTTCAATAAACATTGTAAAGAGCTTTAACTAGTGGTGGAAAAAAGCTCATACCTTCTAAATGGCCTCTATATTTGCAAAAGTTTGCTTTAGATGAAACTTTTCAGAACAAGCTAAAGAGCGCCAATTTAGAGGGCATGAGCCACAATAAAAAAAATACAATCACTGACAACTAAATAGACAGCCAGAATGCTATTTAAAGTGTTTATTTATTTAAAATTAAAGATAAGCACTATGTGTGCCATTTGATTTTTTGAGAGCTTTAGGTGGCAAAGCAAGCGAGATGGTCCTGTTTTAAGGTATCTATAACTCACTCATCTTGCATGGGTTTTATTTTATGAAATTAAATGCGTCCGTAATCATCTTCAAAGCGAGTGATGTCATCCTCACCGAAATAACTACCTGTTTGCACCTCGATAAAAACCAAATGCTCATCGCCAATGTTAGCAATGCGATGTTTTTGGTTTTTATTGATATAAATACTTTGCCCTTTGCTGAGTTTCATTTTTTCGTTTTCTAGGGTGACCTCGGCGGAGCCTTTAGTAATCACCCAACACTCATTGCGATTTTGGTGGGACTGGTAACTGAGTTGTTGATTCGGGTAAACACAGATTTTTTTAACTTTATGAAAATCCTCTTCTAATAAAACTTTGAAATAACCCCACGGTTTGAGTTCAAAATTGTTGAGTGTTGTGACAGCTTCATTTTTAATGTTTTGCACAACACTCTTTACAGCTTCAGAGTTTCCTTTTTTACAAATCAGTAAACTGTCTGGGTTATCAATAACTAGTAAGTCTTTGACTCCAATTGTGGCAATGGCTTTTTTATCTGAAGCTAGAAAGTAATTATTTTTAGAGTTGATTGAAATCAGCTCATTTTTATAGGACTCATGTTGTGGTATTACTTTGGCAAACTCATCCCAGGTGCCAACATCGCTCCATTTTAGACGAGAAGGAACACATTTAATGTTGTGAAAGTTTTCGAGCACTTCGTAGTCAAAGCTGTTGGAAGGGATTTTATTATAGACCTCAGTGATGTTGTGGAAGTGATCAATATTTTTAATGTGTTGCCAAATTTTTGAATGTGTTTCTTCAAAGTAGTGAATCAGTGTTTTGGGTTTAAAAATAAAAATCCCAGAGTTCCATAAAAAATTATCTTTCTTGAGATATGTGAGGGCTGTGCTTTGATCTGGCTTTTCATGGAAGCGACGGACGTCACAGGCTTTATCAAATTGAAGGGTGTCGACCTCAATGTAGCCATAACCCGTCTTAGCTTCTGTTGGTTGAATGCCTAGCAAGTAAATAGCATCTTCTTTTTGAGTGGATATGTAGTTGAGGTTTTTTACCAGCTCAGCCGTATTTTCAATGATGTGGTCTGCTGGAAAAACACAAACCCAATGATCATCATGTTTTTTTTCTAGTAAGTACTTTGCAGCAAGAGCAATAGCGGGGGCTGTGTTTTTTGCCATAGGTTCATAAAGCACATCAACTGGAAAATTCAATTGATTTAAAATATTTTCTGTTGGGATTTTTAAATTGATATTTGAGATAAGAAGTGGGGCATCAAAGTTTTCGAGGCGTTTTAGAGTGAGTTCAAGTAAAGGTTCATTTAAGAACTGACAAAATTGTTTAGGTGTAGCTTTTCTGGATATAGGCCATAGTCTTTGTCCAGAACCGCCGGAGAGTATCACTGGTATCATACTTAATTTTGTCAGGATCAGTGTGCAGAAGTAAAGAGTGCATTTTTATAACACAGAGTGTTTGTCTTTTTTTTGGTCACTATAAGTTAAACACTTTTTATGTTTAGTTATTTCATAATTGTATTTGGTCAAATGATGACTTAAATAATGCAATTTTCATGTCCTATTTTGAGACTGAATGTTTTTTTTAGCTTTAGCTAAGCTATTATAAAGTATGCGGAAAAAAAGTTTGTTTTGGATATTTTTAGTCCTAATTGCTGTCATAATTCCATATCAAAATTGCGCTCCTGGTTTTGAGTCAAATTTTGAAGCTAATGAAGCTTTGTCAGATTTAGGTGATGGTGGTTCTCGAGTTGTTCCTAAGCCTGGTGAGCCCATAGCCATCACTTATCAAGGTGTTCGACCTCTTACGAAAGTTGAATTAGAAACCTCATTAAACGAAGTGTTGAATCAAGACACAATCAATAGCAATCAATGGGACACAAACAATCGTAAGCCTTTTGATAACAACAGTGAACTCAACATTTATGACAAGCAAAGAGTTGAGCGTGCTTTCTTAACAGCAGATCAGTTAGCGCAAGCCATATTATCTAACCCACAAGCGACCAACCAACTGTTTCCTTGCGCTACTAAAAACATTAAATGCGTGAATGATCAGTTAAGCCGTCTTATGACAATCTTTTTTAGGGGTATGGGTACAAACAACGACCTAAGCCAGTATCAAGCGTTTTTAAATGAACAAGCTGTGAGTAATTCTTTTGAATTTGCTGCTAAGCAGTTGTTAACTACCTTACTCTTAGATCCAAAGTTTTTGTATCGCACAGAAGAAGGTCGTGTTCAGGCAAACAAAGAGTATAAGCTTTCTGACATAGAATACTTAAATAAATTAAGTTTTTTTATAACCGGAGCAGGGCCTAGTAGCGATATCGTTACAAAAGTAAAAGGTGGTTTTTTCAATAATTCTCAAAACGTAGAAAACTACGTCAATGAGTTACTCGCGAGTAATAAGTTCAATAATAATATGATTCGTTTTCATGCCGATTGGCTAGGGTTTTACTTTCATAAAGGCGGTGACACCTTTAGTAAAGATGCATTTAAAGAAAGTCAACAATTGTTGGAAAAGGTGATCTTTAAAGATAATTCAAGTTGGTTTAATATTTTAACCTCGAAATCAACTTACATTAATAACAACTTAGCTCGCAATTATGGCTTACCCGAACAAAGCAAAGATGTTTGGCGTTGGCAAGACTATGGAGCTCGCGGGCGATCAGGTTTATTAAGTCATGCAAGTTTCTTGTCAATTGGAATTGACGGTCAAGAGACTAATCCAACTAAACGCGGCTACCATCTGCAAAAAACATTATTTTGTGGCAAGGTTGCTCCACCACCAAAAGACATTGATGTTGATATGAAACCACCACCAGTGAAAAATGGACGTGATTGTAAAATTGACCGTGTGGTTGCAAATACGGTTGATAATCCTGGTTGTTTTGTATGCCATCGTTTTATGGACTCATTGGGGTTTGGTTTGGAGAACTACGATTATCGTGGGCGTTTTATTGCGGCTGAAAAAGACAAGCCAGAGTGTGATATCGATGGACAAGGGCAAGCAAACACACAAGATGAAACAGGTAAGATCATTAACCTTGGTGATTTTAGTTCTCCAGCTTCTTTAAGTGAAGTGCTGGTAACAACAGGAGCCATTGGCAGCTGTTTATCACAAAGGCTCATTGAGTTTGACACAGGGATGACCATCGCTAAAAACAACCCATTGATCCAAAAATTAAGTAATTACTTTGATAAGACAGAGTCTTTAAAGGACTTGGTCCGTTATTATGTTCTTCTCCCTGAGTATAGGCTTCGAAAATAAGGATAAGTATGTCGAATTTAAAAGATAAGTTAGCAAAGATTGATCGCAGAACTTTTTTAACTGGAAGTTTAAACACGCTCGTAGGCTTACCGGTTCTTGACTTTATGTTGAACTCAAGTGGAACCGCCTTTGCACAGAATGTAGCTATCCCAAAACGATTCTTCATGATGACAAATGGCAATGCCCTAATGAACGATAAGGTGAACCCAAAAAAAGTAGGAAAAGACTATGACCTTCCTCATGCGCTCAAAGTTTTAGAAAACTACCCACACTTACGTAATAAGTTCAGTGTTGTGTCCAATTTAGGCATGAATTATCGAAAGGCAACCAAAGTTAAATATGGACCTGGCTTGGGACCAGATAGAAATGCATTTCATCATGAGTCAATGGTTGTTCAGCTTACAGGGCGCACGGCGAGGTCAGCTCACAACGCTCGTAGTGCCAGTGCTGATTATTTGTTAAGAAAATATTTTAAAACCAGTGCAAGTCATGAACACTTTAGTGCATGTGTGTGTCTGAGTGCTTATGGTAATAATAATGGTCTTGATAGCCGTGCTGCTCATCAATTTAATGACAACGGTGGTAGAGAGCGAGGTGAATACAATATTCTTAACTACTACAATAAACTCACTCAAAAAATTAAAGGGGCAGATCCAAAAGTTGAACAAGCTAGAATCAAAGCATTGAAAGACAAAAAAAGTGTTTTAGATTTTATTGAAAAAAGAAAGCTTGCTTACCTTAATAATTTAGTGAGCTCTAATGCAAAACAAAAAATTTCTGATCACTTAGACCACATGAGAGATATCGAAAAGTCTATTGTGAGCGATATGGAAAAAGGACAGGCTCAGGCCTGTGAAAAGATTGGTAAACCTAAGGACTACTCACGCGTTGATAATGTGAATGACTATTCAAATGAGTATGAACGCTCTTTGATTTTTGTTGATTTGATGGCCATGGCGATTAAGTGTGACCTTTCGAGGTATGGGACATTAGTTATTACTCCAACTCAAAATATGATCAATCACGATAAGATCAAAAAGCTATATGGCGTGAACACCTCTGCCAACTCTCGTGAGAAAGATTACCACGGCAACACTCATAACACGAATGTTGCTAAGGACTTAAATCATGATATTTGGTTAGAACTGTCTGCTGTTTATAGGTGGCACATAGATGTGATGTTGCGTCTGGCAGATAAATTATCTAAAGAAAAAGAAGGAGCAAACTCTTTGCTTGATAACACCGTTTTATTCATGCCTAGTGAAGGTGGATGGGGGCCAATGTCTTTTTCAAGCGGCAATGGCACTTTTAACGGACCACATTCATGCGATAACATGACTCAAATGTACATCACAGGTTTAAAGGAGTTAAAGCAAGGTGAGCACATTCGTATGGCAACCCCAAGGCATGCTAGTGAAGCTATTCTTACCGCAATGAGAGCGATTGGCTACAAAGGAAACCTTGGCGACATCACCCGTTCTATCACAGAAATGGAAGGTTGAATTTGTTCACTACGGTTGAATGACAAAGGTTTTAAAATAAAGTCGCTTTATTATTTTCTCACCCATGGCTTTATTAGCTCTGTTTCTCAAGAGTATTTTAGCTACTTTTTTTCCTTGGGGAGTTGATAACTTTTCATAGGAGAAACTTTCAAGTTCTCTTTGTAGAACATCCTGAATGAGATACTCATTGTCTTTGATTTTTTTGACCAAATCGTTGTTTTCTAAATTGAGAAAAACTTCAAACATACCCATTGCATATTTATGGTTTTCAGTTTGTTTTAAGTTGACCACCATTTTTTCAAGTAAAAGATCTTCACCCACGGTCGGAAAAAAATGGGCGAAGGGTTTTAAGCCATCTTTAGAATCAAAAGTGTACTGTTGGCCAGCTATCTCTAGGACGTTGAGCGGCTTTAGGCGGGTTGCAAACAAAACGACACCAACAACCACAAGAATAGGACTTGCAAAAATAGCTATTTTTTTAAACTTATGCAACGCCATGAACTTATCAATATATTGGTTGCTGATGGACTTCGTTTGACTGATATAAAAACGAATTTTGTCTTTAAACATATGACTTAGGCCTTGTTATTAAGATGTTACGTACTTAATTAGTATAAATGGAAGCTGTGATCGCGTCCAGAGACATCTGTTAGTTGAGTTCCTTTCACTCCTTTGTTGTCTTTTGCACAAAACAAAATATAATATTTTTAGGTTGTTATTTGTAGCTAGTTAAGGAGGACTATGACTAAAGTTTTAATGACTATTTTGTTAGGTTTTGTTCTTACCTCTTGTGCAATGAAAAGACATCCTCGCAGTGGGTATGCTGGATCGCAACTGCAAAAAATGGCAGTGGCCAGTGACTCTCCAAGAACTTCAGGTCTATTTGCCAACTTTCAAGGTGACCCGGTCAGCGTGTCTGACTCTGATGAACTCAGCCGATTAGAAACACAATTGCAGCACGAACAAGAAATCAAACAATACTACTATTATAAACCACTTTTAAAGAATGATACACAAAGAATAGAGTTTTTAAATCGTGATAGTATTGATGCTCGAAACCGATATGCAAAATCTATTTTGTTTCCGATGGAAAAAAGAGATTTCACTCCACAAGAATTAGATATGATAGCCAAGCGTGATATATCTATTGGCATGAGTCAACAAGCCGTCGAAGAGAGTTGGGGGCATCCTGTAGACCGCATGCCAGCTGGTAGTTCCATTCGCGGCAATGAATTATGGATTTATAAAAAGTTAAAACCCACTTCAAATGGTTATGTCACTGAGTACCGCCATGTCTACTTTGAGGCTGGCCATGTCGCTGGTTGGGAAACCAAAAAGTAAAGGAATCAACATGAGTAAAGCAAAACCCTGGTGTTACATTCAAGTGAAAGATGGAATTAAAGTGAAGGTGGATAAGGAAGACCTTAAAAGGATTGAAAAGCACTCTTGGCGTGTTCAGAGCAGTGTTAAAGGTGGGAAACCCAGAGTGGTAACCAGTATTAAAAACAAAGAGGGTGCTTATCGTACGATGACTCTTGGTCAATTTTTATTAAAGCCTCGCTCTGGCAAACAAGTCTTCCCAAGGAGATATCAGGCCAGTCTTGACTATAGAAAGTCAAACCTCATTCTTTGCACAATGAAAGAACGCCAAATCATGTTGCCAAAACGTAAGTCTAAAAATGCCACGTCTATTTATAAAGGTGTCTCATTCATTAAGTCTAAAAACACATGGCGTGCTCGCATTGAATACAAGGGCAAGCAAATTTACATTGGCGATTTTGATAGAGAAAACAAAGCCGCTCTTGCCTACAATCGCGCTGCTAAAAAATATTATGGAGACATTGCCTATATTAATCCCGTGAACAGAAAAATGATTGAGCGCGGCCGGTAATAGTAATGAGCCGGTATCTCATCATCATACCAACTTACAATGAAATCGAGAATATTCCTGAAATCATTCCTCGAATTTTTGAACTTTGTCCCGAAGTTAACATTCTTGTTGTTGATGACAGCTCTCCTGACGGCACGGCTGCGTATATCAAAGAGCATTTTTTAGGTTCAGAGAAAGTATTTCTTTTACAAAGGAAGAAAAAAGACGGTCTTGGCAGAGCCTACCTTGCAGGAATGCAGTGGGCTCTCGACCATAAGTATGATTTTGTTGTTCAAATGGATGCTGACTTTTCCCATAGCCCAAGTGATTTACGACGGTTGTTAGATCAATCATCGAACTATGACTTGATCATAGGGTCTCGTTGGGTAAAAAATGGTGCAGTTAAAAATTGGGGCTGGGGTCGTAAGTTCATCAGCCGTGGTGGAAGCTTGTACGCTTCGACCATTATCAATTACCCGATCAAAGACTGGACTGGAGGTTTTAATCTTTGGCGCACCAATTGTCTTAAGTTGATTGATTTTTCAGAAGTTAAATCAAATGGTTATAGTTTTCAAATAGAAATGAAGGCCAAGGCCGCCAAACAGTCGTTTAAGATCAAAGAGCACCCGATCGTATTTGTAGATCGAAGAGTTGGTGAGTCAAAGATGTCTAAGAAAATCATCTTCGAAGCGTTCTTTAAGGTGTGGAGCTTTCGCTAAAAAGTCCATTTTTCAGGTATAAGTTATTTTTCTATACAGTTGTAAAGTTTATTTATTATTAGACTCAAATGTTTTATTCAAGCAATAGACTTTATAATCAACTCATAACTTAATAATTAAAACTGGGTGGGGAGATGCGCACTGTTCTTTTTATATTATTGTTGAACTCTTTTTTTAACAGTGTAGCGTTTGGTTTTACTGATGATTACATTTCATATAGCGCTAAAAGATTTCATTCAGATTTTGTACAAAGTCACTTTCACACTCAGGTCAATTTTCACAAAAACACAGATGAAGATATGGTGGGCAGTGTGGCTTATGTCGAATATGATAGTAAGCAACAGGTTTGTGATGTCTACATTGATGAAGAGGGTGTTAGAGCTAGAGACGTTCAATCAGAAAAGAGGTTTCTGTATATACTTTTTCATGAGTTAGCCCATTGTCATTTATTTACTAACCCATATGATTACGTTGTGTTTCCAGATATTAGTGAATTGGCCAATTTGATTTTCTCTGATTGGGTGAAGTTTACTTTTTTTGAAAATGCTGATGATCTAGAAGTTCCTAGAGCGGCCGGCTACTGGTTGCATCATGAAACTTATGCTGACGTTAAGTCTATTTCCGTCTTAAAGGCAATGGGATTTGAAAGTGAGCAGTTAGGCTTTATCAAAAATTTTCGACAAATTAAGTCGGTGAGAGCAAACACAGACAATCATCAAAGTGATGGTGTTTTAGATTTTGCCATTAACACTGATTGGGCAGCGATGAGTTATGTCCAGCAAGACCAATTGATTCGTCAACTTTCTGATGAGCACCTAGTACAAAATTATTTGAGTAAGTCATTTAACTTTACTTTTTTTGATCGAGAGGTGGTGCAGTCAGTAACGAAGAACAATATCATTTTACCAATTTCAAATTACTTTACTAATTCATCACTGATTGATGAAGAAAATATTGTTGCTCAACTTTTGAACCAAAGTGTGAACTCACCAGAGACCTCTTTTCGACTAATGGCAGGCCTCTTACAAGAGAAGTCGAGTGCTGATGAAAGGCAAATTTTAGAGTCTTATTATAAAGAACGTTATGGTTTAAAAGTTGATGAAGACAGTGCCGCCTACTTAGAAATTTCAAAAAAAATACGAACTATCAAATGAATTTTAAAAAACTGTTCATCGAATTAAAAGACATGCTTTTTCATCGCTTTGATATTAATGCCGTATTTTTTGACTCGGTCACACATTGTGCTTGGAGCCATACCTAAGCTTTTTGCAGCTTTTCTCTGATTGCCATTGTAAAGGGCAAGGGCTTCGCAAATAGTCTCGATTTCTTGCTGCTTAAGAACTGAAAATTTTTTTTCTATAGGTGCTTTTGACTTATCTGTTACTGTCATGTTTTGTAAATCTAGTAGGTATTTCACTTTTTCAATGTTAACGAGCTCACCCTTATAGTGCACTGAGGCTTTAATCACAAAGTTCTTGAGCTCTCTGATATTGCCTGGCCAATCATATTTTTTTAAATATTCAATGGAATTGAAGTCAAAACGGATGCGATAGAGTTTGGCAAAATGATAGAAGAGATCATTGAAATCTTCAAAACGCTCTTTTAGAGAAGGTGGATTGAGTTGTAAAACATTAATTCTAAAAAAGAGATCTTGGCGAAAGAGCCCTTTCTCGACCATTTTATCTAAGTTTTTATGTGTGGCCGTGATAATTCGTACATTTGTTTTGATCGTTTGGTCTGAGCCAACGGGTTTGATCTCATTGTTTTCAAGAGCGCGAAGAAGCTTGGGTTGTAAATTCAGGGGAAGGTCTCCAATCTCATCTAAAAAAAGGGTTCCGAACTTAGCTTCGACAAAAGCTCCTTTTCGATCCTTTTCGGCACCTGTGAAACTTCCTTTTTGATGTCCAAAGAGTTCGCTTTCTATAAGCTGCGGACTGAGTGCACTGCAATTGATACAGACGAGCTTCTCGTGCGATCGTTGAGAGTATTCGTGCAACTGTTGAGCAATGAGATCTTTGCCCGTGCCAGATTCACCAGCGATGAGAACTGGGTATTCTGATTGAGCAAATTGATAAATTTTTTTTAATTGCTCACTCCAAATTTCATTTTTACTTATGAGTTTTAACTTTTTGCTTTGAGGTCTTAATGGGGAATGACTGAATATCAGTTCAAGATGACCCATTCGAATGATATCACCGTGAGAAAGTTCAGCTTCAATAATTTTAACATCATTTAAGTATGTGCCTTGCTCAGACTTGAGGTCTCGCAAAATAATTTTGTGATCCTCTAAGTAGATTCGGCAGTGGCGTTCATCGACATATTTTTGAATGAAGCGAAGACTACAACTGTGGTCTTTGCCAAGAGTATTGATGTCCTTGAGTTGATACACAATTTCGTTGTGTAAAAGAAAGGCTTTGTCCAGGAGCTTAGGCTCTATTGCTGGCTCCATTTTTAGTGTTTGCATAGGTCTCCCTCACCACTGAATTTAAAAGTGGCTTATTAGTTAAGTTTGATAATTACTAAGTCACATCTCTCTTTGAAAGGTGTGTTGATGCACGTGTCTTGTTGAAATGAGCAATTGTGTTTCAATATAAATGCCAAATAAAAACCACTTTTTTGAACGTATTTAGGTGGTCTGTCCGCAAATTAAGATAAGTTCTCTTTTAATTAGGATTTTTTGAGTTTGCACAACTGAAACCTTTTGCCCTTCAAAACACTTTTAGGTTAGTGTGTGAAAGTGGAATCAAAATTTGTAAAAAGTGCAATAGATCTAGCTGGCTGCCCGAATGACAATCTTAAAGAGGTTGTATTTTTGGGGAGATCCAATGCAGGTAAATCGTCGTTGATTAATGCACTTCTCAATAGAAAGGCTTTAGCAAAAGTCAGTGGCACTCCAGGGAAAACTCGTTTGATGAATTTCTTTTTGGTGGCCAATCAATATCGCTTTGTCGACTTGCCAGGATATGGCTTTGCAAAACGAGAGCCCGGTGAGTTAGAAAAATGGTCTCAGTTCATAGAAGACTATTTATTAAATAGAGACAATTTGGTGGGTATGATTTTAGTGATGGACATTCGTAGAAAATGGACACCAGACGAAGAAATGTTGTATTCCTTATCTCTCGAGCGCAACATTCCAGGTGTGCTTGTCTTGACAAAAGCTGACAAGCTCAACAAAACCAAAACAAAGCAAGCGATCAAATCCTTAGAAGCCAGTTGCCCGGGTTGGCATGTCCGCTCCGTTTCCAACTCCAAAAAAACAGGAATCGCCGAGCTCTTGCAATTCATCTACAAAACCTGGTCCCTAATGAACCCCATAACGTCGAAGAGTTAGTTATAAGCATCATAGAGAGCTTCCCATCTCTCATATTCACATAAATTTAACTAATGCTAAAAGAAGTTAAAGACTTACATTCCGCACGCAGTTCCATGGGTGTGCTGCTCGCTGAAAGCGAGCGGCTCTGCCTGTGGCTGTTTGAGTACGGAAAGTAAGTCTTTAATTTCTTTGGGTAATAATTAAGAACTTGGTTTATGGCAGATGAGCTCGACCCCATTCATTTGCTTTGGGAAAACTCCCGTTTATACTTGACGCAATAAGTCTGTTTTTGTAATTTTATCCCCTTGTAGTTACGTTAACTGAGTTGATAATTCTCAAGAATAATAGTCAGAAAGATCTCCCACAAAAGATTTTTTTTGATGTTCTCCGAGTGTTATCTGTGACTTAGAAGGATGCAAGGCACAGAATGCAAACAGCTGTAGGAGTGATACCGGCACGATTTGGTTCCACTCGTTTTCCAGGGAAGCCTTTGGCTTTAATAAATGATCGTACTCTTATCGAAAGAGTTTACACAGCTGCCTCTAAAAATAAAAAGCTCACCGACATTATAGTAGCAACGGATCATCAAGAAATATTTGAACACGTTAAAGCATTTGGTGGAAATGTGGTGATGACTTCTTCTGATCATCAAACAGGAAGTGATCGTGTGTGGGAAGCTGTCGCTGAAATGAACACGAATATTATCATAAATATCCAAGGTGATGAGCCCTTATTAGATATATCATGGCTCGATTTATTGATAGACAGCTTTAATGACAGTTCAGTGCAGATGTCGACGTTGGCAAAAAAAATAACTGAACCTGAACTTAATGATAAAAACACCGTTAAAGTGATTTTAGATAATAACAGTTATGCCATTTACTTTAGTCGTTTTGCCATTCCATTCTCTAGAAAGGTCAATGACCTTGAACAGGTTTACAAACACATTGGCTTATATGGCTACCGCAAATCTTTTTTAGATGAGTTTTGTAGGCATCAGCAAGTGAATATAGAGTTAGGTGAAAGTTTAGAGCAATTAAGAGCATTGTATATGGGAGCTAATATCAAAGTGTCTGAGGTGTTTGCCGAGGCCGTTGGTGTCGATCACCCGGATGACATAGCTCGAGTTGAAAAAATATTGAATGAACGAGGAATGAATTAATAAAGTGATGACATCAATAAAAGGTGACGGATGAAGAAAAAATCTAAAACAAAAAAGAAAACTACAGCATTGAGATCCACCAAAAAACCAATGGTGCAAAAATTTATCTTTGTCACTGGGGGAGTTGTCTCTTCCATCGGTAAAGGTTTGACGGCAGCTAGTCTTGGAACCTTATTGGAAACACAAGGCTATAAAGTGAGTCTTATGAAGTGTGATCCTTACATCAATGTTGACCCTGGAACCATGTCACCATTGCAGCACGGTGAAGTTTATGTCACAGAAGATGGTGCTGAAACGGATTTAGATTTAGGTCATTACGAGCGGTTTACCAATGTGTCTTTGAATCGTTCTAACAGTGTCACGGCCGGGCAAGTTTACGAAAATGTCATAGCTAAAGAGCGTCGTGGTGATTACCTTGGTGGGACCGTGCAAGTGATTCCACATATAACCAATGAAATCAAAGACCGTATTTATACAGCAGGTATGGGCGCCGAAGTTGTGATAGTAGAAATTGGTGGCACCATTGGTGACATTGAAGGTCTTCCCTTTATTGAGGCCATCCGTCAGATGCGCGCCGATGTGGGCATTGAAAATTCGTTATTTATGCATGTCACCTATATTCCGTATATCGCTGCTGCCGGTGAGTTAAAAAGTAAGCCAACGCAACACTCTGTGAAAGAATTACGAGCCATTGGTATTCAGCCTGATTTCTTAATCTGTCGCAGTGAAAAAAACATCGATCAAAAGTTAAAAGATAAGATCGGTTTGTTTTGCAGCGTGAAGCCAGACAATGTCATTGCTGCTGTGGATTCATCCACTATTTATGAAGTGCCTTTAGCACTTCACAAAGAGCACTTTGATCAAAAGGTGCTTAACCGTTTAGGTCTAAAGTACAAGCAAAGTAATATTGAGAGTTGGAAAAAAGTAGTTAAGGTCATCAAACAACCACAAAAAGATGTCACAATCGGAATAGTTGGAAAGTATGTGGACCTTAAAGAAAGTTATAAGTCGTTGATTGAGGCCATCACTCACGGAGGGATTGCCAACAATTCGCGAGTCAATATGGTTTATATAGATTCAGAAAAACTAACTAAAACTAACTATAAAAAATCATTGGCAGACTTAGATGCCATCTTAGTGCCGGGAGGCTTTGGTGAGCGTGGGATTGAAGGAAAGATCAAGGCCATTCAATACGCACGAGAAAACGAAGTTCCATTCTTTGGGATTTGCCTGGGAATGCAGTTAGCCTCCATTGAGTTTGCTCGTAATGTGTGTGGCATTAAAGATGCTACCAGTCGAGAGTTTGCACGCAAAAAAGACCGCAATATTGTCATTGATTTTATGGAAGAGCAAAAAAACAAAACGGACAAAGGGGGCACGATGAGGCTGGGAGCCTTTTCGTGCAGCTTAAATAATAGCTCTAAGGCTTTTAAAATTTACAAACAAAAAGATATCAGTGAACGTCACCGTCATAGATATGAGTTCAATAATAAGTATCGCCCTTTGTTTGAGAAAAAAGGAATGCGTTTGACAGGAATATGTAAAGAGCGTGACTTAGTTGAGATCGTTGAAATTGACGAGCACCCTTGGTTCATCGGAGTGCAGTTTCATCCAGAGTTCAAATCAAAACCGACAGAGCCACACCCATTATTTAAAAGTTTTGTAAAGGCAGCGATCACAAGAGGATCGAGTCAAACTAAGCCCAAAAAAACTAAAAGAACGACAAAAACAGTCGCTAAGTATAAAAACCAGTTTGCCAATGCATGAGAGTGGTGGGATGAGTTTAGAAATAATCAATGAAGCAAAACGAGTTTTTGATCTAGAAATCACAGCTTTGAGAAATCAAATTGAAATTCTCAACGACGATTTTGTGAAGGCCGTACAAATGTTGATGGCATGTAAGTCAAAGGTCATCATTACTGGTATGGGTAAATCTGGTCTCATTGGGCGTAAAATCAGTAGCACTTTGAGTTCGACGGGCACCCCATCTCTTTTTTTACACCCTTCTGAAAGTGCTCACGGTGATCTTGGAGTGATTCAAAAAGATGACGTGGTTATCGCCATCAGTAACAGTGGTGAGTCACAAGAGATGAGTCCTTTACTTAATCATGTGCAGCGCAAAGGAATTAACCTCATTGCGATTACTTCGAAAAAAGAAAGCACGTTGGCTCAAGCGGCACAGGTTGCTTTAGTCTTAGCTCCTGCTAAAGAAGCTTGTCCTTTGGGACTAGCGCCAACATCATCAACCATTGCCACTTTGGCTTTTGGAGATGCTCTTGCGATGTGTTTGCTTAAAGAGAAGGGGTTTCAAAAAGAAGACTTTGCCGAGTTTCACCCAGGAGGCTCACTAGGTAAAAAACTTTTAACGCGCGTGAAAGATGTCATGCATGGGCAAGACGCTTTACCTTTGGTGACTGAAGAAAAATCGCTGCTCGAAGTGATGACACTTATGACAGGCAATGAGGTTCGGGGAGTTGTTGGGGTTATCGATAAAAAATCAAGTCTTATAGGTATTGTCACAGATGGTGATATTCGCAGAAGTCTTATCAAAGATCAGTCGATACTTACAAAAACAGTAAGTACCATAATGACCACAAGTCCAAAAACCATAGATGTTTCAGAGATGGCTGCAAAGGCACATTTTATAATGCAAAACTTTAAGATTCAGTGTTTGTTTGTCGTCGATAAAACATCAGCAAACCCAACACAGCCAATTGGCTTTGTGCGTTTTATAGAAATTCTTAAATTATTCTAAATAAATATTGTTTTATGTGAGGCTCAGCTGAACTGTATAAGTTTTCAAAAGCATCACTCTTGAATAGTAACTAAGGTTGCTAACTATTAAGACAATTCCAAGTTTTCGTTTAAGTTTTTTTGATCATAATGAGTGTTTTTCTCTCTAAATTCTCTTGTGAGATTATTGAGGCTTTAATAGAATCTACAAAAAAATATAATAACTAAGGAAGGATTATGAAAAGTTTATTCGCGCTAATGATGGCCATTTTTTTTGTAGCTACAGCACAAGCTGAACAGTCTGATATTGTTATAGCAGCATCTGATTACAGCTGTACGGACTTACAAGAGATCGTCAATGTGCATGGAGTGGTTTATATGGAAGGTTTAGATTCCAGAAATGTCTACGCTCACGCAGCTGACGCATGCCCAGGAGATTTTCCCAATGAAGATCGCGGCATGTGGTTTCAAACCTATTGGGAAACAAATGATGGCACCAACTGCCGAGTCGGTTACGGTTGTCTCGATTACAGAGGAGCTCCAACTGACGGAGACCTTGGCGACGGTGATATTCCAGACGTCAAAAAATAATTTAAAAATAAAAAAAAGCGCTCTTGAAAATTTTCAAGAGCGCCATACAAAATAAATTTAATTTGATAAATAAATTAAAATCGCAAAGAAAATGAAATCAATTCATTTAATCATTAAGCTACAAAAACAAAACACGCACACCACAACCACCGACATCGCAAAAACAACAAAACCACTAATAGCACCCAAAAAAGGCTCCACGTCTTTGGGTCCAACCACCATAACCCCAAAAAAAGAGGGAAAGAAAAAAGCTTCACCTAAGTGTTTAAAATCTCAATGAAACATAATTTTTGGTTTAACCAAGGCCAAGGTCTAGAACGCCGGAGTTTTTACAGCTGTAGGTCTGGTATATTTTTATAATGTATAGCCAAAGTTTCTCAACTGAATTTACTATAATAGTGCGATTATATTGATTTTTTTTAACCATCACGAAATGAGAAGCAGAGCTAATTATGCAAAAATTTAAAGTATTATATCTGTTCCTATTTATCTTGATCTCTGCCATTTCTTTTGAGGGACATGCAAGCTCAATTGAGTTTCCAGAAGAAGAGCTGGCAACAGACACGGTGTTACCAAAGTTTGATAATCAAACTATGGTGAAAAACAGGTACGTGAATACAAAAGAAAGATTTGAAATTCAAGGGGGCATGGGGTTTAACCTCACCGAAGCTCTTTATAATAATAAAAGTTTTCACCTGGGACTTGGTTACAACTTTACAGAGACTCATGCCGTTCAACTTGTTGGAATGTTCATGATGGAAGGTCTCTCTGAAAATGGTGAAGCCTTAAAGCGAGGTGAGGGTATCTTTGGATCATTAGATGCTGAACTAGCCCCTCATGTTGAACAAATGGTGCTTTTGGATTACCAATTCACAGCCTGGTACGGAAAGATCAGTATCACTAAAAATACCATTTGGCATATGTCACTTTACGGCCTTTTGGGAGCCAGTTATGTCGGCTTCACAGATTCTAGCACCGTTGCACTCAACGTTGGTTTTGGACAGAAGTTTTATCTGACAAGGAATTTAGCATTAAAAACAGATTTTAGGTTTCACTTTTACCAAGGACCTAATCCAGCCAGCAGTGATCAAGCTCTAGAAACTGGCTCACAGCCTGTTTCCAGCGATGATTTAGACAGTATTTTATATGTACCAACGATTTTACAAGTTGGTTTGATGTTTATTTTTTAAGAGAGAGTTAAAATGGATTTTAAAAAATTAGTTCTGCTTTTCTTAGTTTTTCCACTGTGCTTTGTTTATGCCAACGAGGAAGACTCTCTTTATGATTCTTTGGAAAGAGATCTAGACAAAAAAGTGGGCACCACTCAAGTTAAAAAAAGAACCAATTATAAAGATGAGGTCAAAAAATTTAAAAAGATTTCAGATCTTTCAGAGTTAGCTCCATTTTCTGACATAGCGGTGATTAACAAAAAGTACATGCCAAAAACAAAAAGGTTTGAGCTTTCTTTGCAAGGCATGGTTGGTTTGAACAATGCCTTTTTTAACAACTTAGGGGTTTCGGCACACCTTGATTGGTATTTAAATGAGTCCTGGGGAATAGAGTTGTCTTACTATCATCTGATTGATTCAGAGAGAGAGATCACTAAAAACTTAGCTGACGAACGACAAATAGAAACTCGAAGTTTCGTTTTGCCTCTCAATTATATGGGAGGCGCTCTCAAGTGGGCCCCTTTTTATGGGAAAATGGCTTTATTTGAAGATCGCATTGTGTCTTTTGATTGGTTCATTACCTTGGGTGGTGGGGTGACAGAAACACAATTAGAGAAAGAGCCAACCTTGCATTTAGGGTTAGGTCAATATTTAGCTCTTAGTAAAAATATGGCGTTTCGTTGGGACATTAACTGGCATGCCTACAACGCAACCATTTTGCGAAAGAACCAGCCATCTGGAAGCTTTATTGAAGATGAAGAGCTTCACAATGATTTGTTTTTGGCGATTGGCTTAAGCTTCTTCTTTCCGGGGGTCGATGAAAGATGAAAAAAATCTTAACTATAATTTTAGCACTCACAGTCTCTTGCACAACTTTTGCTGACAGTGTTGTCGATTCATTATCCGATCCCATCATTTTGGCTCAAAATTCAAGCGGCAAATCTAAACGAAGAGCGGCTTCAGTTGGGGGCACCTGGGGACGAGTGGCTGACATGATTCGTTCCGGAAAATATGAAGAAGCATCTCTCACTCTTTACAAAATGAGCGTGAGTTCAAAATATAGAAAGCACCGTGGGAAAGTCACTTACCTTTTAGGCTTGGCTCTTTTTAAAATGAAGATGTATCAAACCTCTGCATTTCAATTCATTCGAGTGGTAAAAAGTGGTGATCGCAAATATGTCAATAAAGCTTTAGAAAAGTTGGCCATTGCCTCAGATTATCTTGGTGACGAGGCCATGCTGAATTATGCCATCAGTAAAATCAACATCAAAAAATTTCCGAAGAAACAAAGAGATATGCTTTACAATCGCATTGGAGAGTTTCAAGTGCGCAGTAAACAATTTTCTCAAGCTATAAAGACTCTATCTCGAGTGAAGCCGAACAGCCCTTTTTATAGTAAGTCAAAGTATCTTCAGGCCTTGTCTTATGCCGAGTTGAAAAGAGAGAAGAAGGCCGTCAGAGCATTCAATGAATTAATTGAAAGTCGTTCGGACAAGCGTGTGACAGATGTAGACCGTGTGTCTGCAATTATGGGGAAAGCACGCGTTTACTATCAAGCGCAGAAGTGGGAAAAAGCGATTGAGTATTATAAAGATATACCGCGCGACACAGAAGCTTGGCACGAAACTTTATTTGAATCGAGTTGGGCCATGTTGCGGGCAGAAAAATTCAGGTCTGCGCTGAGTAACTTTCAAAGTTTACATTCGCCTTATTATGAAAGTTACTACATGCCAGAGTCTTTGATTTTACGCTCAATTATTTATTTATACATTTGTCGTTACAACGAGATGGAGAAGGTCTTAGATCTATTTAATAAAATATATCAACCTGTTTACAAGAAAATAAAAACATACTTAGACAACGGCAAGTCATTCAATATTTATTACAATGACCTCATTGATGTGATCAAAGAGTATAATAAAAACCCAAATTCAACCAAGTTTAAAAAGTCAGTGATGCCTTTGTCTGTAGCGAGAAAGATTGGTAAAGAGGGTGATTTTAACCGAACTTATAAGTACATTCAAAAATTGATCATAGAAAAAAAGCGCTACGATAAGTTAAGCACAAAATGGAAAAAATCAGGCATCGGTAAATACTCAAAGAAAGTGGTTGCCGGTCGATTGATTAAAGTTAGAAAAAAAGCAGGTCGTATAGCAAAGGTTCATATGCAGAACATCAAAGCAGAACTTTTTGACTTATTTGAACAAGAAAGTTTTGTTCGCTATGAAATGATCAATAGTAAGAAAGAGTTAATCAAAAAGAAAGTGGCTGGTAAAGAAATCAGTCGTAGCAAAGATCAAAAACGCAATAGAAATTTTTATATAAAAAATGGATATGAATACTGGCCGTTTCAGGGTGAGTATTGGTTAGATGAATTAGGCAACTATCACTATGTAGGAACTCACAATTGTGGAAGGTAAATTTAATATGAAAATTTCCTTATTAATCATTGCCGCATTGTTTTTAACAATGAATGTCGACGCACGTAAACGTTCTAAAACACGAACGGTGGGTGACATTTTAAAGAAAATTGAAGCCACTAAAATTAAGAAAAAAAAGAATCTTTTACCAGAGTCAAAAAAGTATAAAAAGCCCAAAGGCAAGGTGAATTTAAGGCGTGTGAAGCCACCGGCGTCTAATAGATTTTACTACTCTGAAGGAACCAGTGAGCGAGAACTAGAGAAAATCACTGACAAACAAATTGATCACCTATATGGCATGACTCAAAAATTTGGTAAGAGCTCTCGCCGTGGAGAGCTTTGGATTCGTCTAGCTGAGCTTTATGTTGATAAAGCAAAGCTCATAGAGCTAAGGCTACAGGATGATTATGATAAAAAGCTCAAGCTTTACTCTGAGAAAAAATTAAAGCGCAGACCAAAACTCAATTTAAAAGAAGCCACCAGGTATAACAAGAAATCTATCCAACTTTATGAGTGGTTTGTGAGAGATTTTCCAAAAGATCCAAAGCTTGATCAGGCTCTTTTCTTTTTAGGCTACAACTACTTCGAACTTGGGAAAACTCAATCTGGAAAGAAAAAGTACACAGAACTTGTAAAGCGTTTTCCTCGCAGTCCTTATGTTGATGAGTCCAATTTTGCTCTAGGTGAGTACTATTTTGAACGAGAAAAATGGAAAGATGCGAGAGTTCACTACAATAAAATTTCTAAGAATAAAAGGTCTCGTTTATACTCTTTTTCATTATATAAAAGAGCATGGTGTAAATACAAGACTGGTGAAGTGAAGAGTGGTTTGCGCGATTTAGAAAAAGTGATTTATGAAGGTCGTAAAGCCAAAGGACGCTCAGGAGACGGCAAAGTCAGTCGCATTCGTCTTGCTTCAGAGGCGGCCAAAGACATCGTGGTGTTTTTTCCTGAAGTCTACAAAGCAAAAAATGCTAGAGGGTATTTTAATAAAGTCTTGGGTGAAAACTCCACTAAGAAAATGTTAGATAAACTTGCTTTTTTCTATGTAGAAAAGGGTGACAGGTCATCGGCAAAATATATCTTTAAAAATCTGATTAAAGATGATCCTTTCTCGGTCAGAGCTTATGAGTATCAGCACGAGATAGTTAAGATGTATCAGGCTGCTGGAAACCAGAAGATCTTTAAAAAAGAACTTTTTGAATGGATCGAAAACTACGGGGCTGGTAGTCTTTGGCGCCGTGAAAACAAATCAAAAACAAAGCTCATTGCTGATTCAGACACACTGATTGAATCGACATTGAGAAACTACATTTTACAACTCCATCAAACGGCTCAAAACTCTCGAGCCAAATTTTCTCAGCAGCAGGCTCAAGATGGCTATAAGATGTACTTTAGGTACATAAAAGATGGCAAAAACCTTGATCAAATGAATTTTTTCAATGGTGAATTGCTTTATGACATGCAAGACTATGTTGGTGCTGCCAAAAGTTATAACCGTGTTGTTGCTAATGGCAATAAGTCAGGCAAGTATTACAAACAAGCTATCTTGAACTCAGTCCTTGCTTTAGAAAAAAAATTGCCGAATGTTAAAGAGATTAAGGCATTGGTCGGAGATAGCAAAGAGCCAGTTGAATTTCCACAAAACTTAAAATCATTTACGAGCTCAGCGAATCGCTATCTCAAAGAGTTTCCAAAAGAAGAAAACTCTGTGGCGATCAAGTACCGTGTGAGTTCATTGCATTATTCTTTCAATCAACACGACAAAGCATTGCCTCAGCTAATGGACATAGTGAACAATCATCCAAAAGATAAGCATGCCGAGTACTCTGCAAATCTAGTTTTAGATATCTACAATCAAAAGAAAGACTATGCGGGTCTTGCAAAGGTGTCTGACAAGCTACTTGCTGTTTCTGGTTTGAGCTCAACTGTTCGAAAAAAAATCAGAGGTGTTAAAGGGCAAGCTGGATTTAAGTTAGCTGAGCAAGCAGCAACGGGAAAAGATCCTCTAAAGGCAGCCAATTCATTTATGGATTTTATTAAAAAGAATCCAAAAAGTGATCTCTTGGCAGTTTCTAAATTCAATGCAGCAGTTAATTTTAAGAAAGCGGGAAGAATGAGTGATGCGATTAAGCTCTATTCAGAAGTGATGAACTTCCCAGCAAAAACGGCAAAAGACAAAGAAGTAAAAAAACAAGCTAGACGTTCACTTGCTTTTTTATATGAGCAAACGGGGCAGTATGCAAACGCAGCCGGTGCCTTTGAGGGCTTTGCTAAAAAATACCCCAAAGATCAAGACTCAAAAAACTACCGCTACAATGCTGCTGTGATATATGACGCTCTTGATTTTTACACGTCATCCATTAGAAATTATGAACTTTTTCAGAAAAAAAGTCGTGGTTCTGAGCGGAATGACGTCAACTATGCCATTGCCAATATTTGGGATCGAAGGAAGCGTTTCCCATCAAAGGCACTTGTTTACTACGATCGCTTTATGAAAGGTCCGTCCACGAACAATGCTGCCAAGATTAAATCTGCTTACCGAGTTGCTAAAATTCATGAATCTTTAAAGCGCAGATCTCGTTCTGAAGAGTGGTATAAAAAAGTGATCTATCGCCAAAGAAAGCTGGGGGCAGGTGCCAGTTATGCCGCAGAGTCTATGATCAAATTGGTTGAGCGCAATGAATTTAAAAACTTTAAAAAGTATCGTATTTCGACGAACCCTGCAAAAATGGCAGGGTCGGTGAAAACCAAATTGGCCTTATTAAATAAGCTCAAAGAAAAGCTTAAAAAAGTAGTTGCTTACGATGATGCCTATCAAATCGTAGCTGCATTGACCCTACAAGGAGAAGCTTTGGATTCAATGGCCAAGTCGATTTATGCCGTACCTATTCCAAAACAGCTAAAAGGCGATCAGATCAAGCAGTACAAGGCTGGTATTGAAAACATAGCAGGCCCTTATAAGAAAGAGGCCATTGAAACCTTACAGGCCGCAGTGAACAAGGCGTATGAGCTTCAGGTTTACGATGAGAATGTAAAAAGAGCACTGACCTCACTAGATAAAATTCAAGGAAACAGTGGCATGATGAATGAAATGCGTGTTTTGAAAAGCTTATGGTTAAGTAAGGCAGGTATGTGATGAAAGGTCTATTGATAGTCTTAAGTTTATCGCTATCATTACAAGTTCAGGCGGCCACCATTGAGCCAGAACTTTATGAGAGCTTAAAGAAAACACAAAAGACAAAATCTGAAAAGGACATAGTGACAGCTGCTTCTAAAATATTAGCGATCGATGAGAACGACTTTTTAGCACTCAACACTTTGGCGATTTTTTATTACGAAGCTAAAAAGTACAATATGGCCAAGCTCATTTTAGAAAGAGCTTTGAAAGCACATCCTAACAGGGCTGAGCTTAAGAATAATTTAGCTTTGGTTCACTTTCAGTTAGACAATAAGAAGTTAGGCTTACAGAATTTAAAAGAAGCTGCACAAAATTCTGATTCTGAAGGTGAAGCCAACTTGAACCTGTCTAGCATCTATGTTGAGCACAGAGATTACCAAAAAGCCTTAGGCCCTTTGTCTAATATTTATCCAAAGATTAGATCAAAATTAGCAACGAAAAGTCGAGCGGCCACAGCTCTTGCCAATAATTATGCTGTTGCATTGTTAGGAACTGGTGATAAAGACAAAGCGGAAAAAGTCTTTAAAGAGGCAACTGTTGCTGGAATTAGAGATACAAACCTGCTTTTTAACTATGCCACATTTTTAGTCGAGCAAGGCAAAGATAAAGAAGAAGCTTACAAAATGATTAGTCGACTTAAGTTCTTGTCTGATGATCGAAATCTCTTACGAAAAGTTGATAAATTAGAAAAAACATTGGACAATAAAAAATAGAAGGATCTGTGATAATGAAAAGTTTTTTGGTTATTTTTATATTTGCAATAACATCAGTGTCTGTGACTGCACAAGACACTGAGGTGAGGCAAGTTAAAAAAGTTAAAAAAAAGTCAAAGGGCAAGCGCACAGAGACGGTCGACTTTGAAGATGAGCTGATCACAGGTGATATCAATAAGCCGGAATTGCTTTATTTGTTAAAGCAAAGACAAGCTAATTACAAAAGATTAATTAAATTTAGAAAGAATTTTTTGCCTGAAATGAGAAAGACAACTGAGAATTTACGACAAAGTAGGGGAGATAATTGAAACAACCAATTGTACTTAGACTCTATTTGGATGGCCAGTTAGAGGCTGTCAAACAATACACAGAATCGCAAATTGTTATTGGTAAAAATAACGGTTTGCAATTGCAATTGACGGGAAACTACATTGCTCCTCTTCACGCAGTTATCGAAGAGCGCGACAATGGCCATTACATTTCAGACTTGGGGTCTGAACACGGTGTTTTTGTTAATAATCAAAAAGTATTAGACCATAAAATTGAGCCTGGAGATAAAATTTCGATTGGGTCCTACAAAATTGAATTTTTTGTTGGAGTTCCAGAGTCTACTGCTCCTGCGGCGCCTGAAATTGACAACGACCACATTCAGACAACGACAAGTGAACCAGTTCAAGAAGAGGCAAAAGCAGAAGAAAAAACTCAACCACCTCTTCCTGAACTTCCAGAGACACCAGAACCTGAAGAATCTCCTGCCGAGCCAGTGAAAGCTAGTGAGCCCAAAAAAGATGACACCAAAGTCGTTGAAGAACCTGTTGAAGAAGACACCAAGAAAATTGAAGTTCCTGAGTTAAAAAAAGAAGAGAAAAGACCACCTCTCACCCCTGCAGCTGTTGCTGCAGCAACACAAGTGGCTTCTGTTGGGCGAGAAATCCAAACGTTTGCTCCACCAAGCCAGGTGGAAAACTGGTTGCCAATTTTAGAGCCTGAAAAAGGAACTGTTCTTGAAGTGGCTGTCGCTTGGAAAGAGAGAATAATTTCTAGTCATCACTTTAATAACAGAAAAGTAGTGACGATTGGCTCTGATGAGTCTTGTGATATCAATGTGCCACTTTTGGGTGTCAATTCTGCTAAGTATGAGCTATTAAAAGTAGGTCCAAGCACCAAGGTGAATGTCACACAACAAATGACAGGTCACCATGTTGATGAAAATAAAAGTGTCACACCGCTTAGAGATCTTTTTTCATCGGGCAAAATTATTTCTGGCCCTAAAGGCAATGTTTTAGATTTACCAGTCGGTGAAATGGTTGTGCTTGAGCTCGAAGGTGGGCTGTTAAAGTTATACATTCGCTACGTGCCGCAGTCTCCTAAAACAGCTGGTGCACCGATCTTTGACTTTACGACGGCAGAATCGACGGCCATCATTTTGGCGACAGTCGTAGCGTCTATTTTTAGTCTATATATGATGATTTATACACCGGTGGATCTATCTGATGAAAACCTTATCGAAGAAGAGTTAGTTAGAAAGGCAAAGGTGACCTTTCAAATCCCACCTCGTAAAAAAGTGGTCGTGAAAGAGAAAGTAGAAAAGCCACCTGAGCCTAAAAAAGAAGAAAAGCGTAAAGTAGTGAAGGTCACTGATAAAGTGAACTCACAAAAAAAGAAAATCGCGAAGTCTCCAACGGCTGACAAAAGAAAATCTGGTAGTGCCAAGGCACTTAAGAAAAACCCGAACTTGAAAAAGACCAATAAAAAAGCAAGTTCTGTGCAAAAAGGCGGCTCGGTCAAAACTTCCGGTAAGAAAAATGCTAATATGCAGGCCAAGGAAGTGGACGCCAACAAAGTTGGACTCCTCAACGTCTTTGGTAAGGGTGGCTTGAATAAGCAGTTAAACAAAGGCTCTGCGGGTGTTGATAACGGCTTGATCGGTGCGGCAGATAGAGCGACTGGCCAAGGTGGTTTGACTGACGACAGAGACGGCGACTCTTTAGGTGGCAAGCTCAAAGCTGGAAGCGGCAGTGGCAACAGCACCGTTGGTATCGGTGGTATTAAAACTGGTTCTGGAACGGGCACTGGCTTGTCGGGCACGGGCAGTGGCGGAGGTCTCGGTGAGAAAGGTCGTGCTCAGCTTGAAGTGGGTGGTGCTGAAGAAGAGTTCATCGGAAGCATCGACAAAGAAGCTATCCGCCGAGTGATTCGAAGAAACAGAAGAGCTATCAAGGCCTGTTATGAACTTGCTCTTAACAGAAACAAAAATCTATATGGAAAGTTAGTTTTAAAATGGAGTATTATTGAGAAAGGTAAAGCGATCAAAGCTTCCGTTGTTAGTAATACTTTGAATGATAGAGAAGTTGCAAATTGTATAAAAAGAAAACTCGTAACGTGGAGATTTCCTGAGCCGCCAGCCAATACTGAGGCTGTTGTCACATTCCCGTTCGTGTTTTCTTCACAGTGATTTAGATTTTAAAAATTTATAGGAGGTTTTAAAATGACTGCATTAGAGAAAATGCAACAGTGTAAACAGGCGGGAAATTTCATTGCCAAGTCTTTTTGTGAAGGTGGCTTTGTCATGTACGTCATCGCATTCATTGGATTGTTGGTGATATTCTTGATTATTGAAAGAATCATTGCGCTCAATAGGCTCACTGTTGATAAAAGAAGTTTAAATGAGAATTTGTTTAGTTTAATTTTAAGAGGTGAGATCAAGCAAGCCATTGCTTTTTGTGATAGCAGGCCAGCTCCGTTAACAAATACTTTAAAAGAAGGTTTAGTTCAGGTCTTAAACAAGCGACCAGATGAAGAGGTGCAAGTTGCTATGGACGCTTCTGTATTAAGAGAAACACCTAGACTGGAAGGGTGGACATCATTCTTGGCCATCTTTGGTAACGTTGTTGTTCTCGTGGGTCTCGTTGGAACGATTGGTGGTCTGATCACAGCCTTCGGTGGTATCTCTGATGCTGACCAAGCGACGAAAGCTGCAACTTTGTCTTTGGGTATTTCCCACGCACTGAACTGTACGTTTTTAGGACTAGCAGTTGCGATCATTGCCATCGTTGCTTTTGGTTTCTTACAAATCAGAATTGGTCGTGCGACAAACGACATGATGGAAAGTAGCATGAACTTGATCAACTTAGTTGTCGCTAACAGAGATAAAATTAAGTACTAGTTTTTAGTTTTAAAGGAGAAGTAAAATATGGCTCATGTAGATGACGGTGGTGGAAAAAAGTCGACGAATGTTGATGTGAATATCGTTCCATTTATCGACTTAATGAGTGTACTTATCATATTCTTACTTATTTCAGCCGTTTGGACACAAGTGTCGATGATTCAAATAGGGAGTTCTGTATATGGTCAAAAGACTTCAGATGAGAAGCCAAAACCTCCTCCAAAAGCAGATATCCCTTTTCGTCTTGACGTTCGTGAAAACGGTTACCGCATTTTATTAGGAAAAGATTTTATCCCAGTGCCAAGAGTGAACCAGGATTTTGACAACGACACCCTCTTAACTGAGTTAAAGAAGATCAAAGAGCTGTACCCAGAAAAGGTCGATGCCATTGTCACTATGGCGGATGAATTGGCCTACAAACATTTGATTGATGCCATGGATATGTTGTTGCTAGCTGAGTTTCCAGAAGTGTCTATTGCCACGGGAGGAGCGAAGTAATGCCAATTAAAGTTCCAGGATACCGAGACCGCAGAGGTCGTGTAGGTCAAAACAAACGAAGTGCTGTTGCCGTCTTACAAGTGACAGCGATGGTTGATTTATTCACCGTTTTGGCAGTTTTCTTGCTACAGAATTACAACACTACAGGGCAAGTGATTCAATTGAATGATGAAGTAACACTTCCGCAAGCAGAGGCAGTTAAAGAGTTAATGCCTTCTAACGTAGTGGTGATCTCTAAAGATCAAATTAAACTCAACAATGAGGTTGTTGCTGATTATAAGGCTGTGAAAGAGCAAGAAGATTGGAACATAGCAGGCCTTGATGAGATGATCAAAAAATCCATTGAAGACGGTGAAGAAGAAAAAAAATCGATCACCAATCAGATCAAGCAAGCAGTTAATCAGCAAGCCGAGTCTTTAGCGGATGAAATAGATTCTTTCCGTAAAATGACGATTCAAGCCGATGAAGAAGTGAATTTTGCTGCGGTGAAAAAAGTCATGTACACAGTGACAGCTGCAGGCATCTATGAAATAAATTTTGCCGTCCTCAAAAAAGAAGGCCCACTTGGCGGTGAACAAGAGTTCGAAGAGTAAACCATTTTCATAGTGAGCAATGCTCTATAATTCAGTTCAAATATTTGTTCAGTGGGATGATCGTTCCCTAAAGTGATAGTTTTTATTATTTAAATTGTTATTACTAAATTAAGCGGCTTCTTTGTTCTGTTTGATGTATCCGTTGTCTTTCAGATAAGATATGATCGTCGACTCTGATTCAATATGAATTTTTTCAAAGCGAATTCCATACTTGTTCTTGCCAATTTCTCTAAGCACCAAACCCACAGCAGAAAGAGGGTTGTAAAAAGCATCACTTTTAATTTCTATTTGATAAAGGTCACCAGGGATAAGGCCATCCACTTGACTGATGCCACAGCCACCAGGAGAGATGACATTGATGCGACCAATGAAAGCTTGGCCATCTTCGCTTTTGAGTGTGATTTGACCATCAATAGGTGCGCGAGGGTGTTTGCGACGACTAATATTTAGTTCATTTAAAATGTCGTTAAACTCAAATAAGCTGGCCCAAGCGGTCATTCCCTTTGTCCAAACTAAGACTTTGTCTTTGGCCTCGAGCTCTTTCACTTTTTCAATTAAAACTTCTTTAGCAAAGGGGCCCACTGGTTTTGATTTGCTATCTTTAGCGTAGTACCAAGTTTGAATTTTAGCCTGCGCCCTTTTATTGCTATTGCTTAGTATTGATTCGTAGGAGCTTTCCCAGGTCTTAAAGGTGAGCCATTGATTGATCTGCTTGCCCCAAACGTAAGAGTTCTCAGAGTCAATTTCGTTGAGAGATTTAAGCTCTAACAGCTCCTCTGTCGAGAAGGGCCCTGTCACAACTTCATTTTTTATTACGAACCATCCCATGTGTAGTTTTTCGGGAGATATTATGAAATAATTTAGATATGCGCGTTATTTTAGTGATTTATAGGCTTAGGTCGGTGTCATTTATTGAGTTCAATACTAATTTCACATAAGTTTTGAGCTATTGAATTCAGCAGTTATTGAGGGTTAGTTTGTTAAGAAAAATTTACGGAATTGCACTCATTTGTTTTTTTATTTCCGTCACTTTGTTTTTGTTATGGCAAAACCAGACACGTGAACTTGATAAGACAGCTAGTGCAGCTACTGATAAAAAACCAGTAGCTAAAAAATCAAAAATGATTGTTGAGCAGAGTATAAAAGGCGTTTATCTTGTTGATACTCAAAAAAACAATACCAATTGGGAGTTATGGGCTGAAAATGCCTTGAGCAACACTGAGACCTCTGATTGGCGATTTAATGATCTTGCCGTCAAGTTTTATACTAAAGAGCGCCAAGTATATAATGTTAAAGCCAGTGCTGCTTTAGTTAATATTAAAAAAAAACAAATGTATTTTGATAACGGTGTTGTTGTGACCTCACCCAACGGTTACATGATGAAGACAAAAAGCATTCGTTACAACTTTGACGAAAAAACAATTCAATCTGACGAAACAGTTGAGATCACTGCAGATAAAAATAAAGTGAAAGAGCCCATCTACTTTAAGTCCAGTAATCTAAAGGTAGATTTGAACTCGTCAATAATAGACATTGAGGAGGTCATTTCTTCTCGTACGACGCAAGATAAAAGAAAAATTGATATCTCAAGTCGTGAAGCTCGTTTGTATGGAAATAATTATAAAGTGAGATATCAAAAAAACGTACGGTTAAAAGGCCTTAATATGAACTTAACAAGTTATGCTTTGGACTTGAAAATTGCCCGCCGGCAAAAGGCCTTAAAAACAGTTGTGGCGCTTGGTAATGTGAAAGTGATCAGTGATAATCGACAAATCGAAGCTGGAAAAGCTCATCTTGATGTTGGCACTGAAATATTAACCCTCACCCAAAGTCCTAAGCTGACTCAGAATCAAGATGTACTTCTGGGGGAAAAAATAGTATTTTACGTAAAAACAAAATCAGTGTCGGTAAAGAGCCCACGGGCTAAAGTCGATAAGCTTGAGTTGGAGAGCTATGAAAAAAAGCCAATTAAAAGTCAGTGATATAAAAAAGCAGTTTGGTCAGAAGTTGGTGGTTCAGGGAATGAGCTGTCAAGTGAATGAGGGCGAAGTTGTCGGTTTGTTGGGCCCCAATGGAGCAGGAAAAACAACCAGTTTTTACATGGTCGTTGGTTTACTCAAGCCAGATAGTGGTAAAATAGAATTGAATGATCAGGATATTAGTGGTCTTAAAGTTTATCAACGATCAAGGCTTGGCTTAAGTTACTTACCACAAGAGCCAAGTATTTTTAGAAAGATGACCGTGAAGGAAAATTTAGAAGTGGCTTTAGAGGCTAGGAACTTCAAGTTCTCTAAAAAAAAGCAGAGACTTGAAAAGTTAGTTTCTGATTTTGGCATTGGTCATATATTAAAGAGTTATGGCTACTCTTTATCAGGAGGAGAAAGGCGACGAGTAGAAATAGCTCGCTCGTTAACGGGGTTTCCCAAGTTTTTACTCTTGGATGAGCCTTTCGCCGGGATTGACCCAATTGCAGTGAGTGAAATACAAAAGCTTATTATGCAATTGAAAGAGTCTGGTCTTGGAATTTTAATCACAGACCACAACGTGAGAGAGACTCTCGGCATTTGTGACAAGGCTTACATTTTAAAAAGTGGCAAAGTAGAAGTGGAAGGAAGTAAAGAAGAAATTTTGAAGTCTAAGAAGGCAAGAGAGTTTTACTTGGGTGAAAACTTTAAAATGTAATCAACTCTACGATAAGTGAGTTGATATTTAAAAAATTTAAGCAATTGAAGCAGCCATGTTTTGATTGCAACTTATGAAAAAACAATTGAGCGAATCAATGGATTTATTTTGGCAAGGTTGTTTTAGTGTTTAAGAACTGGAGGTTCTAAAATGGCAATGGGTTTAAAGATGTCTTTGAAGTTATCACAACAGCTTCGCATGACTCCACAGCTGCAACAAGCGATCAAGCTTTTGCAAATGTCTCGAATGGAATTAGAAACAGCTGTCAGAAAAGAACTCATCGAAAATCCGGTGCTAGAAGAAGTTCAAGATGGTATTAATGATGACCCTGCCTTAAATAACAACCAAACTAAAGATGATGTGCAAAGCGCTGATGCTAAATCTGCCGACTCTCAAGACCCAACCAAACAAGATGAATTTGATTGGGAAAGTTACATGGAGAATCAGTATAAGCCACCACAAATTCAAGGCGGCGGTTCTGACGAAATCATTAATTATGAAAATATTCTTTCGACCTCAACAACGTTAACAGATCATTTAGTATGGCAAGTGGGAATGGCCGGATTTAATGAAGAAGAAGAGACACATGCCCGCATTATTGTTGAATACATTGATGATGATGGTTATTTAAAAACGCCAATCAGTGAAATTGCGGCAGATGAAGACATTTCAGAAACAGATCTAGAAGAAATTCTACCGTTCATACAAGAGTTCGACCCTGCTGGAGTTGGTGCTAGAAACTTAAAAGAGTGTTTATTGATTCAGGCTAAGCACTTGCAGGAAGACACAAAAGACCTTGTTAGAATCATTGAAGAGCATTTAGAGGCATTGCAGAGAAAAAACTTTTCTCATATAGCTAAAGAAATGAATATGGATTTGGATTATATCATCGATATTTGTCAAATCATTTTCAATATGGATCCAAAGCCAGGTCGCATTTATACGTCTCATGACACTCATTACATCAGTCCCGATGTCTATGTTTACAAAGTGGGTGATGAGTATGTGGTGTCACTCAATGAAGATGGCCTTCCACGTTTAAAAGTGTCTAATCTTTATAAAAATCTATTAAAAACCAAGGAAGATAACCAAGACAAAAAAGCTCAAGATTACATTCAGGACAAATTGCGCTCTGCTGTGTGGTTAATTAAGTCCATACATCAAAGACAGCGCACCATTTATAAAGTGACTGAAAGTATCGTCAAGCACCAGCAAGACTTCTTTGACAAGGGCCCTGGCTTCATTAAGCCAATGATTTTGAAAGACATTGCTAATGACATTGGTATGCACGAGTCGACAGTGAGCCGTGTGACGACAAGTAAGTATGTGCATACTCCTCAAGGTATCTTTGAATTAAAATACTTCTTCAACTCTGGAATCAACAAAACAGACGGTGACTCCGTTGCCAGTGAAACGGTGAAGTTAAAAATCAAAGCCTTGGTTGAGGCAGAAGACCCAAAAAAACCACTATCAGACCAAAAGATTGTCGATGCCCTTAAAAAAGATGGCATCAAAATCGCTCGCCGAACGGTTGCTAAGTACCGTGATGTGCTAAAGATCTTACCGTCGTCAAAAAGAAAAAAGTTTTATTAAGCTCAAAGATTCTCATTTTAAAAAAACTTGTATGGACCGTTTAAAATACAGTACCAAGAGTCTTTGGGGATAATGGCACTTACAACTTGATTGTATGAGAGCATTACTTCCCAGGCGATTAGAAGATTGTTTGGTATCCTTTGATTTTGAGAAATAACGCATAAATCTGAATTCACCTTCGCATTAAACCTTGCCAAGTCAAACTGGCTTTGATGTAATTTGTCCTTATTAAATCTACCACGGGGGTCAAATGAAGTATTTCTTAATATTAGTTATATTTTTTTTCTCAGCTTTTACGATAGCAGATAATCGATCAGTAAGTGCGAATCACCTTTCTGCAGGAACTAAATTTACTTTTCTAAAAAAAATTGACTTTCCGGCGAACACATCGATAGCTAATATTGCCTCTGATAAAGAAAAAAGAACAATGTGTAATATACACTTGAAGACACCTTATGACACGGATAAGTTTGTTCCTGAAAGTTATGAACTCACTTTAAAGTCAGTCGACGTGTTCACTAATTCTATAACCTTTTACCACTTTGAAGACTCACCAATTTCTATTATGGAGTGTTTTTCCCTTCGTAGTAGTGGGTGGCCACTCACTATCAGTGCCTTTGAAGAGTTTATAAGTGATACCCTTCAAGTTGACATACCTGAAGCTGAGCCAATTGAATAAATTAATAATTTAATTAATAGTTCTTAATTCGATTGTGTCCGAAACATAAAACTAAAAAATTAGCACGGTTAGGATAATCATCAGTTTCTTACTGGGCATCCTGGACAATTTGACGAGAATATTTGTAAAGGGTGTATTTGGATGGCTGTTGCAGTAATATTAACACTCATGGACCGAATTTAAAATTTACAATTTAGAGCTCTATTGATTTAATAGTTGTTGATGCAAATTAGTAAGGTTTTAGTCCGCTTCATCTTAAGTTTATAGATGATTTATTAACTCTTGATCGTGACTTTTTATTGAGTTTTTTCAACTCATAATCGAGGAGTCTATTTTTGAGACTGTCTGGAAGCCTTTGGGTGAGCTTATGACGTTTTCTTAAGGTGTTGTACTCATCTTGGCTGTGCTTCAGCAGGTGAAGCATGCCATCTATTTGCTCTTCCAAAGCTAAATTATCTTGAATAAGGTTTGTAACCTCTAGATCGTGTAAGTTTGTCTCTTTGATTTTGTTCTTTTTTCTTTTTCTTAATAAGATTGGGAAACAAACAAGGACAGTTGCAGTTATTAATAATGCTAACAACACCCATGAAAAAAACGGCTTCGATTTCGCTTTGACTTCAGTGTTTTTGTTAAAATAGCTGGCTAATACATTTTCAAGCGCTGTCGCATTGATAGCGTTTTGTGAGTAAAAAACAATTCTATCAAATTTGAAGTTATGTTTGCATTTGATGTCACATTTTTTGTACTTATCAAGGTCGACTCGTCGATTGTTATTATAAAGCTCAAAAGTGGGGTTTATCTTGTTTTTATTAAAGTAGTCTTTGTGCATTTCAACATAGTTAAATATTTTTTTTATTTTTAAATTGTCATCATGAGGTTCAAAAGCAAAGCTTATAGAGCCACCAGCAAGAAAAATAATTAAAATATAAACACTGTTAAAAAGTTTTTTCATGGTTAATTAATATTTCGACCTATTTTGAGAAAAACTTAACAGAATGAGAGACATCTGGACGTTAGCTGAGGCTAAATTTTTCACATGCTATTACTGTATTTGTTATAAATATTGTTTATTTTGTTCTGCTAAGAATATAAAGGAATATGAATTATTTTACAATTTAGGACCCGACAAAAGTGGTGTTATGTACTTAAGTAGGGACCACATTCAGTTCGCTGATATTTTTCTAAAATTCATCATATAATATAAGGATGCTTAAGTTTTTACTAATTGTACTGTTGACTTGTGCTTGTGATCTGTTCGCAGACGAACTCACTGTGCAACGCATATTAAAGACAGGATTAAAAATAGAAAACGTTGAAAACGATCTTTACTTTGTTGGTTTAAAAACTAGGAAGTTAGTCGTCGGTAGAGACTTTATAATTGTTCGAGTTGTTTCAAAAACACGTTTTGATCTTTTGGCTCAAGCTAAAGTCGTTGGTAATCAGGGAAGAGTGGCTTATTTAGAGTTATTGGGGGAGCAAATGTATAAAACTCCTTTAAAAGGAGATTACGCCATACCTATTGGTTCAGGAATAGACCTCGATGACAAGGAAGGAACACAAGATGACAACCTATTGGCAAAAGAGGATGTTGAAGATGAAGAACCAGGGTATATTCAGCTGGGATATAGTTTTAATGCAGGAGAGTACTTAACAGAGTCCTCATCACAAGCCAATGATGCCAAAATAGTTAAGTACAATTATTTTCACTTTAATTTTAA
Source organism: Bdellovibrionales bacterium (assembly GCA_020628165.1). Classification (GTDB taxonomy): domain Bacteria; phylum Bdellovibrionota; class Bdellovibrionia; order Bdellovibrionales; family UBA1609; genus JAHDIR01. The sequence continues at coordinate 90,182 of JAHDFM010000004.1, read as the reverse complement.
ATGGTATTTAGAGTTCTTTTGGCGCCTAGGTTTTGAATATAACTATTCGTCAGATAAGGTTCCAACAGCAACTTACTTTAGAAATGAGTTTGACAGTGAAAGATCAATCACTGATATCAAACTCTATTATAAATTAAAAAAATGGGACAATACGAATTTTAGAAATATATTTATTTTCAATATGATTACGGATGAGTTTAGCACAGAAAATGATGATGAGCATTTATTGAGCTCTACCTATGACCTTCTTGGTGCAGGATTAAAGCTAAACTACGAATGGACGCCGGATTTAATTGAGCGCACTGGTTTTCATCTGTTATTGAACAAAGCTTATTTGGGGTTTATATATTTTCCTATCGTTGATGTGACAGATTTAGAAACGTCGCGTGGAACCTCCTCAGAATCTCAGTTCTCATATTCGTATTTTGCTGGCTTAGAGGCTTCGATTTACTGGGATAAGATACCATACATCAAACAATGGTTTTTGAGTCTTGAGTATCAAACAACGGTCTACGATGTTAAGTTTTCTGGTGATGTCCGCAGCGCTCCTGATGGATTTTACCCAATGCCTATAGGTACAGAAACAACTGAGCAACAAGATACTTTTAAGATTATGTTCGGATTTAGAATACAAGATTACATAGGACAGTTTTTCAAGCCAAGGTGATATGAAATTAGTAAAACTCATTTATTGCATCGTATTTTTACCCTTAATTGTTCAAGCAACAGAGCTTGAAAACTTTTTACCAGAAACACAGAGCAATGAAAAAGATAAAAAAGTCATTGAGAAGCTCAAAGATAAAAAGAGCAAAGTTTTCTATCAGAAGCAAGATAACTTGGGGTTGCCACCTAAAGTAGAAATCATTTTTGATGGCTCTGGTTCAATGGGGCAAATGCTCTCTGATAAAAAATCAAAAATGTACGTTTCTAAAGAGATTTTAAAAAATTACCTGAAAGAACAATGGCAAGAAAAAGCTTTGGTTGGATTGAGGGTGTACGGATCACAACGCAAAAAAGACTGCAACGACACCAAGCTCATGATCAATTTCCAGGAAAAAAGCATTTATAAAATAGAAAATAAAATTAAAAATTTAGGGCCACTAGGGATGACTCCTTTGCATAAATCGATCAAAAAAGCCGTAGAAGATTTGAAAGGCTATGGGGGGCCAAAGCGGGTGGTTATTTTGACAGATGGGGAGGACACCTGTGGAGGAGATCCCTGTAAAACAGCAGAATTTTTAAAGCAGCACCCTGAAATGAACTTAAAGTTTTATACCATTGGAATAGGGTTTGCGGGTGGAAATTTCAACCTTAAGAGCATGAACTGTTTAGGTCCTGTTTTAAGTGCTGATAACGAAGAGGAGTTAAAAGAAGGTCTTGAGAGGGTGGATCAAGATATTTTTTCGGAGTTTAAAAATCTACAAGTGATCAGCCCTGGAGAAACCTCTAAAGTCAGAGTTTATCAAATGCAAGAAGGTAAAAAAGTTCTTATAAGAACTTTTCCAGCTAACGAAAAGATTAGGTTAGAGCCAGGTGTGTATTCAGCTGAGGTTAATTTAGATCCAAAGTTTGTGTTTAAGTCTTTTAAAATTAAAAAAAACAGACGAACTATATTGAAAGTGAATGGTAAGGGGCTTATTAAAGCTAAGTATTATGATGAACTCCTCACCGTTGATGTTATTGATGTTCACGGCAAGGTGGTGAAATCAGCTCCAAGTAATAAAAACATTATTATGCCTATGGGGCAGTATGAGGTTAGGATTTATCACAATCCTTTTTATGAGTATAAGATTCCGTCTTTTTTTCTTAATCCCAATGAAAAAAAGATTTATAACATCACGGATGGCACTAGTTACCGGTTTAAAAATAAAAAACTCAAAGGGTTTCATGTTTACAAAGGTACGAATGAACTTTTGGGAAAGTACATCACGAATGCCCCTGGTGTCATAAAAAAAGGTGTGTATCGTTTTTATTTAGACAAAGACTGCGATATTGAAAAAGTAAGATTTAAATCTGAAGACGAATACAAAGATATTTATTGTAGTATGCAAACCAACGACAAAAAAACAGACTAAAACACCCGGAATATGCAAAACCCATCATCCTAAGCTAGTACTGTCACTCTGAGGCAAAGCCGAAGGATATAACGCACACTCAATACTTTAAAAAAAGATTAGATAAGATTTACAAGCAATAAGCTGTAATACACTGTATATATTACTCTTCAAGTGAAGAAATATGCATAGAGAGCATTAGGCTAAGTTTAGGTAGATGGTGTTTTGCTATGCAGCGACATAAGCTTTTCTTACAGGTGTTATGAGGGTTATTTCGATGTACCTAGAAATAAGTGCAAGAGCTGTAAAGCTTTAGACTTTATAATTAATATTTTGTTATTAAATTATTCATGCAAATTTATCTTCAATTAATTTTATTGTTTCTTTGTTTTGTACAACAACATATCTTTGCTATTGAAAGTGTTCCAGAGACAATCAATTCAGACACGTTGAACTTAGAAGTTCGAAAGGTCAAAGAGTTTCGGCCTGAGTATGAGGAGTTCTGTAGTCGTTGGCCCATGGAATGCAACTTTTCTCAAAAAGAAATTTTTAAAAAAAGCTCTAAAACGGAAACATTAAAAGCATTAAACACAATCAATCGACTAGTAAATACGAGTGTCTTTTTCTCATTAGATGAGATCAATTATGACAAAGAAGAGGCTTGGACTTTACCTACAAACGGCTATGGTGATTGCGAAGACAATGCATTACAAAAAAGGTTGTTGTTAAAGTTAATAGAAATACCAAAAGGGGCTATGTCTATGGCAACTGCATTTCATCGGGACAAATTTTATGCTCATGCAATCCTTTTGGTCGAAACACAATTTGGAACTTATGTATTGGATCAGGATTCTGATCAAGTTTTGTTATGGCACGAAACACCTTATATTTTTGAGGCTAGAGAAATAGAAGACAATAGATGGGTCTACTACCATCAAGACTGGTAATGTGTGTTTTTAATGATATTATTTGTACTTCAAATCGTAAAATTTTATAAGAATAATTTAATTGATAGTAAATGAGTGTTCAGCTCGATTGCTTTGCAATGAGCTCTTTCAGTTCGTTGGTTTTCTTTTGGCTGACTTTCCAAAGGTAATTAATCAGCTGAAGCTCTTTGTAGAGTTGTTTGTTCTTTTCTACAAGGCGAACCTTTAAGAAATCATTGTCTGATGGCTTTGTGGAAATTTTGTTAGGTGAACTTTTGATAGGTTTTATTTTTTTAGTTTTAAAATCTTTTGGAATCGGTGGGGGAGTTACTGTCTCAGTTAGAACTTTTTTTAAAGTCTTAGGTGGTGTTGCAAAGTTTAACTCTTCGAGATCGCCCCAATCTATGACTTGGTTCTTTGCAGTGTGAACTGGGTCCATTAAAAGTGACTTGTTTTTTTTCTTGCTTTTTAACTTTTTCACAACAAACGTTTCGTCTTATTTTGATATAACCTTAATTTTTTTTTACGAGTAGGGTCTAGTTTTATTAATTAAAACCTCTATCTAAGCTTTTGGTCTAGAAAAAGTAAAATGTATAAAACTAAAAGGGTAGAAGTCCGAATAACTCACAAAGGAAGGATATGTTATGAATTTTGGCGTATTATTAGGTTTTGTATTTAGTTTTGCCATCACAGCTTACGCGATTTTAACGTCAGCGGATGACCGGGCTGTCTTTTTAGATGAGCATGGTATTGTTATTGTGATTGGTGGTACTATTACTGTGGCGCTTTTATGTTTTCCATTTAAGCAGCTTTTCACTTCATTTAAAGTTTTTCTACGAAACATGTTTTTTAAACAAAAAGTCGACTATGAAAAAACTATTAAAATGATTGTGAGCTTATCTGAGTCCTACAGGACTGATCCAAAAAATTTGGCAGCTAAGCTTCCACCAAAAGCGCATCCGCTATTAAAAGATGGAGTTGCTCTTTTAGTTGATTTTGGCTTTAACTATGAAAAGTTAGACGACATTCTTTCTAATTCTGTGAAGGGACAGAAAATTAGAAACAATGAGAATGCCAAAGTATGGCAGACAGTTTCTAGGTTCCCGCCAGCCTTTGGTCTCCTTGGAGCAACGGTCGGTATGATTGCTTTACTTCAGACTATCGGTTCTGAAGGGGCCCAAGACCGCATTGGCCCAGCTATGGCAACCGCTCTCGTTGCAACCTTTTATGGTTTGGTTTTAGCAAACTTCTTCTTAATACCAATCAGTGAAAAATTAACAGAGGTAGGTAAGGAAGATATTATTTTAAGAAGCATCATCCATGAGGGCATTCTTTTAATTCATCAAAAAGAACATCCATTATTTATTGAAGAGTATTTAAAATCATTTTTATCGCCAGCGATAAAAAAGAAAATGACATCGTCACAAGGGAATTATTCTGGTGGACAAAAAGCAGCGTAAAAGCAAAGCAGCAGTAGCATTTGATGATCATGATGAAGCCGTTCATCATGATGAATCCAACTGGTTAGTCAGTTATGCAGATATGATGACTTTACTTATGGGATTCTTTATCTTGATGTATTCTATGTCTATTGAAGATGAAGAAAAGTTCAATGCTGTCAGTAAGCAAGTGGCTCATTACTTTGGTGGTCCTTTGCAAGAAGATCCACGCATTAAAGATGCCCAAGCTAAAGTGGATCATGTTTTAAAATCAAATGAATTAGATAAATTTGCTCACGTTGAAAAGAAAAATGGCAAAATTTATATAAAATTTGCAAATGAAATATTGTTTAAGTCGGGAAGTCCTTATTTGACTCCTAAGGCACGCACTGCAATTCAGTCAGTTGGACAAGTGCTTTCTAAGATCAAAGGCATTGAAGAGATCAAGGTCAACGGTCACACGGACTCTGTGCCTATTAAATCGAGATACTATCCAAGTAACTGGGAATTGTCGTCAGCAAGAGCCTCGACCATTGTCAGGCACTTCAACAAACAAGGTGTCTCTGGCAAACTTTTAAGAGCAATCGGACATGCTGGCATGCATCCCATTTTGCCCAATCAAGATAAACAAGGGCAGTACATTAAAGAAAACTTAAGAGTGAATCGAAGAGTGGAAGTTGAGGTGAAGCTTGCTAGAAACACTAATATTAAAAGCTTCAAGAAAAAATCTATTTTTTCTTTTCTGGAGCCTGACAAAGAAAATGATAACGATCAAAGAGATCCTTCCTCGCAGCAAAAACAAGTTAAAGAGTTGAGTGATGAAGAGATTGAAAAAAGGTATCAGCAAGCTCAAGAAAGGCTAAAGGCGACAAATAAAAAGTTGCGTAAAATACAGTCTTTAAAAAAGCAAGAAGCCAAAAGGCAAAAAATGCTTAAAAAGATAGAAGAGCTTGAAAAGAAAAATCAAGAGTCCAGTGATGAGCTCAATAGTCTGATTGAATAAAAGTAATAGATTAATAGTAACTGGTGAGAATGGAGAGCATAAATCCAAAGCCGCTATAATTAACTCCATTCAAACCTTGGTTGTCATTCTCGGCAGAACCAAAGCGATATAACAATTCTCCAGAAAGGATCATATTTTGTCTAAAGGCATAATCATAACCAGCACCAAGTTGGGTGTCGTATATGAAAGCGCTGAAAGTGCGGTTGTTGTTTTCTTCTTCGACACTGTTAATGTTAAAGTTTGATGGGGTGAGGGCAGCAAAAATAAATGGACCCGACTTAGACTTTTGTATGATTGTATCGTTATCAACTTTTTGGTGAGAGCTTGATATTCCCCAAGGGTAAACATAGGCACTGATGCCTATCCCTGAAATAGGAGTTAAGCCAAATTCACTGCCAAACTCAAAGTGCATATGGATACCTAGGCGAGATCTAAAGTTTGGAAAGGACCACATGACTGAAGGCTGCAGAGCCATAAGCGTGCCAAGGCTTTCATCGATGTAACTGTCACCGGAACTGAAAGTGGTGAGGATGTAACCAACTTTTATGCGAACATCAGGTGTTTTATTAATTGCAAATGAGAGGCTAGACATCATAGCACAACCAAAGACAAGTAATTTCATAAACATATAAAGATCGTTTCATTTTAAGCCGATTGAGTCAATAGAAAGATGGAGAATCTATGAAAATTTTAGACAGATTATTATTTATCGTTTGTTTATTGTGTTTAGTGTCGGCCTGTTCAGGGAAGTACACTGTGAAAACATACCCTCCGAAAGCGAAAGTTTACATTAAGAATATTGAATCAAAAGATAAAAGATTAGTGGGTATGAGCCCTGTTAAAATCAATGAAGAGTCAGAACTCGGCGATGTTTTCTTTTTAGTTTTCGAGAAAGAAAATTACAAACCAAAAGAAGTAATGGTCAAAGTGAATGAAGGGGAAAGTTTAACAATTGCAACGCGACTTGATCCTTTGTTAGAGGAAGACAAGAAAACTGAAAATTTAGCAGACAATAAAAAAGATGATCAAAAGCCGCAAGGTGGAAAACCTCCAGAGAAAAAGAAAAAGAAAGATGACGATGAGTTAAAAAAAGAATTAGATGACGTGAAGTTAAGAGTGGCGCTCTTAGAAAACACAGTGACTTTCTATAAAGATGCGATGTTCTCACCAAGATTTCAAGGGGGCATGGCAAAGTTTGACAGAGATCGCAGTGACCGAGTGGTTGAAAACTTATTTCAAGCTCAAAAACTAATTTCTGCAAAAAAATACAAACAAGCAATGCGTGAAATTAACAAGGTCATTAAAACAGACGAGTACAATTCGAATGCTTGGCTTCTTAAAGGTTCTACCTATTACCTCATGGGGAGTTACTCACTAGCAAAAAGAGCTTGGGAGCGTTGTTTACAAATCAACCCACATGATAAAATTGCATACAGGTACTTGAATAAAGTTTACGCAAAGATAGGCATTAAGAAATTGCCAAACAAACCTGCGGCATTAAGATACCCAGCCTCACAAATTGAAATAGAGAAGAGAAACAGATAATGAACGCAAACTTAACAGCCCTTATAGTTTTACTTTTTATCGTTGCTGGTGGAGTTGCTTTTCTTCACAACATGGACAAAGAGCAAATGGCTCAAAAAAAACTGAGTCAAAAAAATGTTTTAGAAACAGCCATTAATTTTAAGAAAAACAAAAGAAAAAATTCTCTTGAATACAAAGCTATTTTAGAAGGCGATATGGTCACTTTAGAAAAGCATTTAGAAAGCTTAACTAAAAAACAAGAGGTGGATTCATTTAAAAATATTCTATTGTCAAAATCAAAACTTAGAGACTTAAGTAAAGACAATAAAATAAGGTTTTTTAATTTACTTAAAGGCTATGAGTCTAAAAATAAATACGTCGATTTATTTCGTGTGAGAATCTTTGCATCTTTGTTTTATGACGTTAAGGACGAAGAGTTGCTAAAGATCTATAAAAGCCTTGTCGAAGAAAATGATCGAGATAAGAATTTAGTGATCTTATCTGAACTAAGAAATCGAACCAAAAACCCAGATTTTATTATTGATTACGCTCTGAATTTATTTGATTCAGATGACAGTCATATGCATCACAGTGCTCTTGCATTTTATTCTCAAGTAAAGAACAACGACAACAAAGTGAAAATCTATAAAACTATTAAGTCTTTAGAAAATAAGTTATCATCTAAAAACAAAAGTTTTTTCCATACAATTAATCTCACAAACCATAAAGTTTTGCAGCTAAAAGTGGACGATTTTAAATTATTTTTGAAAGAAGAGGGCCTTGAGTGGCAAGAGCTACAGCTCAATATCATTGAACGCTTTGCTCTGATCAAACAAGAAAAAAGTAAATTAGTAAAAATTGCCAGGGGCACAAACGTTCCATGGATTAAAAAACGAGCTAAGAATTTATTGGAGAAACTGTAATGAAAGTTTTAATTTCACTGGCTATTATTTTAATGTATTCATTCAACTCGTACGCGACCACTTATGTCGGTGAACAGGCCACTTTAGAAAGTATTTATGAGGCCAAAGCAAGAGCTGTTTTAAATACCATTTTACGTCCAAAAGATTACTCGATCGTTATTTCAGCTAAAATCAATGAGGATCAAACGGAGCTTGAACAGTTTCGAGAAGATCTTGAGATGCGCTTCCTTCCAGGTTTGCCAATTGAAGCACAAAATGACCTCTCGCCTGCGACTAATGAGCTGCACTCACTCAAAGAAAGCATCGATATCAATGTGATTCTAAACAAAGATGTCGACACCTCAAAAGAAGCTTTGGTCAGAAAGTTACTCGTATCTAAGTTGCATTTAGATCTTGATGATGGTGATACAATAAATATTATCAAAACACTTATGCCTGGTTCGATCGTCGATAAGAAACCAGAAAAAAAGCCAGAAGTGAAGCAAGAAAAAGTCATTCCGAAAGACAATCGTTTGTTTTATAGTTTGCTAGCAGGGCTGGCCTTTTTAGCTTTCTGCTTGTGGCTGTTCCGTCCAAATAGAAAATCAAAAGAAAATGACAACAACAAGGCTGTTAGACCTGTTGCTGCTTTTGAGCCATATGAAGACTCTATAAATAAAACTTTTGATAATAATATGAATTACACGTTCAAGGAAGAAAAGCCGGAAGAAGAGTCCTCTGAAAGTAAAGAGCAGGAAGCTGCATTATTAGAACAAGAACGCTTAAAAGAGATACGCAAGAATTACCTTGAATCCATTAAAAAAGAAAGTTTGTCTTTGATGACAGAGTATCCAAACCTATGTGTTGATGCCATATCAGAAATGGTGCGAGAGAATAAAAGTGCTAATATCATAGCCTTTTTTGAAACCATTGGCTGGGATGACTCTCGGCGATTGATGTCAAACCTGCCAATCAAACAGTGGGGAACATTGGGTGCAGTGTTAAAAAAACGAGAAGCCACTCCAACAAAAGAGCAATATGAAAGAGCTTTAGAGTCTTGTCATAAAGAGCTTGTCGCAAAGGTCATTTCTCACGGTATCAACGAGGATAAAGACAACCCTTTCAGTTTTATATTCACTCTTCCATACACTCAGAAAAAAGAGCTCTATGAAAACGAAGATGTTGCCAACGTTGCTATCATTTGTTTGTTTTCAAACTCAGCAGATCTACAAGACATTTTTACCTTCTTAACAGCAGAGCGCAAAAAAGATGTGGTCCTTAAAATTGCTGAGTTTCAGAAGTTATCTGACATGGAAATCAAAATGTTACGCAACCAATTGGTTGAAAATTTAAATAATATTAAAACCAGTGGTGGGATATCTGCCAATGGTTTAGAAGTGGCAGCCAAGGTCTTGAGAAGCTTACCTCCAGTGAAAGAGCAAGAAATCTTCACTTACATTGAGCAAACAGATAAAGGCATGGCGGACCAAATCAATCATTTCAACCTACAGTTTGCTAAAATCAGAGGGATTCCACTCAGGTACCAAGAGGCCATTTATGAATCAATGGATTCAGATCAAATTGCCAAGCTCATTTACGGTTTGGATGAACTAACACAACAGTTTGTGTTAAATATTTTGCCCAAAAACAAAGCTCGTATGGTGAGCTCTGACTTACAGGGGCACATCTCTCCAACCAAAGATGAGGTGGCAATTTTAAGACGTGAGGTCGTGACTAAAATTGAACAAATCATCACTAAATCGGGTGAGGAGCTCAGGACTGTCATAGACTTTGATGTCGACAAGAAGGGCGCTTAGAAGCGACTGACCTTGATTCCTGCGAGAATAGAAAATCCTGTGTAGGAAACATTTTTTTCAGTTTCGCTATTAGAGCTTATACTCAACAATCCTTGTAATTGTGCTAGAAATAAAAACGTTGGAGTAATGGGAACTTCAAGTCCTGTGTTAAAGATCATTTCATAATTTGAGGTGTTAAAGTCACCAATGGAACTTTCGTCAGTGATCGATAAATTTGTAAGGCCAGCCACCATGCCAATGAAGGGGGTCGGTCTAAGAACGAGGCCTTTAGTTTTGTTGTCAATGATGAGTTGTTCACCATTAAACCCAAAAAAGAACCATTTAACACCAACACCAAAGCGTGTGTAAGCAATGTTACTAAAGCCGTCTTTGACGATTTCAGAAAAGTTAATATTAAAAGCAACATCTGGGCCGGCATAATTTAAGTTGTAATTGAACTCAAAAATAACCTCTTCAAGACTTGCAATAAAGCTTTCACCAGCTTCGAGGTCTAAAGATGCGTATCCCAGGCTGGTGTCAAAGTCAGAGGTTAAATAGGCCTGCGAAGTTGGAGATAAAAAAAATAGAAATAAAAGAAAAAGCGTGCGTCTCATTTTGTAACTCAATGGTTGTAATGTTTAAAAACAGTCTTTGTTAAAAAGTTTAACATTTTTTTAAAAATTGAAAACCTTAGCTAATTATACATGCTTAACTAAAATGTCTCAAAGTAATACAAAAAAATGATTTTCGCTTTTTGTTTCAGTTTAAGAAAAAATCAATAAATTCAGTATATTATTTTGAGAATATGGCGGTTTAGTCTTAAAGTCGAGGCATATTGGTCCGATAGAGTTTCTATGGTTAAAGCTCTAATAAAATTAAGTTTTATATTTTCTCTTAGTACGTTGCTTCTTTCCTGCAAGGAGTTTGGTGTTCAGGGTGGTAAGGTCGATATCGCATTCACTGGTATCGAAAGAATTGTAGTTATCAGTCCAACCTCAGTGAAGGTTTTTTGGACGAAAGATTCAAAGTACTTAAATTATAACATTTATGTGAAGGGGAACAGCATACCAATTGGCAGTTCCACGTTCTCTGAATATGTTGTGAGTGGTTTGAATCCTGACACACCTTATGAGTTTTCTGTCAGCGGAACGGGTGAAGGTGATATCAGTGAAGATTTCCAACAGGATTTTTTAGCTACAAGAACTTACAATGTTTTTACTGGACTTGCTGATGATGACATCAATGTGGTTTCAGCCACTCGAATTGATTTAGAGTGGACCAATGCTGGTAACAATGTCACTTATGATGTCTTTTTCAAAGAGCAATCTGAAACAGTGTGGACTGAGTTTAAATCTGTGTCTGCGACTTCGACAGCTTTGATCACAGACGCTGTCACTGGACTTCTCGGTGGCACTGAATATTGTATCCGAGTTCGTGCTAGATACATAGACGGCACCTACTTACCATCTGATGCCGATCAGCCAACGGTGTGCGACACCACTTATACAGATTTATTAAATTTACCAACCATCTATGCCGGGAGTAATTCTCCGGGGAACTACGTTTGGTTCAATGCAAGCGGTGGCAATCCACTATATAGAATTGAAATTTTTAATGAAGTCGACAAAACGAACCCGATTGCAACAACAAATACAGGTGATGGCGCTTTCAGAGCTTCAACATTTTTGTCACCGGCAAAGTATGACCTTTTTGCTATCGTTAAAGACACGAGCACGGGTGTACAAGCTCGCGTTGAGTTAACTTACTCAGATTCATCAAAACTTGATTTAAGTGTTCGTAACTTTTTTGATGATGCCACTTTTGGTGCTGTTCATCCGCCACTTATTAATGACGGTAAGGGTGTTCAAAAGATGGGAGAGCAAGTTGTGTCTGGTGATTTTAACTGTGATGGTCTTAAAGATGTTGCAGTTGCTTCACCTTTAGCGTCTCCAGTGGATAATGAAGACCTCATATATGAAACAGGTGCTATAACTATATACTACAGTTATGATCCTCCTTTTGACAATGTGACGGCAACAGACCCTCCTCCTTATTTAAAAGCAGATGTGACTCCGGCTCCTGATGCTGTTTTTCCAAACCCTCATTTGATTCATTTTCCAATCAGCACGCAAGCTCGCTTGGGGACTCAGCTTCAGGTGGGTAACTTCAATGGAGATTGCTTTTACAGAGACGTAGCTAATCCAACTGGAGGTTCGTGCAGCTCATTGTATGAAACCCACAAAGCTTCTCCGTCAGATTTAGAAAAAATTTATAAATGTGATGATTTAGTTATGGCAGGGACAATTAGCTCTCGCCAAGTGTTTGCAGCTTTTGGTGATCCTTTGAGTGGAATTGTCAGTGGTTCAGGTGGTAGCAACTATGGTATAGATGAATACACGTGTGATGCGGCCTCTTCAAGTTGTCGTTCAGTAAAAATCAATGCAGAGTCAGACACCACTTATTTTGCGATTGATTTAGGAGCTGGTGATTTTAATAACGATGGTTACGATGATTTATTATTGAGCGCCACACGAGAGATCAGTTCAGTGAACCACCGAGTGGTTTATGTGTTGCGCGGAAGTAATCAAGGTATCACTCCAATAGGGCACCCAAGCTCTTTTGAGCCAATCACAACGGCAAACAATGCATTATATTTGTCAAATGTTCCAACGCTGGCTGATGATTTTGGTCATGCCTTGAGTGCTTTTTATAATTCTAGAGTTTGTGACGTTGGAGGAGGCTTTGAGTATCGACGAGAAGGTCCAGCTCAAAGCTATGGTTATGATTTTACCAAATGCGATGATGTCGTTATCGGTGCGCCAGAAACGGCATCTTCTCGTGGTTCTATATACACTTGTAAGGGCATTTTACCTGCTAAAGATTCTGTCACAGATGATGAGAGAATTCAAAGTTGGACCTGTGCAGAGCACTACCCAACGGAGTTAGGTTCAGACAATGCACAATATGGTTTTAGTTTGTTGAGTGTTGAAAACCAAAATGGATACCCTTTGTCAGATCCAAGAATTTACGACGCTGGATTTCCAGATGTAACGGGTGCTTTGTTTGTTGGAGCTCCTGGTAAAACAGAAAGCACATTGAGCAATGCTGGTGCTGTGTATGCATATTATTTAACACCAACTCAGGATGACCATAATTCTGGCGGCGTTCAAAGTTTACTTGGAACTGCGCAGGCGGATCACTCCGTCAATGCAGTGAACACCGTAGCATGTGATGCTAAGAACACATCTTGTGAAAACCAAAAAATTGTGAACAGCCCACCGCAAGTCGGTGCTCAATTTGGTCATACAATATCGAGCGTTGAAGACATTGGCGGCAGCACGGGGCTACCTTCCTTGGCTATTTCTGCTCCTTACAGAGATGTGCCAAGTTCAGACGGAAACTCCACCATTTATGATGCTGGTTCTATTTTCTTGTACGGACCAGACATATCGACTTTTGGTGTTGATAATGGTCAGCAGGTCACCATTTCTCAACGCGGTAATATGAGCTTAGCGTGCACAGTTGAGTGCACTTGGTACAGTGGTGGTGTGAGTCCTTTTGGGCCGGTTGTTATCTATCCAGATAATTTAAATAACGGGAGTTTATTCGCCAAAGGTGGCGTTGTTGGCGGAGACTTTAACGCTGATAATTTCGGTGATTTATTTTCAGGGGCTGAGGGCTACGCAACTCCTATCGAAAGCAATGGCGCTTTGTTTGGTTTTTACTCTAACGACGGTAACTTTTCTGCCGTCGAAAAACAGGTGGATAACTTTATTGGAGAAAACATTTCAAAAGAACTCAATTACCGTTTTGAAAACGCCAAGATTGTTGGCGATGTCAATGGTGATGGTTACGACGATGTTATTTCAAAGATTGAAATTGGCACGAAAGTCACTTCTATATTGTATTATGGAACGGCGAATGGTTTGAACAAAGCTGCTGATCCTTCGGTCAGCTCTGTGGGTTTGAACCCTAGAATAATTTTTAATAATGATGACGATGAAATGGGAATCATGTTTCACGAAGTGGGAAGTTTAAATTGTGACCCCTTTGATGATGTCTTACTGATTGGTAATCGTGGAGCTTATGTGTATTACGGTTCATCGACAGGTTTGATCACTTCTGCTCAGCCAGTTCCAACTCCAGTGGGTAAAAACCCTCTCTGGTTTGGAAAGCATTGGGGTGCAAATAGTATGGTGGCCATGAATTACAATCAAATTTTAGGTGGCTATGAAGAAGGAAGTTATGATGACTCCAATCAAAGTGTTGGGCATGGAGACTTCAATGGTGATGGTTGCAATGATGTGGCGATTGGTATTAGAGGTAATTACAACTTCAACGGTGTTACTGTTTCTGGTGACATTGCAGAGCTTAACTTAGACCCAAGTAACGATTACACAAATAATAATGAAGGACGCGTTTTAATTATTTACGGAAGCAATGGTGGGTTGCAGATTGGTGATCCTGATGGCTTTTTAAGACTCAATAATAATGATGGGTCACGTGGTAATATTGTGGCCGGGAGCCCTTGTAATGCCGGAGTTTGTAATGTTCAGATGATTGCATCACCTGGGCCGAATTTAGCAGCACCTCAGTGGGGACAAAGTTTTGGGTATGACATTGCTGGGGTCTCGTCTATAGCTGAGCGCAATGGTGAGCTCACCAGTGAGCTATTGATCAGTGACCCATACGAGAATTCAAACAATGGTGTTGTTTATGTTTTTGAAGGAAGTCCATCTGGAATAGTCAACTCTTACTATCAAGCTTTAAGACCAAACCTATCCACATTCGGTGGTGATCCGACAGATTTTAGCGGAGAGCATTTTGGTAAACATATAGCGAGTGTTGGTGATGTCAACGGTGATGACTATCCTGATGCTATAATTGCGTCCCCTGGTGGTATTGCAACAAAAGGACATCTCTATATTTTTTATGGGGGATTAAATGGTGTTGATTACTCCTTCATAGGGGAGACATCATTAGGGCAGGGTGATTTCTGGGGCCCAAGTTCATTAAATATCAATCAGAAGTACACTTTGATAGCCCAACCAAAACCACAAATTTTACAACCAATCAATATTGATGACAGAGATTTGTTTGCCAATGGTGTCGCCAGTGTTGGCGATTTTAACTCCGATGGCTTTGATGATTTCGTGGTCAATGTAGCTCTTGGTGATTATTTGCAAGAAGTGAACTTAGAAGATGCCGGTATGGCCTTGATTTACTTTGGCTCAGACATGGGAGCTCAAATCGACAAAGAAGAAAGCACATCACCAAAGTGTGTGTACAGTGATCAGCCAGAAGAATGTGCACCTTATCAACTGCATTTGCCATCTCGAATTGTAAAAGAAAGAAGTTATTTAAGTCAATCGTGTAGCGGAGATGTGAACGGTGATGGAGTGAGTGATTTATTATTAGGTGCTAGAGGGCGACACCACCCTTCTGGGCAGGCCACTGCAACGGGTGTGTTTTATATTATGTATTAACAGGGAAAGATGATGAACAAGATATTAATTGGAACGTTATTACTATTTATCTCATTGACTTTATCCTCCTGTAAAGAGGGGGTCACTGGTGGTAATATAATTCAGTCCTTTCAAGGGCTAGATACGTATCAGGTGCTTTCACCGACCGCTGTAAAATTAGATTGGTTGCAGCAAGATAAATACAGTGAATACCAAGTGTTTGAATTGGGTCAATCAGACCCCATTGAAGTTTCTATTTTTGACACTTACACAGTGACAGGTTTAACGGCCGATACAGAGTATGTATTTAAAGTGATTGCTATTGATGGTGATAATGAGAGCTATGGTGGTGATAAAGAAGTCCGTATAAGAACTTATCCCAGGTTTTCAGGCATCACTGCTATTGAAAAAGACATTGATGGCAATATTGTTTTGAGTTGGGATTTTCCTCACTCAGTTTATAGATACCATATTTATACAAATTCATTTAGCAAGCCAACAGCTGCAACAACCAACAATTGGGACAATGCAGCTGTCACATTGAGTGCTAATCAACAGAGTTATACTTTCACAAACTTAGAAGGTTCAACTCAGTTTTATTTTCAGGTGCATGCCGAGTACCGTCCCGGTGAGTTTGAAAGACCAGATCAAGAAATCACAGAGTCGACACCAACATCTTTCCCAGATCCACTTTTTGACTTGCCGGAAGTGACCATTGGATCCCTTCCTTTTGCAACGATCACTCCAGTGGTGAATGCGGACTTTTTAGAACCCAATTACACCTCACAGTTTTTTCATGGTGTGACAGCGTTGTCGGATCCGCTTGTCGGTCAAGGTGTTGTGAGCTTCTTAGACTCTAACAATTTGGGACTTGGAAAAATTGATAACATTACATTAAAAGTGACTTATGATGACGGGGTGACGAACGAAACCTATGTTCAAAGTGGTCTCGAAACCTATATCAAAGGTAAGAGTCCAGTGTTAGATCAGCCTGTTTCTGAAGACGGTTTTACTAAAGGTGCTGCAAAACTTGGTCAAGCTATGGCCTCAGGTGATTTTAACTGCGATGGTTTTAAAGATTTAGCCATGGGCATGCCAGAGACTTCAATAGGAAGTTTAGGAGTTTCTTCAAACTATGCTGGTGCCATCTACGTTTACTACTCTGTCACCGAAGCTGGCGTCACAAGTCTTTACACAGATATAGAGCCGAGTATTAACCCTGTTCGTCCAGGAAAAGATCCTCAGATCATTACTTTTTCAGACTCTGCCGGCTATGAGCGCTTTGGCTTTTCACTTTCGAGTGGTGGTAACTTTAACGGCGACAAATTGGGTGGCAACGATTGTGAAGATTTGATCGTGGGTGCTCCTTATATGCGCACAGGAATTAGCAATCAGTATCGCACAGGTGCTGCTTTTGTTTTCTTTGGCAATAAAAACGGACTGTCTTCATCACAGACTTACTCTAATATCCAGGATAATATTGGAACTTGTGATGGTTTACTTGAAGACAGCTCTTGTAGCCCAGTGAGACTGTGGCCAGATTATGCCAAATGGCCAAGTGAGATCTTTCCAAATGGGTATCAAAATGTTTATAACGAAGGCCCCGGCTCTGTTGGTTGGCAACACACAACTATACAGTTTGGTTACGCCCTCAACTTTATTGGTGACTTCAATGCTGATGGTTATGATGACATTGCCGTAGGAGCTCCTTATGCCGAGTACGACGGAGAAGTGCATGTTGGTGCTCCGGGAGAAAAGGCCTACATTCAAAATGTTGGATTTGTTGCGATTTATTTTGGTTCTAAATATGGCCTTGGCTATGATGAAGTGGACTCAACAGAAACTACTAAAAGATTTCCATTTGTTAAGGTCTTTCCACCCATTCCACATGAAAATATGTACTTCGGTATGTCCATTTCTAATGGGGCTGATGTTAATGGCAATCACAGAATTTTAATGTCTGATGGCAAGTATCACGGTGGCTCCGACTTTGTTGTTGGTGCTCCAGGGTTTTATTATCCAAACCCAACCAAGCTTCCATCAACTTACAATGCACAAACTCCCGTTGACGGAGGTTGGACCGATAACTACACGTCAGGCACGAGCTTTTATGGCTTTCCACAAAATGACCCAGCACAAGTGACCGGTGCGGCCTTCCTTTATTACGGTAGAGATGCGGCCACTCGTCCACTTGTTGAAGAAACGCCGAGCAGTCACTCTTTTTGGAACTGTAACTCGCGTTCTTTGGGGTCAAAAGAAAATCATTACTCGTGTTTAACAAGTGCTAGTGACTCCAGAATTTTATTTCCAAGGAACAATGAAAGTCAGGATTTCGGAAGTTCTGTTGCTATATTGGGTGCACCTTCTTTTTATGATGACAACAGTACACTGCAAGTTCCAGCTATTGATTCAAATGGTGATGGTTACGGGGAAATTGTTGTTGCAGCCTCAAGAGGAAAACCGCAAGGCTCAAGTTTAACTAGCTCCGGAGTGTTGTGGCAATATTTTGGAAACAATCAAAAATATTACGAACACAATTACGCTGGTCAAGGCGTTACTACAGCAGCAGATCAATACTTGTTAGGGGCTTCTACATGCGCCAATTTTAGCAGCAATATAGCCAATGATCCTGACAACAGATTGAACTGTCGTCCGACTCTTCTTCAGTCCAACTCATTTCGAGGTGGCGCTAGAATGGGGTATAGCAATGAAACCATCACAGTGGGGCAAATCACTAATGATGGTTTACTAGATTTAGCTATTGGTGCTCCTTATGATAATGCCAACGGAACAAGTGCCGGTGCCGTTTTATTATTTACAAGTGATTCGACTCGCGGGTTGACATCTAACTATAAAAAACTTTACAGCACAGCGGGTGGTGACGACACTGAAATTGGTTACTCCGTAGCAATTGGTAACTTCGATGGTGATCTCAATGGGTCCAGTGAAGATTACAATGATGTGGCTGCCGGTGGCCCGGGTGATGACACCTTTAGAGCAGGAAGTGGATCGACTCATTTGTTCTTAAGTAATGGCTACCATATTGCATCTTTTAAAAGTGATTCTGATAAGCAAATTTATGACAACTTAGGGTCACCACAACAGCTAGGTTACCAAAGAGCGTCTATCGTTGGTGATGTCAACGGAGATGGTTATGACGACGCTGCCGCTCATTCGGTCCGTTACAATAGCCAAGGTGGTATTATATATGACGGTATTATCTTTTTTGGCTCTGAAGAACACGGCTTAGTAACAAGTTCCCTTTGTTTAGAAAATCCAGGTGATTTTGTAACAGATAGTGACCCTGCTCACTGCTACCCGAGGGCATCGCGTGACACCAGTGTTGTGAGAGAGGGCATCATATTACCTCAATTGATCCCTAAGTTTGAAACTCAAAGTAATTATTGGGCCGATTATGCAAGGCCTGCTGGTGATGTCAATGGAGATGGCTTCGCTGATGTGCTTTTCTTTAGTAGAGAGAGTCGCTACGAATTATTTTTCGGGTCCTCTGCGGGAGTGATCAGTACAGATCAACCGCAATGGATTCCTTCGTCGGGCAACCCACAAATTGTGACTGAAAATTTTGACCAAGTTTATGGCGAAACTAGTGTTAACTCACCAATATCAAGATGGGCAGATAACCGCGATATGATCAAACATGGTGATTTCAACAATGATGGCTTTAGTGATATAGTGATTACAAATCCGTATGGCTCAAGTCCTACGTTACCATTTGCTTGGGACTGTACAAATCCAGTTCCAGACCCCGATGATGCTAAAACTCAAGCAGAATGTAACGATGGTGCAGCAGTTGAGTATCATGGTTATGCATTATTAATTTACGGCTCATCTAACGGGTTACAAACTCCGTCATTAGATACGGCGAACTTTAGCTATGGAACTGATATCAGTTTTTCAAATGCGGCTACTTATCTTGATATTTACGGGACGGAGTCAGGAACAGATCCATGTGATACCAACAATGTTTGTAAACCTACTCTTATCAGAAACCCAGTGTTTCCTGGCTTACCAGGCTTTGCCAATTTAGAATATGGTTTTCAGCGTCTTTCACATAGGTTCTCAATGAGCTCTGCTGTTCTAGATACTGATAACAATGGTTATGATGACTTATTCTTGGGAGCACCTAACTTTGAAGATCTCGGATGTTATGTCAATCCGGATGCTGATTCGACACCACTAAATTATGGTCGAATTTATATTTTTAAAGGGACAAACAAAGGTTTGGTGGCAGCCAGTGCAGAATCTTACTTTGAAGCTAATATCGCTTCTGCTTGTCCGTCGACTAACGACACAGCTTTGACAAGCACTACGGTGAGAGCTTTAATGCCTACTCGAGTAGAGTCGCCAGCAACAACGGTGACAGAAAGAAAGGGCCGAGAGTTTGCATATAACATGACTGAAGCCGGTGATGTCAATGGCGATGGCTTTGAAGACTTATTAGTTTCAGCTCCGTATGAAGACTCAAGTGACACTGCTAATGCTGGAGCTATGTATCTCTACTACGGACCTATTTGTAACACAGACAACAATACAACTTACTCAGATGTCTTTGCCCAAGACACGGCAAATCTTAACAAACAATTAACAGTGGGCGATGTGTCTGGATCAGTGACCTTTGACAGCACTTGCAATGTTTCAGCCGGAAAGCTCCCTTGGCAAAAGTTTTATGTCAAAGGGGCTGCGGGTACATCTGATCTGTATGCAGGTGCATCCATTCAGTCAAATAGAAAAGGACTGGCTGACTTCAATGGTGATGGCTATGATGATGTTGTCATTGGTAACCCGTACTGGGATGATGACTTTAACGGTGTCTCTAACATCGGACGCGGTGTGATTTACTTTGGTAGTGATCAAGGTTTATTCACCGAAGACTTTCCGAGTGTGAACGTTGTGACCAACAGCGATGGCTTCCTGCGTCCGTATTCGTTGCAGTCGCCAACAGCGCAAGCAGCGTCTTATTTCTTTGCAAACTTATTTTCTATGGGTGATTACAACAACGATGGAACTGCTGATTTGCTCGTTCCAAGTTATTGGCATGATGGCCTTGGAGATAATCGAGGAATTAATGTAGGGGTGTTTTTTATATTCTATTAACAAAAGTTAAATTATGAAATTATATGTTGTACGTTTTCTTATTTTAATTTTCTTTGGAGCATCGCTCGTTTCGTGTATTGAGACGGGCAGTGATGCTGAGGACTTTTCTATTGTGATCCCACCTGGGGATCAAGTGCAATTTTCAACGGATGAGTTTTTAGACCATTCCGATGACAACTACGCAGTTGTGGTGAGAAAGGTTGGAGATACCAACCAATCTCTTCAAACCCTGTTAGAAGTGACTCCGGATGAAGGGGAGCGACTAGATGAAGGTGTCGTCCATAAAAAAATCGTCCCAAAAGGCTCAAGCCTTGACGGTTTTTTAATTCTTGAAGTGGAAATGGAGTATCACGACACTCATTTTTATGGTTTTATCTTTGATAGTGAAACCACTGTGAAGCCAGACTTTTATTCAAGTCTTACTTACGATTTGTTATCAAATTATCCAGGTCGATCCATCAAGAGTTATTCAAAAGCAGAAATCTTAAAAATTCAAAGCACAATTAAACAAATTGTTCTTGATCGCATGGACTTTTTTGAAATCGATTTCACTGTGAAAATGGATTTGTTGTACAAATTCATGAAAAACACATTGTCTTCTAACTATGCATTTTTAAGTATGTTAGAGGCTGATCACAATGTGGATTTTGATTATGACTTAGCTGGCAATATTGCAATGTCACCATTTCCATTTGGAGCGGCCAACACTCCACCCGTTCTCAATGAGCAAGCTTCTACGAGACCAGGTTTACGTATTGTGCAAGAACAGCAAGAGGGCCGTTTGAAAGCTGTTGCTCTTGATCCTGATGGAGATTTAGTTTTCTACGTTTGGACTTTTGAAGGAGCCTTTCACGATGCAGGGACTTCTAGTTTTTCTTGGACTCCTGACTACACAGGCCATAGGCCAACGACTTATCCTGTGAGCGCCATTGTTTCTGATGGTGGTCAAATTTTACAAGTGGACTGGGAGTTTCAGGTACTTGATGTCAATAGACCTCCTGAAATCACGGTAGTTTGTACGGATAATACAGTGATTGAAAACGATGAGTATCGTTGTCAATTCTCTGCCAGTGATCCAGATGGAACAACTAATTATACTTGGGTGCTCGGTGGGTCGGGACACTACGGCCCATCAACTCTTAACGGACAAGCTCCGGGAACGACGGTAACGGGTGACAATGTTGAGATTGTGTTCACCCCTAACAATGCAGACGGCAAACGAAGGTCTGCAACTTTTGAGCTCAGTCTTAATGATGGCAGTGGTGGTGCAGATATCTTGTTGCACACCATTGCAGTGACCGACCTGAATGACCCTCCAGTTTTATTGGGTGATATCGTTGCGACCAACCCGCTTCATATGGTTCCGAGAGAATGGGACTCTTGTCTCAATAAAGATGTCTATGGTTTAGCTGATGATTCGGCACCGAGCAATGGCGCTTTTACTTTTTCTGTTGAATTAGAAGACCCAGATAACGTTGCTGGTGCGAGCCCAAAAGACAACATCAGTTTAAGAATCGTTGGTGCGGGCACACAGAATATTACTGAGACCAATCGAGTTGAAGACAATGTCAATAATAAAGTGACTTACCATTATCAGTGGAAACCAGATCACAACACTCGCATTGTCGATATTAATTTCATTATTACAGATGACCATGGTGGTGTTGCCCCTGTAGTTATCAAAAACTTAGTGGCCCAAGACATTAACCAACGTTCTTGCATGGGTTGGAACACCAACGCATGGTACTGGTGGTTAGATGAAGGCATTCGTACCTTTAGGCGTTATCCACATTGGACCAAAGATGGCGACGGTGACATTCCACAAGTGGTTCGTGAAGACACCGATGTGAATGTATTGCCATTCACAACCAATTATTACAACAATCAACCAGTAATTTTATCGAGAAAGTTTGATGATATTGGTCTCACCCGCAAAACAAAATTCTCATACAAATGGCAAGGCAACCGCGTTTATGCTGTTTCTAAATATTCAGGAGTTTTAAAATTAGAACGCTCTGTGGTAGGTGCTTCAAGCAACACAGTGCCAAAAGGGTTTCAATTGAATTTAGTTGAGGCGTCGACAGGTCACTTTGTTGAGTTTGAAACGGCTTACGACGTGACTGTCGCAGAGGATGATCAAGAAGTCTACGTTCCAATCATTGCCATTAATAGAGAGGTTCCTGCCAATGCATTATCAGTCATAGCAGATCCATTATCTGATGGTACGATAACTACTTCTCATGCAGCCGTGAGCAGTGACTTTCTTTGGGTCACTTTAACTCGTGGCCCAGGGACGACAGACTTAGATGTGATGATCCCAGAAGACACTCGCTTCACAAATGCTCCTGGGAATACGTCTTTTGAATTTCGCGTGGCCGGTGATTTCTTCATGGCCAGTGGCGTAAGCTCAGTGACGGTTCCGACTTATAGATACAAACGAAGCTTTCCTGCAGGCAGTGCTATTAATCATGCTCTAGGAGACCCTAGCATTACTTTAAGTTTGCCAACATCACCTCGCGACCATATTGGCTTTTCATTAGCTCCTTATAAAAATTGGGTTCAATATGAGCAAAAATTCATTGCCAATGATGGTGCTCAAACACTCGTTGGAGAGATTGGTCAAATCAACGGGCCACTCGGTGACCCTGCAACAACTTTGACTGTGACAAATTCAAATTCTTTTTATGAGTTTGGTGAGGTGACTTTTGAGAGATCACTTTCTAACTCTGGAAGTAATTTAACGATCCCTGCTGGAACTTCATTGGAAGCCCTTAGTTTAGTAGTGCCTCTGGGTTTACCTAACGGCAAAAGATATTTAACAGAAGAAGAAGTGGTGATTCCTGCCGGTTTGCAAACAGTCACGGCCAAGGTGCAAAGACAGCTTGAAAGATCACCCAATCATCAAGTGGTTCGTTACCGCTTTAGAGATTATAACTACAGACCGCTTCTACATAACGACAATTTAAACATCGTTTTGCAAGAAGGAACTGAATTATTAAATTATAAAATCATCATGAAAGACGACACCAATCAGTACTTGGCCAAAGACCCAAGTGATCGTTACATTTTCACCAACTTGCCTCAAGCCATAGTTCCAACTGGACAAGTGAACTTCTGTCGCAACGAGGTGAGCTCTTATGCTGAGAGTAGTAACCCTGCCACTTGCATTCCGTGCAACACCCTGCAGTCAGGCATTAAGTATCATGGCTCGCGCATATGCCATGTCAATTATGCACCAGACACGGCTGATACGGCTGAAACATACATTATGAAGATTGAAGTCAACGACAATGGTTATGGGTATCCATCCGGTTCAACCAAAACCATTTTACCGATGAACATTTCTGTGATCGAAGACAACGAACCACCACAGTTGACTGATGAAAACGGCACTCCGATTGCGGGTGGTGAAACCCTGGCTAATCCAATAGTGGTCTCGCAAAAGTTCATTGAAAACATTCCTGGCTTGTTTAAGGTTCATGCTTCAGATGGCGATAAGACTCTTGAACTTAAAAAAGTGGCTTTTGAGATCACTGAAGCTTACGATGTCAGTCAAGGAAACGCTGTAATTCCCGTACCGGAGCGAATCGAAGCTGTTATTCTTGAGCAAAACTATGATGTTTCTGGAGTGGGTTCGCAAACTGAAGGTGGTATTAAGTGGACACCTGATGACGAGGACATCAAAAAATACTCTGGAGCTGGTGGCATTATTGTTAAACTTAAAATCTTTGATAATATTTTACAGCCAGACAGTAGCTTATTCATCGAAAGGTTCTTTAAACTAGAAGTAGAGAATGTTAACAACATTCCTTCATTTAACAACCTATCAGATACATTGGAGCCACAAGTGAATACTTACTTTTCACAAGTGATCACAGTGGTTGATGAAGATGAAGCAACGCCATTGTTTGGTTCGTTCCAAACAGAGCTCAATTTGTGTAAAGATAAGTTTGGGAATGCGATGCCACACGACGGCTTAAACGAGGTTGGAGATCCTACCTCTCCAGCTCTCGATGACCCTTTAGAAACTGACCCAGTTAACTGCCATGCTCATTCATCACTATGGGGGCACAAATACACTCAATTTGATCCAGATTATTCTGGAAACTCAGCCGTAGCAGAATGTCGACTCATTTCGGGGTCTGACAATGATCTCAATCAAGACTTAGCGGTTCCGAAATTCTCTCGAGTGAATGGCCCCTATTTCATTGATGGCAAAATTGCCTATGATTACAAATTAGAGTGGTGTCCGCAGGAAGGTCAAATAGCCGACTTTGGCGTTGATATCGTTTTAACTGATAATGGTGATGTTGACCGTTTAAACAATGCACTTGACCTCAAGTACGGTGCTATTTCTTTGCAGGTCAATGTGATCAGTCCTGTTTTCTTTGAAAGTCCGAAACTATCGTTACAAGAGATCGCTGGACGCGTTCCTGCCGAATACTCTATGCAGCCAGATCACCATATGGTTCAAACAACTAACCGTGGTGGCGTCGATCAATTCACATATCCATTGCTCATTAGTAACTCGAAAGGGAACCCCATCGAGGTGCAAATTTTAGACGCTCCTCGCGCTTGTGAAGTTGCAAATGGTGTTTGTGTTGAAAGTGATGAAAACAACGAGTCGTTCACTTTGACTTGGCACCCTAAATATCCTGACGACATCACGACCACAGACCCTGCTACTTGGCACCGAATTGAACTCAGAGTTCTTGATACTGTGACTAACGAAGAAGACATTGTGCATTTCTTCTTACAAGTGAACCCAGCAGGCTCCAATCTAAATCGTCCAAGCATTGATAGCTTTTTACCAGTGGCTGCGAATCAAACAATGAATGAATTAGATTTATTGACCTTATCTGTTGATGTGACTGATGCGGATGCGTTTCCAGCGCCTGTTCTTCATTACAGTTGGTTTGTGAATGATATCTTAGTTTACGATCGTAGCAACACTTTTGAATATGTTCCAGACAAAATTCAAGGGGGGATCGATGTTGACGGCACGGGCCCTCTAGCAAAAGGGGAGCATAAGATCAAAGTGGTCGTCAGTGACGGTAACTTTAGAGAAACGCAAGAGTGGACTGTTAAGGTGAACAATACATATTTAGTGCCATTTGAAATTTTTGATCTTGTCTCCGCAAGAAAGCAAGTGGACAATGTGACGGTCACCGATGTTGATTGGAGTCTTGAGTTGCCACACGAGCAAACTCTTTACGGTGCTGGAGGGACAGAGTTTTTCATGAATCATGTGATGATCAGTGGGTCTTATAAAGTGGGCGTGGTTAAAAAGAACTTCCTATGGGATTTAAAACTTTTTGAAGGTCAAGTGACCCAAGAACCTGTGGGGTCGCCATGGAGTCTTTATGAGAATTTACCTTGGCGTGATGGTGATCGCACACAAAGGTTATCTTACTACTATACAGGAAGTTCTTTGAATTTCTTGGCAGGAGCTCTGTCTGATAGAGATGGTCCTTACACAACCACTCAAGATGCTGTTAAACTTTCTGGAAATATGAGCAATATTTCCACTCCTCTTGCCGGTGGTTTTAAGTGTGTCGGAACCTGTGCCAGTCAATTGTACTTAGGCCCAGGTGGTTATGGGCATCGTTTGTCAAAAACTTGGGGAAGTTATCTTTTCTGGGTTGATGACACTGGTAAAGAACTCAAATTTGATTACAACGCTGGAAATTTGCTCACAGTCACTGATTTTTTCAATTACGATGCCGATGGCTCTGATGATAGCATTCTTGGTCTAGAAGTGAGTGACTCTTTAAAAAGGTTGTACATTGCTACCCGCGATAACAGTAACGGCAAAAGTTATGTGCACATTTATGATCTGTCACCACTAGGAACTAAAACATCAGATTCAGGCTCAGCAGTGCCAAGCTTAGTGGGTCGTATGACCTTGAGCCTTCCAGCGCCATATACCAGTGTGTCTGCCGGTCCTACCGACATAGTGTTTGAAGAGAGTTCGAACACGGGCTATGTTTTCTTAGCTAATGTTGGTGGCGTATTTTACTTTAATGACAATGGTACTGGTTTGCCAAGCACCTCTGATGCCAATTACTTGGGGTTAGATAAGATTTCTCCGTCTCCAACAGATTTACCATCTTCAGGTTATCGTTTGTTTTATAATACCAAAGATGACCTTCTTATGGGAATCAGTCGTGAGGGAAGTCAGATCTTTACAGTGAACCCTGCTTATGGCAATAATGTTAGTGTGCATTCGTATCCAGCTGCCATGGATTCAGTGATGAATTTCAAAGAGACAGGGACTTCTTTAATTATCAATAGAACACTCAACAAGATCTTTGAACTGAAGTGATTTCGTTTTTCAGTTCAAAGGCATTTACTTATATATCACTGATTTATAAACCGTTTCTGACAACATCGATCAAGCAGGTTTGTTGAATGAAGGTTCTGTAAGTCTAGTTTTATCAGTTGAGCAATTAAAAAAGTCAGTCAATTTATATAGATATCAGTATTAAGTTGACCTTTGCGGCAAAAGTTTAAGAAAATAAAAAGGTGCACTACATCTATGTTTATATCTTACTTTTTATATCTTCAGGCGCATTTGCCAATGAGTGTTTGCAGGTTGCAAAACACACCAAAATAAAAAATACGGACACTAAAAAAATAAGTCTTATTTTTAAAGGTGAGCAATTGCAAAAATTCAAAGGCAACAGAAAGTTTTATAAAATAAACTTTAACGATAATAATTATTTGATTTATAGAAACAAAGTTAAAAAAGAAACAGTTTCTTGTTCAGAAGAAATCAATCAGTGCCTGGTTGCCAAAAATGATCTGAATTTGAGAGACTCAGTTTTAAAAAAGCATAAAAAAGTCAGTGTTGCAAGCGGACAAGAGCTGGTCATTCTTTCTGTCTTAAAGAAAAGAGGTAAAAATTATTACCGGTTAGATAACGGTGCTGATAATTTTTTATGGATCAGTGAAAAACAAAAAACGAGGTTGTTCGAACAAGGATGCGATGGCAGCTCTTCCGGCGACAGTCTTGATGATTTAGAGCCTGCTGAGCCGAGCATTGATCAGCTCGATGACTACATGGAAACTCCCGACGAGATTGATCAACAAAGTCTAGACGATCAACGCGAAATTGAAACTCCTGAAAAGATGACATCCAATTTCTATTTTCATCTTGGTTATAACCCGGTGATGAGTGCTGAGTTTTTGACTCCATTCATCGATAGCATTTCTAACCCAGGCAATGTCAAAACAGATCCTAACCCAATCATCACTGAGGTTGTCGACGGCACAGCTCCGCAATTAGAAGCTCATTATCGCCGGAATATTTTTAATAGCAGAATTTTTTGGGATGTCGGTTTGGGGTACCGCTTTGCTCAATACGCAATGAAAGGAAAAAAGAATCCAGCGACAGCTTTGAGTGTCGTTAGACTCGATAGTCTGGAAGATACGGAGATAGCAGTGGATCTTTCGACGGTGACTATCAGTGGGGGAGCTTATTACTCTTTTGCTTTGACAAGCTCAATTAAGACTTTAGTCGGTGCAAATTTAAATATCAACTATGTGCTCAATGATAAGATTGAAGTGGTGCGTAGAATAGGTGGTAACAAACTCACAGAAGAGCCTTCGATTCTCGAGTTAACAACCATAGATTTTGCCGTGTCACCAGAAGTACAGTTCTTATTTAACTATGGTCTAGGTGCTTATATCAGATACGCTTATAGCATCGAATATGGAGGACATCCGTCCGTCTCACTGGGGTACAGTTTTTAAACAATAAATTGAATTTAATGTCTCAAGTTAGGATAATTAGTTGTATTTTAACAAATTTGATAAAAATTTGATACATTGAAAGCAAGTTTTACTTCGGTAAGACTTCAGGGGAAAAAATGAAATCTGCGAACGTTTTTGGGGGAAAGATGGCAAAGTATTATATTGGTGTTATCGCCATAGCACTATTAGGGCCAATGTTCATGTTTACCAATTGTGGCAACCAGGAGTTTACACAAGGTGACGAATCCACACAAAGTCAATTAGAGAGTGAAGCCGATTTTTTAATCTGGCTCGATCGCTATAAAAAGCGAGCGGCTGAATTAAGAGAAGTCAACACTCCAGAATCGAACTCTCTCGCTGAAGAGTTAGAAACTAACATTGCAAAAATTGAAGATATGATTGATCCCACAGGTAAGAACTTACCTCATCATCACACCGCTGTTCTAGGGGTAAGAGACTATTTAGATGCGTCTTATGCTGATGGTGGTGATTTGATCTTGCGTCTTGATTTTGATACTGAAATAGCAAAACTTAAGCAAAAAGACATTGAGCTCGAAGGTAAAATCGACAACCTGGAAAGTAAATTGTCATCAGAGCTCGACAAGGTCAAACAAGAGCTTGAGCAAAAGATTGCTGCTGGTGACGCAGAAAATAAACAATACATTCAAGATCAGTTGAAAACTGTGAATGCTCAAATAGATGCTTTGAAAGCGGCTGATGCTCAAGCCATGACTCTTATCACTGGCTTAAGAAATGATGTCGATGAAAACAAAAAGCAAATACAAAACAACAGAGATCAGCTTGAAGAAGTTGAAAAATCGTTGCTTGAAGCGATTAATAATAACAATGCTGAGTTGATTGCTCAGTTGCAAAAAGACAAAGCAGCGTTAGCAGCAGAGATTGCAAAGCTTCAAAGTGAAAACGTACAGCTCAATGCCAATTTAAACTCATTAACTCAGCAGCACAATGAGCTTGCCGAAAATTTTATAACTTTTAAATCAGAAGTGAATGCACGTTTTGATAAAATTGAAAAAAGAATCACAGTGCTTGAAAGTCGTTTGTCCACAATTGATGACACTGTCTTACTGCTAGATAACAGAATCACTGAAGTGAATGACACAGTGAGAGACCTTCAAAGAACGACGGCCGCTTCCATCCAAAGTTTAAAACAAAGTATCCTTGATGTTAGAGCAGACACTGAGTCTCAGATTCTTGAGCTTAAAAAACTCAACCTAGAGCTTAAGCAAAAAATCAGTGAGCAAGAAACAGCTTTTCAAAGCTTGTTAGATTCGCAACGCGAAGTGAGTGATTTACAAAATAAAATGTGTAAAGCCAATGACACAAGAACAACTTGCTCTGGCAATGAAGCTGATTTAACGGCAGACTGCTGTATTTCATTAGCCAACTTAAGTTGTGAAGCCATGTTTGCTGACTCCACTCAAGTTACGGCGAGAAATCAATGCAACGTTATATTAATGACGTTAAGAAATCACGATGAGCAGTTAAAAGCCATCAAAGAAGTGGATGAGAATCAAAACACTATGATTGCAGGATTGTTAGAAGATGTGAAAAATCTATCACAATCTGTGGATCAAATCACAGCTAGCATTGAAGAGATCACAAAGGCGGTTGAGTCTACACAAGACAGTTTGAAAGAGGTGGCAAGAACACTTTCTAGCTTAGATCAACGTTTACTTTTAGAAGAGTTTAAATCAGCTCGCTCTGAAGCAGTCGCTGCTCTTAACGAAAGAAATGATCATTACTTAGCATGGATTACGCGCAGATATGCTGACATCAGAAATCAGTTCTGTATCAAACGAGCTAATCAAGCCTTTAATAAGTCCGATTACTCTGTTGCAAGACAGAATCATGATTACTGTGTTGAAAAGCTTGAGCAGTTAACTCGTGCGAAAGAACTCATTCATGTGGCGAAAAGTTATGCCAATGGTTTAGCTTCGATCAACGTAGATAAGGCTTGTACCGCGACAGTTGTCAACCCAGATACGGGAACAGCAGTGCCTGTGAGTCAGTTCGATATTGAAGACACAAGGCACCCAACCACGTTCCGACAAATTTTTGAAAAGTGTAAAACAGGTCCTGTGCTTGCAAAGTCTATGATCATGCAAGTGGTTGCCATTCAAAATAAATTGGGACCTGACTTTAGAAACGTTGAGTACATGTCAAGAAAATCAAAAATTGTTAGCTTGATGTACCTTTACAAAACGGTCGATCGAGTTCCGGCGTCTGATATTTTATTCTTTGAAGACTACGATCCGACATCTGATAAAAACTGGGACACTTTGTATGGACAAGTTGAGAGAGTGTTCGTCAATAACTACGTAAAGAACAGATTGCGTGATCCGCAAGGACGATACATATACGAAATGTCAAAGATACCGCAAAAGGTGGCGGGTCTCGATAAAGTACAGACTCACGCTCAAATTAATTCAGCGGCGACTTCTTACTTAGCTCGACTCAAAGATCTTGAATTAAAAGGCTCTTGTTTAGACTGTGGCTATAAGGTGCAAGCTAGAAATATCACCACTCGTGGTGGTAAAAAGTATTTTAGTTATCCTGAGGACCCAGTGAGTCAGTGCCCAGTGCATGCCGATCACATTATTTCAAAAGGCACAGACGGAAAGTTTTACTCTTATAGAATCCATTATTCTCGTCGTCGTGGTGCTACAGAGCACATGCATGCCTACTACCACCATCATCAATCAGGTCATTTGCCGATTGCTAAGAGTGAAGCCGATGTGCAAGAAGGAAACTTTGGTTACTGTGGCAATCGCTTGAACAATAAGATTGTGCACAGATTTGGTATGCCAAACACTCATTTGCGTGGTCGTTTGGTGTATACATACTGGAAACCTTATTCGCGCACTCACGGCAAGCCTCAGTGTCGCAGATACTACTTCCGATGTGTGCCTAAAGCGAATGATTGGACTTATCAAGCAGGGGTGAGTCCTACATCAAATATCATGCATTACTTAAACGGATTTACTGAGAGCAAAGTCCAAGCTTACTGTACTCAGTCAGGTGCAGGTTATGTCACTAAGTCAAGGGCACTTACACAAGATGAAAAGGCTCACATGAGAACTTTCATTGGTGGAGATCTAGATTCGCCATTACAAACGGTTCAAACGAACACAAACTCTGTGACTCAGTTAACGAGATCATACTGGCAGTACAAAGACAACGCGATTGTTTACGGAAAAGGGGACACTCCATTCAGTAAGACACGTCCAATCATTGGAACAGGTCCAGAGTCACACTCATCAGGCTTCTTTAGAACTGTGTTCGCACCAACGAACTACGAGATTCCAATCCAACAATGTTACGACCCAGGAAGTGACAGCGAATCAATATAAGCTCAAGAAAATTTAAAAAAATCAAAAAAAGCTCCGCCCTCAAAAAGCGGAGCTTTTTTTACTTATCGCTCTGACGATCCATAGTCTCATATCAATACACAAGTGTGTCTCATAATAAGATTAATCACATTTCTGCCCTCATTTGATTTATAATTAAGAGTGTTGTTCCGAATAGTGAAATGGTCAAAGGGGATTGTTTTATGAACTTGAAGAAGTCGTTAACCACATTAGGATTTATCGTCCTAGCTTTCGTTATCAGTGTAGCTTACACGAACTGCAGCCCAGTGCATGAAGGATCTATAGGAATTGGTAGTGTTGGTCCTGGTGGTGGTTCTTTAGACGTTTGTGATAAAGAATTAGAGCCCATCTATGCAAACTCAATTGATAATAACACCGCTTGTGCAACCTGCCATGAAGATGGCTCATTAGGCGCTCAAGAATTCCGTGGAAGTTATTTCAAATTACTTAGTGCTCTAGGTGGTGCCGGAACGATTTTGCAACGAACCACAGTGGCTGTGAATAGAGTGGCCGACCGTTTGGAGAACGGCAGTACTCAGAATGGTTTTCATGATAATTTAAACACAGCTGGTGCCACGCAAATCAGAAATGATTTGGTCACTTATACTGACAATTACGAAGCCTGTATTCAAAGTGAGAGTTCACAGTAAGTCTTGTTTTTACGTTTATAAATTATGATGAATCGATGGAAAATAGAAGCACGTACGAATCACTGTTTGGCAATTGTATTGTTGTCATCTTTTATTTTTGCATGCTCTCCCACACGAGACACCTCGAGCACGGGGTCTAATTCGTTGACAACGTGTGAGTACCTTTACGAAG
This sequence comes from Bdellovibrionales bacterium, assembly GCA_020628165.1. Taxonomy (GTDB): domain Bacteria; phylum Bdellovibrionota; class Bdellovibrionia; order Bdellovibrionales; family UBA1609; genus JAHDIR01. The sequence goes on along the minus strand of JAHDFM010000004.1, from coordinate 57,992 downwards.
CCGCTTTCACAACAACCTTTCATAACTTTGTTAGAACTTTGCCGAGGTCCTGCACCAACTGTCACAACACTCCAGCTGTCAGTCATCAATTCGCACTTGCCGATGCTTCAGTTTCTTTTGAAAACTTTTTGCTCATATCCAGTGTGCCGATAGGTTCCGGGCGAGCCACAGACGCCAAAAACCAATTGCGAGCCAACGCCTTGGATCCAGGTCATTACTCCGCCGGCAGCGCCACTTACCTAACAGAGCTCGACTCTTTTGAAGCCTCATGGAGCGCCATCGACGCCGCCTACATTGACTGCGTCAACTAAATCTTCTGCAAAGAAGTTCTAGCCTTTATTTGGCATTGCCATTTTTGCAACTTGGAACCTTGGACTTTTTTTGTGAGTGCTTGTTAGTGGCATTGTCAAAGTAATGCCTTATTAATAAGCCAAACATCTGTTGACTTCGTATTTGGGGTTAAGAAATAGCCCGGTTGCGCGTGGGTAAGTTATTAACTTTATTGATTATATTGGTGCCTATTTGGACTCAATCAATAATGATCCTAACTTGTGACAGCTTTCTGACCCAATCCTTGCTAAGTTCGCGATTATTCGGTACAAAATCATACGTTTTACTAGGGAGCTTAAATTATGAAGAACTATTTATTTACCAGTGAGTCCGTTTCCGAAGGTCATCCAGATAAAATGGCCGATCAAATCAGTGATGCCGTTTTGGATGAGTTATTAAAGCAAGATCCAAAAAGTCGCGTAGCCTGTGAAACCATGATTTCTACCGGTTTTGTAACCGTTGCTGGTGAAGTGACCTCTGAAGCTCAAATCAACATTCCTGACATAGTCAGAAACACAGTAAAAAATATTGGCTATGACTCAAGCGACAAGGGTTTTGATTACAAAACGTGCGCCGTATTTTCATCACTCGATAAACAAAGTCCAGACATCGCTATGGGTGTTGACGATGACAAGCACGAGCAAGGTGCTGGTGACCAAGGAATCATGTTTGGTTACGCCATCGATGAAACTGAAGAGCAGATGCCACTAAGTATTGATCTTTCACACAGGCTTGTTGAAAACCTAGCTCAACTTCGCAAGCAAAACAAAGTGAACTATTTACGCCCTGACAGCAAAAGCCAAGTGACCGTTGAGTACGCCGATGGTGCCATCAAGCGTGTTGATGCTGTCGTGATTTCAACTCAACATTCTCCTGATGTAAAACAAGATGAGCTTGCTGATTTCATTCGCGAAGAAGTGATCAAAAAAACCATTCCAGCAAACTTACTAGATAACAATACAAAGTACTTCATTAACCCAACTGGTCAGTTCATCATTGGTGGCCCACAAGGAGATTGTGGTTTGACTGGTCGTAAAATCATTGTCGACACTTACGGTGGTCACGGAGCTCACGGTGGTGGTGCTTTTTCTGGAAAAGACTCCACAAAAGTGGATCGCTCTGCAGCTTACGCTTGCCGCCACGTTGCTAAAAACATCGTTGCAGCTGGTTTAGCCAAGAAATGTTTAGTGCAAGCCTCTTACGCTATCGGTGTTGCTGATCCTGTGAGCTTAATGATCGAAGATTACGGTACAAGCTCTGTGGGTTCAGAAAAGTTAACTCAAGCCGTAAAAGAGATTTGGAATTTAAAGCCGTCAGAAATCATCAAAGAGTTTAAATTACTCGAGCCAAGATTTTTGAAAACAGCAGCTTACGGTCACTTTGGTCGCAAAGATGCCGAGTTCACATGGGAACAAACAACAAAAGTAGATGCTCTTAAGGATGTAGTTAAAACATTGTCATAATTTGCAAGACAGACAATTAATTTTAACTTATATTTAAGACATCATATGAAACCAGAGAACATCCGTAATTTTTCGATCATAGCGCATATTGATCACGGCAAGTCGACACTTGCCGATGGCTTATTGCGCGAGACGGGCGCTTTGAGTGCTCGCGAAGAAAAAGATCAGTTTCTCGACAATATGGATTTAGAACGCGAACGTGGGATCACAATCAAAGCCCAAACTGTTCGCTTGAACTACAAAGCTGATGATGGCGAAACTTATCAAATCAACTTGATTGATACTCCCGGACACGTTGACTTTTCCTATGAGGTTTCGAGGTCACTTGCAGCTTGCGAGGGTGCCGTTCTCGTTGTGGATGCAGCCCAAGGAGTGGAGGCACAAACCTTAGCCAACGTTTACTTGGCAGTAGAAAATGATTTAGAAATCATCCCTGTGCTAAATAAAATTGATCTTCCAGCTGCTGATCCCGACGGCGTCAAACAACAGATTGAAGACTCCATTGGTTTGGATGCAAGCAACGCTATTTTAGCCAGTGCCAAAGAAAAAAAGGGCATCAAAGAAATTCTAGAAGAGGTGGTGAAGCTTGTGCCACCACCGGTCGCTGACCGAGAAAAGCCATTGCGCGCTCTGATTTTTGATTCATGGTTTGATATTTATCAAGGGGTGATCATTCTATGTCGAGTCGTCGACGGTAAAATTCAAAAAGGCGATCGCATTCGCTTTATGGCCACAGACAAAGACTACGAAGTTTTAAAGCTCGGTGTGTTTTCTCCATTTGAGGAGCAGCTCAAAACATTAGAAGCTGGCGAAGTGGGCTTTATCACTTGTGGTATTAAAGACATTAGAGACGTGCAAGTGGGTGACACCATCACTCATGTTAAAAAACACAATAAAGTAGAAGCTTCAGAGCCACTCGGTGGTTTTAAAAAAGTAGTTCCCATGGTCTTTGCAGGGATCTTTCCCGTTGTGTCTTCCGATTACGAGCTTCTTAAAGAGGCCATGGAAAAGTTGGTCTTAAACGACGCTAGCTTGAGTTACGAAAAAGAAAAATCAGCAGCCCTAGGTTTTGGTTACCGTTGTGGTTTCTTGGGGTTGTTGCATATGGAGATCATCCGTGAACGCTTAGAGAGAGAGTTCAACTTGGATCTCATTTCAACAGCTCCGACTGTTGTTTATGAAGTGCAAAAAACCAATGAAGAAACTATGAAGCTTGAAAATCCATCTGAGCTTCCAGATCCATCACAAATTGCCAGCATCAAAGAGCCTTATGCAAAGTTAACCATTCATACTCCTTCGGAGTTCATTGGTGGTTTGTTAAAGCTTTGTCAAGATCGCCGAGGCACTCAAATAAAGATGGATTACATTTCGGATGTCAAAGTCATCATAGAATATAAAATTCCACTCAACGAAATGGTGATGGACTTCTATGACAAGTTAAAATCGATCTCTAAGGGCTATGCCTCTATGGAGTATGAACTTCTTGATTATGAAGAGGGCAAGCTTGTTAAAATGGACTTGCTCATTAACGGTGAGCCAGTTGATGCCTTGTCAGTGATTGTTCACAGAGACAAAGCCACTCATATGGGACGTCAGCTCACTAAAAAACTCAAAGAACTTATCCCGAGACAGCAGTTCCAGGTGGCTATTCAAGCGGCCGTTGGTTCTAAGATCATTGCTCGTGAAACTCTAGGGGCTCTTCGTAAAGACGTGACGGCCAAATGTTATGGTGGTGATATCACTCGTAAGCGTAAACTTCTTGAGCGTCAAAAAGAAGGTAAGAAAAAGATGAAACAAATTGGTCGCGTCGATGTTCCTCAGGAGGCATTCTTGGCGGTTCTTAAGGTCGATGATTAATCAATTTGGGAGTCTGACCTGTGCGCAAAAAAATATTTTGGACTGAGGGAGCTGGATCATATGTTATTGCAATTTTAATTGCATTGACGGTGAGATGGGCTTTTGTGGAGCCTTATCAGATCCCAACGGGGAGCATGTTGCCGACCCTTCTCATCCGCGATCACATTTTTGTTAATAAGCTCGTTTATGGTTTGCGCTATCCCTTTACGGAAAAATGGATCTACCAAGGGGCCGAGCCCGAGCGTGGTGACGTCATTGTGTTTAAGTATCCTGAAAATAACAAACTGTTTTATGTCAAAAGAGTCATAGGTGTTCCCGGTGACAAAGTGTTTTATGAAAATAATAGTTTGTACATCAACGATCGCCTCATTGAAAAAACACAACCAACAACTTTAAAAAAAGATTTTGCCTGGGTCACTGATGATGATCTCGGTAAGTACATCAATAAATCAGATGTGGTTCACTGGCAGGAGATCATTGGTGAGAAGTCTCACAGTATTATGACCAACAAACAGCGAACAGAGATTTCTTCGGGACCTTTTTACGTTCCTAAAGATAGTTATTTTGTTATGGGTGACAATCGTGACAGCTCGCAAGACAGTCGTTTTTGGACGGCAGAAAAGCGTTTCGTTCCGCGCAGTTACCTTGTTGGAAGAGCGGGCTCAGTGTGGCTTAGTTGCGATAAAACTTTGCCTGTGTTAACAATGTTATGCAACCCTTTAACAGTTAGATGGAAGCGATTATTTCACTCCGTCAGATAAGGTATTATGAAAGACTTATTTAAAAGTATATTTTCTTTTTGGGGCATTTTAATAATGATTTTATGTGTGCGTTGGGTGGCTTTTGAGCCATTTGTCATTCCTTCAGGCAGCATGATTCCATCATTGCTCATTCATGATCATATACTGGTTAAAAAGTATGCCTACGGAGTACGAATTCCCTTCACTCAAAAGTGGATCAAACAAACCAAGTTACCTGAACGTGGTGACATCATTGTTTTTAAAAAACCTGGTGAAGGCTACTTTATGATCAAAAGGGTCGTGGGTCTTCCTGGTGACACCATTAAAATGGATGAGGCGGGTAGGCTGACTGTGAATGGTGAAGATTGGGAGCGCCGTGATTTTGCTTACTCTGAAATCCTAAAACCAAATGATTATTACGATGTCGATACAAAAGATTTAGAAACCAACCCTGAGGGTGTGCTTTTTTACGAGCAAAAAACCGGTAAGAATAATTATTTAACCATGTTTAACAAAAACTCCTTCCGTGAGCCTTTTGAAGCTTTAGTACCACAAGATCATTTGTTTGTGATGGGTGATAACAGGGACAACTCGTCTGACAGTCGTTACTGGGGCCCAGTGGATAAAAAGTACCTCATCGGTGAAGCGAGCCACATTTGGTTAAGTTGTCAGGAGACAGTGCTGTCTCGAATTTGCTTACCAAATACACTACGCTTGAATCGCTTTTTTCATAAAATTAAGTAATCATTTGCCTCACTATAGAGGGGAGGCCATTCAATATGACTCTAAAACCTACATATAACTGTGTTTTTTAGTAAATAATTACAAAAAGTAAACAAATTCAATATTTGCTCGACACGGGCATATGAAGCGTCTATAGTTTTTATCTAATGTCGTTAGTAGGGCGCTCATTAGTCTCGTTAAAAAATTGGTCACTCAAAGATATTGAGGGCCTTTTCTTCATTTCCTCAACATTCAAAAGCAATAAGAACACTCACATTGATAAGTCATCTGGCAAGCTTGTTTCGCTCGCTTTTTTTGAGCCGAGCACGCGCACTAAGATGAGCTTCCAAGTGGCCATGGGCCGTTTGGGTTTGTTGTCTGCAGACCTAGGGACACTGTCTGACTCCAGTATGTCCAAAGGAGAGTCATTTTCTGAAACCGTAAGAACTATCGAGAGCATGCAGCCGGACCTATTGATTCTCAGAGCCAACACCACACACAATGAGTTAGAAACAATCAATCGATACACCTTGCCAATCATCAATGCTGGCTGCGGTGCTGTCGGTCACCCAACACAGGCTTTGACCGATGCCTTTACGATTAAAGAAAAGTACAACCTTAAAAATTTAAAAGTTCTATTTGTAGGGGACTCAAGGCACTCAAGGGTGGTACAGTCAAATATTCGTTTGTTATCAAAATTTGAGAACATTCAATTTGGCTTTTGTGGTCCACAAGAGCTGTTGCCAGAGCAAAAAGAATTTTCGCAGTTTAAATATTTTGAAAGCCTTGATGAAGCTCTTTCTTGGTGTGATATATGTATGGGTTTGAGGTTGCAAAAAGAACGTCACTCAGACAGTGAGTTTTCACTTGAAGATTACCGACGAAATTATCAAATCACGAGTGAGCGAGTGCAGGCTCATTTGCACGAGGATGCGATGATTTTACACCCAGGGCCACATGTCCCAGGGTTAGATTTTGAACAAAGTGTTTTGGAGGATCCAAGGTGTTTTGTGCGCAAGCAAGTTAACAATGGTGTTTACATTCGTATGGCATTGATGTCAGCGATATTGGGGTTAGTATGAAAACAGGATTTTTAGTTCTAGAAAGTGGTGAAGCCTTTGAAGGAGTTCTTCACGGTGATGCCGAAACAGTTGGCGAAGTAGTATTCAACACATCCAACACCGGTTATGAAGAGATCGCTACCGACCCTTCTTATCACAACCAAATGATTGTGATGACAGCCGCCATGATGGGCAACTACGGTGAAAGCAATGAGTTTTGGGAGTCAGAAAAAATTTGGATCAAAGGCTTTATTTGCTTAGAAATTCAAAACACCGAAAGAGATGCTAGCTGGTTAAACAAGCTCATTAATGATGGCTGCCCCGTTTTGAGCGAGGTGGACACACGCAAGCTCACGCTGACCTTGCGCGACCAGGGCACGGTTTACGGTTGCATCGTAAAAAGTGACACAGAGTCTGAAGCAAAAAGCAAAGCTCAAGACTTTTTTGCAAACAAAAAACCAAGCGCTGGCGATTGGACTAAAGAGGCTTCCTGTTCAACTCCTTACACTTTAGAAGGTAAAGATAAGCTCGGTTTAAAAGTGGCCTTGCTCGATTTTGGTTGTAAGAAAAATATTTTGCGTGAGCTACAAACTCGTTGTCGCGAAATAAAAGTTTTTCCATCAGACACAAAAGCGGCCGTAATAAAATCTTACGAACCAGATGCCATCTTTTTAAGTAACGGTCCTGGCGACCCATCTTTCGTTCGCGAAGGCACAGCTACAGTGAAAGAACTGGTTGGTTATAAATACATTTACGGCATTTGTATGGGCCATCAAATCTTGGCACAAGCCTTAGGTGGTAAAACATTTAAGTTAAAGTTTGGTCACCGTGGAGCGAACCACCCAATTAAAGATTATATCAGTGACAAAGTTTATATGTCGTCACAGAACCACGGTTACGCCGTCGACGAGAAATCAATGCCCAGCGACACTGAAATCACTCACTTGAACTTGAATGATAATGTTGTTTCCGGTTTAAAAAGTGAAAAGTTCAACTGCGCCAGTGTGCAGTTTCACCCAGAAAGTCACCCTGGGCCACACGACGCTGTGAACTTGTTTGATTACTTTATAGAACAGGCACAGAAATGTTAGACAGTTTTTATGAGAGGGCTATGAAAGTCTACACGGAAGGTAAGAATCGCATTGAATTGCACAAGGCAAGAACTCAATTCTTTGAGTGGGCTGGTCAATTTGATGAATCCTCTCATGACTTTGAAGTGAAAATGTCGTTGTTCACTGATTGGTACTTACTCGATCGTCCGTACTCAGATGGCTCAGCTCCGATTTTTAAAATGAACAGTGAAGATATGCAGCTGCCAGATAACGAACAAGGTCTTATTAGTAGCCTGCAAGAATGCAAACACAGTGTTTTTGAATTTTTAAAGACTAAAAAAGACAAACTTTACATCAAAGATCTTTTTGATGGGCAGAAATACTTGATTTCTGACTTCACCATCTTGAGTGCTTTCACTAAGGAGCAGTTTTTTGAAGCGCGAGTCATAGAGTTTGATGAGAAGCTTTTGTTCACTGGCTCTTTTTGCTTTCACCCACCACAAGCGAGCAAATACATATTAAAAGAAGTGAAGGCGTTAAAGAAAAGAACCAAAAAAGAAAGTGAAGAGGTCATTCAAAACGAAAGAAAGCAATTAATTAATAAATTATTTAGAATGAAATTTAAAACAGATCAGTATAAGCACATTAAAATTGAAGACATATACTGTGATAACTCAAAAGTGAAAGTGTAGGCTATGGCAAAAAGAAACGATATCAAGAAAGTAGTTTTGTTAGGAAGTGGTCCCATTAACATTGGGCAGGCATGTGAGTTTGATTACTCAGGCACACAAGCTTGTAAAGCACTCATGAAAGAGGGGCTTGAGGTGATCTTGATCAACTCAAATCCAGCAACCATCATGACCGATTCAGAACTGGCCACACGAGTTTATGTCGAACCTTTAAAAGTGCCCTACGTTGAAAAGATTCTCGAAAAAGAAAAACCAGATGCTTTGATTCCAACTTTGGGTGGGCAAACGGCATTGAACTTAGCCTTAGAGCTCGACTCTCAAGGAATTCTTGAGCGCTTGAATGTTGAGTTGTTAGGAGCAAAGTCGCATGTGATTGAGGCTGCTGAAGACAGAGCTAAGTTTAGCGAAGTGTTGGACCGAGTTGGTGCTCATTATCCAAAAAGTGTTATGGCAAAAAGCTTCAAGCAGGGCATAGACGCTGCCGATGATTTAGGCTTTCCGATCATCCTTCGCCCGAACTACACCCTTGGTGGTGGAGGAGGTGGTGTTGCCTACTCCATGGAAGAGTACAAAGTGAAGCTTGCGACAGCTCTACATGAAAGTCCAAGTAGTGAAGTGCTGGTTGAAGAAAGTATTTTAGGCTGGAAAGAGTACGAACTCGAAGTGATGCGCGACAAAGATGGAACCTTTGTGGTGATTTGTTCGATCGAAAACATCGACCCTTGCGGTGTTCACACAGGTGATAGTATCACTGTAGCACCTCAGCAGACTCTTTCTGACCGCGAGTACCAGGCCATGCGCGACGAAGCTCAGAAGATCGTGAATGAAGTTGGCGTTGAAACTGGTGGAGCTAACATACAGTTTGCTGTGAACCCGGCCAACGGTGACCGCGTGGTCATTGAAATGAACCCAAGGGTGAGTCGTTCCTCGGCACTGGCCAGTAAAGCCACAGGTTTTCCAATTGCTAAGATCGCTGCCTTACTTTCGATTGGTTACACATTAGATGAACTTCAAAATGACATCACGAAAACAACTCTTTCCTGTTACGAGCCGGCTTTAGATTACGTTGTCACCAAAGTGCCAAAGTTCGCTTTTGAAAAATTTCACGGTGCCAAAGATCAACTGACTACACAGATGAAGAGTGTAGGTGAAGTTATGGGCATTGGTCGCACGTTTAAAGAGTCATTCATGAAGTGCTTTCTTTCCTTGGAGGTCGATCAAACTCTTTTTGACGATGTCGCTTTTGACGAGAAAAAAGTGAGCTATCCCAACAGTCAGCGCATGTATTATTTGTTTGCTGCCTTAAATAAAGGTTACAGCGTTGAGCAAGTGAGCAAGATGACTATGATCAATCCATGGTACATCGAGCAGTTCAAAGATGTCGTCGACATGAAAAACGCGCTCAAGCCCAACTGTTTGCAAGACAAAATCACTTTAAGAAAAGCCAAGCGATTTGGCTTATCGGATGCCGTGATCGCTGAGCAAATTGGTTTAAGTGTAGAGGCTGTTCGAAAAGCCCGCTGGCAGTTGGATGTGCGCCCTAAATACTATCAAGTCGATACTTGTGCTGCGGAGTTTGCTTCTAACACGCCTTACTTGTATTCCACTTATTGGTCAGATCCAGATGCTCCCACTTTTAACGAAGACACCGTTGTGATGTTGGGGAGCGGCCCCAACCGAATTGGTCAAGGGATCGAGTTTGATTACAGTTGTGTGCGCAGTGTGTTTGAATTGCAAAACCAGGGTTACAAAGTGGCCATGGTGAACTCAAATCCTGAGACCGTTTCGACTGACTACGACACTTCGAACATTTTATTTTTTGAGTCGATTCACCAAGAGCCTGTTATTGAGATATTAAAACAAATCAACCCTAAAGGGTTTATCGCGCAACTTGGTGGACAAACGCCAATCAACATTGCGCCGCATTTGTTAGCTGCTGGTTTTGAAATGTTGGGCTCCACTCAAAAAACCATGGACCTCGCTGAAGACAGAGGTCAGTTCATCGCCGTTTGTAAAGAATTTGGTTTTAAAATTCCTAAATCGTTGATGGCAGCTAATTACTCACAAGCGATCGATGGCATTGAGGGTTTTGGTTACCCAGTGATCTGTCGCCCAAGCTATGTCTTAGGTGGGCGCAGAATGGAGATTGTTGAAAACGAAGAAGAGCTTAAAAGTTACTTCACTCGTCACGCCAACTACATCAGCGAGTCATCGCCATGTTTGATTGATCAATTTTTAGAGCGCGCTTTAGAGGTCGATGTGGATCTTGTGCGTTCACAAAAATGGTCACTGGTGGGTGGCGTGTTAGAGCACATTGAAGCCGCTGGTGTTCACAGTGGTGATAGTATGGGTGTGATTCCACCACAACGACTTAAAAAAGACGTTTGTGAAAAGCTAGAGAGTTTGAGTCTTGCTTTGGCTGATCGTTTGGGCATCATTGGCTTTTTAAATTTACAGTTGGCGATCAAAGATGACGAGATTTACATGATTGAAGCGAACCCAAGAAGCTCACGAAGTGTGCCTTTTATTTGTAAGGCCACAGGCATTCCGTTAGTGAGTTTAGGAGTGCAGGCAATTCTTGGTAAAGAGCTAACTGATGAGCAGCTAGCAAAGTATAAATGGAACAACGGTCAGAAAACAGCTGTTAAGGGCGTGGTTTTTCCATTTAAAAAGTTCTTAGAGTCAGACCCGATCTTGGGTCCGGAGATGAAATCCACCGGGGAAAGCATGGGGCGCGGAGATGATTACTCAGAAGCCTTGCTAAAAGCATTGGTCTCTAGTCGCTTCACTTTACCAAAAGAGGGCGAAGTGTTTATGTCTCTCAGAGATAAAGACAAAGATGAGCTTTTAGAGTCGGCCAAAACATTCATTGATTTGGGTTACACTTTGTCAGCAACTGGTGGAACGGCTGATTACTTAATTGATAACAACCTTGATTGCACGAAAGTAAAAAAGGTGCACGAAGGGCGACCTAACTGTGTTGATCGCATGCGCTCAGGCCAAGTGGCCATTGTTGTGAACACAACATCCGGCAAGCAGTCCATTGAAGCTAGTTTTGGCATCCGCAGAAGTTGCACTGAGTACTCCATTCCTTGTTTGACTGAGAGTGATGCCGTAAAAGCATTTATGCTCGCCCTCAAAAAACATAAGACGGGTCACTTCGACGTCTACCCACTAGAAAGAAGCTTATAAGATAAGAGAGAGCTGCATCCATTTGAGTACAGCTCCGATATCCTGAACACAGTTCTGTCATCCTGAGTTTAGCGAAGGATCTCTTTGCAAAGCACTTATTATTTGTTTAGGTCCTTCGCTCCGCTCAGGATAACAGTGCTTCTCTCAAGATGTCTATGAGCTCAAATCGTCTCATCTTTCCTTCAAAAAAGAGTTTCTTAAATGGCAATCATTGTTCATAATAATAGTATGAGTGATGAAATTATATCTTTAAAAAATGTGAATAAGGGGTTTCGCTCAGGGTTCTTGTCCCAAAAAAAACAGATTCTTTTTGACGTAAGCTTTTCAGTCAAAAAGGGATCTGTGGTTGGCTTCATTGGTGGTAATGGAGCAGGTAAGTCAACAACAATGAAAACCATGTTAGGTTTGATCAAGCCAGATTCTGGAAATGTACTTTATTTTGGTGGGCAAAAGTACTCTAAAAATCATTTTAAAAAGATTGGTTTTTTGCCTGAACGTCCACAGTTTTATAAGTTTTTATCCGGATATGAATTTCTTATCTATTACGGCAAGCTTTCTAAATGTTTTAAGGGCGCTGAACTGAAGCAACGAGTTCTTGATGTTCTCAAAGAAGTTGGCTTGTTTGATTTTAAAGATCAGCTCATTGGTAGCTACTCTAAAGGTATGAATCAAAGAGTTGGCATTGCGCAAGCGATCTTACATCGGCCGGAGTTCATAGTGTTAGATGAGCCACTTTCAGGTCTTGACCCCGACGGACGTTTTGAGCTCAGTCAAATTATAGTGCGTGCAGCCACTCAACTTGGAACGAGCATACTGTTTAGCAGTCACCTTTTAGACGACACTGAAAAAATATGTGATCATATTGTTATTATAAAAAAAGGTCGTATTACTTTTGATGGCAGCATGCAAAATTTAATCACATCAGGCGATGAAGGTTATTTAGTGAATTATATCAAAAACAACAAGAACTTAAGCCTCTCGTGTGATGATCAAAAAGATTTGACCTTAAAAATAGATCAATTGAATAAAGAACAAGTTAAAATCATCAATGTTCGCAGAAAAACGAAAACACTTGAAGAAGCCTACGTGAGTATCATTAATAATGAAAACAATCCTTGATATAGCCAACATCACATTTTGGGAAATCATACGAGATAAAATTTTGTACGGTCTCATTTTTGTCACTTTGATTCTTTTGTTGGTGTCGACAGCCATGGCGCAGTTGAGCTTTGCCGAGCAAGCTAAAATCACCATGGACTTTTCTCTCTTTGCTTTAAACATCTCAACAGTGGTGATTTCTATTTTCCTTGGTGCTCAGCTTTTTTACCGAGAGATTGAAAACAAATCGTTACTGACTCTTCTCACTCACCCAGTCAGTCGTATGCAATTTTTGTTGGGTAAGATAGTTGGTCTATTTTATATCAATTTAATACTGGCACTGATATTTACCCTGATCATTTTTATACAGGCTTGGTATTATCAGTACCCTCATAAGGATCTATTGCTTTACCCCATGTTAGGTATTTTACTGGAGTCGTTAATCATACTGTCGCTGACGATTTGCTTAAGTACTTTTTTAAAGGTGTCTTTGTCGGTGTCGATCACTTTTTTTGTTTATTTGATTGGTCATTTTATAGAAAATATTAAATTCTTTGCTGAGCGCATCGATGGACAGTTTTTAAATTACATTTACAACACAGCCAATGTAGTTGTGCCAAACCTTGAACTTATGAACTGGAAGGGGATATTAACGACGAAGGCAAGCGTCGACCCAGTTTTCCTTTTAAAAGTGATTGTTTATACGATGATGTGGTGTTTGATTTTTAATCTAATTTCATTATTTACCTTTTCAAATAAGGACATCACTTAATGAGTTATGAAATTCTTCAAGTTTTTATTTTTGTGGTTGGTGCTCTGTTTGGAAGTTTTGCCAATGTCGTTATCTACCGCTTGCCAAAAAAAGAAAGTGTAGTTTTCCCTCGAAGTCATTGCTACTCCTGTAAGACAATGATCCCTTTTTACTTTAACATTCCCATTATTTCTTGGTTGTTTTTAAGAGGTCATTGTCGTTATTGTGGGACAAAAATCTCAATACGTTATTTTATTGTTGAAGTGATGATGGCAACTCTCTTTACATTGGCCTTTCAAAAGTTTGGTCTTTCAATCACTTTTTATGAATCACTGTTGTTTATATTTGGCTTGGTTGTGATCAGTATGATTGATTTTGATCATTACATCATTCCAAATGTATTTACTTACTCGGGAATAATTATTGTATTTTTGGGGTCCTTAATAAACCCAGACCGCACTTGGCAAAGCAGTTTGCTTGGTATTCTAATTGGTGGAGGCTTTTTATATTTTGTTTCTTACCTTTACTATGTACTTAGAAAAAAAGTTGGGCTTGGTGGAGGAGATATTAAATTAATTGCCTGGTGTGGTGGTTTGTTAGGAGTTATGTCTGTCCCTTTTATTATCATGTGTTCAAGTCTAGTCGGAAGTCTAGTGGGCATAACTTTGATGTTAAAAAGTAAAAATGGACTTAATCAGAAGTTAGCCTTTGGTCCGTACATTTCACTTGCGGCATTGGTGTATTTGTTTTGGGGTGATGTCATCATAGAAAGTTACCTACAGTTATTTAGAATATAAAATTTTTTTATTTTTTTCGAGCAATCATTAAGTCTAGATTTTTTAAATTTATAATTGAAGGACCTCTAATAAAGTCTTGTTTTTTATGATAAAAGTCCGGTGAATTGACTTTTTGTAAGCCCTTGTAAATACTCTATAAGTAGCGGACCTAAACACTTCGTCTAGAAGAGTTACATCAAGGAAGATACACTATGCAATTATTTGGACCTAAAACTTATGTCGGATTAGATATTGGTTCAAACTGTATCAAAGTAGTACAAATCACCAAGAAGAAAAAAAAATACGCTCTTGATAAAATAGGTATATTACAGACTCCAGAAAATTCTTTCGCTAATGGTGAAGTCATTAATATGGAAGAAGTGGTTGAGCAAATTAAAAAGCTTTTTGATAAGTTTCGCATCAATAAAAAAAATGTTGTTGTTTCAATGTTCGGTGCACAAGTAATTTCCAAACGCATTGTCATTCCAAAGATGGATCTTAAACTTTTGCCAGAGCAATTGAAGTGGGAAGCAGAACAGTACATTCCCTACGAGCTTGACGAAGTGAATATCGATTACAATGTTTTAAAAAAATGTGAAGACCCAGAGTCTATGGCGGTCTTTATTGTTGCTGCTCTTAGAGAGGGCATCACTAAAAATATTGAGATGGCCCAAGAAACTAAATTAAATTTAGCAGGGATTGATGTGAGCAGTGTTGCTCTTTTCAATGTTTTTAATGCCAACTATGACTATAATGACAGTGACCGCATTGTTTTATTTAGTATAGGTGCCGAATTCACTCAGTTTGTTGTTGTCGAAAATAAAGAAATTGTATTTTGCCGAGATATTCCTGTGGGCGGTAGAAGCTACACTCAAGAAATTGAAAATGCACTTGGTATCAGTTACGAAGAGGCAGAGGCACTCAAGATTAGTGCATCAAATGGTGAAGAAGTCCCCGAAGAGGTGATGAACACCATTAACATGGCTCATGAGTTTTTCTGTGAAGAGATCAATACCACCATTGAATATTACTTAAATACAACAGAGAGCTCTGGGTTTTCTGCCAGTTACGTCACTGGTGGTGGCCTTAAAGTGTTTGGTCTTTACGAAAAAATGGTGAAGACATATCGTGTGAAAAGATTGGATCCATTTTTAAAACTGAATATAAACACCAGTGGAAAGTCAGAGAGCATGGTTAACAATGCTCTTGATTTTGCTGCGGTTTCGATAGGCTTAGCTGTGGGGATGATGAAATAATGGACGTGAACCTACTTAAAACCAGAGTTAAATCAGATGCTTTAAATAGCACACAAACCGGGTTTGGTGGAACGGTCCTGGATAGCTCTATACATTTAAAAAAAATGGGAGTGAGTCAAGAAGAGGGTAAAAAGGTTTTGATAAACCTTTTGCTGATGGCTCTGTTTACCTTTTTAGCGAAAATGTACACAGACACGTCAAAATCTAGTGAACGTAAGCTTCGAAAAAAATTACAGGCAAACATCGTTCAAATTGAAAAAGAAATAAAATCTAAAAAAGACTTAGTCAAAGAGTTTTCAAAGTACAAAGTTGAAGGGGATGAGTTCAAACGAAAAATCATGGCGGTGAAAGAGCTTTCTCGCTTCCGTTTGCATGAATTAAAAGCTCTTGATTATTTGCAAGAGATCATTCCTGAAAAGTTATGGTTTAAAAATGTTAATTATGAAGACAGAATTTTTGTACTAGAGGGAGCTGCTTTAGAGCAAAAGGCCTTCTCTGATTTTTTAATTGAAATGGAAAATAGCAATTTTTTTCATGACATACAAATTAGAAAATCTATTGAAGAAAAAACAGCTCGAGGAACAGAAGTTATTTTTGAAGTTCAAGCAAGGTTAAAGGTGATATAGATGAACTTTTTAAAAGAAATGTCTCCAGTGCAGGCTTGTTTGATTGGCTTATTCATTGCCGGCATTGCTTTTGTATTTGTTTTTAAAGGTCTCAGTCAAGATAAGCAGATCAAGACTTTAAAAAATAAAAAATCACAACTCTACAAAAAAAACAGTGAGGCCGACACACTGATAGAAGAAGCTAAGGCCTATAAAAAGCAATTAGAAAGTTTGGGGAACACCATCAATAAGGTGATTAAATACATACCTAAAGATATGTCGTCTTCAAAAATGATGAAAAGTCTAACTGACTCAGCAAAGCTGGCTGGTGTGAACATCATTGGTGTTTCAGAGACAAGGGGTCGTAAAAATAATTCTTCTGAACTGTATGAAGAAGTTCCTGTAAATATTAATCTCGAAGGAAACTTTACTCAAATCATGGTGTTCATAGCGAAGCTCACCGAGTTAGAAAATATTGTAACGATGAAAAAATTTGTTATTAAGTCAAAGTCGCGAACCAATGAGGGGATGATTTCATTTGCGGCAACATTTATTGGGTATAAATATAAGTCTGTTATTGATGAGGTTAAGTAGGTAAAATGAAATTAGTTTTAATTCTATTTATGACTATGTTCTATACCACTGTTGAGGGTCAACAGCCAAAGATTGATCCGAAGGCTTCACCTGAAGATATTTCTGCTCAACAACAGCAGCAAACTCCTCAAAAAGATCCGAACTTTCAAACTAAGGTGGAAGATGAGTTTGATCAGCTAGAAGCAGAGATCCTCTCTTATTTAGAGCCTTATGCCTATGATGTGGAAGGGCGGAGAGATCCCTTTCAGCCATTTAAGTTTATTGATGATGTCCCAAGTGGATTGTTTGAGTTGCAAGAAAATAATGAAGAAGACGATGAAGAGAAAAAGCCAGAGATTAGCAAATCGTCGATCTTGAATTACAATTTGCAACAACTCAATTTGAAAGCCATTCTTTGGGATGTCAAAAAACCTAGGGTGATCATAGAAGACCCTACTGAAAGACAACACATATTAAGTATTAATGACAAAATAGGAAATGGTGGTGGTTACATTGCAGCTGTTCGAGAAGGTGAAGTTGTGATCATCCAAAAGTTTAAAGCTAAGGGTAAAACTTTGGTCTACACCAAGTACATGTACTTGAAACGTTAAAATTTTTGTGTGGTTTTTGTTGAAATATATTGTTTGTTTTAAATGCTACTGACTTCAAAATATTTTTTTTGAGAGGTAGCTAAGGAGAAAAGACTATGAAAATGAGAAATCTGCTATGGATGGTGATTTGCTTACTTTCACTCACATTATTTACAAGCTGTACGTCGACAGATGATGGCTTTGATGATGGTTCCGATGTCCTCACGGAAGTTGAGGAAGCTATCGATGAAGAGCTTGAAGACGATGAAGGTTTTGATGATGAAGAAGGCGATGACTTTGCTGATTCTGATGACGAAGGCTTTGGAGATGAAGGGGAAGATGACGACTTTGCCGACGAGGGCTTTGATGATGAGGGTGGCGATGATTTTGCCGACTCTGGAGATGAAGGTTTTGGAGACGATGAAGGCGATGACTTTGGCGACGATGACTTTGGAGACGAAGGCGGAGATGATTTTGCTGATGCAGAGGATGACGGCTTTGGTGAAGAAGTAGCGGTCAATGACGACGATTTCGATGACTTTGCTGAAGAAGGAGCTATCAGTGAGTCTGTGAATCAAGATGAAGCCATTGAGGAGGCCATCACAGAGCCTATTGAAGAGATCGAACAGGTGGCTATCGAAGAAGAGCCGATCATCGAGGAGCCCATTGAGCAAAGTGTAGCTAACAATGCAGTGAGCTCTATTGATTTTGATTCTGTAGAGGGGAATACCGGAGTTATTGTTATAAAAACGGCTTCTCCTGCTGAAATTTCACAGCGAGTGAACAATGATCAACGTCAAATGGTGATCGATATTTTCAACACCACAATTCCTGAAAGTTTAAAAAGACCTTTTATAATGAAAGATTTTAATGGAACTCCATTTGCTGGCTTAAACGCTTATCAGCAAGATAATGGCACGACAACGAGTGTTGTTATACAGATGCGTCCAGGAACATCCATGCCACAAATACAGCAAGAAGGAAATTCCATTTTAGCAATGGCAAGCTCTGGTGCTATTAGCCCAGTTGCAAGCAATGAAGCTCCTGAAGAAAGTCAAACTTACATACCGAAAGCACCAATGAATAAGGGGATTCTGTCTGCAAACAACTTTTATGAGTTTCTTATTGGCAATGCGAACTACTATGGAAAGCCCATCTCTATTCAAGCGAACAATGTCAATATTCGTGATTTGTTGAATTTTATCTCAGAAGAAAGTGGTGCTAATATTATTGTATCAAAAGATGTTAAGGGGCAAATTTCTTTAAAACTAAGACAAGTTCCTTGGGATCAAGCTTTAGTAACGATTATGAAGTCGAACTCTCTTGGGTACGTACGTGAGGGCAACGTGCTTAGAATTGCCACCTTGAAAGAGCTTGAAGGCTTAGCAACGGCTATTAAGAAGACCCACGATAACATCAGTCAGTTACAACCTGCCCTTGTGAAAACATACACAATCAATTATGCCGACCCAGGTCAGATTGTTGGTAATATTAAATTGGTACTCACGCCAAATAAAGGGCGTGCGATCATGGATACAAGAACCAACACCATGATCATCACCGACTCTCAAGAGGTTCAATCAAAAGTTGCAAAAATTATTAAGCTTCTTGATATCAAGCCAAAGCAGGTTTTGATTGAAGGCAAAATTGTTGAGGCCCAAGAGAAGTTCACGCAAAATATTGGAGTTCAGTGGGGAGCTAAAAATGGCAGTTCCATAGTTGATCAATCGGGAGGGCCATTTGGATCACCTATTTTGATTCAGCCAAGAGTTGAAATGAATTCCTCCAACTTTTCACAAATTTCAGCAGCTTCAGGGTTTGCAAGTTTAACTATCGGAACCTTAAAAAGTATCGGTGACCTAACTGCAAGTTTGGCTCTTTCAGAAAATGAAAACTTAACTAAGATTTTATCGCAACCAAGAATTTTAGCAATGAATAAAGAGCGAGCTGAAATTTCTCAAAAAGCAGAGGTGCTGACCATCACATCAACCGTAGACAATGGTGTTGTCTCTGAAAAAGTTGAAAGAAAGCCCGTCACTTTAAGACTGCAAGTGACTCCGCAGATCACCAACAACAATGATGTGTTGATGGACTTCAACGTGAGTCGAGCCTTCCCTGGTGCCATTGAAAATACACAAACCTTAGCTCGTGCGGTGAACGAAAGAGCAGCTAAGTCAAAGGTTATTGTCAAAAGTGGTGAGACAGCTGTGATAGGTGGAATTTATGACAGCCTTGGACTAAAAGGTGAAACAGGGCCTGCGGGCTTACGCAAAATTCCAATCATAGGATGGTTGTTTAAAAGTAAAGTTAAAGAGAACACTAAAAATGAACTGTTAATTTTTCTAACACCAAAAGTGATGGGAGATAACAATGAAGTTTAATCTTATTATGTTTGCAGTTTTTATGCTGACAAGTTTCTGTGTTATTTCTTGTGGCGAGATTGATAAAGAATCTGAGACCGTTCCTGTGAATTCATTTGCAAGCACGATCACTAAAGGTTCAGAAGAAGGTACGCAGGTTCCAGATCCACTAGACCCAGAAGGCTTTAAAAATCTGATTGGAGACTTTTTTTACTTTTCAGTTCAATTACAAAACAACAATACAAAATCGGTGGTGATCACCAACGTGGTGGCTGAAGTTACAGATCTTAATAATAACGGGGCTGTGAGTACCTTTTCGTATGCACCGCAAACATTCACTCACTGTTTGCTTGTGGTTCCCGATCAAATTTCTAGTGGACGCTTTTTCTCATTCATGGCTCCTGGCAAGACAGTTACGATTGGAAATTTTGATCGCTCTCTTTTTTATATTGATAACGTTAAAGAAGGAGAAGCCTTTGGAGGTTATCAGTTAAAAGTACTAGTGACAGTCACTGGCTTTTTTACAAGTGCCACTCCAGCAGACTTTGTGGCTGACTCAGATACTAACTGCACTCAAGATGGTACTGGTGCGCCAAGCCCAGTTTCTCCAGATGATCCTTTCTTAAAGAATGAAGGTCCTTATAAAAGAATCACTTATTTTGAGAAATTCAACTAAAGAAACGTCATTGATATTAATGAGCTTGGGATAACAATTGGTTGCAAATCCTGTTTATTACGATTTCATCCACTCTAAATAAGCTTTGATGTTTTTTTCAAATCCTCTGTCGCTGGGTTCGTAGAAGGTGACGTCAGCAATTCCCTCAGGCAAAAACCTTTGTTTGACCCAGCCCTTTTGTCCCGTGTGTGAGTACTTATAATCTTTGCCGTAACCAAGTTTTTTTACGAATTGAGTTTGTGCTGATCGCAGCGCCATAGGCACTGGCAGCTGCCCTGTTTTTTCTACAAACTTTAGGGCCTCTTTGTAGCCCTTGTAAGAACGGTTAGATTTAGGAGCAGAAGCCAGGTAGGTCGTGACTTGCGCTAAGTTAATTCCGGCCTCCGGCAAACCGATCGCCTTTACAGCCTCTAGCCCACTGGTGGCCAGGGGCAAAGCTTTGGGGTCGGCATTGCCCACGTCTTCAGAAGCTAGGATGACAAGTCTCCTGGCAATAAACACAGGGTCTTCTCCACCCTTAACCATCCGTGCTAAGTAATAAAGAGCAGCGTCGGGATCACTGCCACGAATGCTCTTTATAAAAGCTGAGATAGTGTCATAGTGATGGTCACTCGATTTGTCGTAATAAAGTGCACTGTGCGATAGGAATTGTTCATTGTAATTTTCTAAGGACAGTGGCCAATCAATGTTCATATCATCTGTTTCAGAGTAGGCTTGCAGTAATGGTTCAATGAGTAATAAAAATTTTCGAGCATCTCCGCTGGCCATTTGAATGAGCTGCTGTAAACACTCTTCGCTTAATAAGGATGCTTTTGTAATTTGTTTTTTTTCTAACACCTTTTGCAGCAACGACAATATATCAGCGTCGTTCAGTGGTTTAAATAGCAGAACCTTCACTCGGCTCAGCAAAGCTGAGTTCACTTCATAGCTTGGGTTTTCAGTGGTGGCCCCAACTAAGGTAAAATCACCTTGTTCGGTGAAGGGGAGCAGCACATCTTGTTGTGATTTATTTAGACGATGGATCTCATCTATAAATAGGATGGTGCTTTTTTGTCGCACTCTTTTGTCGAGTTGCGCCTGGTTGCCAATTTCACGAAGTTTTTTAGCACCTGTTTCAATGGCATTGACCTTTATGAATTCACTATCAAACTTTTGCGACAGTAAAAGTGCAAATGTGGTTTTGCCCGTTCCTGGTGGGCCCCATAGCAGGATATTAGAGAGTAAACCTTTATCTAGCATCTTGCGGAAAACAGAGCGATCACCAAATAAGTGCTTCTGACCGACAAAGTCTGCAAAGCTCTGTGGCCTCATCTGTTCGGCGAGAGGCTTGTCTTCTATGGAGTCTTCATTGCTTAAAAATAAATCCATAATATGGATATAAAGCCGTTAAAGAGGCAAAAGCAAGTTGAAAGATAAATTGGCTTATTGGTTTTAAATTTACTTTACATTCACGACAAATGTTCAACCTAATAAGTTATCAATCAGGATGACAGTGCTACAAACTAAATTTTCTGGGCGCAGATGCACACGCAAGGCTCATCACCGTTCACTGTTTTTGAGTGCTTGGTGTTGCTTGGAATCGTGATCTTGTCACCGGCTCGCAGTAGCAGTTGATTGCCGGAGATATCGAGCTTGAGCTCTCCACTTAAAATCATCCTAACTTCATCAAAAGGGTGACGGTGGGTTTTGATGGTCTGTTGTGGTTCGAGGCTCTCTTCAAAAGGCTCCAGTCCTTCACGCTTAAAAAGGATATATATAAGCTTCTTGTCAGGTATGAGGGGTGCTTGCCAGCGTTCAATGATCATTACGAACCTTTTGTTTAACTTGAGTGTAACAGGCTACAATTAAACGCTTTTATTTGCTACACGCGTTTAGTCTAGAACGTCAACTTTCCAGTCACTATTGGCAAAATAGTGTCAGTTTTTGAGGCAACCATATGGAATCCTTAAGAAATTTCCAAGACAATCGAATAAAAATGGGCTTCTGAACTAAAAAATATCGGGGACTCGTCGATAAATAAAATAAGTGTGGTTCATAAAAATGTGACCATTTAGTTAGGAGATAGAAATTGTCAGATTCAGTTGTTAGCGTCGAAGAAAATTTGCAGGATAAAATAGATAAGTTCATAGGTGAATCTGAAGGTTTGTCATTATCGGACAAAGAGCTCAACTCAGTTAAAATTAAACAATCCGTTGATCAAAAATCAATTCTATTGAACTACGAATGGGTTGAAGATGTGATTGAAAGAGTTGATCCCACGGGGAAACAGTTTTTACAACTGAACCTCAGTAACGGCAAAAAGCTACTACTTACAAATAATTTAATAGGCTTTAAGCCTGTCGCCTGCAAAGGCCTGGATATGACCAAGTTACCTAAAGTGGTCACCACGCCAGATTTGATCAGTGTTTTCGAAGCCATCGAAGATAGTATGGAAAATGATTACACATCAAACATAGAAGTGGATGTACTTAAAAAAGTTTTTAAGAGCGTGATCTTGGGCGGTGAAAGTATTGGCTTTGATCTGCACAACGAAAAAACTTGGTTAGCACAGATCGATGCTTTAAGAAATAAGTTCATCGCTTAAAGCAATCATATATTAAATTAAGTCTTTCAGAGCTGTAATAACCTTTATTTAGCATTACCAGTTTTAAATAAGCAATTAAAACTCACTTTCAATAATGGTCAGTAAATTTTTGTAGTTATATATTTCTTTGTCGACAGGAACGTTTGTTTGCCTTCTGGCCGGGTTGAAAAAATATGTGGTCATGCCAGCACGGTTGCTTGCGATGAGCCCGGTGTCACTGTCTTCAATGACGATGCAATTTTCTGGAGTGTGACCCAGAGATTTTGCCGCAAATAAAAAGAGGTCAGGATCTGGTTTCCATTTTTGAATGTCATAGGCACTAAAAATGGTTTGCGGCAGAAAGTAGCTCGAGAGCTGGCATGTTTTAAGAGCGTGTTGGATCATCACTTGAGGTCCGTTGGAGGCAACACATATTTTGTAAGGTGATCTGCCGAGCACATTTAAAATGCCAGGAAAAGGGCAGAGCGAGTTGGAATAATGCATGGAAAGCTCTCGACGATAATTGTCGACAAAGTCATTAGCAAACTGAATTTGGTACTTTTCAGATAAAATATCTAACGACTCTTGCATGGATTTGCCAAATATATTTTGGGCAAATTCTTTGGGGTCAGCATCAACACCTTTTGTTTGTAAAAAATCAACAAATAACTGATGGGCCAAGCCTTCACTGTCAACGAGAGTGCCATCGCAATCAAATATAATTAGAAGCTCATCTCTTTTCACTACGTCACTGTACCCGAGAGGTTGTAATATGTAAACAGCGATTATTGAAGTGAAAAAGTTTTTGGATTGAAGATCGACGAAACTGTATTTTTTAGGTTATCATTTAAGTAATAAAAATAATACAAGCAGTTCACTGAATTCATTGTGAATATTTGAGTGCGGGGGAGTTATGAAGTTGATTAAAAATTTAATGATAGGTATTTTCACTCTAGGTTTTGGCTTTGATGCTTTGGCTTCAGAGTATTTATTTCAAGCTGATAAAGGGGAGCACGTTATTGAGCTCGACTACTCGTACAGAGCTTTAGGAATTGACTTTAAAGAAACAGCTGCCCAGCTTGAATGGAATTGGAACTTTCAACAAGCCGGTCTGTCTTATGAATGGGGCTTTGCTAAAAATATGAGTGTGGGGCTGGGGATTGATTACGTTCATGGTAATTTAGAATTTGATTTGAGTAGTTCTGTGTATGCTGATTGGCATATCAGTGGAATAGAAGATGTCTCATTAACCTTTAAAGGACGTTATGCTTTTTCTGCAATGAAGTTATATTACGGAGTGAACGCCGATTTCTCACTTGAAGATCAAGAGTACAGCCAAGATAAGTTTGCAAGTTCGGGAAGCTTAATCAATGGCCGAGACAATGCATCCAAAGGCCGTCACGAAGTGACTCCATACTTAGCCCTAGAGCATAAAACAAGTCGTTTAACTTATGGTGCTAAATTAGCTTACCTCATTGCTCTTGAGCAAAGACAAACTTCAACTGATTCTGCCGGCGTTGAGACAAAGTCTAAATTTGAGGGCGAGAATGGACTCTTTGCAAGTCTCTTTTTAGAGCATGTCATGACGGATGACTCAACTTTGGGTTACTCTGTAACTTATATGAGCTTTGAAGACTTAATATCTAAGAATGACAACAATGATGGTGAAAATTCAAATAAAAACTACGAGTATGCTACTAATGGTTTTATGTTTGATCTCTACGGTAAAGTTGATTTTTGTGATCATGCCAGTTTTTTGCCAAAGTTCACTTATTACTTGCTGTCTGACAATAACCATAAAGACACCACTTTTGCTCCAAACACCGATATAGAATCTTCGGGAGCTTCCTATAAAATTGAATTTAAATTGCGTAAGTCTTTTTAAGATTCATTATTGATTTTGTAAAATACGACACTTCTGTGTCTGCTGAGGCGGTGGTGTCGTAAGATATGTATGAGCTTAAAAAATAGCTTAAGCTATGTAACTCTAACTAGATCAGTAAAATCTTTAGCACACTTGTTGAACGAATTTACTGCAGTCATATTTTTATTCTTGTGTTAAATAAATGTCATGTGAGTGTTGGGCTTAAAATGAAATCTTTTAATTTTCCTTACAAAAATTAACTTGTATCAACTAATTTTGTGTGGACATAATTAATGTATGCAAAAAATAAAATACTTACTCATCACACTTTTAGTTTGTGGATGTGCTAAACAGAAGCCACAATCTGTTGAACTGAACTCGTCAAAGACCAAAAAATCGACTGAAAATATTGTACTCAGTTTAACTGGACTAACATCTGGTGACTTTTCTTCACAAGATTGGAGTAAATTAAGGTGGGCTGATAAGTCACTGGGGTTGATCGCTGACCGCAGGCTTGTCAGTAATGATGAAATTAAAGACGTTCTTGCTAAGGACAAAGAAAGTCTCATTGATCAGTGGCTGAAAGAGGAAGGTTTTTTACGCAGCCTTGTTAAATTTTCAATCTACTATTTAGGAGCTGGTTTTCCGCGGATCAATGATGAGAAGACACTTTTAAATAAACTTTTTTACTATCAACCAGCAATTCTTGCTGCCAAGAGTGTAGAAGAGAATCAAAGTTTCTTTAATATTTTCAGTGAAGGCATAACTCCCTATTTACCGGAGTTAACATTAAGCAACACTTATGAATTTAAAAATGGAAGCATAAGTTTATTGCCAGTGAGTGATAACACAGAGGAGACTCTTACAAAAGAAAAAGTCTTAGAAGAAAATGTTAAAGTGATTGAGTCGCAACGATCTTACCTCAGACAACAGTTCCAAACTCTTGAAGACCCTGTCGACCTGGCCAAGGTGTGTTCGTTTGGAAGTCCTGATATTAGTTTTCAGTATTTTTACTCCGACTTGTTGGGAATTCCTTATTACTTGACTAGTTTTATTGCCTCCTATGAAGATGTGTGCCTGCGCTTTAATACTAAAAAACAAACTCATATTGCTAAAAATGAATTAAAAAAGCTCATGGTCAAGTATGACGAATATGTGGACGCTTTCATTGAGCTCGCTAAAAACTTTTTGGATTATCAGTATTCATTGAATATCAGTCAGATTCAAACCATAGAAAATAAGTTGATTACAGATAAATTAAATTTTAATTTTATTCCTTATGCCTTTATTGAAAGTGGAGAATTAACCAACTCGTCCACCAATTTTAACAGGACAAGAGCCGCTCATGTATTGAGTCAGTTTTTATGTGATAACTTAACCCCTATTGATATTGCTATCCCTGATGAGCACTCCGATGACATGCATGGCAACAGCCCCTCTTGTTATTCCTGTCATTATCGTTTGGATCCTATGGCTGGATTTTTTAAAGATCTAGGAAATAGATTTTTTGATTTTAGTGATTTTGAAAAAATTATTTTTGATGATGACGCTCAAGTAGATAAGGATGACTATCAAAAAGCTTGGCTCGACACAACTGGTAAGAGAAAGTGGAACATTGGAGTTGTAAAATCCCTCACTGATGATTCTAAAAACCATTACGGTGAAAGCTTCTCTGACCTAGTCAAGTATTTGCAAAACAGTGATCAGGTTAAACAATGCATGGTGGAGCGTGTGTTTAGATATGCCACTCATGAAAAGCAAAACTTCGATCCTAGTTATTTAGAACAAATAGGCAAGGAGTTCATATCGCGCGAACGCACACAAGCTGGGGACGCTGTTAAGTTTTTATTTAAGCAAGTGGCTCTCAGCAATACGTTTGTACAACCAGACGCTGATACGTCTGTTTGTTACGACTCTCTAGAAGATCAAGAGTCTAAAAACAGTCCACCTTGTGAAGTGCGTTCCATCATTGAAACAAACTGCAATATGTGCCACGGGGACTCTTCAAGTTTTGCCGGGCTTAATTTATCAAAATGGATTCAGTTTGAAGGTCAATACACGTTTGAACATCTCAAAGGTGATCAACAACAAACACCAGCGCAAACTTTTTCTGTCATATTAAAAAGACTGTCCTCATCAGACACGACCAAAAGAATGCCACTGAATAAACACATGGACCCCGTAGATAGAGAAAAACTTTATAATTGGGTGCAAAAACAAAATAACTAAGGCGTAAACATGTATAAATTACTTTTTTTGCTTATTGTTCCATTCAGCTTGCAGGCTCAGCAACTTCCTGCCAAATACAAAGGCTATGTTGAGTTAAATCACCAACTGTTTGAACGGGTGATGCATGCCAATGAGTTTTACCCTGAGCTAGGTGCATATATCGGAGAAACCTTGAGTCCATATGGAGGAAGTATTTTACAGCTTCTTGGCTACTATCCAGACGGTCTTAATGATGGAGAGATCAGCAATGGTGACCCGAACGCAGTCAATGTTTTAGTTTACAATATTCTTTTTAATAAATTTTCTGAGCATGCTTCTAATTGTGATCTAGTTAATGATCCCTTCAACCGTACAATTTATCAGTCACGTTTTATCGAATTGATTGAAAAAATGTGTCAACAAGACAATGAGTTCACTGATGAGCAATATTTTGAGTTGTGGTTTTTATTTATGGGATACTTTGCCCCAGAAAGTGAATACTTGTTTTGGAAAGACTTACTTCAGAGTTCAAATTTCAATTCACAGCAACAAAGAATTTACAATGCATTGATGACAATCTTAATGCATCCCTATTTTTTAATCCAAAATTAATCACTTCAATTCCTTTTAATCAGAGGGGGCACCTTGTTACGAAGAGACTTTTTAAATAAATCATTGGCGACAGTTAGCTTTTACAGTTGTTTACATCCCTATCTGGCGTTGCAAGCAAAACAACAAGAACCACATTACTTCATTATGTTTACAATCACTGGGGGATGGGAGCCGTCTTATATGTTTGATGCTCGCCCTTTAGAAATGACAGCAAATAATGTCATACACAATTTTACAGGTGAAGAGCCTGCTGAGTGGACAGGCTCTAACGGTCAAGCAACATTGGCTAACTCAATCGTTTATCCATTAAAAGAGGTTCGATCCGATTTTTCTATTTTAAACGGTGTTTTGATGGAAACCGGTTTTGACGGGCATGAGCAAAACTACAATTATATGTTTACAGGCAACCCTTTTGGTGCGGATGCTGTTTTGCCTAAATTGACCAGTGAATCTAAAAGAGAAAAAAAACTATTAGCTGGTTTAAAGCTCAATTCTTTTTTTAACTATCCTAACACGTCAACGGTTTTGCCAGTATCTACAGGGGATGGTCAAGGCTTGAGTCAAATGATCAAAGAATCTAAAGACATTTATCAAAATAAAATGGTTTTTGAGAGTTTAAAAAGAATTTATGGCAACTCAAAAGGCAAAGGGCAAATGTCGTTGGCGAAAGATAGGTTGTTAAGTGCTTTAAACTTATCACCAGAGGCTCTTAAAAAGTTAAATCAAGTGGAGTACCAAGAGGTGCCATCTCAGACCACTGAGAAAAACACCCTCGATATGATTTCTGCTTACTTCAAGTCAGGTTTAACCAACTTGGCAGTCATTGAAGTGGATGTCTCTTCACACCTGCCACCAGACACTTTATTTGGGATTGATTCCCACTCTGTTGATTTAGCTCGTTTGCAACCAACTTACTGTAAGGCCATCGTCCAAAGCATAAAAAACTACATTAAAGCCTTAAAAAATATAAACATAGACAAAAAAAATAGTATGTACGATGTCACTACATTTATGTTTGCATCTGAGTTCAGTCGCACAACTCGCACCATGGCACAGCCAGATATTGATGTGAGTCAAACAGGAACGGATCACAACCCTCTCAATAACTCTCTCATAGTTGGTGGTAAGGGAATCAAAGGTGGTCTTGTATTAGGAGAGAGTGATATGCGCTCATCTTCTGAAGTCTTGTCTCCAATTCATATTGGAAAGGACTCTAAGAAACTTAAAATCATGGGCAAAAGATTTGATTTTGCCAATTCAAAACCAATTCAAGAGTTGGATCAAGATTTCAAGTTAAATGAATACATGACAATGAATTCAGTGAACAACACACTAATGAGTTTGTTTGGTGTTCCCAACAGTCATTACTTAAAAAATAGCAATGATCGTATGGCAACTCCTGCACCCATTATAAATGGGTTATTGACATAAAAAAGAGAGTTTAAAGACTCTAGTTTTTTTGAGGCTTTGTTTTAAGGCTCTTTCTAGTTGTATTTAAAGGTTAAGTTTTAGTGATATAAAAAAATATCTGTTTCAAAAATTAAATGAAACAGGCATCTTGTTTTCAGTTTTGTTTAAAGATAAAAAAATTACGTGAGCTTTAACAAGTACAAAGTTTTTGAGCTGAGTTCGACCACATCATCAAGAATAGTGATGAGCTCTTCTGTTCCAAAAACATCGCTCTTTTCAAGTTGCCCTTTGGCCTCAGTTATGTTGAGTCGATAGTTTTTGAGTTCCGACTTTGCAGTTTCAATGCTGTAATCTTGGCAGTGACCGTCTTTGATATTAATGGCCGATAAATCAACTTTGATGTCGTTGCCCATAGCAGATTCAACAAAGCTATCTGTGAAAGTTTCGTTTTGAGTGAGAAACTGCTCAAAAGCTGTGTGATGTTGGGCCTTGTCTGTCATCCAATGCCATAAACGCGCTTGTACATTTAAAGTCATCATTTTTGTGATCAAAGTTTCTAGTTTCATTGTTGCTCCTTTAGTTATTGCAAATCTTTTTTAATCATCAGTTTTAAGTATTCACTGTTAGTATGCATTTATCATAATTTATTCATACAATGACAAATTTTAGACAAAAAATAAAATACTTTTTACCTATAAAACTATTATTTGAAACTATCTTATTTTATACTTTTGATAGTCTGTATAAATAAAATTTAAGGCGGGCATCAGAACTTTTAAACCTAAAATAAAATGTTTGTTTCATTTTGAGAAGGCTCTTCTTTTTAAGCACAATTTGACAGTTATTTGACAGTTTTATGCTTAAGTAACTAGCCTTTGGTCCGATACAATACATATGAGCATAAAATTTATTTTCTGTACGTTATCTCTTATGTTTTCTTTTTCAGCAGTGGCCGCTATGGCTCCTAGCTTGTTCACCTATCATGGTCGTATCATTAGTCCAACCACTTTGCCGCTAGAATCTGCGAATGTCACTTTCACTATACAAATTTTATCTCCGGGCCCTGAAGAGTGCGTTCTTTACGAGGAGACTCATTTAAAAGACATGACCGGAACTCAAGGATTATTTAGTCTCGATATCGGTAAGGGCACTGTTGCTGTTTCTGACCCTGGACTGGGTTTAACAGGAACTGTTGATAATAACACATCTAAAACAGGACTCACCTGTTCGATTGGAACTGATTACAATCCAAGTCCCAGTGATGGTCGAATGTTAAAAGTGAGTTTCGATTATCCGGGCAGTGCTGGGCCTGTGACCATTACGCCTTTTGCTGAAGTGTCTTCGGCTCCATACTCTATGTACGCCTCTCGCTTAGAAGGCCTTGGCAAAGATGATTTTATTAACGTTAATAGCGGTGGCTCAATGATGCTGAATCAAGCAAGCATCGATGCACTTTTTACAACAACAAATTACCCACTCATTATCGATGCCATCGACGGAACTCATGCGGCTTATGCAAAGGCGAGTGATTTGCCCGTTGCAGCTGGTGTTTTAAACATGAGCGGCGGTGGACAAGACATTCTCGTAAGCGACACACCGGTCAGTGGCGACTCTGTCATCAACAAAGATTACAGCGACGGTCATTTAGCGGGAAAGACAGTCGACTCTACAAGTGTTTCAGGTCTTACAGGCTCCGCCGGGAATGGTTACACACTCGTTTGGGATGAGACCACACAAACCTTCATTGCTACGGCTCCAACTGGCGATGCCACAAAGTTGCCTTTAGCTGGTGGAACCATGACTGGAAATATAAATATGGGTGGCAATGATATTACTAATGTTGACGACCTTGGTGACATAAATAATTTAACCTTGAGTGGGTCAGGGCAGGCTGACTTTAATGGCAGTCATTTAGTGGAGCTTGGCTTTGTTACTTTGATGCCGGAAAGAAGTTTACACTTGGGCTCGTTCACAGATGCTCAAGAAACAACTTATATAGGAACGCTTGGCGGTGTTGATGCCGGTAAGGTTTGGTACAACATTACGGACTCATCATTTAAATTTTGGGACGGCGGTGCTGTGGTTGATTTAAAATCAGAGGCCGATGATAAGTTACCGCTTGCTGGCGGCACCATGACGGGTGACATTAACATGGGAACTAATGACTTAACGGGAGTGAAGTCTATTAGCCTGGTGGGCACTCCTGGTTCAGATGATTTAGATATGAACAATCAGTTCATCGTCAACTCAGGTCATATTACTATGAGTGACCAAAATGTTTTACGCTTGGGTGGTTACACCAATGTTCAAGAGACGGCTTTTGAGGGCACATTAGGTGCAGGTGATGTTGGTAGTGTTTGGTACAACAGTGATGATAATGAGTTAAAAATTTGGACCAATGCAGGGAGTGCTTTAAGCGTAGCTGGCTTGGGAACAACTGCCGGCAGCGCTGTTGATATTGGCACGATTCCAAACTGTACGGCTTCACAAAAATTACAAATGAGTGCAGGGCCTACTTATAATTGGAGCTGCGTTGCTGATAGCGGTGATGTTGAAGGTGTGACGGCAGGAGCTGGACTCACTGGTGGTGGTACAAGTGGCACTCCAACTTTAGATGTCAATGTCGATAATGCAACCATTGAGATCGCAGCAGACGTTGTGCGTGTTAAAGATTTAGGAATCACAACTGCAAAGCTAGCTGCCAACGCAATCACTACAGATAAAATAGCGACAGGAGCAGTTGGAGCCGCTGACTTAGCTTCAACGTCAGTGACGGCAGGCAGTTATGGTTCGGCCACACAAATTCCAACATACACAGTGGACGCTGATGGTCGACTAACTAACAGTAGCAACGTTAACGTGCACACTTCTGACTTAACATCAGCTGAGATCGATCAGTTGGAAGCCATAGGAGTTACGACAATCAGTGCCGCTCAGTGGGGCTATTTAGGTGGTTTATCCGGTGCACCTTTAACATCTTACACAGAAACCGATCCTAAGATGCAAACTTTAACTACTGCAGAAGTGGATCAATTAGAAAACATTGGCTCAAGCACAGTTAGTGCATCGCAGTGGTCAGTGTTAGGCAGCAACACAACGACCACAGCAGAAATAGATCAAATTGAAAACATTGGAGCCACAACAATCAGTGCCGCTCAGTGGGGGTATTTAGGTGGTTTGTCCGGAGCGCCTTTAACCTCATTCACTGAAACTGATCCTAAGATGCAAACTTTAACATCTGCCGAAGTGGATCAATTAGAAAATATCGGTTCGAGCACAGTGAGTGCATCGCAGTGGTCAGTGTTAGGCAACAACACAACGACCACCTCTGAGATAGATCAAATTGAAAACATTGGATCGACCACAATCAGTGCCGCTCAGTGGGGGTATTTAGGCGGTTTATCAGGAGCGCCTTTAACATCTTTCACAGAAACCGACCCTAAAATGCAAACTCTAACAACTGCAGAAGTAGATCAATTAGAGAATATTGGGGCTACAACAATCAGCGCTACGCAGTGGGGTTATTTAGGTGGTTTGTCAGGAGCACCTTTAACATCTTTCACAGAAACCGACCCTAAAATGCAAACTCTAACAACTGCAG
>JAHDFM010000004.1:0-25842 GCA_020628165.1 Bdellovibrionales bacterium | reverse complement strand
CCTTTAACATCTTTCACAGAAACCGACCCTAAAATGCAAACTCTAACAACTGCAGAAGTAGATCAATTAGAGAATATTGGTTCCACAACAATCAGTGCCACCCAGTGGGGCTATTTAGGAGCAATGACAAGTGCTGCTGGAGATATTTTAGATGGTGGTAACTCAACTGGGTCGGCCGTCACAATCGGAACGAATGACAACAATCATTTAAACTTTGAAACCAATGGTTCCACTCGTTTAACCATAGAAAATAATGGTGATGTTGGAATTGGAACTACGAACCCATCGTCAAGGTTGGAAGTGCGTGAGACCTTTACACCTGCTGCGTCCAATGAAGTATTAACAGTCAATGCCACAGTTTCAGGTTCGTCTGCAGCTTACAATGCGACCATTGCGATCAACCCATCTGTCAACGTGAACTCAACTGGAGCAGGCTTTCCAGAAGGGTATTTAATAAACGGTTATGCCAGTACAGGCAATGATGCCAAAGGGCAGGCTGCGTTTGGTAATGTTATTAATATGGCATCACACACCTCGGATGTGATTTATGGTTT
The DNA here is from genome assembly GCA_020628165.1 of Bdellovibrionales bacterium. Lineage (GTDB taxonomy): Bacteria > Bdellovibrionota > Bdellovibrionia > Bdellovibrionales > UBA1609 > JAHDIR01. The sequence goes on along the minus strand of JAHDFM010000004.1, from coordinate 25,288 downwards.
TCGTGCGGTCAGTAATGCCTCTTCCACTGGAGGAACCCAGTATGGATTATTTTTGAATATCGATGATGCCGACTTGGCAACACGCTGGGGAGTTTATCAGAACAGTTCAACTGCTAATAATTATTTTGCCGGTAATATTGGTGTGGGCATCACGTCAGCAGATACAAAGCTTCATGTTGATGGCACAATAAAGATAGGAAATGGTGGTGAGACCTGCTCTGCAGCTGCTCACGCTGGAATGTTTAGATACAACAGTGGCGACATGCAATTTTGTGATGGCAGTGGTTGGGTGACTCTCGGTACCGGAGCCGGCTCTGGTGACATCACAGCAGTGAACACCAGTGGTGGTATAACTGGTGGTGTGACTTCAGGAGCAGCCAATATAAGTATTGCCGGTTCTGGAGTGACAACAGCTAAAATCGCCGACCTCAATGTGACCAATGCAAAAATTGCAGCCAACGCAATCACCGCAGATAAAATTGCGGCCAATGCGGTTACTACAACTGACATAGCTACTGATACTATTTTAGCAGTTGATATTGCAGCCAATGCAGTTGGTTCATCAGAGATTGCTGTGAATGCAGTTGGAGCCTCTGAGCTTATTTCCACTACAGTCAGCGCTGGGAGTTATGGTTCAGCCACGCAAATCCCAACCTACACAGTGGATGCCGATGGTCGTTTGACTGCGAGCAGTAATGTGAACGTTCACACATCAGCCTTAACTTCAGCTGAAATTGATCAGCTCGAAAACATTGGAGCGACAACCATTAGTGCGGCTCAGTGGGGATATTTGGGAGCTATGGGTGGCGATGTATTACTGGATGGTGGTAACACTGCTAGCGGTGATTTAATAGTGGGTTCAAATAATAATGAAAGTTTAGTTTTTGAAGTGAATAACACTATCGTGGGAGTCTTTGCCAAAGAAAATGATTTTTTATACCTCAAAGATGGTCTTGCTAACCTGAGTAGTCGCTTAAACTCTAGAATAGACACTGCAACGACAGGGACAACCATTTCTAGAGAAGTTGCTGATGCAAACTCAGCTTTGATCGTAAACCAAAAGTCATCTAGCAGCACAGGAAGTCTTATAGAAACACAAAGTAACTCTACAAAAGTTTTCAGCGTAGAAAAAGATGGTGATGTCGAGATTGACTCATACCTTTCAACTGCTGCAAGCGGACCAGATATAGAATTTAAAAAATACAATGGCACCTCGTCGAGTTACTCAGCCATTACGGCTGGCCACAAATTAGGTGGTCTTTTGATTGGAGGCTCCACGTCCTCATCAGGCATTAGTGATCACGCTGGGCACCTCAGGTTTGAGTCAGAGGGTACTTTTTCGGCTGGCAGTAGGCCAACTAGGCTAGATATTTTCCTTGGTGGTGCAGGTCCATCCAGTCATAAAGTGAGCTTTAGAAATTCAGGAAATGTTGGTATAGGAATAGAAGACCCAAGTCACAAACTCCACGTGATCGGAACAGCGGGTTTGTCGACAGGAACGGCCTGGACGAACACTTCTGATAGGCGTTTAAAAGACATTCAAGGAGACTTTCAGTACGGTCTTGATGAACTCCTTAAGCTTAATACAATTTGGTTTAATTATAAAAAAGGCAACGCTCTAGGACTTCCGCATGAAAATAGCATTGCTGGTTTCATTGCCCAAGAAGTAAAAGAAGTCATTCCAGAAGCTGTTTTTGAACGGGATGATGGGTATTACGAGCTCAATGTTGACCCCATTCATTGGACCGTGGTCAATGCCATCCAAGAGCAGCATGAAATTGTTGAGCAGAATAAGCTTTATTGTGAAGTTAATTTTAAAGAGTTAAAGAGTAAAATAGCCAAGAACCAAGAAAATATCAATAAATTACAGAACAAGAGTGATATTTTGGAAAAAAATGATGAAGACTTAAAGCGTGAAGTCTCATTATTAAAAATAGAAAATAAAAAACTGAAAGAAAAAAACAGCGAACTTGAAAAAAGATTAGAAAGAATTGAACAGCTGTTAAGTCAATAAAGGTTGAGCAAAAATTTTAAGTGTCTTTAAACGGATTGAGCACATGGTTTAGATGACAGCACAAAAAAAGCGACAAGAACAATGGTCCTGTCGCTTAATCTTTCAGCTTTTAAAAGCTGGTGGAGGATACAGGGATCGAACCTGCGACCTCTTGAATGCAAATCAAGTGCTCTCCCAACTGAGCTAATCCCCCATCGTAAAATGGTTCATACAAAATGCTTGAGACCCGCTTTTTGGTCAAGAGATAAATTACATTATGCAAAGTTTAACTAGCGTTTTTAACATCAAACTATAAGGTTTAAGACTCAATACAATTAGTGGAAATCACTATGATATTAAAGAAAACTGTAGAAGTTCTGATCAAAAAAGTGAGATTGTCGGTTTTATGGTCACTGAGAAGTGTTTTATTTTGAGAAGAATTAATTATTTCCCCTGAAACTTTCGATACTTATATAGAATGGATTACATGAGCAAGGGGGATAAATTGCCGAGAAAAAACAGACGATCTATCTATGTTCTGATCTCTTTTTTGTTTTTAACGGTGTCGTACAATAACTGTGCACCTTCATTTGAATCCCTCTCTGATAATACCATAAATACATTAAATGTCCCCACTGATCCTGGGCAAGGAGATGGCAATCCACTAGGCCCTCAGGATGACAAGGTTGGACTGGACGATGATACATCAGCCTTTCAACAAAGACCTGTTATGAGCAGCGGCCTTGAAAAGTTAGCCAGTAGCTACAAATGTAGTGATGTTAGTGTTGCCGATCAGCTTTTATTACTTAAAAAGAATACCGGCCCTCTCACTAGGGAGCAATATCAAAACTCAGTGAATGGTGTTTTTGGTGTGCAAATCTATGACTTTCCTATTCCAACTCTTTACGGGAAAAAAGGTTACGATAGCACTATTGGAATTCAAAATCCTGGCAGTGAACTTGTCGAAGCTTTTTTTAGTTCGGCCCAAAAAGTTATAGATGCCATTCGAGAAAATGCAAGTTTAAATACGAAGTACTTTTCTTGTAGTGAAGCTGTCGATGTTTGTTTGAATAAAATATTCACTAATACTGGAGCCCTACTGTTTAAAAGGCCTTTGTCAGTTGACGAGGTCAAAGGTATAGCTAGCAAAGCTAAAAGTTTTTCAACGGATAAAACTGAACAATTAGAAGCTGCTCTTTATTTACTTTTAGTTTCACCACAGTTCACATATCACTCTTATGCTGCTGATAAGCAAACGAATGATGAAAATTTAGTTAGTTTAAATGAGTATGATTTAGCAACGCGTTTGTCATTTTTTATTTGGGGGCGTGTGCCTGATACACAGTTACTCAATTTAGCTAAGAACAATTCTTTAAAGTCCAATTTGCGAAGCACTGTCAGTGCTATGTTAAATGACTCAAGGTCTATTTATTTAGCTCGTTCACTTGCCTACAACTGGTTTAACATGGGGAATTTTAGGTATAGCAATTCTAAAAACTATGCTTATTCAGGCCTTAGGCAAGATCAAATCAATTGGACCTTGGCAGAACAGGTCACTGCCTATGTAAATGATTTATTAAGGAATAATAAACCAGTTGTTGAATTGTTTAAATCCAACTTTCAGTTTCATACAGCAAATTCGGCTAAGATTTACAATCTCGATACTGCTGGCATGAATCAAGCTTTTACAAAAAAAACATTAAACAATCCCCACACACAAGTGGGTGTATTAACTCATATTGGTGTTTTATCAGAAAACTCATCTAATGGAGAAGTGCAAATTCACAATCGTGGTAATTTTGTTATCGATACGGTCCTATGTGAAAAACCAGTTGGAACACCCAGTGGTAACTTATTTGAGCTAGGTGATGATTCTTTGGCGTCTATTAAAGAGCGTGTGAATAATTTATCAGTGCAACCAGCCTGTGCTGGTTGCCACATGCAAATGGATCCGTATGGTAAGGCCCTAGATCGCTTCAATACACTAGGTCTTTACCGAGATAAATACTCGACTGGTGAAGATATCAATTATAGTCAAGAGATTGGCAACCGCACTATTGCTAGCTCTAGTGATTTGAGTGATTACTTGTATGAAGAAAAAGCGGAGCAAGTGAATTACTGTGCAACTAAAAATGTTCTTTCGTTAGCAATGGGCAAGAATTTGTTTGATGATGGTGATTTGGGCGATGACAACGCTGTTGGTTCATGTCTGACTTTGGACACTTATAGTCGTATGTTTGCAAGCTCTGAAGGTCCGGTGAAGTTTCAAGATTTAATTCTCAATCTTATTGGTGATAGCAACGGTGTTTTTGGCAAAACATCAAAGGTGGGTAAGTAGTATGACATTAAAAAAGTTCCTCGAAGAAAAAAAGCAACAAAGACGAGACTTTTTAGTAGGTGCTGGAACGCTCATTGCTTTGCCTTTTTTAGAATCATTGTATTGTAAAAACTTATACGCACAAAACACAGCAGCGCTACGTGTGTTGTTTGGAATGATTTGGCCAGGTGTTGATCAAGTGAGGTATGAAGATCCTCATAGAAGTACGCTTGATGTTTTAAAAAGTGTTTCTGAGTACACAGTGTTTCACCGAGGTATCGAAATGCCTAATCCAAAAGCGGGAGCTCCTCATCCGCAGTTTTGTAGGAATTTTGGTTTTGGTGATGGTAAAAACAGTTTTAATGAGTACGCCGCTCGCATAGCAGGTAACGGCAGTCTTGCTGGTACATTTAATGTAGGTTTTGATCATCAGGCAAGTCACGGAAGTTATAGGTTTTTACAGAAGAATGGATCTGATGTTCCTTTGCACCACAAAAGTCTTAAGTACATTGCTGAAAATGCTATTTTAATTCAAAATAATGGAGTTGTTACTAACCCTGTAACTAATCAACCACAAGTGGTGCAACTTGATAAGCCCACAAGACTTAAGAAAATGTCCTTGGATTACGTTGTAGGAAGTATTAAAAGTTTACAGGCGAAACTATCGCCATCTGATCGCAGAATTCTCGACGAACATTTAACTCAAATTGAAAACATAGAAAAAAAACTGCCGAGAGACCCTGCCAACGAGCCAATGGATGATATGCCGACGTCACCAAAAATTGCAGCCTGTCAGGGCGTGAATCAAGCTAAGCCTGACAACCAATTGAACTGGCTGGAAAAGCATGAACTAATGGCTGACATTATCACTCAGTCTTTTATCTGCGACTCTAGACGAGTGATTTCAATACTCAGTAATAACTGTCGTGAATTTGTACCTTACCATAATTGGCCAAGCATGTTTCCTAACTTTAAAAAGCTAATGGATATCATTCAAAGTTCAGGCGTGAAAGATAGGCCCGGCGCTGAAAATGACACGCGTCCGGACTATCACTTAACAACTCACTTTATTCAAGGGTCTGCAGGCAACGCTCAAATGCGCAATGCGATTCAATCTAAAGCTGGTAATCCTGAAAACTTTTTAAGGGAAGTGCGCAAAGATGTTGATCGTTTTAATCTTGGTTTTTACAAACGCATTGCTGAAAAACTAAAAAGCACTCAAGATGTGAACGGAAAATCTGTTTTAGAAAATTCACTCATTTATTTTGGTGGCCATGTTTCAGACGCAACCGTGCATGCCCGTAAAAACTTATTCACCTGCACCATCGGACGTGCTCGCGGCAAAATCAACACGGCCAAAGAGTTCGAAAATCACGGCTCCAAAATGATCGTTAACTTCCAAAAAGAACTCATCAGCAAACTCTAAAAGGTACCTGATTCCCATGGTAACTTCTGAGGTAGAGCTCACATCATTTTTAAAAATATTTAGACTTCAGTAATGCTGTGGTCATTGCTTCATTTTTCTTTTAAATATTTTGAGGTAAATTTTTTCTAAGTGTTTGGTTGAAGATATTTTCAATTTAGCAATGTCTTATTTTTGATTCAGTAAATTATTTTATCGAGAACTATTTATGCCTTTATCGTGGTTTAATTTGACCCTATCACCTTGTTTTTTAGTCATTTTTTTAATCTCACGGACTGGAAGTCTGTATTTTTCACGGCTGTATTGACTTCTAGTCGCTATTGTGTAAGTTTAGTGTATGTTTTGCTCAGGTGAAAAGCTATTAAATATGCGGCGATTTCGAGTGACTGGTTTAAATCCAATAGGGCAGGTGTGTTTTACGGAGCTCTTATCTGGCCTTCATCAGAGGGCCGTCTTTCACAAGTTATTGCAAGAAGTGTTGGGGTGCGACTCTGTTGCTGTTCAACCAGTGGACCAGGCTTGTTCTTTGCCCGCTCATTGCGGTTTGTTCAGCATTGGTGAAGACCACATCGAAAAGTACCAATCTCTCGATGAACGCTTGATTAAAAACAAAGCGAGCACTTTTTTTTTTCAAGCTGTGGGGGAGTCCATGACGCCTTTAGTGTTCCCCAATGACATTTTAGTAGTAGATCGGTCGTTGCCCGTTGTTCACGGAAGTGTTGTCGTCGCTCATCTAGATGGCACTATGGTTTGTAAACGTTTGCGCAAGACTGGGGGTGGGGGAGTGATTCTGTCTTCCGACAACGACCGTCATCAGCCCATTGTTGTGAGTGAAGAAATGGACTTTGTTGTTTTCGGAGTGGTGCGTGCCATTGCACGAGAATTAGCGAATGCTTAAATGAGCTCTTAAATTTTTAAACTCAAACACCATATGCTTGTTTCATTGAGAGTAAAATTTTTATGTCAGTAAATTTAAAAAACTCACTTTTGTAGTGATGTCATGCGAGGTTTATAAGGATGAGTCAAAAAATATTTGCCCTAGTAGATTGCAATGCTTTTTTTTGCAACTGTGAGAGACTGTTTCGGCCAGAGCTTAAAAAATTCCCAGTGGGTGTTTTGTCAAACAATGATGGTTGTTTTGTGTCTCTCACTCGTGAGCTCAAAGACTTAGGTGTTAAGATGGGCGAGCCTTATTTTAAAGTGAAAGATATTTGTAAAAAACATCAAGTGAAAGTGTTTTCATCCAACTTTTCACTCTACAGTAATATTTCTGATCGGGTGATGTTAACCTTGGCGGGGTTCACGCCCTCTTTAGAAGTTTATTCTGTCGATGAAGCTTTTTTAGATTTAACTGGATTTAAAAACCTAGAGGTCTACGCTCGTAATATCAAAGACACTGTCGAGCAGTTTGTTGGCATTCCTGTTTGTGTGGGAGTGGCGCCAACAAAAACACTGGCTAAGGTAGCCAATCGCTTGGCCAAAAAATCCAACAAGGCAGAGGGGGTGGTGGTTTTACTAGAAAAAAAGTGGCAAGACTTGGCTTTACAAAAAACAGACATAGAGGATGTGTGGGGAGTGGGACGCGCTTCCAGCTTAAAGATGAGATCTCTCGGAATTAAAACGGCCAAAGATTACAGGGACTATAAAAACGAACGTCAGATTAAAAAGATTTTTACTAAGGTGGGTTTGCAGCGCAAAGAAGAGCTCATGGGCTTGCCTCGCTTTGAGCTTGAGGTGGTCGCTAAGCCCAAAAAACAAATCATCAGCAGTCGCACTTTTGGGTCTCCTGTGTATCACTTGCAAGAGCTCAGGGAGTCTGTCGCCAATTATATGAGTTCGGCCTGTGAAAAGTTGCGCAAACAAAATTCCAACTGTGCAGAGATCGGCGTGTTTATGCGCACGTCTCCTTTTAAAAATACGCCTCAGTACAAAGCGTTTGAGTTCACAACGTTGTTGTCACCAACCTCGGACACGCGCAAAGCCATTCGCTATGCTTTTCGCGTTTTAGATCATATGTATAAGGCCGGCTTTGAGTATAAGAAGGCGGGAGTGCAGTTAGGTAAGATCACCAGTCAGCAGCAGACACAGCTCAGCCTCTTGTCTGAGCCGGACAGTGAGCGAGACATGAAGCTTATGCAGTGTATAGATCAGATCAATGCCAGAGACGGCAGTGGTACGGTGAGGGTTGCAGCTTGTGGCTTGGATAATAAAGCCTGGAAGATGAACCGCAATCATAAATCACCCCGCTATGTGAGCGGTTGGAGTCAATTAAAGAAAGTTTATTAAAAACGGGCAAGGCCTTGTGCGCTCAAAAAATATAGATTGTAATAATTGATAGAACTAAGGAGGGTTTTATGAAGAAAATTATTTTTGCCGTGCTCGCAGGAGTTTTTATTTATTCGGCATCATCTCACGCTAATATTATCATACGATCTTATAGGCATGTTCCTTGTGATTCATGGAGCTTTAATGGAACTTGTAATTTTGAGGGCTTCTCTGTAAGGGGCGCGGAAGCAGACAGTGTGCAGCGAGCACTTTATTTATTAGCTGACAAGATTGAAAGGCTAGAATCAAAGTTGCTTGAGTTGGAAGAAGAAAACAAAGAGCTCAAACGCAGAAACATTAAATAAAGTGCCTTGAAGATATAGTAAGCTTTGTAGACAAAAAATAAATAGACAGTTCAAATAAAAAAAGCAGGTGAATATCATCCACCTGCTTTTTGCATTCAAAGTTTTAAAAAAACAATCTTAGTTAACAACCTTTACGCCAGTTGCGCATGGGCCTTTTTTACCTTCTCCGATTTCAAATTCAACATCATCTCCATCTTTAGGCTCTGTTCCTTGGATTTCTGAAACGTGAAAAAATATGTCATTTCCATTTTCCGGTGTGATAAATCCAAAACCTTTTTCGTTGTTATAAAACTTAACTTTTCCTTTTTGCATTTGTATTCCTATTTTGTTTATTTGAGATCAGACTCAGGTTAATCGAAAGTAATAAAACTCTCATTTATTAGTTGTATAGATTAATCGAGCGTTCGTCTAATCAAAAGATTGAAAAAGAGAAAAAAGGGAAGATAGGATTAGTTTTTAACAGCCATGGCAGGAGGTTTTGAAGTCAAATTGAGTCAAAACTTAAAAAATAGATCTAAAAATAAAAGCATTAAATCCAGCTCTATGAGCTTGTTAATGGCGCCCTAGGGCTTTAAAAAAAAATTGCCTGTACAGTACATAGGCCTTGAAAATACCAAAGAAATAGAGCCATTAAGAAAATAGTGGATATTAAGAGCTTGAAAGGTGTTGGGAAGCTTCCGCAGCTAGTCTAAGTGCCTAAAAGCAACGGCCTGAGTTCATTTGTCATTGGAAAAGTTGGCACTGCTCAGCTGGGGTTCTAGCTGTTCATAGGTCAAGAAATAGGGCTATAGTGGAAATAGTTAGGGTGATGAAATCGATTCGTTGATAGGTGTTTCTGTAGTCTGATTGGCAAGTGTCGGGGTAGGTTTGTAAATCATGTGCGCAAGACTCAGCAACGCTAAACAAGGTATTTTTGTAGGGTGCTTGAGCGCAGCCCAGAGAGACACAAAAAAATATGATTGCGATGACTTTTTTCATATCAAAAATCTAAAAATTTTAAATAAAATTAGTAATATAAAAGCGCCAGCGAGGGCTGTAAGCACAGTGATAATACTAATTCCATCGGTGAAATTAGCCCCACCTATGCCGAAGTGGTTCCCCAAAAAACCACCTAAGAACGAACCACCAATGCCGAGAAGCACTGTTGAAATGAGGCCCCCCTTGTCTTTGCCTGGCATTAAAAATTTTGCAAGCACTCCAATGGCTAGGCCGAGTGCACACCATATAATAATTTGATTTTGGTATTGAGCTAAATATTCCATCTAAGGTCCATTTGATGGTAATTTTACAGAAATGTCCAGTCAGAAACGTGTCAACTTTTAGAAGTGAATGCCTCCTTGTCGAAGTGCGTAGAAATAAAAACTGTTTTGTTTTGAGACGTTTTTTAGCGAGGGTGTTGCATAATCAAACGCTATTTATTCATCATGTGAATATAGCAGAATAAAAGCCCATAAATGCTCTTAATATTTAAGACAAAGGTCCGATAAGACTAACGTAGAGGTCATTTAATTGTATAAGAGCTAGGTGCTACATATGTTTATGAAACTATTAAAAATTATGATTTTAATTCCCGCTTATCTAGTTTTGGTGGGCTGTTTTTCTGAAGGTGGCGGTGTTGAGTTTGGCTCAACAGTGGACTACGCCAAAACAAGAATTGTTCCCCTAGGAACTGGAATCGCAAATGGAAGTTCCTTTCTATATATTGAAGTTCATTCGATCAACAGTAACGACACCGTCAACGCAAATTGGGTTCCTGAGCTCAGTGTGGTGACTGGTTTATCAACTGTCGTTCACAACTGTAACCCTACAGATGCTGCTGGGGTAGCAAGGTGTGCGATCACCTCTACCATGCCAGGAATCAAAACTTTAAACATTGATAATGCATTTGGGGACATAGTTATTCAAGAAGATGTTGAATTCACGATGCCTGTCTTATCGTTGTCATTAATGAGCAACGTTCCCGGTTCCAATATTGTGAACACATCTGGTGGTTATCAGATCAGTGCATCGCTGTCGTCTTTACAAGCTCCACTCCGTTACGTGGATGGGTCAGGGCATGTCGTTTATAGCACGGTTCAAGGTGTGGTCTTGTCTGAAGACTTCTAATAATATTTAAGACTTACTTTTGGTTTTTTTCTTAGCGCGTGTTTTTGTTTTTTTTATGACAAAGTTTTTTGTCAAAGGAAAATAAAAGTCAGCGGCTTCTTTAACTTCAGGTGAGGTTGATTCAGGCCATGACCAAATTTCCACTCGGCAACCACGTGAGCGCAAATACCAAATGAGAGGTAAGAAATCTTTGTCCCCACCTAAAATAATGGCCACATCAAGTTTTTCAGCCAGGGTGACGGCGTCAATCACCAAAAAGGTATCAGCATTTTTAGTAGGGCGTTTGATCTCACCACCAAGTCCATTCCAAAAGGTCTCAAAATCATCAGATATTTCTTTGTACTCTGGTTTATAGTAAAGAATGCGAACGATCTCTCGGTCGCCGACCTTGTCTAAAATCTTTTTGTAATCAGTACGGCCTTCATGGTGTTTTAGTCCGGACAGTTCAATGTTTTCAGCATCTATAAAAATGCCAACTTTTTGAAACAGTAGGTTTTTTTGTAAGTCAGAACTGTGAGTTGTTTTAGGCATAATTTATCCTTATTTGTCTAAATACTAGTCTTGAAAAAATAGAATTAGATATTTATGTGTCTCATTATAAATCAATATGAAGCGATTTATTAGAGATTTCATATGTTTATTTAAAAAGAAAATGTCCCCCTTTGAGACACGTAGAAGTTTTAGTCAGTGACTAGACTAAAGCATAGCTCGAGTGGCCAAATAAAATTTATGTTTATTTCAGTTGGCACAAGTTGTGAATAGTTTAATGGTACCCGGCCAATCAACAACCTTTTAAGCTCACTATGAGCTTATAACCTTTTGGGGGTAGAGCATAGCTAACCATTTTGCTCTACCCTTTTTTTTTATTAGAGAAACATCAGTAAACTAGTATTCATTTTTTAAAAACGTTAATGAATCAAAAAAAAGAGCAGCTATTTTAGTTTATCCTTTTTTGCATTCAACAACACTTTCAATCAATATGTTGTTAGGAATGATAACAATAGATCCATCTGCTTTTTTAATATGCGTGTTTACAGAGCCTACAGAAGTGATCACTCCAGTGACTCCATTAAGAGTGATCTCATCACCTTGTTCAAAATCTTCACGTACATACACGCCAGAAACAATTTTATTCGAAACAGATTTAGTTCCAAGACCTAAAGAGATCGCTAAAGAAACTCCTGCAGCAATCAATCCAATTTGAATGACGTTGCTAAGCAGGGTCGTTTCAATTTGTAACTGTTCAAATGCAAGCACGATCCCAATGATAAATATCAATGCATAAAGCGCTCCGCCAATAGCTTTGCCATAATCAAAATTTAAATGCTCAGCAGTGGCTTCAACAGTTTCTCTGATGAACATACCAGCCATCTGGGCTAGAAATAAAATGAAAGCAGCACCAAAGATATTAGGGATATAGTTGATAAAGCTTTCTATGGCTTTAGAGACCTTTTCCATTTGTAGGACATCAGCACACACAATGAGAGCTCCAAGCATAACCAAAAAGAAAACAATCTTGGCTACAAGTTGTGAAGGGGGTGCTTTAATCCCAGCCTGATGTAGACTTTGAGTTAAGTTCAGGCGATCGATAAGTTGGTTAAAGCCAAGCTTGTCGAGAGATGTACCTATTACTTTGCGTAAAGTCTTAGCTATTAAATATATGATGACAAATAGTATGAGGGCACCAATCACTTTTGGTAAGAAGTTGGTGACATTCACCCACATTGAGTTGAGCGATTCGATGAGTGTGGTTTTAAAGTCCATTATTTTTTTTGCTCCTTATCTTCACTATTTTTGTTTACTTTTTTTGGATCTAAAAGTGTACAAAAAACCGTTATAAATTCCAAAAAAACCGACCAAAACTTGATGAATGAGTATTCAGACAAGGTTTTGGCTGAGTTTTCCGTCTTTGCTTTGCTAACAATTTTGCGAGTCAGAGCCTGTTTGCGTTCAGGCATTAAAGAGTCATTTTCCGGTTTGCTATCTTGAAATAATTTCTCTAATTCAGCATCGCTCAAATCTTTCTTAAAATCATCCGTCATAAGGCACCTATTTGTTATATACCACTTTAAAATGTTCTAGGGCTCGTGAAAGCCGCATTTTAGCTGCGCTCAGTTGTATTCCTAAGGTGTCTGCAATTTCTTGTATTTTTAAATCTTCGTAAAAGCGAAGGATCAAGACCTCGCGTTCTTGAGTCGAGAGTTTGTCGAGGTGCTTGCGGATCTCGTCTTGGTCTTCGACCTTTTCGTGGTCGTGACTGGCATCTGGCTGAGTTTGCCTGGCTTGTTTGATCTCCTGTTGTATCTGATCTTGTTTTTTCTTCTTATTATAGAAGTCAGTGCAAATATTTACGGCAATTCTATATATCCACGTTTTAAAAGACGATTCATGCTTAAATTTACTTATGTTGTGAAAAACCTTTAAAAATACATGTTGGGTGAGTTCTTCAGCCTCACTGGCGACCTTTATATAATTAAGGCAGAAGCGATAAATAGCCGGTTGAAAGGTGTCAACAAGGGATGAAAAGGCCTTAGTTCCAAATGGCTTCTCCTCCTGGCAGCGCAGGACCAACTCGGTTATGGATTGTTCGTTGAGTTGTTGCAATGTAAGCCTTTGATATTTATCGGTAAATTTAGTTAATAGTTACTTATATAACTCTTGTGGCAAGAGGTCAAAATGAGAGGGCCCATAAAAAGTAATATTGTTTATTATTGGTCACAGTCTGAGCATAGTGTTTAACAAAAATTGGCAAGAAGGGTCTGTTGGTTGATGGGTGCACCAGTAAGTGTCTGTAATCATTAGACTTAGATCTTTGTAAATTTGGAAAAGTTTTTGCTTTATTGAAAGTTGTATAAAAAACTTTTCAGGGAGACTGATAATGAAAAAATTTAACTTACTGAACGCAACCATCCTATGTTCATCTGTTGTGTTCGTAATTTCTTGTAGCTCAAACTTTTCGTCAAAAAGCGTAAGAGGTCAGAGCAATGAAGCTGGCTTACTTGAAAAGTTAGTTGAGCAATCGGAAGTGAATAACGCATTAAAGCGTCAAGAACTTCAGATGATGCAAAAATCAATCACTCAAGAGGCCAATGCCAATAAAGTGCAAGCAAGTAAATGGGCTATTTATGGTCAAGCATTGGAAAAATTAGGAGCTAATTCCCCAGAAGTTTCTGAGGCGACAGAACAGGCTGAAAGCCTTGCCAACCAAAGTGATGCTATCATAGCTGACTTAGCAGCAGGTGATACAGGTTCAGATGATGAAGTTACTGAGGAAAGAGTTCAGCAACTCAATGATGCTGCTGCAGAAGTTGCTGAAAGTGCCGCTCAGATCGAAGCTGTTGCTGCAGTCATAGCTCCAGCTGTTGGATCAACTGAAGAATTACCAGCTGAGCCATTGGTTCGTGAGTCGGGTCTTTATGTATCTAAAACAGAAGTTGAAGACAGAGTGAAAGTTCTTTTTGAAATTGTTGATGAGCAAAGTCAAACAGTTGTCAGTCAAGAGTTAACTCAATTAGAAAGTGATAATGTTATAAATATACCTGGAAGTTCAGAGTTATCTGCTCAACAAGCCCTTGTTAAATGTTTTGATAACTGTAATACAATGACATTAAAAGTTGTTGAAAATGATTTAGATGGCCATCAAACAATTCTTGAAGAGAAAATTTTGAGATATAACTTAGAAGGCGGAGTGTATGAGCATGTCCGACCAGTACAACCTACACCACAAGAGGTGAGCTCTGATGAAACACAACTGAGAACTTTTAGTGCTGATGAAATCACTAAGAGGTACAATGAATTAAACCTTGGTTCTGAAGTTGTTAGACAAAGAATGACTGAAGCTGAAGCGAGAAGACATGCCCTAGAGGAACTTAAGAAAGAAGCTCGTCAAGAAGAAGCTCGTAAAAAATGGTTGGAAGAAGTGGAGTTTGCTTCTCCAGTTGAATAATTAAAAGGGACAATTTGATATTAAAAAAAGAGGCTTTTGCCTCTTTTTTTGTTTGTAGAACCTACAATTAATTTCAATTAAGCCATTAAGTTTTAAACAAATCTATGGCAAACTAACTTCAACATGAAGCCACTTAACCATCTCGAAGTAAAAATGATTTGTGAGCAGCTCAATAGCTGTTGTGGGATTCCTTTACAAAAAGTCACTAGCACGCTCGACACCATTGAATTTGGCTTCTGGACGGGAGATAAAAATATCATCTGGCAATTATCGCTCAAAGCCAACTTGCCGTTATTCTTGCCGGCCTCACAATTTAAGATTAAAAAAAACGTAAAAAAACCTTGGATTCATTTTTTAACCAATCACTTTTTGAACTCCGTACTCCAGCGAGCCGAAGTGAAGCATGAGGGCGAGCGCATCTTGATTCTTCACTTCAGTCACTTTGACTATGGCGAGCAAGAAATTGAAATGAACTTATTTCCTAAAGGGGTCAATTTGATTTTGCGCTCCAATCAAAAGCAAGTGTCGTACAAAAAAGTCAAAGAATTCACAGCGAGCTCACAAACGAAGCAGGAGTTTAAAGTACGCTCTCTAGAGAAGTTGCAAGACGAGTTTCAAGCAAGTCACAAAAAAACAGTTAAAAAGCAGGTGGATTACAAAGCTCTTTACTTGCAAGAAATAAAAAAGGTTAAAAAAATTAAAAGCAAACTTTCCATGGACTTACTCAATAAAAAAGAAAAGGTGCTAATTTATCGCAAGCTCACAGAAGAGATCAACTTGCATCAGAACCTTGATTTTGAAACCTCTTTTGCAAGCTATCTGGACACTTCACTGACGCCGTATCAAAATTTAAATCTACTTTATGAGCGCCTCAAAAAAGAAAAAGAAAAAATAGAAGGCGGCCAGAATCGCT
The DNA here is from genome assembly GCA_020628165.1 of Bdellovibrionales bacterium. Classification (GTDB taxonomy): domain Bacteria; phylum Bdellovibrionota; class Bdellovibrionia; order Bdellovibrionales; family UBA1609; genus JAHDIR01. Next base: position 9,960 of record JAHDFM010000004.1, on the reverse strand, counting down.
TGGCGGAAATCGAACAAAAACTACAGCAGCTTGAAGATTTCGACGACCCAAAAAAGTGGTATGCTGGGTACAATAAAGTGCAACAACGAAATATAAAGCCCAGTAAAAATAAAAAAGGCACAAAATTTAAAACTTACCCTCTGAATGGCGACTACCAATTGCTGTGTGGATATTCTGCTAAAAACAACGATGAGTTGATCAAAATGGCAAAGCCTTGGCACGTATGGATGCATTTGCGCGATTACCCAAGCACCCACGGCATTATACCGCTAAACAAGGGCGAGAGCCTTTCTCACTCAGTTTTGACGGAAGCCGGTCGTTACTTGGTGGAGCATAATTTTAAAGGTAAAAAAGATAAATTTTTGGGGTTAAAATTTAACCTCATTCACTGCCAAGTGCGTTTTTTAAAGAAGGTGAAAGGTTCTCCTGGCAAGGTAACTTACATCAACGATAAAAATGTGTTGATTCAAATGCCCAAATAGCCTGCTTCGTTAGTAATTGCGGTGCATTAATGTGATCTATCAGATGCCAGATGAGCGGCATTTTGATTTAATTTTAAGGTGAATTTGTAAACAAAGGACTGTTGATGATTCAAGTGATTGGCCTCGGAAAAAACTTTGCAGAACGAAAAGCCATTTCTAATTTAAATTTCATGGTAGAAAAAGGAGAGGTCGTCGGTTTCCTCGGCCCCAACGGTGCTGGTAAAACCACCACTCTTAAAATCATCACGGGCTTCATGCCATCGTCCACAGGGCAAGTTTTAATTGATGGGGTCGATGTTTTTGAAGCCCCTCTCCACACCAAAAAGTGCATTGGTTATTTGCCTGAGCAACCGCCAGTTTACACTGACATGCGCGTTGAAAGTTACTTACACTTTGTCGCAAGACTTAAAAAAGTGGCTCGTGACAAATTGGCTGTAAATGTGGATTACGCCTTAGAGAAGGTTCATTTAAAAGATGTTAAAAGACGTCTGATTGGGAACCTGTCTAAAGGTTATCGACAACGCGTGGGGCTTGCAGCCGCCTTGGTATCAAAGCCCGAAGTGCTTATACTTGATGAACCCACAGTGGGTTTAGATCCCAATCAAGTGATACAGTTTCGTGAGCTCATTGTCAGTTTGAAGGGGGAGCACACCATTTTGTTGTCCACCCATATACTCAGTGAAGTGCAGGCGACCTGTGATCGCATCATCATCATTGATCAAGGTGAAATCGTTGCTCAAGAAAGCTTGCAACAACTGCATACCAATGTGCAAAAAGAATTGAGATACAAAATCAAAGTGAAGCGCAAGCAATCAGATCTTCACAAAACTTTGCAAAACACAGATGGCGTCAACTTGGTTGAAGTGAAAGGGGCATTTCTGGAAGTGAGCTTTGCTCCTACAAAATTAAATTCTGAACAACTTGCAAAAATTGTGGTGAACTCTGGTTGTGGTTTGCTTGAATTCAGTTCTATCAAAAACCCTGTTGAGAGCTTGTTTGCTGAACTCACTCGAGCTAAGGAGGTGCAAGTATGAGATCCCTTTTGACCATAGCTAAAAGAGACCTCAGTGCTTTTTTATTGTCACCGTTATTTTTTGCAATTGCTGGTGTGTGCAGTGTTGTGTGGAGCTTCACCTACATCAAAAAAACCATTGATTTTGCCTACCGGTCGACTTCGCCTAAAATGATCGGCCAAGAACTGCCCACTTATTTTGATGCCGTTATTGTTGGGCATATCTCTACGGTGAACCTAATTTTACTTTTTGCCATTCCTGCCATCACCATGAAGTTGCTCGCTGAAGAGAAAAAAACAAGAACCATTGACCTACTACTGACCTCACCATTAACAGCCACTGAACTTATCATGGGAAAGTTTATTGCGGGCTTTTTGTTAACGGCTGGTTTAATTGCTTTAGCTTTTTTATACCCTTTGTTTTCTATGCTCTTCGCAGAGATTGATCTTGGGTTGATTGCAGGTTCATTTTTAGGTCTGTTATTTTTAGGGGCCAGCTATGTAGCCATCGGTTTGTTTGCTTCCTCCTTATCTAGTTCTATTATTTTTAGTTTTATATTTGCTATTGTTTTAAATTTATTTTTATGGCTACTCAGCCAAGGGACTCTATACTCCGACAATGGGGTTTTGTTAGCCACCATGGATCACATTTCAATTGGTGAAAATTTATTTGCAATGGTGAAGGGGCAGCTGTCTTTGAGTTCTCTAGTGTATTTTATCAGTTTGATGTCTTTGTTTTTATTTATGTCACAAAAATCAATTGATTCAAAAAGGTGGAGATAGCATGAGTTTTTCTGGGCGCGTTTGTTTATTTATTTCTGCTCTCGCTTTTTTAATCGTTTTCTTGGCGCGTGTTTATATTGGCGGGTGGGTTAGTTTTTTGTACATACCTTTGGTCACCATGTTTGTTGCTTTGGCGACGGCGATATTTATTGATATCAAATACTATGCTGAAGTTTTAACTTTACGCTCCACTAAGTATAGCATGTCCATGGGACTTTCATTACTAATATTTTTAGTGTTACTCGTTTCCATGAATGTGATTTCAGTGCAGTTTAATAAGTCTATTGATATTACCAAGGCTCAACTCAATACGCTATCTCCTGAGCAGTCAGCAATCTTAAATTCACTGGATGAAGATTTATTAGTTAGCTCCTACTACCGTGGTCAAAAAGACCGAGTGAAGTTAATGACATTAAAACAACTTTTGCAGCCTTACAAAAAGTCTTCTCGATTTTTTAAAAATGAGTCGGTCGACATTTACAAAAGTGCCATCAAAGCAAAGATTGAATTGAAAGACATTCCCGCTGAATCCGATTTGATCACTCTTGTGCGCTACAAAGATAAAAAAATAAAGGTGGACACTCCTATCAATCAGGAGTCACTCGCTCAGGCGATCACTCTGGCCACTCAAGGACATAACAAGAAGATCTACTTTTTATCAGGTCACGGAGAACGCTCCTTGCTTGATGACAGTGAGGAAGGGCTTCTTGGCTTGAGGCAGGTGCTTACCTCAAAAGGGTTTGAAGTTGAGTCCTTCAGCTTGACAGAGCGAACTACAAAACTAAGCCCAAAGGAACAACATGTCATTGCAGTGGTCGGTTCTAAATTCGCGGTTACAAAAGAAGTGCAACAACAGTTGATTCAATATGTGCAAGAGGGGGGCAAATTAGTTGTTGCTTTAGACCCCAAGCAAGGCACTAATATGCAGGCTGTGCTTAATCATTTTGCTTTTGATTTTGCTGACAACTACATCGTGTCGGAAGTGGGGCAACAGTTGGGGCGCAGCCCAACAACGGCCGTAGGTATTGTTTTTTCTGAGAAGTCACCGGTCACAGAAAGTTTTCGCAGTGATCGACAAGCTTTTACGTTGTTTGAACAGGCCTCTGAAGTCAGGCTGCAAAAGAGCGAGTATTTTAAAAGTTATGTTTACACTCCGCTCATCTCTACAACCGGACAAAGCTTTACTGTGGATGAGCTAAAACTAGAACTCACTCCTGGGAAAAGAGCTGCAAAAACACTTGCAGTGCTTGCAACAAAAAGAAGTGGTCCACAAGGGCAAGTTTTAGTTGTGGGGGACAGTGACTTTTTGACTAACAAAGATTTGCTACAAGGGGTGAATCAGCAGTTAACACTCAATAGTTTTTCTTATTTAACTGGTGTGAACGATTTGATCAATAAAGCCCCATCAGTCAAACAGGGAAGCAAAATTATTTTAACAGATCGTTTACGCAATACCATCGTAGTTGCCGGCAGTGTGTTGCCGTTGATGTTGTTTTTATTGTCAGGCTTATTTTTTATACGCCGGAAAGGGGCTTGAAACTGAACATCAAAAAAATAATTTTTTATAGCTGTGCTTTTGCTATGTTGGCGGCTGCCTACTTTTCGGTGCAGTATAATAAAAAGTTACAAAACCAAGAACAAGCGCATAATATGATCTTGAAACCCGGCCAAGCCGAAAACATTCAAGGCTTCGAATTTAAAGCTGGGTCCCAACAGGTGCAAATTAATTATGACGAGCAATTCGGTTGGCAAGTGTCATCAAGGGGCCGGGTTCCGTATCCAGCTGACATGAGCAAAGTCAAAAAAATGGTGCAAAAGTTAAGTGGTCACGAATTCATTCCATCACAACACAAGCAAAATTCTGACACAGTTGATTTACAGGTGCGTTTTAGCGATAGCACTCGTCAAAATATTGCCATTTCTAAACAGCGTGCCGTAGATGGCAGTTCTTTTATAATGACCAATGATAAAAAATATGTCGCTGAGTCTTTTTGGCAAAATTTAGTGAGTCAGTTTGAATTTCGCCAAAGAGAGGTTTACCTATTAAATGGCAACCTTGCTAAAATAAATATTGGAAGACAAGGTGAACAAATCTCATACGAGCTCGATGAAAAAAAACAACTTTGGGTTCCCAATAAAAAGCAACTGAACACGATCAAAGATGAAAGCATGGTTGGTTTTTTCAGGCAACTGATGCAGGTGAAGGTGTTTCGATTTTTTGATGACAAACAAGTGAGTCGTGACAACCATCAACAGTTGGGGTTAGAGGCCCCTTTATTTAAGCTGAACTTCCAGCACTCAGAAGGGCAACAAGAATGGACGTTGCTCGTTAGCAAGGAAGATCACGGCAAACATTACGGCTTTATAGAGCACTTGCAAGTTTATTTTCAACTCACTCCAGAGTCGATGAACCACTTAAAAAGTGCCATTAATTTTTTGAATTGAGTGAAGCAGAGCAAAGAGGAGTTTACATGAACGAAATTAATGTGGTGTCACCGACACGAGTTGACTTAGCCGGAGGTACACTTGACTGTTGGCCGCTCAATGCCATTGTTGGCACTTGTTACACAGTGAATTTGTCTATTTCAGTGAGCACCTATGTAAAGCTTATACCTAAGCAAGGCGGCATTGAATTAAACATTACGGACTTTAATTATCAAAAAAAATTTTCTGACTTAAATGAATTAATGAATTGCCCGGACAAAGAGTTGACTTTGGTCAGGTCGCATTTAAAACACTGGCAACCAGAGCAAGGTTTTTACTTAGAAACGCGCTCAGAAAGTCCTGTTGGAGGTGGTTTGGGTGGAAGCTCTAGTCTCAGTGTGAGTTTGATCAAGGCCTTTGCTGAGTGGAACAAAGTGGATCTGTCGCAAGACAAGATGATTCGCTTGGCTTCCAATGTTGAGGCTCACTTTTTAAATACACCCACAGGCACACAAGATTATATCGGGGCGTTTAGTCATGGCCTCAATATTATCAAATATGATTACGATGGAATTTATATTGATAATATCGACTTTGATTATGAACACTTTAACGATCACCTAATGGTGGTGTACACCGGTAAGTCACATCATTCTGGCATCAATAATTGGCAGGTGATCAAAGAGGTGGTTGAAAATAACTCTCAAACGGTGCAAGCACTTAAAGGCATTGCCGACATTTCTAGTGAGTTTGCTGAAGCCTGTCGCAGGCAGGATTGGCAAGCCATTCCTGAATTATTGAACCGTGAGAACGAGGTGAGGGTGCAATTGAGTGCAGGCTTTAGTAATCCAGAGATTGAAGACTTGAAAAATATTTCCTTTGAAAACGGAGCCGAAGGATTTAAGATATGTGGTGCTGGAGGTGGTGGCTGTGTCATGATATGGGCCGCAGCAGAAAAACAACAAGGAATTAAATCGGCGTGCCAAGAAAAAAATTATCAAGTGCTCGAAGTCAAACCCGTTACCCAGAAGGTTTAAACTCTTCTCTTAAGAGCTATTTCTTCAAAGGAGTGGCACTATCTGGCGCCAACTCCGACAAAACAGCTGTTGCCGACATAGAGTACTTTATTAAAAAAAACAAAATATTTTTGCATGGCCTAAAAAGCAAGATCAAAGCTGAAGAGGGGAGCTCTTCTGATGAAAGCCTCATCAAATTATTGAACAATTATTTGCCCAAAACAAAATACATCTCAGTGAACTCATCACTGTCTTTGCCAAAATGTGTGAAATGTCGTTTGCAGTGCCCAGGGATTAAAGCGTGTAAGGTTCCAGAGATCGTTTGGCAAAAAAAGTCTTACAAAGAAATATTAAAATCAAAAAGAAAGAAGAAGTTCATCACTCCTTATACTCGTCGCTGCGCTGAAATTTATGTGTCCTATTTTCTAGAAGAAAAGTTTGATGTGTCCGATGCCATGGGTGCTAACCATGCCCCGTTGATGGCCAGAATGTTGTACATTCAAAAGCATGTGAAGTCGCAATTCATAGAAACCTTTCCCAAGCTCAGCCTTTGGCGCATTGGTCGCTCTTTGGGGATTCAAAAGTCATACTTGCGCTTTCATAAACATGCAGTGAGTGGCAGTGAGGTGAGAGAGGCCATCATCAGCCAACTCATCGATTCTGATGTGTGTTTCATTTACGAAGAAGACCGCCGCACCTTAATTGAAGACAACCAGTCCTTCGACGCCTTCATCTGCGCTCTAACAGGCGTGCTAAAGTACAAAAAAATGGTTGAACCCAAACCCAAAAACTATCCACCTAAAGCTGCCTGGATAGAAATCCCTCAACAAAAACTAAAATTCAAATAACTTCGCCATTCTGAGCGCAGCGAAGGACCTATCGCAGAGCATTCTTATTAATATTTAGTGGTGATTGTTTACGTCCTTTGCTGCGTTAAAAATGACGATGCTATTTAGTGACAATAATTGTCCTAAGTAAATAAAAAGAACACAAAAACACAGCGACTTGAATTTGATTGGCCACTTAATATGGCAAGCTATTTACTTGGTATTTAGGTAATCAATAAAATTAAGGATGAAGTATGAAAAGTTTAGTAATTTTTTTAGTAGTTATATCTAGTTTTAGTGCATTTGGATTTATTGGAAATAAAGAAATTGGTTTCAAGGTTAAATGTATAGATGTAGAAAGTAATGCTGAAAAAAGTGCTGAAGATTTAAATGATGCACTAAATGGTTTTTCAAAGATTTTAGATGTCTCAACCCCAACCTCTATAAATGGACATCCTTTCAGGGCCGTTAAAATGTCAGATGGTTCTTACAAATATGTTCAAGAAAAGCCAGCTCAACTTTGTGTAACTGTAAAATATGAGTTTGAGTATAAATAATAGTCTGCTTTACAAATAACCTGTAAAATTTTATTTAACACCTCAAATCACACCCCAGAAGGTCTGGGATTTTGAAATAATATTGTTTTAAAATCTATTCAAGCGGTAGAATAGGGTATGAAAATCTGTTGGACCTTTGTCTTGATGTTTTTTTATTCCTCTCTACTCATCGCGGAGCAAAATCACTCTCTCATTCGTAGGGTGACGGTGTTTCCAATCTTTACGACAGCCGAGCACACGAAGTCAGCCGAAAAGACCTGGTGGAAAATTCGAGAGAAGCTCACCTTTGATAAGCGTTTCTTAGTGGCCAGTCGAAATTTTTTAATCAAAAAAGATGTTTATCAAAAAAGAAAAGAGCTAAAGCCGGCTGATGCCATTATATTAGGTCAGCTTTTAGACGCTCATGCCGTTATGACCACTTTTTTAGATAAAAGAACCATGCATATGCATGCTTACGAAACTAAGAATGGCCTTTTACTTTGGAAATCTAAAATTAAACTTCATCCATCTCTTCCCGTTCAGGAGCAGCTTGAAGATGCAGGTGTTAAGCTTGTGAATGATTTTATGGCCTCTGTACCTTACCAAGGGTATTTATTTTTAGATAAAATAGTAGGCAAACCCGTCTATCAAGATGGATCTGATTACATGATTAAAGCAAAACTCAGTGAACTGTCGCGAGCCAAAGTGGGTGACATTGCACAGATCATTAAATTAAAATCAAAGACATTTGACCCATTATTTTTGAATGCCACAGATTTAGAGATTGTCGCTGAGGGCAGAATCGTTAAACTTGAAAAATATGGTGTTGTGACAATACTATTAGAACGCCATATCGATTTAAATAACTTTAAAGAATATGATCTGGTGCGTATTCCGTCGGAGTACAAACGCATCAGTGAACTGTTTAAGATTCAAGATGGGCTGAAAAAGCGCATAGGTTCTGAATACTACTCACCAGAGGTCACTGAAGAGACTGAAAAAGTGAAAGAGCGCAAGCCACTCATTGCCGCTCTCACTTTTATTGTAAATATAGCTGCATTTTTATTATTAGCGTTGTAAGTAAGTGTTATGGCCGATTGGAAAAAAAGATCACAAGTTAATTTAGATGTCGTTTATTTTTCATACAACGAAGAGCACTTAAAAGAAGCAAAAACAGTCTTCTTATGGGACTTAGATAAAACCTATCTAGACACCAAGTTCGAAACCTTCAAAGGCTTAATGCGCACCATCTTTGAAAAGGCCTTTGAAAAGAAAAACATTCCAGGCACCTCAGAGCTCGTGAGCTCTATCAAAAAGTTTCACACACAACCTGGTAAACAGTTCCCACTTTTTTTCATAACAGCATCGCCGCCACAACTAGAAAAGAAAATCTTAGAAAAACTCATTCTCGATAAAATTGAACCAGTGGGGCTTTTTTGTAAGGACAATATGCAAAACTTGCATCCGCAAAAACTGTGGATGTTAAAAAAGCAGGTTGGCTTTAAACTACAAGCCTTACTGCAGTTGCGAACGATGCTTCCAGAAGATATCAAACAGGTGATGTGGGGGGATGATAGTGAGGCCGATGCCATCATATACTCGTTGTACTCAGACATTTGCGCTCGTCGTCTCACTCGTCTGGAGATCACTAAACATCTCACCGAGCTCGAAGTGGTCGATATGCAAATTAAAAAGATCCTGGAGTTGCAAAATAAAATTCCAGAGCAAGACCCTTTGTTGAGGTTTTTTATAAACCTAGAAGAAGACACCGATGCTGAGTACTACATCAAATTTGGAAGACGATGTTTGCCAACTTATAACAGTTTTCAATCAGCATTGGACTTGTATCAGTTAGGTCTCATCGGAGCCGAGCATATAATGGACATAGGCAACAGCTTGCTTAAAAATTACGAGTTCACAACAGATCAAATAGAAAAAAGCATCGAAGACCTCATGCGAAGAAAAATTTTAGGCATACAAATCATAGAAGAGTTGCTAGAGGGGTTAAAAAAGAACAAGCTCATTCACGCCGAATACAAGCCCGACATCGAACCCACAGAGGTCACTTGGGAAAACGAAGAGCTCAACTACGAAGGCGCCTCCGACCCCTGGATCCCCGAAACAATAGACTACCTCCACGATTACCGCTAAAAAATATCAATAGAAAACTGATCTGTCTGAGTAGGATCTGACTTAAGATGCCCAATAACTTCAAGCTCACCAGCTCCAAATTGCGTCGCAAATTGTAACCCTCTCTCTAAATAGCCAAGCTATTAATTTTTTTATAAAAATTGAATACATTTGACTTGAGTTATTAGGGTTTAAACTAGGCTTTTGCGTAGCATTAAAGGCTCTGAACTCTACCTAATTAGCTCTAAATGTGCCAAAGTTGTCGGGAATTTAACAAATATTTAATATTAATTTGAGGTTGTCCCTGTTTTCTAAAAAGTCCTTAACTTTTTAAAACGATGAAACTAAGCCAGAGGTTCTATAAATGAAACAAAAAATTATTTACACACAAACAGATGAAGCACCAGCTTTAGCTACAGGCTCTCTACTTCCCATCATACAAGCTTTTACTTCAACTGTAGATATTGAAGTAGAAACACGTGATATTTCACTGGCAAGTCGTATCCTAGCACACTTTCCAGAAAAACTAACAGAGCAACAGTTTGTTACTGACGCTCTTAAAGAATTAGGTGAGTTGGCAAAAACCCCTGAGGCCAACATTATCAAACTTCCAAATATAAGTGCATCTGTTCCTCAGTTAAAAGCAGCTATTAAAGAACTCCAATCTCAGGGCTACGATATACCCAGTTACCCTGGAGACCCTAAAAGTGATGAGGAAAAAGAGATCAAAAAGCGCTATGCAAAAGTTTT
>JAHDFM010000047.1 GCA_020628165.1 Bdellovibrionales bacterium | reverse complement strand
AGTTGTTACTTGAATTAAACCTCCAAGTGACATCAAATGCAGAACTAAGAGTGAGTTCTGTTTTGTCATAACTGCAAGATGTTAAAAGTGAAGTTGCTATAAATAAGCAAACACAAACTAAAAATTGAATCATTAAATATTTATCGGAATAAATAACAAACAGTTACAGCTATTTAAGGTGAAGTGTTGTTTTAACTTGAGACAAAACACAATCTTTAGGTTTATTTTAAATCATCACAAGCCAACAAGACCTTTTTCCCTCTCTTTAGTTGACTCAGTACTTTTAAAAGCTAACTTAACTGACCTTTTGCTAGTCGAGTTTCAGCTGATTTAAGCACGTTGTCCTCAGACCTGAAAAAGTTAACCTAGAAAAAAGTTTGTGAGTGAGTCGTGCGAGTGTAATTTTCAATCAACGAAAATCAATTGGAAAAGCAAAAAACGTTTTATCACCGTCATAGTTTTTCACTTTGATCTGTTTAAACACATCAAGCACACAAGACTCAATTTTTTTATCTTGAGTTTTGTTGTCGATGATATTGGTGTTTTTTAACGCCCCGAAAGGAGTGATATTAAAACCAACAAGGATGCGACCGCTGAGCTGGCTTTGCTCTCGCAAGCGGTTGGCCAAACACTTTTCAAAGAGGTGTTTCTTCTTGAACACAGTGACTTCAACAAGGTTGGCTGGGTTTAAAAGTTTGTTGTCATCTAGTGAAAAATCTTGTGCTGGCGAATCCTGCTCAGGATTTTTGGTCGTTGTTTTTTGAGCCACTTCCATAACCAAGGATTGTTTTTGCATTAAAGGGCTACCAGGAGTGTAGAACTTATTTTTATAAAGAACAATCAGGCGATCTTTTTCGCCCTCGTTGATCACTTCGTAACTTCCTTCAATGATGTGAAACAGAATTTTTTTATCTTCGCCCTCACCCCAATTTTGCATTTCAACAGTGGTGTTCTCTTTTAGATCAATGACCCAGTCGCCTAGGATGCTCAATTGCAATGAACCATCAGCGCGAGAACTCACTGTGCTTTTGTGATAAAGGTTTTCTGGGTAGTTGGCTTTGGTTAAAAGTTTGCCTTCGTTGTGAGTTTTAAATTCAATGCTGCCAACGGAGTTTGCGATCTGGGCAATGAAACTGTCTTCATTAATATCGGTCTTATTTTCTTTAACCAAAGTGAAGTCTTGGTTATTCATAAGAATCAAGGCCGTGATCACAGCGATCAGACCAAAAGCGACAACCTGATTTAAACTTAATTTCATAGGATAACTAAAAGGCTAACTTATTGGTCAGCCTTGTCTTTCATAGCTTCGGCGGCCTCTCCGGCAGCGTCTTTAACTTTTTCAGCTGCTTCACCGGCTGCTTTTTCGACAGCTTCTTTAGCGTCATCAGCTACGTCTTTAGCTGCTTGAGTGGCTTCTTTAGCTTTATCGGCTGCTGCACTTGCGGCCTCTTCCGCTTTTTGTTGAGCTTGTTCTGCCGTTTCTTTAACAGCTTCTTTGGCTTTATCAACATCAGCTTTGTTTTGTTCTGGACTCGCTTGATCAACGGCTCCAGCAGCTGCGCCTGCAGCGCCATTCATATTGCTGTTGGGTTGTTGTTGCTGTTGTTGTGTCGGAAGACTGAGTTTGTCGACAATAGAGTCATTTTTTTGAGTGGTTAAATAGGCTAGAGCGAAACAAGTTCCCGCAAATAATATAGCCACCCAACGAGTTGTTTTTACTAAAAAGTTAGCAGCCCCTGTTGAACCAAACACGGTGTTAGATCCACCGCCGCCACCGAGCAAACCCATGGCTCCGCCTTTGGAGTCTTGTAGTAATATTAAAGTTACTAATATGATAGCGATAATGACGTGAAAAATGGCTAAAAATGTTAACATGGGTTCTCCAAGTATGAGTATTTACAGTAAATTGCAATATATGCGCGAGAGGTTCGAGAGTAAATGGAATCCTCCAATTTTAAGCGTAGCGTCAAGCGCTGTCAGTGCCTGTCATGTAGGAAATAAAGTGACTGCAAAGGTGAAGGTAGGTATAGGAAATTATGGCATTTTTGGTATTTGAAGGGCTCGACGGCTCCGGCAAGTCAACCTTGATAAAAAACTTAACCAACCATTTGAGCAACCAGCAGCTGACGGTGACCGTCACGCGCGAGCCCGGTGGAACCACCGTGGGCGAAGAACTCAGAGAGATGCTATTAAAAAAACAAGAGCAACCCCCTTGTGCCAAAACAGAGCTCCTTATTTATGAGGCCATTCGCGCACAACATGTTGAGTACAAAATCAAACCGGCATTGCAATCGGGAGCCTGGGTGCTTTGTGATCGTTTCACTGCAAGCAGTGTTGCCTTTCAGTCGGGCGGGCGAGAAATCTCTATGGAAGAAACTCAGTGGCTCAACCACTTTGCAACGTCCGGCCTACAACCTGATTTTACAGTTTTATTAGACATTCGCTACAAAGACGCTCAAGCACGCATGGGCAACGCCAATCGCGCTGAAAAAGATCGCATCGAAAGTGAAGGCGCCGCCTTTCACAACCGCGTGAGAGACTCTTACTTGCAACAAGCTGAAGGGCAAAAAAACTGGCTGGTTTTAGACGCCACCCAGTCTGAACAAACACTCACGCAACAACTGATTGAAGCCTTAACTGCTCAGGGATTTTTAGATTGAAAATCTCTCACGACCTACAGGCACACACAGACAAACTGAATTTTTTAAGTCGCCGCTACCAGGAGGGCTTGCTCACCAACTCTTTGCTTTTTACGGGTAAAAAAAGCGTGGGCAAATACAAAACGGCTCTCGCTTTGGCGCAAAACATGTTGTGTTCTCAAGGGGACGAGGCTTGCGGTCAGTGCGGTCATTGTTTGCGAGTCGCTAAAGAACAGCACGAATCTATTTTATTTATTAAGCCAGAAAAAGGCATGATTAAAGTTGATAAAGCCAGAGAGATCATTCAGTTTTTATCTAAAAAATTAAACTCTGATGAGTGTCGCATTGTGATCATCGATGGCGCCGAAAAGATGAACCCTCAAGCTGCCAATGCCTTGTTAAAAACCTTAGAAGAACCGCCACAAAATTGTTATTTGTTTTTAATCTCAAGCTCTCTGTACTCTATGCTCACCACCATTCGTTCGCGCTGTCAGATCATTCGCTTTGGTCAACTGACAAAACAACAAATTCAGCAAGTGAGTTCGGCCGAAGAGTGGTTGATTGATTTTAGTGAAAATGATTTGCAAAAAGTGGAAGAGTTAAAACAAGAGTCGACGCAAGCCCTTTACATGGATCTCTCAGAGAGTTTGTCGTTTTTATTGCAAGGGCATTTTTTACAAGCACTCAAACCTATTGAGGTTTTGGTGAAAGACAAATCCAACTGTTTATTGTTGGTTCAGGCCCTCCAGCTTTTTATGAAAAAGGCCTATTTTCAAAAAGTGAACTTGCCCACTTTGATTCTTGAGTGGCAACAACAACCACTGAGTGGTCTAAGCCAGTTATCACAGCATCAGTTGTTTATTTTATTCAATGAAGCCATTAATATGGAATACGAAATGCAAGCCAATCTAGATATGTTGCTTGTGTTTGAGTCTTTCTATAAAAAAGTATTTTCATTTCACACGGAGGTCAGTGGTGCAAAAATGGATCGACATACACACACACCTTAATATGCTCGAAGACGAGCCAGCGGTGAGCGTGCAAAAAGCTAAGGACAATGGTGTTGAGCGCATCATTACCATTGGCACCTGCCCGGATGATCACCCTGTTGTTTTAGATCTCGCTCAAAAATATGCTCCTCATGTTTACTGCACTTTGGGTGTTCACCCACACGATGCCAAAGATTATAACGAGTCGGTGAGGCAGTTCATTATTGACAATGCCGTTAAAGATGAAGTGGTGGCTGTCGGTGAAATTGGCCTAGATTATTTTTATGATCACTCAGACCGTGATGTGCAGAGGCGAGTTTTTAGAGATCAGCTCAAAATTGCCAAAACTTTGAATTTGCCGGTCGAAATTCACACTCGTGACGCTGAAGAAGACACCATCAATATTTTGCACGAGTTCTCAGGGGAGATCACCGGAGTGATTCATTGTTTCACCGGCACACAGTGGTTGGCTGATCAAGCCTTGAATTTAGGCTTAAATATTTCAATCAGTGGGGTGGTGACCTTTAAAAAAGCGGAAGCCTTACGCGAAGTTGTAAAGACGCTGCCGTTAGACCGCATTCATGTGGAAACAGACGCTCCCTTTTTGACACCCGTGCCTTTTCGTGGCAAGAAAAACACCTCAGCTTATGTTGTGCACACCGCTGAAAAGGTGGCTGAAATTAAAGGCATCACTATGGATGAGCTCGCTAAAATTACAAATGAAAACGCATTAAAAGTTTTTCCAAAGATAAAATGGAACTAAAAAGGAAAAGTCTATGAGTAAGTTAAAAGTAGGAATCAATGGTTTCGGTCGAATTGGACGTATTTTGTTTCGCGCTGGGTTTGATGAGTTAGATATCGTTGGTATCAATAATTTGTCATCGGCCAAAGACGCGGCTCATTTATTGAAGTACGACAGCACTCATGGAACTTATGGCAAAAACATTGAAGCGGGTGAGGACTTTATTAAAGTTGACGGCAAAGAAGTGAAAGTCAGTCGTGAAAGAGATCCAGTCAATATCCCTTGGAAAGAGTGGGGTGTCGATGTGGTGCTTGAGTGCACAGGTGTTTTTAAACAAAAAGAAGATTTACTAAAACACAAACAAGCTGGCGCCAAGAAAGTTTTAGTGTCCGCTCCAGCGCCCGGTGCCGACTTAACTATCGTGTTTGGTATTAATCACGAACACTACAACCCGAGCGAGCACGACATTTTAAGTAACGCCTCTTGCACAACAAACTGTTTAGCGCCTCTTGCAAAAGTTCTTCACGACAATTTTAAAATTAAAAATGCATTGATGACGACGATACACTCTTACACTAACGATCAAAGAATTCTCGACAGCTCCCATAAAGATCTGCGCAGAGCTAGAGCGGCTGCTCTATCTATGATTCCAACAACAACAGGTGCTGCTAAAGCGGTTGGTAAAGTGTTGCCAGAACTCGATGGCAAGTTAAATGGCATGGCCGTTAGAGTTCCAACTCCCAATGTGAGTCTTGTTGATTTAGTGGCTGAAGTCGAAGCTGACGTTACTGCTGAGTCGATCAATGCCGCTTTAAAAGAAGCCAGCCAAGGGATGTTCAAAGGAGTCCTTAGGTGTGAAGAAGCTCCATTAGTGAGCACAGATTTCATTGGTGACCAGTACAGTTCTGTGATCGACATGCCGAGTACGATGACGATGGGTCCAAAGCTTCTTAAGGTGCTTTCTTGGTACGACAATGAAATGGGCTTTTCAACTCGCATGATTGATCTTGCTAACTATATGCAAAGCCAAGGTTTGTAATTTATGAGTGTACAACTTAAGAATGCCAAGTTCATTGAAGATCTTGAACTGAAAGACAAACGTGTTTTTTTGCGTCTCGATCTCAACTTGCCTTTAAAAGATGGTGTGATCACAGACAAGACTCGCTTGAATGCGGCACTTCCGACGATTAAGTACTGTCTTGAGAAAGGGGCAAAGTTAGTTTTAGCTTCACATCTAGGGCGGCCAAAAACTCCCGAGCATCGTAAAACTTTGAGTTTAGAACCTGTCGCCAAAGCCTTAGGCGAAGAACTCAACATTGAAGTGATCCTTATCGAAGAACCCAACAGTGAAGCGCCGAAAGCTTTACTAAGATCACTAAAAGAAAATCAGGTTGTTCTGCTTGAGAATTTACGTTTTCACGAAGATGAAACTAAAAATGGTGAAGGTTTAGTGAATAGCATCTCTCAGTATGTTGATGTCTATATCAATGACGCTTTTGGAGCTAGTCATAGAGCCCACGCCAGTATCGTTGGAATGGCTCAAGCGACCAACGCCAAAAACAGAGCTTTTGGCTTCTTGATCAAAAATGAAATTGAAGTTTTAGAGAAAATGAGCCAAGCACCCCTTCATCCTTACGTTGCCATTTTAGGCGGTGCTAAGGTGAGTGATAAAATTGGTGTGATCGAAAAACTCGTCGACCATGTTGATACTTTTATTATCGGTGGCGCGATGGCCTATACTTTTTTGGCAGCTCAAAATCAGCCCGTCGGAAAGTCTTTAGTAGAAACCGACAAAATGAATTTTGCTAGAAAATTGATGGATCGCTTAGAAGTGCGCAACAAAAAATTGTTACTGCCAGTGGATCACATTGTTTCAAAAAGTTTTGCTGACACCTCACAAGTTGAAGAAGTCGCACGTATACCTAACGAAATGATGGCTCTCGATATTGGTAGCCAAACCATTGCTAGCTACGCCAGTGAGTTAAAGTCTGCCAAGATGTGTTTTTGGAATGGCCCTATGGGTGTGTTTGAAAAAGAAAACTGTTCGAAAGGTACCTTTGCGATCGCAAGAGCCTTGGCTGAGAACGGAGGCTTTAATATTGTCGGTGGTGGTGACTCTGCCAGTGCCGCGGTGGCTTCCGGTTTTGCCGATAAGATGACTCACATATCAACAGGTGGGGGAGCCAGTCTTGAATACTTGCAAGGCATGCGTTTACCAGGGCTTGAAGCTTTAAAACCACCAATGAGCTCAGAAGACGTTTAAATTTACTATTTTAAAAAAGAGGTGAGGCAATGATCATTGCTGGAAACTGGAAATTAAATAAATCTCCGTATGAAACCAAAGAGTTTTTACAAGAGCTCATTACAAATACCAACAATGGCTGCGATGGAGACTTTATTGTTTTTCCTCCGCAGGTGAGTTTAATGACTTGTTCTGACCTACTCAACGAAAGTAATATTCAGTGGGGAGCACAAAACATTTGCACGCAAGAATCTGGAGCTTTCACTGGAGAAACCTCCGTCAAGCACATCAAAGAGATGGGTGGACAGTACACTTTAATCGGCCACAGCGAGCGCCGCTCCCTTTATTTTGAAAGCAATGAAGACACGCATAAAAAATTAACTCTCACTTTGGCTCAAGGAGTGAAGGCGATGCTTTGTATAGGCGAGACTTTAGAACAACGCAATCAAGGTGAAACAAAAGCTGTATTAGAAAAACAAATCAGCGAAGCCTTCGCTGGTATGGCTTCTTTAGATACGCAAAAAATACTTCTCGCTTATGAACCGGTCTGGGCCATCGGAACGGGTGTAGTAGCCACTAAAGAACAGGTGGCTGAAACTCATGCTGACATTCGAAGTATTTTAGCTACTAAGTGGGATCAAAACACTGCATCTTCTATGAAGATACTTTACGGCGGCAGCGTTAAGCCAGCAAACTGTAAAGAACTAGGTGAACTCAATGGGGTTGATGGTTTCTTAATTGGCGGAGCTAGTTTAAAAACGGAATCGTTTTGCGAGATCAATCAACTTACAAAGACCTGAGCCCAACTTCTGTCTTAATGATGTTCTAACTTGGCAAGTGTTGATGTTTTCTTCAATGAACTTGGCAAAGTCATCTTTAGATAAACCTCTAAAGAGTGCCCTTGAAACAGTGATGTGTTGATAACCTAAGAGCCTGTAAAAATCAGCTTTGAAATGATCAAAACGACTCTGGTACTCTACGGTGATCATAAGTTCTCCAACTTCGTTATACTCCATACGAAAAAGAGCATGGCTAATACCGTTCACTTCAACAATCGCTTTATGAGCGGCTATAAATATATCTACAGATGGAAAAAAAGAAACGATGGACTGTTCTAATTCCACTTCATCTTCTGGGAAAATTTCACTTAAAGCAGTTCTTACATTTTTCTGCAACGGTGAAACTCGAGCAGATGACATACGACCAGCAGGAATATCATTGAGGTCATCGACAGTGAATTTAGTATCGCTATTAGCCATTTTATGAAAGGCTACGAAGATCAATATGTCTTTTTGGTTAGTAAGATCTTCTGTCGCAGACACTAACAGTTTTTGAAAAGTTTGTGTGGAGGCACTTTGTGGATTTTGGTACCAAAAGGCACGTGCTAAACTATTGTATGCATGGGCTCGACCATTCACAGATCTAAAAGGGAAGTTTTCTAATTGGCTCATGACGGTAGTGATAACAGCTTCTGGAACTTCAATACCAATTAACGACAAGCTTAATATAAGATCAAAGGGAGCGCCCTTGAATTGGTCGATTTGGTTATCTAAGTTTTGTAAAAAGAGTAGTTTGTGTTTTTCTGACAGAACAACATTATGCCTTGCCATTGTAAAACTGATGCGGTTCATCCATTTCAAAGATATAAAGTTGTTGTTTTCTGCTAAGAGCTTATCGAGCTCATTAAAAAGACTTGTTATAAGCTGTTTTTTGACGCTAAAAATATCATCGTCGCTGTCGTGGGGATTGACAGTTGAGATAAAGTTCAAGTCGTGAAGAGTCACTTGATTTAACATATTAAGAACTAAAGAAATATTGTCTTCTACATTCATGCTGAAATCAACTAGGTCAGGCGATAGGCTCCATAAGCG
>JAHDFM010000026.1:11224-45224 GCA_020628165.1 Bdellovibrionales bacterium | reverse complement strand
ATCACCCGCTCCAATAATTGCCTTCATCTCAACTTTTGCCTATACTTTGGATCAACCCATTTTATCTGAAAAGCTCAGACCGCAATTCAAAGAATGCAAGCACTTAGAAGCCCCAGTTTTTAGGTTACAAATAACTTTTCTATTAATAATCCTGCTTCTGTAAAATCATTTAAAAGCTATGCTACTAAGCGTTGTTGGTTTGTTTAGTAAAACTTGATCGATCTTATATAATTTTTTATCACAGAACTCATTAATGGTTACGATAAAACAAGTGTTCAGTATTAGATTAAAATTTAATTAATTTTTTAGATCACAGCCTAAAAAGACTTTTGCATGATGATCGCTGTATCCGATATGAGTAGTACTTGATTTAAAAATTACATTTGCAACTAAATAAGAATTTATTCGTGGAATCTCAAGAGTATCATATGTGACTTTTAGTTGTGATACCGATAAATTGCAAATTGAATCTGCTGTTATTGGTGAGGCACAAACTAGAGAGTAAACTCTTTCTGATCGATTTTCATCATAATGAACTAAAACAGATTGAGAGACATGCTCTACCCCATGACGATCAACAGTTTTTCTGATTTCAGCTTCAGCAAAATCTATGTCTTTAGGTACTGAATCGTGACCACCAAAATTGAGAGTGCATTCATATTTTAAAGCATACAGGTTTGTAGAAAATATGATCGATAGGAAAAAAATTACAGATCTCAATAGGATCTCCTTTGTTATTATTTTTATTTATTTAAATTAGCAAAATTAATGCCATTTAAATTAAATCAAGCATGTAAAAATCTCGATATCAGGAAGCCTTAGATGTAGAAAAAATGCCATAGATCTTTAATGATAGGAGTGAGTTTTTGGCGTATCATCCTTTTTTTTATTGAAATCTCTCAATGTAGAATAAACTTGAAATAATAATAGCTATTCCAGGTATAATCCAACCTCAAATGACTTCTAGTTTTAAAATATTAAGGGGTTCATTCGAAACTATCAATCATTGTTTTGTAGTCTCAGTGAAGGTAATTTTTTGAATTTGTACAAAACACTGTATATTCTTTTTCCAAAAAATAATGTTAGTACTAATAAGCTGTAGAAGGTGATGTTGCCAAAAATTGTTTTGAAAGTTTTAATCTCAGCTAATTCAAATTTATAGCCCAAGATAGTATATAATATTGCTTTGAATACAAAATAGGCTGACCATACAAGAGTTATAAACTTAAAGTAGTATATAAGATCATCATCTAACTCATTTTTATTGATCTTATTTTGTTTTTCGGCAAATTCCTGAATGATAGGCGTTTTGTTTCTTGTGATCGAAGAAAAGAATGCAACAGCTAAAATTAAATTTATAAATACAGATTCATATTTACTAAATATTATATTGTTTGAATATAAATCTAGAACTCCAAAAATAACTGAAATTAAAATAGATGTTATTAGAATTGTACTCACCTTAATTTTTTTCAGCCACATATATGTTAGAATGAATAACGAAACCATAATCGAACTAAAAATTGCTGTTTTAATACTATAAAGGAAGTTTAAGGCGTAAAATATGATAAGTGGTCCAAAATCAAAAGCTAGAATTAAAAAGAAACTCTTTGGGCTCATATCAGTCTTACTTTTTTTGCCGCAGCAAGTTGATATAAGTTATCACTATAATTTTTAAATTCTTCTTTGCATGTGTAAACGAACTTTATCACATGATTATTTTTTGAAGAGCATGCTATATCTTTTATGTCTGACCAGTTAGGTAAAACATCAAATTCAGTGATGTCATTGATATCATTTAAGCCGGAATCAATATATGCCGCACCTATAGCTTGCCAGTAGTATTTGAAAAGAACGTTTTTATTTTCAGTATTTAAATATCCTGAAATGGTTCGAAGAGCATGGCAAGATGTAACAGTATGAAGTGCTGTGAAGTTATCTTTTGATGCGAGATACATTTTAATTAAGATATTAGCCATTTTATCTAATTTTAAATCATTTATATCAAAAGAATTTAAAAAAGATGCAAACTCTTTTTTCTGACTTATAGAAAGCATTCTTCTAAATACACCGTAACCTTCAATGTTATGATGAGAGCCTCTAAAGCTTGACTGAAGGCTTTTTAGTGATTCACCAAGTGTTAAGCTGCTGTTGCTTAGAGCATCTCCTTCAAGTTCTTGGTAGGATATAACCCAACTTGCTAGAGAATGGCTGATTTCATTTCTATTATTCATTTCAATTGCAAAGGCAAGGCGTATTAATGGGTGAAAGGCTGCTCCGGAGACTCCTTTTGCTAATTTTGGAATGTATTTATTTAAAATTGAAAATAGATCATTTTTTTGAGTTTGATTTTGAAAATATTTGGTCATTGAGTGGAAGTATTCTGGTTTGCCAAAACAAACAGACAGGTCGCTTATGTTCTCATCAGTTGCTTGAATAGGTTCAAGCTTTTTTACATAAAAATTGTGGAAGTAGTTTATTTGTTCCTCAGAAGCGCCAATTTGTTCTAATGAAAATAGGGCCATCGGCAAATGGTTTGATAAGCCATTACTGTAATGACAAGAGTATATGTGTGCAGAATTTATTAACTTTAAAGTCGTTTCTTTCATTTTTGAAGAGCCTTTGTGATGAATACAAACTCTTTGCCAGGCCTGTCGGGAGCTTCTCTAATGTCAATAACCTCGAAGTGATTAGTTTTTAATGACTTAATTAAGTTGTCTTTTGATCTAAAAATAATTGTTGAGTCTGAGGTAACAGTCTCATTTTGCTTTTCAAACACATAGGTCCATCTAAAGCTAACAAGTTTATCAATAACATCTAAAACTTGACAATATTCTTCAATCCAACCAAGTGAAGGTAAATGGACTCGTCGATATGTGTTTTCTTTTGTCCAGTTTTCCCAAGCTTTGTACTCTGGGTTTCTTGTTTCGAAAACAAAATATTTATTTGTTTTTAATAAATTATGTATACAGTTCAAGTTTGAGTTCCAATCAACATCATCGGTAAAAACTTGGGCAACATTTCCGGTCATAATTGCCAGGTCAACTTTGAGGTCTGTTATAGTTTGAACTGTTCCTAATATAAATTGAACGTTGTTAGCAAATGGTTTTTTTTTAGCAATATCAATAGAAGCTTCGGCAGGGTCTATGCCATAAACTGCAAAACCATTTTTAGCTAAAAGAGAAGTAAATGTTCCTGTGCCACATCCAATATCAAGAACGCTTTTTAAATCTAGCTCATTCACTATTTCTAAATAATGAATCAGATCGGTCCTTTTGCCATCAAAGAAGTCATAAACTCTTGCTAGTCTGGGGTTAGAAAATATTGGATCTGCCATATATTTACTGTTTTCCTTTTTACGAACCATAATTACTTACGTATTAAATGACAGTGGCTAACATCTCGTAAGGCAAAAGAATTCACTTTGAATGAGCCATCAGGTAGGGATGTAGTTCGTAAAGGTTGTTGCCAAAATGAATTTGTTACTATTTTAATGGTGTTTTCTTCTAAGGTCGTTGTTGTGAAAATTTTTTTACCATTCACTTGAAACAAGTCTCTGATTTCATTTTTTATTTTAAAGCGATCAATCAAAATACCGTTGTTCTCATCGAGGACGTAATGCCCTTCAAGATTCGTATTGCTTTTTCTCATTGTGTAGTTTCGAGGTGGCTCTCCGAAATAATTAATAACCCATGAGACTTGGTCGTTATCTAACTCTTTAATTTCTAATGTCATTTTTGTTTCTGACTGAGTTTTTACATTTTCTGTGTTGTATTGATTTTGTAAGCATGTCCCATCCCAGCGACCCTGCCATTGGCTAAATGATATTTTTGCGACTAGATTATAAGGCGACATGAAAATAATTAAAAATATGAAAGACGTCATAAAAATCATATATCAAAAATACTAAATAGGTACCAGGTTATAGATTTCATCCTTTTGTAGTGAGCTCTAAGGCCGAGAGACAGCTTTTAGAGTATAACTTTTACTAATTGAAAGCCTTTTTCTTCCCAAGATTAACTTCTGGTGATTTATATTAAAAAGTTGTGCACAATTTTTGCAAATACTCCTAACTATAGGCACGTACCAAGGTAAAATTATGAAAAATTTGTTACTTATATTTGTTATATTCAATTTAATTGCCGTTGAGAGGCCTGTTGAGGCCAAGCTCATGTGCAAATTTGTTATTAAGACTGCCCAAAACCTTGACACTGACCCTCCATCGTTAGAGTTCCCAAGATTAAGGGTTGATAACCCAATTTGGAGTTTCGCGACGGGTTGGATGAGCTCAGGCCAGTACAATTCCTATATAGATCAAGCACAATCCATAGATCACTTTTTTCAAACAATCAGTGCCAAAATTCAAGCTCAAGAGATTCCAACATCTTACCATTTTACTAAAGGCGGGTGGGATGATCGAGGTTTGTCTCTTTATTTAAAGTCTAGCGCGACTCGAAGTTATAAAATGGATAATGGGAAGAGTATCTATTTATTTAAAACGTCTGATGGAATAGTGCACATGTTTGTTGAAATGGATGACCCCAAAACAAACAGTACAGTTATTCACGCTGTTGGAAGTAAAAAGTTTAGACGACACTTAAATAATTGGAATTTAGCTAAGACTCAGCTGATGACCAATGTTGACGAAGTGTTAGGTCGACAGGTTCATGTAAATATTGATGAGTATGGCACTGAGGATTTAGTGGTTTTGGTGAATGAGTTTTTAATGACATACAAACAAATGAGTCGTGGGTTTTTCAGTAGCTTTACTAACTCTGATGCCATTGAAGTTGTTAAAACAGCCTATAAATATGCCCTTGATCAAAAAAGACAGCGTGGTCAAACATCAATGAGCATAAATAATTCAGAGCATGTTCAGCTGGTTATAGACAGCACAAAAGAGCTTTACGGAGCCTCAGGCATCACTACTGAGAATGCAGCTGATTTAGTTTATGAAATGTTAACTCTCGGGATGAGTGTTGATGTTATGACCAAGTTGTTTAAAAAATCATATTACAACATTAGTGGTGATCGCTTGTATTACATGCTTTTTTTAAACAGTATGTTAGGTCATATAAAGATAAGAAATTTAATGGGTGAATCTATTAAGATCACAGAACAGAACTACGAACAAATATTTGATGAGTATAAAGAAAAATACAAAATAGCCAGAGGAGAAGTTGGCTTCTTTACTTCAGAGTATGCTCCGTTTTTATTTACCTATGCTCTTTATAAATTAGATGATGAAAAGTTTGAAGAAAATGTACAAAATGGAAAAAAGCTACTTTCAGAAATTTATGACATCGTAGATTCAACCAAGCATGCAGGCGCATTACTATTAGTATCAATGTCTCTTAAGAAAGATAACGATATAGAGGCTGTTAAGCAGATTGCCCAAAATGCAAAAGATATCTATAAGAAAAGTGACAACGATGCGAGTGGTTCAATTCTCCTCGCAGAAGTTTTAGAAAGAGATGATAGTCGATCCGTAGAAACTCTAACAGAAGACACCTCATTCCTCTATAATGAAGTAAAATTAGCGAACTCTAGTACTATTGGTGAAGCCATATATTTGGCTCGACAAATAAATATGGGACTTATTGATGTTAAACATGCAATGGCTGAAATGCATGATCGTCTGTATCATAATACTTCAATCACATCTCAAAATGCAATAGACATACTTGAAATCTTAAGACTTAGAAAAAAAATTCAAGATTTAGACAATGCTGATTCGCAAACTGTTGCTGAAGATGAATTAGCTGAACAAGCTAGATATTCGGCTGAAGTTGTTGAAGAGGTCATTGAAGAAGCAACAAATTCTGCAATCACAACAGCAATAATTTTAACAGTTGTATTGAACAACGCTTCAAGTTCAAATTAAAAAATATCAGTTTGCGCCGATATAGTTTTATTACTTCTACACTCTTTAAGCTGGCTAATAACAATTGTCTTAAAACTTTAGAAGTGTTTGAAAAAAACATCAGAAAAAACCTGGTAGTTCTCAAATTGTGGCATGTGTCCTAGCCCGTTGAGCTCATACAGCTGAATGTTGTCATGTTTTTTAGCCAAGTCTTTTCCAAGTTTGTCATAGCGTCCTAGATCGTAGGTGACTCCAGGTTTTTTCCAGTTTCTTCCTGGCCCAGTTCTATCTCTAGTACCTATGATTAAGATGATTTCATTTTTAAGGTGTTTAAATTTACTAGTTATATCTTCAGAGAAAACAGGCCCAAAAGTCAGAGCATTGTTCCAAGCGATTAGTTTCCGATCAGATCCATTTATTTGTCCGATGAGTGGTTCAATTAAATGGTTGTATTCTTCTCTCCAATTGTTGTCATAATAAAATTTGAGTTGATACTGCCTGATTTTATCTGCAGTTTTATTTAATTCAATTTTATAAAAGTGATCGACATCCTTGTGCTCAACGTATTTTAAGTAAGGTTCAAGGCCAATAGGGTTTATGAGAATCAGTTTTTTTGAAGCCTTTGGGTAAAGATAAGAAAAATGAGTCGCAAGCATTCCTCCCATAGAGTGTCCAACAACAATGGCTTTATCAATCTTCAAATGTGTTAATAATTTAAAAGTGTTGAGTGAAAAGTTATAAAAACTATGTTGATAACGGCTAGGTTTTGAGCTTTTACCAAAGCCGATTTGGTCTGGCATAACAACTCGGTAGCCCTTTTTAACTAAGTCGTTAGCGATCTTTGCCCAATAAAAGCCAGAAAAATTTTTTCCGTGAAGTAAAAGCACTGTTTTTTTGGATGTCTGATTGATATCCATATAAGCCATGTTCAATTGCTGATTTTGAGTGTTTAGTTTAAAAATCTGTACTGGAAATGGGTATTTAAAATGAGTGAGTTGTTTGTCATAAACAAACCTTTCTTTTTTTTGAGTAATAGCGCAAGAAGCAGTGAAAAGAATCATAAGGCTAACAGTAAATGCGGAGAGGATAGTTTTGTAAGTCATGGTGATTACATTAATTGAAAGATAGCTAATCTTGCAAATCTTTATTTATAAAAGGCCTTTTTGCGTTTTTTTATGGGTTGGGATGAATAACAGCCTGCTAAAAAAATAAAAGTTAATTATACAAAAAAACCTCCAGTTAAACGGAGGCTTTGATGAATGCTTTTTTTTAAAATTTAAATTATTGGCAAGCAATATTGCTCATTGTTTTTTTTGTATAAACACAAGTCATTTTTTCAATGATTTGTTTGGCACCGTCAGCCTGGATTTTAGCATCTTCCTTGTTTAAAATCAGGTAAGCGTTCATCAAATCACAATGAGCAGCAGGAGCATCATAAGAGAAATCAATGTCTAGGATAATTGTATCAAGTGACTGCAACTCTGTTCCAAGTAAGTCTTCACCGCCGCGAACTAATGATTTAAAGCCTTTTCCATTCGTGTATCTTTCATCGACGTTAGCATAGTACTTTGCTCCTTCATTGAAAAGCTGTTCATCGCTATGTTTAAAAGTGCCCACAGTTTTGTCGCTTTCTTGGTTCGGTTTAGAAACAACCATAATAGCTGCTGTGCGAGTTTTTTCTTTTGTGTAGTGGTTGACGACGACTTGAATCATATCTTTGCCAGACACGTTGTCAGTTGTGCAAGTAAAGTGTGAAGCGTTGGCAAACTGTCCAAGAGTTAAAGTGGCGATCATTGCGATGAGTTGTTTCATATATCCTCCCTATGAAAACATTGTTGTATTTTTTAAATTTCTTAAATGTTCTTAAGAACGTTTCTTTTAAATGAATTGCGCTATGTTTATTAGAGAATCGATAGGTTTGTAAAATTGTTAGTACACAACTTTATATTCATTTGTTACATATTAACCATGGAAGACATGCACTGGCCTCTGACGCTTTTAAGTCGGGCTATAGATTATAAAAACTTAACGCATGCTGCGAACAACATTGGCATCAGCCAACCACAGTTGTCCCGCATTATTTCAAAAATCGAAGAAGAGTATTCTGTTGTTTTGCTCGACAGAGAGTCAAAAAGAAAGTCTGCCTGGACCAGTGAAGCACAAAAATTAGCGCAGCTTTACAAGGGGTATTCACGCAATTTAAAAAACTCCATTACTAATTTGCTGCAAGATGCTTTTCCAAAAGAAATCACCGTGGGCACATTAGAAGGTTTGATTGAGGTTGCAAGCTCTCTTTGTGAAGTGATGCTCCGAGAAACAGCTTTAGAGGTGATTAATTTAGATGTTTACGATTTATCTGAGTTACAGAATTTATTCTCTAAAAACGAACTTGACCTTATCTTCACCTCGACTCTTCCTGGGGCAAAAAAAATGTCTCGACAAGTAGACCTTGGCTACCAAACTCTTGATCCAGTTAAGCAAAACAAAGATCTTTCTGTAGTGAGTTCTTACGAATTTGCTATGCAAAAAAAGAAGCCAAAAACAACGAAAGTTTTAGTGAGTAACTCTTTAGCAACTCGCAAACATTGGCTTGATGATTACAATGGCTCTGGAGTGCTTCCATCAAAGTTGATCAAAGGCAAAGCTGACCAAGGTGAGCCTGTGTATTTACTAGGTCACGAGCAGTTAAATTTTAAAGTTTGGACCTATGTTACGCAGCACTATACGAAACATAATAATTAGTGTTAATAATTAATGGATTGCTGCCAAATATTTTTAAATATAATATTAGCAACACAATAAATTTCTAATAAATAATGAGGTTACAGATGAGCGACGAAGACTTGAAAGCAGAATTAGAACGACTAAAAGCAGAAAATGCCAACTTAAAAAAGGCGACGAAACCAAAAGATCTCACTTTAAAGGTCAGCCAAAAAGGGGCCGTCTCTTTGTACGGTATGGGGCGATTTCCAGTGACTCTTTATAAAGAACAATGGCTGAAGGTTTTAGATAAAGCTGATGACATTAGAGATTTTATTAAAGAAAACGATGGTCAATTAGCAACTAAAAATTAATGGTGTAAAATCAAAGTTTAAAAATTTAACAGACCCAACTAGCGGAGGAAAATCACATTAAACGGTGGTAGTTTTTTTTACTTGTGTGCATCTTCACTTAAAGAGCATATGAAATCATTTTATAAATTTTAAAAAGCAGTCAATTCTATCCGTAACAAAGATTAAAACAGTTTGAACTAAAAGCCACAAATCATTTGAATTGTGGCTTTTTTTTATTTTTTAATTGGCTATTTGAAGTTAAAATAAAAAATGTGCACTCTTTGAACATTAAAATTCTAATTATTTTATTTTTGGCTACACTTATAACCTCTTGTAGTCAGTTCCAATCCAAGTCGGGAAATTTTTATCCACTTGGAGAGGGAGGGAAGTATGGCAAAAGCGGGCACCTTAACCGTACTGGCACCCCTCAGTTTTTATGGCCTGTTAAGAAAAAACATAGAATGACTCGAGGTTACTATAAAGCAACTCGCAAAAGACGTAAGCATTATGGGATTGATCTTGCTGCCAAATTAAACACTCCCATATACGCATCACACCCAGGGCTTATTGTCTACGCAGGAAGTGGTTACAGCGGATACGGCAAGGTCATTATATTGGAATACAACGACACTTGGGCTTCACTTTATGCTCACTTAAATAAGTTCAATGTCAGAGAAGGACAAATTGTGAACTCCGGTGATATGATTGGCTTTATGGGAACGACAGGCCGCTCCACAGGTGTTCATTTGCACTTTGAACTTATTTACAAAAAGATTCCCATTGATCCCTTAAAATTTCTTAAAAAATAAAATCAATCATACTTTTATATAAGAATTAGTATATATTCTTTAAAAATTTCAGGTATTAAGAGGGGGATCTTATGAAATTACTTACTATAGCTGCGGCATTTTTATTGTCGTTGGCTGTCTATGCAGACGAGAATCATGAAAGTGCTTGCAACTTAAGTAGTGAAAATTTTTACGATTGCATAGAGGAATACAACAAAGAAAAACTACCTAATACAGAGTGGTGCAGCATAAACCCTGTCGATGAAGAAGATCCATCACAAGGCCTGTTTGTGCTCACATTGTTTTTTAACGAAGCTAATCAATTTCAGCAGAACGCCTACTTAGTTCCTGCAAGTAGAGACATTCAGCACCTTGGAACAGCGACGGGTCAGTGGAGTCTCGACACTCAAAGTGTTGCAATTAATTATGCTCCAAATGTTTTTGGCGACAATAAATTTTTTCCTGATGTGGTCAATATAGATTTCTTTGACGAAAATGGGGCTATAACATTGCTAGTTGCCAACCCAAGTAGCACAGATGAAGACTTCATTTCACTCTTATTTGTAGACTGCAACTCTTTAGAGTAGAAAAATTATTTTATCAATACTGATAATAAAAAAGCGACCATTAGTAGGTCGCTTTTTTTATATAATATTTATTATTGAAAGTTATTTATAAATTGGAAATTGCTTACACATATCTTCAATATTATTTTTAATAGTGGTTCTTAACTCGCTATTGTTGTGATCTTTAATCACTTGCGAAATCCAGCCGCCAATGATTTTCATTTGCTCTTCTTTCATGCCACGGGTTGTGAGAGCAGGTGTTCCGATACGTATGCCACTAGTTACAAAAGGCGAACGTTTTTCGTTGGGAACTGAATTCTTATTCACAGTGATTCCAGCTTCACCTAAAAGCTTTTCAGCATCTTTTCCAGTCACTTCTAGATCTGAAAGGTCGATCAGCAACAAGTGATTGTCCGTGCCGTCTGTGACTAATTTGAGCCCCTCTGCTTTGATAATTTCAGCTAGAACTTTTGCATTAGTTACGACCTGCTGACAGTAAGTTTTAAATTCAGGTTTTAAGGCCTCACCAAAAGCTACGGCCTTGGCCGCAATCACATGTTCGAGCGGACCTCCTTGAACGCCTGGAAAGATGCGAGAGTTGATTTTTTTAGCGTGCTCTTGCTTGCATAAAATAATTCCTCCCCGTGGACCGCGTAAAGTTTTGTGAGTGGTTGATGTCACAAAATCTGCATAAGGCACAGGAGACGGGTGAACACCAGTTGCGACAAGACCTGCAAAGTGAGCCATATCCACTAGTAGGAAAGCCCCAACCTCATCAGCGATATCTCTGAAGATTTTAAAGTCAAGTTCTCTAGGGTATGCGCTATAGCCTGCAATGATCATCTTTGGATTTGTTTTTTTGGCAATGTCCCTAATTTCATCATAATCAATGCGTCCAGTTTCAGGGTTCAAGCCATAATGAGCTGCTTTAAAAATAAGGCCACTGAAGTTCACAGGAGATCCGTGAGTGAGGTGCCCCCCATGAGACAAGTCCATACCTAGGATCATGTCTCCAGGCTTACAAGCAGCCAGGTAAACAGCGAGATTGGCATTAGAACCGGAGTGGGGCTGTACGTTTACATGGTCCGCAGAAAATAGTTCTTTGGCGCGATCAATCGCTAAGTTTTCAAGTTGGTCAACAACCTCACAGCCACCGTAATATCTTTTTCCAGGATAGCCTTCTGCATATTTGTTAGTCAGAACTGATCCTTGCATGGCCATAACAGCAGGGGAGGCGTAGTTTTCAGAAGCAATCATTTCGAGGCCGTACTCTTGGCGGTCAACCTCTTGAGCCAAAAGCTCTGCCGCTACAGAATCATAGGTGGAGACACAATCTTTAATTTGGTTGATCATATTTTATTTATCCTTTTTACGTGGCGACCGCCTTCAAACGGCGTTGTTAAAAATGCTTCGATAATTTCAAAAGCTAATTTTTTTTCTAGTAGGCGGGCACCTATGCATAGCACTTGAGCGTTGTTATGGCCTCTTGCAAGTTTTGCAGACTCTACACTCCAGCAAAGAGCTGCACGAACGTTTTGTTGTTTGTTGGCAGTCATTGCCATGCCTTGCCCAGATCCACAAATAAGAATGCCGAAATGCTCAGTGTCTTCATGGGGGTCTGTCAGGTTATTTGCAAGTTCTTTAATTAGCTTATGGGCATAATCTGGATAATCGACAGAAGACTGATCGCTACAGCCAAAGTCTTTGAAAGAATAATTATTAAATTGTTTGATGATGTCTTTTTTTAACTCAAAGCCCCCGTGATCGCAGGCAATGAGCACATTGTTTTTTATTTCGCTCAATTCATCTTTCCAAATATTAAAGAAGCGTTTGTGCCACCAAAACCAAAACTATTGTTCAATACATAGTTAAGTTCTCCGCGACGAGATGCTTCTGGTATAAAATCTAAATCACATTCAGGACTTGGATTGTCTAAGTTTATTGTTGGAGGAGCCACTTGATCTTCGATAGCTTTCACACAAAAAGCAGATTCAATGGCACCAGCTGCTCCAAGAGCATGTCCCATGGCACTTTTTGTACTACTCACCCAAAGTCCACTTTTGGCATGACCCCCAAATACTTTTTTCACGGCTTCACACTCGACAATGTCTCCAGCAGGAGTACTTGTTCCGTGAGCATTGATGTAATTGATTTGTTCAGGGTTGAGTTCAGCATCGTTAAGTGCATTTTGCATCGACATTGCTGCCCCAACACCACCTGGTGATGGTGTTGTCATATGGTGGGCATCTGACGACGCTCCGTAACCAATAACTTCCGCATAAATTTTAGCTCCCCTTTTAGAGGCGTATTCATAGTCTTCTAAAACAAAAAGACTAGCACCTTCTGCGAGCACAAAACCATCGCGGTCTTGGTCCCAGGGGCGACTGGCTTCTGTCGGAGAACTATTGCGGGTGGACAGTGCCTTCATCGAGTTAAATCCGGCTACGGCTAGTGGAGTGACGACAGCTTCAGAACCACCAGCAATCATCACTTTGCATTTTCCGTTACGAATGTAATTAAAAGCTTCGCCGATGGCGTGAGCTCCCGATGAGCAAGCCGAAGTAACGGCATAATTTAAGTATCTCAGCTTGTGGCGCATACTCACGTGCCCAGCTGCTAAGTTTGCAATGACAGAAGGTATGAAAAAAGGGCTAATGCGAGACGGGCCTCTACTAGACAAAATGTTTTGTTGCTTTGAAATGTAGTTAAGACCACCAAGTCCAACGCCAATAATGCACCCAGCCTGGTGACTATCTTGTTCGGAAAGCTCCAAACCACTGTCTTTGAGGCAGTGGTCTGATGCTGCTAAAGCAAATGGAATGAAACGATCCATTTTTTTGATGTCTTTTTTCTCGACGTAATCAGAGGCTTCAAAACCTTTGACCTCACCAGCGATTTGAACCTCTATGTTTGGATCATCGTATTGAGTGATTTTACCCACCCCAGATCGACTCTCAATGAGGCTTGCCCAACTTTTGTTGATATCAAGCCCGAGGGGAGTGATCGCTGATATTCCAGTGATTACAACACGTCGTTGAGCAATGGATTTGCGCTCAAAAATATTAGTCATAAGAGGTCCTCCTTACTGACAAACTCATCCCTAAAAGACCAATAAGAAAAGAATATATTAAATTTATTTTTTAGTAGCTATGTAGTTATGTACATCTTGAACTGTTTTTAACTTCTCAGCCTCTTCATCAGGAATTTCAATATCAAACTCCTCTTCCATGGCCATAACTAGTTCAACGATGTCTAAACTATCAGCTCCCAAGTCATCAATAAAAGAGGCTTCTGGCTTTATGCGATCGCCCTCAACTCCAAGTTGCTCCTCGATGATTTTGTTTACTTTTGGGTCTAAAGACATTGTATACTCCTTTTTTTTTCAACAAAAATTATTTTAGTGTTAGAAATAATTTTAATTTTACAGTTGGCAATTAACTCAATCTCTTAGCTATTTGTAAAGAAATTTCTACATAATATTTAAGGCAAAATGTTGAAGAACTCACCACGTTAACCGAGATCTTAAAAAAGCTGTTAGCTTCCTCAGCAGAAATCAATCTGGCGTTTCAAGCTGCCTTTTTTTTAAACGTAGAGCCCTCCGTTTACGGCTATAGTTTGACCTGTGATATAGCTTGAGTTGTCAGAAAGTAAGTAGGCCACAGCAGAGGCGATGTCATCCACCGAACCTAGACGCTCTAAAGCAAGGCCACCAATGAGCTTTTGCTTCTGATCATCGCTGAGCTCGTTAGTCATTTCTGTTTCTATAAAGCCTGGGGCAACACAGTTGGATCTCACATTACGTGATCCAAGCTCTTTAGCCAACGACTTAGAAAAAGCCTCAACGCCCGCTTTGCTGGCAGCATAGTTGGCTTGCCCCGGGTTGCCCATTTGCCCCACCACAGATGTGATGTGAACGACTGAACCGTTACGAGCCTTAACCATTGGCTTTAAAACAGCCTTAGTGCAAAGGTAGGTGCCTCTTAAATTAGTATTTAGCACTTTATCAAAGTCATCTGTTTTCATTCTCAAGAGGATTTGATCTTGCGTGATTCCAGCGTTGTTAACAAGCCCGTCGATTTGACCAAACTTAGTTAATATCTCTTTAAAGGCTGTGGTGATGGACTCCTCATCCGACAAGTTGAGTTGCGTGATCATATGTTCATTTCCAGAAAGCTCTTTTAGCACAGCTTCCGCAGACTCTTTTCTTGAAGAGTAAGTGAATGCAACTTGTGCTCCCAGAGAGTCTAAAGCTTTGACAACACCTGCACCAATGCCTCGGCTACCACCAGTGACAACTATTTTCTTTCCTTCTAAGTTAAACATAATTTTTCTACCTCATTGAGATCTTCTAAATTAGAAACGTTAATGGTTTTAATTGCTGGATTGATTTTTTTGTTGAGTCCAGCGAGCACTTTGCCATGGCCGAGTTCAATGTAGTTACCTACACCTTGCTCTTGCATCCAGTTGATAGATTGAGTCCACAAAACGGAGGCTGAGATTTGCTTGGTTAAATTGTCTTTAAGAACGTCGGCTTTGCTTTCTGCTTGGGCGGTTGTGTTTTGCACAACAGGCACCTTAGCATCATTAAAGTCTATGGTTTCAAAAAACTCTTTCATAGCATTTTGTGCTGGCATCATCATTGAGCAATGAAAAGGCGCAGACACTTTTAGTGGAATTGCTTTTAAACGCCTTGGTGGCTCTGGGAAAATGTCTTTAGTCATGTTTTCTGAAAGCCATGCAAGAGCCTTGCTGCTGCCACTCAAAACCACCTGTCCAGGAGAGTTAAAATTAGCGCACTCAATGGGAAAAAGACCTGACTTTTCTAAGGCCCATGCAACAAGCTTTTCAACCTGTTGATCATCAAGCCCCAAGACTGCAAGCATTGAGCCATCGCCAACAGGAACTGCTTTTTGCATCTCTTCACCACGTTTGCGCACAGCTTTAATAGCATCAGAAAATTTTAAAGTTTCAGCCATCACAAGAGCTGCGTACTCACCAATTGAGTGACCTGCAGCATATTTAAACGGCACTCCTGTTGTTTCTTGAATGACTTTTGAATAACAGGTTGAAACTAACAAAAGGGCAGGTTGAGTGTTGTGAGTGAGCGCTAAGTCGTCTTCACTGCCTGTAAAACAAAGTTTTTTGAAATCAAGTGATAAGCTATCAGAGGCTTCTTCAAAGAGCTCTTTAGCCACCTTAAAGTTATCGAATAAAAACTGGCCCATGCCAATTTGTTGACTTCCTTGACCCGGAAAAATAGCTCCCCACATAATTGACCGATCCTTGTTATATATTAAAAATTAAACAACAGACTGCCGCTTGTTAAGCCGGCACCGAAAGCCGTTAACAAGACGTTCTGCCCACGTTGTATGCGTTGATCTCTCACGGCAATGTCTAAAGCCACGGGTATAGTAGCTGCTGAGGTGTTGCCCATTTCTTCGATCTCAACAATGACTTTGTCCATAGAAATACCTAAGTGCTTGGCAGTGGCCTCAATGATTCGCGTATTGGCCTGATGAGGCACGACCCAAGAAATGTCTTCAAGTGACATGTTGTTTGTTTCAATAGCTTCAGAAGAGCACTTACTCATGGCTCTAACAGCATGCTTAAAAATTTCTCGGCCATTCATTTTTACGAAGTGCTCTTTGTTTTCAAAAGACTCTTTAGTGGCTGGGTTTTGAGATCCACCTGATGGAACATAAAGGAGTTTATTTAATGAGCCATCAGAGTACATGTGGTGTGAGTAGATCTCAGCGTTGTCAGATTCGTCTTCATTGCGAGTAACTACGGCAGCGCCGGCAGCGTCTCCAAAAAGTATACATGTTCCTCTATCTGTATAATCCACAAAATTATGTAACACTTCAGCGCCGATAACGAGTATATTTTTCTTAACGCCAGTTTTTATGTACATGTCTGCTGTAGCAAGCCCGTATATAAAGCCTGAGCACGCAGCTACAAGATCAAACGACACGCAATTAGAGGCACCTAGTTTTTCTTGTAAAATGCAAGCACTACTAGGCATGATGTAGTCAGGCGTAATGGAGCAAAAAACAATCATATCGAGGTCTTTGGCATCGAGCTGTGCCATTTCAAGGGCGTTGGTTGCAGCGATGAGTGCAAGGTCTGTCGTGGACTGATTGTCATTTGCGTTTCTACGGGCGTGAATACCTGTACGCTCAACGATCCATTCATGGTTGGTATCAACCATTTTTGCTAAATCGTGATTGGTGATTTTATTTTCTGGTAAGTAGTGACCTGTGCCAATTATTTTTGTGCGAAACATAGTTGCATCCTCCCCTAAAGAGGTCATTGATAATGACAAACGAATGTATTAAATGCCTTTAGCAGTAATAACTTCTTTGCCCTTGTAGTAACCACAAGATGTGCAGGCATGGTGTGGCTTGGTGAGTGCGCCACAGTTTGGACAGTTGTGAACAGTCATGCTTTTTAAAGCATTGTGTGAGCGTCTCATTCCACGTCTTGATTTTGATATTTTACTCTTCGGTCCTGGCATGGGCTAATTCCTTCTAAATACATTAAATGAAAGCAAATTTCTATCTAACTTATAATAGCTAGGCAAGCAAATAAATCAGTTGTTGTATTTATTGGCTTTTATCTTCATATCTTTAAGCACTGAAAATGGCTGGTTTTTTTGCTCATTCACCCAGTTATCTTCAGTTGCGCTAAAATTGTACTTCTTTATAGGCTCACAAGCTTCCTGTTCGCACTGTTCTCCATAGGCAAGGGGTCTATTAGGTGTATCTATAAGTATAACCTCTCTAATAAAGTGCCCAAGATGCAAAATGGGTTTATCTAATTCTGTGCAGAAAAGATCATCTTGCCAGTTTTTCAGCGTGCTCTTTGTTTGGTCTATGCGCTCATGTTTATCGCGTATAACAATGATTTCCTTACATTTTTTACTCACAGGCAATTTGAACTCAAAAGCACATTTAGAGCACAGAAGATCATGACGAACATTATAATCTACTGTGACCTCGTAGATATTGCCCATGGGTTTAACAGAGACCCTAATACTGTATTCGTTGATATCGAGTTCAGGAGTTAAAAAGTCTTTAAGTTTATCTTTGCTTTCTTGGTTGAACTCCCAAAAATCGCCGTCGTCAGGAATTTCATTCAAGCGCACTTCAAGTTTATTTGCCATAATCCAATCGTTGTATTACGACTCACCGCAAAAGTCTAGCGGTTTATCTCAAGCTAATAACAATTACATCCACTTTCTAAAGTTGTCTCAATTTAATATATTTTAATGATATCTCATATTTATACGACTGTCACAATTGACAATTCGTGAATAGGGTTTGGGCAATGGGTGACGCTCAAATCAAACACAGGGCAACTAGGGCGGACCAAACCTTGCTTTATAAGAAGGTATTGATTCTGACGGGGAGGTCAATATGAAAGGTTTAAAGGTTAGTTTAGTAGTTTCTGTTCTTTTGTTTTCAGCACATACTCAAGGCATGAAATTAGATATAGTTAAGAAAAGTACGAGCATCGCTCATGAAAGCATAGACCAGGCTGAAAAAGAGTCTATGTCAGCTGAATCCGGCTTAAAAAACACCATTTCTGAATCGACTATAGATGAGGACGGATTTGACACCATTAAAAGCACCAAGCCATCAAATAGAAAGGCTGCTTCAAAGAGCACATATTCTAAAAAATCTATCAGTAAAGTCCAAAAACTAGAAGATGACTTTGAAAGCACGCCAGTAAAAAAGAAAGAGGCCTTACCTGAAAGTGACTCTATCACCACGGAAGAAGCTGTGAGAAAGATTGATTCAGAGATCGCCAATGAATTCAGCGATGAAATTGGTATGGTTGATGTCACTCAATTAGAAGATGTTGAGCTTGAATACTAAAACAGCTTTGTAAAGATTTATTCAAAGTCTACGTTAGTGATAAATAAAATTAAAATTTCAGTTGAAATATAAACTGATATGCCACGATTACTACTCAATAAGCACTACTAAAAGAGCGCTTAGAAGACATATGTATTTAATAGAACCTCCTTAACCGATCTAAAGAACATATTAATCTCTCATTGAGCTATATATATAACCCCTTAAAGAATTCAACCTGGCATTAGAAATGCAAAACATCTCAATAAAATTTTATGAATTAACACTAAAGGATTATTGAGATGAAATTTATTCATTATTGTCTAGCTTTTATTATGTTTTCGTTGCCTATAACAGCGTTAGGGGTTGAAGGTGATTATGACTACCTAGATTTAAAAACTGTGACTGTGAGTGAAGGAAGTAAGTTGTACTTTGAGCTGCCTTATTATTATCAAGTGTCTGATAATGGCACTTTTGTTATTCCGAACCCTGATTGGGACAACTCGACCACTGACGAAAACTCAAACGTTGATAGGTATCTTTATCCCAAAATACGAACCGCTGAAAAACCTTTTAGCGCTAAGGTTCTCACTGAAGGGATAAAAAGAACTATAGGTGACGAATTTAATGGCTACGTCTGCCTCAGTATTTTTGAATTTAAAAAAGTACTTTCAGTTGAAACAGGACAAGTATGGTATGTTGAAGTTTCACGAGGTGAGAGCTTCGATTGCGACTCAGAACAATAAAAATAAAGTGACGATATGATTTATAAGTGAGTTGTGTTTGACAAATTCTCTTGCAAACTCACAAGTCTATTATAAACGCGCCCCCCTCTATTTGA
This sequence comes from Bdellovibrionales bacterium, assembly GCA_020628165.1. GTDB lineage: Bacteria > Bdellovibrionota > Bdellovibrionia > Bdellovibrionales > UBA1609 > JAHDIR01. Next base: position 26,257 of record JAHDFM010000026.1, on the reverse strand, counting down.
GAGGGCGCTATTTATAATAAAAAAATTATTTAATAGTCTTGTGTGCTTTCGTAGTTATTTTTGAAGTATTGCTCTGTGATGTCTGCGATGTAGTTCACAAGATTTTTATCCGTGGCACCCATCGACCAGCCACCGGCCATAGCATTTGATTGTCTGTTGACTAGAGGTTGTGCTATCACTTGTTTGGTTTGGGCATCAATGATTTTTAATTGCAAATCAATGTTTGAGTTCCCGGCCATAGCACCTACAAAGAACCTTGAAGCTCCGCCGACAATGCGCAAGCCCACCACTTTAGGTTCAATGATTAATTTTTTGCCACCTTGCTTTTCCCAGCTTGTAAAAAGGGCTGTCAATTTGTTCTGAAGTTGAGTCTCAAGACGGTTGGCGTAAACCATTTTTTTCTCATGCGTAGCTACATCGCTCACATGCTTCATTGGCTTTAACTCAAAGCTGCCATAGTTTGAGAAAGCTTGTTGTGGAGGCGGGATTTTGTTCGCCGAATTCTTAATAATTTGTTCTTTTTTATTTGCGGATCCACAGCCGACTAAAAACGCCATTAAAAATAGGGCGTTTAACTTTAAAAACGTGTTCATAAATGCTCCTTTATAAATTTTGTATCTAGTATGTTAAAGCTATAAATTCCCAAAGGCAAAGTATCTACCAAATGAGTTTAATTTTGCACATAAATTAAGAAGCTTACCTGCATCCCTAAATCATGCGATAAATACGAGCATGACTCAAAAACAGAGTGAAAGAAATCTTATCATCAAAATATTACCGCAGCTTGAGTGCAAGTAAACCTAGCTAAAGTATCAAGCGCTTAAGCTCTTGTTGTGTGTACACATAGTCGGCATAAACCATAGTATTAGTGATGTTTCTGTGCCCTAGGGCAACTTGAACTAAGCGAATGTCTTTTGTCTTTTTATAAAGCCGAATGGCAAAGGTGTGCCTAAGGCAGTGGAACTTTTTATGGGTTGGACGATAGTACTGCCAAATTTGCCTGAGGCGATTGTAAGAAATTGGAAAAGTCATTTCTGATTTAGAGTCCAAAGACTGTAATGATTTGAATAGCCATGGATAGAGGGGGATTTCTCGGTCATTGCTGCCTTTGATGCCTCTGATAAATACGGTGTTTGATTCAGGGTCAAGATCTTGCTTACGTATATTTAACAACTCAGAGGCTCTGGCCCCAGTGTGGAGAGCTAAAAATAGCAAGGTGCAGTTACGGGTGTCTGTTTTTAAATAAGTCTTCAAAAGCTCATTCAGCTTATTAAATTCTGAGTCTAATAAATACTTGCTTTTATTGAGTGCATACCTGCTTCGTGACGACATTTTTTTACCCCTTAATTATGTTACTCATTAATGCTACGCATAAAACTGCCGAGTCAGTTTCAAACCTAAAAATCATGCCTTAAACATAAGCAATCAATTTAAATTCAAAATTATATAGGATTATATTGGCATATATACTTAATAATATCAATTACTTAATATTATAACTTATAACTATAAGTTATATTCTATTTTGAAAAGACCCTTATATAGGTATGCTTTTTTTAATTCCTGAAACATTATTTGCACTTAACGTTTCGCATTATTTAATTAATTCTATTTTACAACTATATATATTGTATTTCACAATACTTATATTGCATATAACATCACATAAAAAGGGTGAGGAGCATGAAAACAGTAAAAACTAACAGCTTAAAGCTTCAGTACGATGCCGAAGTCACTATTATTAAAAGTAAGCTTGGAGATATCGAAAACATAAGGAATGACCTTGGCCTCAGCCAAAGAAAGATTTCACAACTTCTCATGGTTGACCCCTCAGCTTGGACCCGTTGGACGAAGCAAATCACCCCTGTTCCAGCCCATATTTATAGAAGTTTGCAGTGGTATATGGCTTTGATTGAAAAAAGTCCTGAATGGCACCCTCAGAACAGCTTTATGAGGTCATTTCAACCCTCAAATCACAAAGCTGTTAAAATTGAACTTGAAGAGCACAAAAAAGAGCTCGAAAAGAAGCTAATATCTATGCAATACGAACAATTGATCAATTCAAAGCTCGACAAAACGAAAAACAAAATCCTTTTTCTTTTAACAGGAGTCACAGCTCTACAAACCTTAGTCCTGCTGGCTTTGACGTATCATTTACTCTCTTAAAAAGACTCATCTAGCTGCATTAAGCGCATGAAAAATCAGGCATTTTGTATCCCGCTCCGTGTATTTGCTTTACATATTTGTTCATTTTGGTAAGAACAGACTTTAACAAAGACAGCAGTCGTAAGGGGATACACATGTCATTTGAATTGATTGAAAAGCACGGCGAACACGAGCAGGTTATCTTTTGTCATAATAAGGAAGTCGGACTCAAAGCCATCATAGCCATTCATAACACATCCTTAGGTCCAGCTCTTGGCGGAACAAGAATGTGGAATTACGAATCTGAAGAAGAAGCCCTCATAGACGTTTTAAGGCTTTCAAAAGGGATGACTTACAAAGCATCTGCTGCAGGCCTTAATTTAGGTGGCGGTAAGGCGGTTATTATTGGAGATCCAAAAAGCCAAAAAAGCGAAAGCTTATTCAGAGCATTTGGAACTTACGTCAACTCTTTGCGTGGCCGCTATATCACCGCTGAAGATGTCGGAACAACAGTGCAAGACATGGAATATGTATTCATGGAAACTCCGTTTGTAACTGGCATCCCGGAAGTGCTAGGCGGATCTGGTGACCCTTCCCCATACACAGCTCACGGTGTTTTAATGGGAATCAAAGCAAGTGCAAAACATAAGTTTGGAGCTGATAGCTTGAAAGGTATACGTGTGGCCGTTCAGGGGCTCGGCAATGTAGGCTCACACCTTGTCGACTATCTAATAAACGAAGAAGCCATCGTAACTATTGCCGACATTGATCAAGAAAAAGTGAAAAAAATCTCAGACAAGCATGGACTTGGCGTTGAAGATCCAAGCGGAATCATCACAAGTGATTGCGACATTTACGCACCTTGCGCACTTGGAGCAACCATTAATGACGAAACCATTGGTGAGCTCAAATGCAAAGTTGTCGCTGGTGGCGCCAACAATCAACTTGCTGAATCAAAACATGGCAGCATGCTCAAAGAAAGAGACATTTTATACGCTCCTGATTACGTTATTAATGCCGGTGGATTGATGAATGTTTTTGTAGAGCTTGAAGGGTACTCTGCTGAAAGAGCCATAGATAAAACAAGTCAGGTTTACACAAATATGATGGAAGTTTTTAAAATAGCTCAAGATGAAGATGTTCCTACCAATATTGCCGCTAATAAGCTTGCTGAGAGACGAATTCAGTTGATTGGTGGCCTTAGACAGCAACATCATGGCCGCACTGCACGACCATTTTCAACTTTACGTGAAATGACAAATCGTCAAAAATAAAGATTAAAAAAAAGGAATCTCCATGGCCAAAAATCAGCCCCCAACAAAAACAGTTAAACAGCCATCTTTGCCAGACAAGATCACTAAATTTCTCCACGATAACTTAAAGGCCTTATCTTTCGGTCTCCTGGCTATCGCTGTTTTTGGAATTGCGATTGTTAGTTACGGTTATTTTCAAAAAAATAAAGAGTTAAAAATTGAGGCTGCTCTTTTTGAGGAAAGAACAAAGCTCACTGATTTATTAAAGGTCGAAGACGAAAAAAAAGAAAAGCCTAACTTTGAGGCTATCGCAAGTGCCGCTTCTAATCTTGAGGCTAAGATATTGAACTTTGACAAATCAAGTGCTGCCACGACCTCTGCTTTAGAGCTTGCTGGAGTTTATCTTGATTACCAAAAGTTTGATAAAGCCAAAAGCTTACTAGAAAAACTTCAACCAAAAGACGGAGTTCTTGCTTCGCTTGTGAATCAACAATTTGCAACAACACTTTTTGAAATGAAAGATTATAAAGGTGCTATCGCAAAATTCGATAGCATCATTTCTTCTAAAGCAGATGCTTTTTTACATCCAGATGCATTGCTGAAGAAAGGCCTTGCCTTTCATCAGCTTGGCGACATGGAAAAGGCCAAGGCAGCCTTCAAACAAGTCGCAGAAGAGTATGCTGAAAAGCCTATTGCAAACACGGCTAATAAATATTTACGTGTAATGAATTTCAAAGGTCAGTCGAAGTAATATGGCTCGTTTCTTAAGCCTCATCAACCTCGCTCTTATTCTTTCATCTTGCGCTGCCTTTCCACCAGTGCCATCTCGGCTAAAAATAAACCAAAGGTATGCGGCGAACACAACTTCTACTAAAAATTGGGGCATTTTACAGAATCACAAGGCACAACCGGTTCTTTATAAAAAAAATGTGATCGTAGCTAATGGCTTTGATGGCATTGGCTTGTACAGTCAGTTCTCTGGACGCGAAGTCTGGAAACGCAACATTAAAAACGGCGTGGAAGCAACACCTGTTGTTCAGGATGATTTTGTTTATTTTGGTGGTAATGACGGGGTTTTCTACTGTCTGAACGCTTCTAATGGCATGATCAGATGGTCATTTCCGATCAAGTTTGAAGGCCTTGGAAAAGCAGCTCTAGATGATAACTATGTTTATTTCACTACAGGCAACCACAATCTCTACTCATTAGAGAAGAAAACAGGCAAATTGAAATGGATTTACACACGCAAATTAGATTCTAAAATTTCCGTAAGAGGCCAGGGGGATGTGACTTTAGATGGTGACGCCCTTTATATTGGCTTTAGTGATGGCTACACAGTTTCTTTTAATAAAACTAATGGCCAAATCAATTGGGAAAAAAAGATCAATGACAACCGCAGGTTCAACGATGTTGATTCCACCCCGTTAATCGTTGGGGACACTTTATTCGTGTCTGGCTTTGATGCGAACCTCTATGCCCTAAGTAAAACAGACGGTAAGCTTATCTGGCAAACGCCTTACGGGAGTCATGTTGGGGTCACTTATAACGGCGATGTTATTTACTCTTCGACAAGCAAAGGGGAGTTGGTTGCGCTTAAATCTAGCAACGGTCAATTAGTGTGGAAAAAAAGTGATATCAAAGGCATCACTTCAAAACCTATTTTAAATAAAGGTTATCTTTTTGTTGGTGAGTCTGACGGTGGTTTTTCTATAGTTAGTAGCTTAAACGGCAAAACCATTGCAAACTACGAAGTGGGTCGAGGTATACGTTCAGACATTGCTGTCGATAAAGAAAAAAACAATTACTACGCCCTTAGTCGTGGCGGCAATTTGTTCAGTTTTAAAGTTAAACCTGTAAAGGATTCACATCTATGGCCATGGGACAGCGAATGACAAAAAAAAATTTCTACCTCATAATAATCACATTGTTTTTAGTTTCTTGCTCAACAAGTCAGTGCTACAGGAAAGACAAGGTGCCAGCTATGCCTAATAATTCAAATGTCGATAAAAATTTAAAAATCAACAAAGGCATTGATAAGCCAAAAACTGTTTTTGTATTTAAATATGATGGAAGCCTCCAATGCGGACAAGGGCAAGCCATCCCCATTGCCGAAATGGCAAAACAACTTGACGGTATAAAAATTTACTCACAAGTCAATCGCGGCGATGGGCTTATGCACATTCAAGTCTGTGGGAGCACGACCGGACAAGCAAATGTTTACGAAATTGCTGAGACAGACCTCGACAAAGCCATTAAAAAAGGCTTTAAGCCATGGGCCAGTAAATAATGAACATCGATCAACTTAAAAGTATGGTTGTGGACGTGCCCAACTTCCCAAAGGATGGAGTTACGTTTAAAGACATAACACCTTTACTTGAGGACTCCCACGCTTTTGACTCTATGATTCACCATATGTGTGAATCAGTAGACATTAAGCCGACAAAGCTTGTAGCTATTGAGTCTAGGGGCTTTTTATTTGGCGCTGCTATGGCCTCTAAAATGCACTTAGGGTTAGTTCTTGCTAGAAAAAAAGGAAAACTTCCTGGTGAGACCTTCAGTCAAGAGTTTGACCTAGAGTATGGCACAGATACGGTTGAACTTCATAAGTCTTCTCTCAACGAGGATGACACTGTTGTTATTGTTGATGACGTACTCGCAACGGGAGGCACGGCCGAGGCAGTAAAGCTTTTGTGTGAGCAAGCGGGCGCCAAAGTCATTTCCTACAGTTTTTTGATTGAGCTTGGTTTTTTAAACGGCCGTCAGAAGCTGACAGGCCCTATTCATAGCCTGATTAAATACTAATATAAATTCAAAATGATCAAAAAAATAACCACTCTATTGTTAACGCTAGTTTTAAGTGATGTTGTATTTTCAGAACGAGATTTTGCGAAGTTAATTCAGCAAATTAACAAAAAAAACGCCATCCAAGTGATCTCAACAACTCAGTTAAACAAAAACTTGAACAATTACACGTTGCTTGATGCTAGAGAGCCCAAAGAGTACAAAGTTTCCCATATAAAATCAGCACTCAATGTTGGTTATAAAAACTTTGATCTTGATAAAACAATAAAAAAACTTACCAAAGATAGGCCCATTGTTATTTATTGCTCTTTAGGAGTAAGAAGCGGAAAAATCGCTAAAAAATTAAGAGCAAAAGGTTACGAAGTCTATAACCTAAGTGGCGGCATCTTTGCCTGGTTCAATCAAGGCATGCCTGTAGTTAAAAATGATGGTACACCTTCAAAAATGGTTCACGGCTACAATAAGAGTTGGTCTAAATGGGTTCTCGACAAAACAAAAGTCACGTATTAATTTTTATTGTACAAATTTATTCGCCCCAAGAAAAATTAATTCATATTTTTTAAGGTAAAATTTATAGACTAAAAAAGATCCAACACACTCGTCTCGCACGGAGTTCCGTGGGTGCACTGCTCGTCCAAAGGGCGAGCGGTGCTGCCCAAGGCTGTTTGAGTACGAGAGGAGTGTGTTGGATTTTTTTGGGTTATAACTGCTGCCTTTTAAAAAAATATAAATTAATTTTTCGCAGTGTCTAGAGTTTGAACGGGTAGGGGTTTATTTCTTTGTATTTTAAAGTTTTTTGTACGCCTTTTTTATTAGCTAAATGCACAAGGCTTTCTGGCGACATGAACTCGGCCATTGTTTGTTGACAGAGCGCGCACGGGGGCCATGGGTCTTCTGAGTCTGTAAAGACTAAGATTTCTGGAAACTCTCGGTGACCTTCACTCACGGCCTTTAAAATAGCTGTTCTTTCTGCACATATAGTCCCGCCATATGATGAGTTTTCGACATTGCAACCACCAAACAACTCCCCAGTTGACGTTTTTAAGGCGGCTCCTACTAAGTACTTGCTAAAAGGTGCGTAGGCTCTTGAGGCATAATCTACAGCCATCTGGTAAAGGTCGCTCATTGTTTTTTTTCCGATTTTTTTTGATTCCGCTTAAATGACTGAATAGCAACGGTTCCTGAAATGTCTTGTAGTTTGTCAAACTTTTCTAAGTTATAAACTGCGAGTTCGTTATTCAACTCTATGGTCATAACTGGCACTCGTCGCTCTTTCCACATGTATCTTCCAAGGCTCCCAGGGTAGTTGCCTAATGAGATCCACGGAAGAGGCTTAAACTTTGGTAACTTTATGTTTTTTGGCCCGTCAAAATCAAGCACACCAAGAGGGGTGTGAATAGAAATTATAAAGTCTGGTTTGAAGTCGTCTATGTGATTCACTAGACACTGAGTTTCTGGTTGATTGTTTGAATCGTCTCCTGGAAATTTTCTTGGGTCCGATTTTCTGATATTCTTCCACCTTTTTAGAGCGAGCTCTCCCCAGTCTTTTGTAGGGAAATTTCTGTTAATATCAACACCGTTGGCGTTCATGCGTGTGCGCTTAAAATAGCCATCTGGGTTGGCCATTGGGATCACACGCCAAGTGTTTCTTGAATCTAAATTGATCAGCCTTTGAATCCAAGAGTAAGAGATTTGCCCACTAGGCACTTCATCACCATGTATAAGGGATATAACTAATATTTTTTTTGCTTTTTCTGGGTCTTTTGCGAGCTTTTCATAGTGAAAAATAGGGTCTTTCTTTACGCTCAAGCACTCTTTACGTAGCTGCATTCGTTTGCAAAGCTTGATAGCGTTTAGTTTTTGGTATTTACTATCAAAAATCTTCTTTTTACAAAGCTTATAAGTTTCATCATCTAAGTGCTCTGCAATTTGATTTTTTGGAGTTTTGTTTTCATTTTGAAGTTTTGGGCTCTCTACTTTTTGAGTAGATTCAAAGTTCTCAATTTTTTGGTCTCCAGCAACTGCGACCTCTTTGGAAACATCAGTAATTTTATTTTTGTGATCTGAAAGACAGCCTGTCAATGCGCAAAAAAGAATAAAAATCAGACATTTATTTAAAAACATAAAAATAATCTATCTGTTTTTTTTTGGCTTGTCACACTCCTAAATAGGAGCGCACAATCAATGCGCAAAAAAGACTTAAAAGATTGAAATAACTGTTGTTTTTTGTGTAAATTCACATATTAATGAGTCTATGAGAAAAGATCATGTGACAATAGCAAGGAAGTCGTTTTTCAGCTGCGGGGTCGAGCGAGAATCTTGCGGTAACTCAGGCTTTAATTATAGTTTTGAAGTTTATATTGATGGCCCTATTGATCCAGTTTCGGGGCTCGTTATAAACCTGACAGACGTGAAAACCGTACTTAAAAAAATCACCGGTCAATTTGATCAAAAACACCTTAATTATGATTTGCTTTATGATGATGTTTCGTTAGCAAGCGTTCATCAAAAAATACATGAACTTTTTAAAAATGAATTTCAACAACTAGACCTTAAAGATATTACATTAAAAAAATCACTACTTTATGAAGGGCTTAGTGATATCAGTACCATTATTGTTTAAAAGTTGGCTGAGCCCAGTTTTGAGCTCAGCTCTGATTATAATAATTTAAGGATATTTACAATCAACGTGACTTGTTGTTAACAGCTTCTCTGTTGAGATTTGTTTGCTCGCTGTTGCGAGGGCCTCTTGATACAACTCATTTTTTAAAAATGGAGTTTTAGATAGTATGTACAAGGCACGACGACGTGGTTCAGAAATCACAGCCCAACTGTAGTCAGCTGCAAGTCCTATGATCCAATAATCTCCCTTTCTTCCAACACCGAAGTCCACTTTGAACTTAGCATTGGTATTAGGGTCTTGGTTAATGGCCTCACCTGAAATTTCACGCAAGCGGCCTTCCGGACTTCTAACGTTACAGGAGTTGTAAACCCCTAAAACACCGTCATCTTGTAAGGTTAAAGTTTGTTGAGCACATACACAGTTTCTTGGCTCGAAGATGATCGGGTTTCTGGCAATTTGGTACCAGCGCCCAGCAAATTGAACCGGATCAACATAGTCTACAGTCTCCATTGCATCGTCACTGTACGCTATGTTAGAAAACACAACACTTGTTAGTAATATAAGAATGATTTTAATCATTGCTCCCCCCTTATTTTGTTTGTTGTTAACGTCTACTTACCAGGGCAGTTCCACCTCGTCCCAAGAGATCAGTTTACCGTGGTTAGTTGTTTTAATGTTTTTCAGTAAATTCTCACCAGACTGCTCGGCAGAATGAATCGTGTATTTTTTTGAAGCCTGCGCTAAAAATGGAGCCGATAAATCAGTGTCCGTGGTTCCTGGATGGTAGGCAAAGACTAAGCTATTTTTATTTCTATTTTTAAACTCTAAAGAGATATTCTTGATCGACATATTTAATGCAGCTTTAGATATTCGGTACGAGTGCCAACCTCCAAGACGATTATCGGTGAGGCTTCCTACTTTGGCCGATACAGACAAAAACAAGGGGGCCTGTGATGCGAGCAACTTCGTTTTAAAAACTTTAGCTAGAAGCAGAGTCGGGTAGGTATTCACTTCGATATTTTTTATAAAATTGTCGTAAGAAATGTCTTCAAGACGCCTTTCTGGCGAAGACGGGTCGAGCTTTAAAACTCCCACACAATTTATGATAAAATCAATGGGTCCATCTAAAGAGCTGACAAAGTCCGTTAACGTATTCTCTTTGTTGTCGCTACAAAAATCTAATGGGATGAACTCGACGGCGTGTTGTTCTTTTAATCTGAGAAGAGTTTCTGACTGAAAGTCGCGCCCCAATATATACAGTTTTTTAAGCTTATTTTGTTCGCATAGCGATTTTGCAACAGCAAAACCAATTCCTTTTGTACCGCCAGCAATGAGACCGGTTTTCCCATCAAAATCATAATTCATTTTTGATGGCCTTTTCTATGGTTTGTACCATGGCTTTTGAATCGGGCTTTTCAGCCGAAGGAAACCGTTTTATGACCTGACCTTTTTTGTTAACAATGAACTTTTCAAAATTCCAGGTAATGTTCTTATTGTTAGATCCAGCTAAAAGAAAGTGAACAAACCCTGGTTTATTCGGTCCAGTCACGCTGTACTTATCTGTTAAAGGAAAGGTCACCCCATAACTCGATTCACAAAAAGCTTTCACCTTTTTGTTCACCTCCGGAGTTTGCCCACCAAAGTCATTACTAGGCACACCCATCACCACTAAACCTTGGTCCTTGTATTTCTGATACACAGACTCTAAAGTTTTAAGCTGAGGTGTGAAGCCACAACGAGTGGCAACATTGGAAATAAGAAGAACCTTGTCTTTATATGTTTTGAATGAGACCTCTTTGTTATCAATTGTTTTGTATGAAAAATCATAAATGTTTTTCCCTGCAAACGAAAGTGAGGAAATGGTGAGTGCTAAAAAAAGAACTAATTTCATTTTGTGACCTCTTCGATGAAGTTTTCAGCTTGGCTGAAAAGATGTTTTTTCTTACCTGGTTTCATCCTGCCTAAGTGTGAAACCATCATTTTCATTCTTGGATTTTTATTAAAAAAAGATATGTTTTTGTCGACAAAACGCCAGTAAAGGCCATCTAAAATGTCACTCCAATCACCTTTTTTGTAATGACTCATTTTTATGATGTAGTTAGACCCACAAATATAAGGCTTAGTAGCAAAGATACCACCATCACTGAATTGACCCATGCCATAAACGTTAGGGCCCATCACCCAATCTGAGCTATCGACAAACATCTCCATGAACCAACTATGAACCTCATTTGGATGAATCTCGCAAAGTAGCATAATATTACTTAAAACCATAAGGCGCTCTATGTGATGACAGTAACCATAGTCTTTGGCTTTTTTAATGGAATCATCTAATGGAGGAAGGCCTGTTGTTCCCTCGTACCACTGCTTCTTCATTTTTCTCTGATGATTCCAATAATTCTCTGTATTTTGCCTCTCACTATAGTTTTGATAGATCCCTCTTACAAATTCACGCCAGCCAATGACTTGCCTGATAAACCCTTCAACACTGGAAAGTGGAATGGTTTTATGATTATCATAGTAATGCTTAACTGTTTTCTCAATCACTTCACTCGGGGTGATGAGCCCAAGATTAATCCCTGGAGAAAGCAGAGAATGCAGTAAAAAAGGGGTTTGATCGCTGATTGCATCCTGATATTTGCCAAAGTCTGGAAGGTTGCTATTTAAAAAAAAGTCTAAGATCTTTAAATAGTCTTTTCTTTGGCAGGGCCAATTAAATGTCGCAAGGTTTCCTGGGTGTTTGGCAAAGTTTTTTTCAATAAGAGAATTCAGTTCCTGATCATACTTAGAAGATTTAGCTTTGAACTCAAAATGAGTTGGTTCATAGTCTTTTGGCATTTTTTTTCTATTTTCAGCGTCATAGCTCCATTTACCACCAAGAGGTCCGCCTTTTTTATCAAGTAAAATATTATACTGTTGCCTTTGTTTTTCATAAAAAGTTTTCATGAAAGGCTTTTTCTTGCCCTCTAAGTAGAGATTAAAATCCTCTCTGGAAGAGATAAACATTGGACTTTTAATAATTTCTAATTCTATGCCCTTTTTCTTACAAAACCCTTCAAGAGTTCGTTCAAAAAATTTGTCTTCGATTTCAAAGCAAGAAAGTTTTTTTAATTTTTGAGCAAGGGATGAAAGAATATCTATGTACTTCTTTTTTTTATCCCGCTCGTTGAGTTCATGATAACAAACTTTATACTTATTTTTTGCCAAGTCATCTCTGTACTCTCGCATTGCAGATAAAAAAAGTTTAATTTTTTGCTTATGGTGCTTTTCATAGGTGCAGAGTTCAAAGGACTCGATCATAATGATCGGATCTGTGACATATTTTTTGAGGTACTTTTTAGGAAAAAGCTGGTTTCCTAGTAATAGAAAAGCTTTTTCCTTCACCATAGGGACTAGTCTTTGAAGTTTAAGGCATTAAAAGCCGGCAAAAGGTTCACTTCGTTGAGAGAAATCAGTGATTTCAAAAGAGCGTCCGCTGTATTGACCATGTCATTCATTTTTTCCAAACGTTCATTATCAATGTTTGATTCTTCGCCGCTAGAATTAGAGCGATTTAAAATTTCACAAGCCGCTTTGATCTTAAGCAATAATTGGCTCTCACGCTGTGTGAGAACTTCAAAAATTACATCTTTGATCTGCATATTAGCTGTATAGCAAAGTGTTGGCCCTGTTTTGGGGGCTTCTTCGAGTACCTTATAGTAGATGAGATCTTTGATGGTCATACTGATCAAAGCCTTTGATACTTTTAAATTCTCAATAAGAAAATTGGCGTCCACTGGTTTTTTAGATAAAAACACCAAACACCAAACTTTTCCGTGGATTTTTTTAAATCCCCAGTACTCTATAAACTGACCAACTTCGTTCGCTAAGTTGATCGCAGACTTGTGTACATTCTCGGACATATTTAAACCTCCAGCACCAACGAAAACAGAACCAATCCTCTAGCTGTCCAAAAAAACGTACGAATCCAATTTGTACTTACTAATTTTCGTATTAATTTTCTTTCAAAAATGGAATGTAATTTTTTATGAATGGGCGCACTTAAGAAAAACGTCGCAGCCCATATAATCACTAACACAAGCAGTAAAAACTCTGTCTTAGTTCTAAAAATTTCAGGCGCAAAATAAACCATCAAAACGGCTGTTGCGAGCTCGACAAGCATTATAGGAACAACGATCCATGAGATTCTTAAACTGTGAAAGTACTCAAAAAAACCAAAACGCTCTTCTTTGACAAACTTGAAGCTAGGATAGTGCACTAGTTGAATCACCCATATAACCCCTACCATAAGTATGCAGGCTAAATAATTAATATGTGTTAGAAACTCAAAGCTCACCAAACGATTCCTTGTTAGATAACTAATGAAAATAATACCAGTAAGTTAAAATAGTTCAATAACTTTTGAACAATTTGCGCATAATAGTATAAATATCTGAAATCACTTGCTTAAATTATAGGATATCGATCAAGTGTTGGCTAAAAAGCTCAATTTGAAACTAACATTATGGGTATAGCCTGTAAAAAACTGGAGTTACTCTGCCTCGTCAGCTTGCCTCTGCCTCAAATAACTCATTAGTATCCCAAGCAGGCCAAGCGTGAAAAAAAGAGCAGGGACCAAATCACTGCCATTCATCTTATAAAAAGAATAGCCTCCAGCAAAGCAGCAAAGTGTTATTAGTGTTGTTTTTAAATATTTAATATTTAACCTCATTGTTTGTAAGTAAAAAAATATTTCAAGCACTCACTAGCAATCAACTTAATGACGACGCGTTAGGTGTTTTCACTGATCTCGAAGTTAAAATAAATTTTTACATCATCATCAAAAGAAGCTATTCCTTTAGCAATAGTGGGGTTCTTTATATTCAACGCTGTGAGGGTTGTTAAATGCTCTCCAAAAACCTGCCAGCTTCTATCTTGCTTTAATAGTGATAAGTCTAACATAAATGATGTTGTTTTTCCGCGAACGGTGGCCAGAGCTTTTACTCTTTGAACGCCTTCTTCTAGTATGAGCTCTGAATCAATCTGTACCGTAAGTTGTGGGTAATCTTTATATTCAAAGCAGTAGTCATGCATTTTTAGTGTACGACTGGTCATGTTGGTATCAAGTGATGCGATCGGAACAGTGATTTTTAGATCTTTGACTGATGAATCTGAGCCTTTCCATGTGAGTATAAACTTTTTAGAAAATCCCGAAAAATGAGCTGTTAAAAAGCCAATAAGGCTAGAGTTTATGTCAAACCTTAAAAAGGAAGGCGAGTCTTTAGCAACTTGAAAGCTTTTAAAATTAAACTCCTGAGACCTTTCGATAAATGCAGCCTCTGACGCCATTGATGTGTTTAGACAAAATAGTAACATGCAAATTAAAAATAGATATTTCATATCTCTAAAATATAGATGAGATTCTAAGTTTGTGCAAAGAAGACATATCGAGTAAGTTTTCTTAAAAGCATAAAATTGACACTGCCAATCATTCTTACTAGCTAATAATCAATTATATAAGTTTCATAATATTTTGTTGAAACCTGAGTTAAAACAATATCTAGGGGAGGACTCATGAAACTTATCTTAATTTTACTAGTTGGAATGTTAACGCCACTTGCTTTTGGAATGTGCCCACAGGGTGACGATGTTGATTTTGATAAAATTGAACTGGCGATCTCTAGCTCAAAAAGCTGCCATCAAGCATCTAACTACGTGTTCAATTGTGCTTTTGGGTCTGTAGCAGATGTTTATTTAGTGTCTGAAGCCACCAAAGTTTGCTTAGGTCAAACTGATGAACTTAATGAGGAAACATCAAAGGCTAAAAACGTTATGGTCAATCAATGTGTCGAAAAATTTAAAAATTCCCAAGGGAGTCTTTATCGATCGCTTGAAGCTATGTGCCGCTTAAAAGTTCATGTCGCTTATCAAGCGGCGTACTCAAGTGTTGAATATTAATATAAAAGTGTTTTATTATTTTTCTAATATCAGCTCATAAAAGCTCTTAGCAACAGTGCCTTTTAATTGCAGCAACCCCTTGTCTTTTTTAAACTCATAACTAGAGTCTGCGTATGTCACATTTGCAATAATTCCCAAAGCGACAATTAATAGTAAGTGTATTGATTTCTTCATAAAAATTCCTTTATTCATATTTATGAGATGAAATTAACAACTTCACGTTAATTTCCTAGAGAATAATTTTCATGAATTTTTAAGGCGAATATAAACCAT
>JAHDFM010000026.1:0-11124 GCA_020628165.1 Bdellovibrionales bacterium | reverse complement strand
GGAGCTACGTTATAGCTTTTACAATTACATGAAGCATCGATACAGAACTTGGCCTGCAGTGAAATGTTGTTAGCACCACGGCGATAAAGTTGCACGATTTCTGCGTCAGTGAGAGCGCGATTCCACAAAGCAAGTTCATCCATTCGCCCTTCAAAGTAGGCAATGTTTTCAGGAACTCCTGGGTTTCTGCGACGACCAATTTCGATATCTCTGTTGTCCATGGGGTTAAATAAATTTCCGCCAGCTCCTGTGAAGGTGTTTTCTAGAACACCGTTCACATAAACACGCGAACTCACACCATCGTAGGTGCCTACAAGATGATGCCAGTTTCCATCAGATACATCTGTGGTTCCACAGTTCCAAGAGTTAGCAGCCGAGTTTAAGTACATACAAAAGGCGCCTGATCCTGCAACTCTGAAGTAATAGGTTCCATTTTGATTGTTTAAAATCATACGTTCTTGACCATCAGCACTGGTGTTCACCCATACAGAAAATGAGATCTCGTTTGCTGGAATAAAAGCTGGGTCGTGTGGAAGGGCAAAAAAATCATCCACGCCATCAAAGCTGTGCGCTCCACTAAGTTGCCCTTGTTTAGCGAAGGTGACAGTTCCAGCTTCGCTAGCATGAAAGTTGTTGCCAGAAATATCTATTAGATCCGTCCCTGCAGGACCTGTGTTAGGGGCTTGTTCATTAAAGCTCCACTTAGCTATGAGGCCTATGTTTAAGCCACTCATCTGATCAACATACTCTGCTGTATCATCACTATCAGGGATGTTGTCATTGTTAAAGTCACCGATGATTTCTTTTCCGTATGGAAGATTGGTCACCCACTTTAAATCAGGCCAGGTGGTGATTTCCTTTCCCAAGTCCATGACTTCAGATAAGTAGTGACCTGTGTATTTTTGTTTTTGATGATTGTAAATAAGAGCTATTTCACTGGCGGTCAGTGCTATGTCCCAAACGGCAAGGTCATCCAGTGTGCCGGAAAGAAAAACTCCTGGGGCAGTTGGTGTGTCGTAAGCAACTTTATAAATTTGGGCATTAGATGAAATGGCACCAGAAATAGTTGTTACTCCTGTAGCAGCCAAAACACCATCTCTATAAACTCGAACTAAACTTCCATCGTAGGTTCCAACTATATGGTGCCATTGACCATCACAGTGATCAAAGTCTCCAATGATTGCTGTTGTTCCCATTGTGTACCAAGCATTGTTAGTTGTAGAGACGACAAACTCACCCGCAGAAAAACGAAATGACCCTTCTTTTCCTGCAAACCTATAACACCCACCAGACCCTTTGTACCAAAAAGCTTGAGTCACTTGAGAGTAGCCTTCGAATTCATCTTGCGTTCCGATCATTTCAATTTCATCTAAGGTCCCATCAAAATCACCAGCCAGACCACCAACCTTAGCTTCACTTGAAAACTGTGGGTCACCTTGAGCTGTTCCGTGATTTTGATTTCCAGAAGCGTCTTGCCAAGAATTATCCATTTTCCAAAAGCCAGTAATTCTATCCCAATGTGGGGTCCAAGCAGGGGACAGTTCAGATTTGTCAGCAAATAGTTTTGATTGAGCTGTGTATATTGTTTGAATCTCTGCTTCAGATAGGGGCTGAGACCAAACAGCGACTTCATCCATTTGTGCACTTGTAGACTGAGTCGGACCAGAGGCACTGTGGTGATTATTGCCCAAGACAACTTTCCCTGTAGTGCCACCTGGAGCAATTAGTGAAGTGTCTTCTATTTGAAAAACACCGTTGACATAAATTCGGACAACATCATCATCTCTAGTGACGACAACATGATTCCAGCGGTCTGTGTTGTAGTCTAGGTTATTTGTTATCTGACCTGTGGCCCCGCAACCAGACTCAGACACATAAATTTTAAAGTTTGATAAATTGAATGAAATGTAAGGGTTGTAAAAACAATCAACAGCATCCCCGCGATGAAACAAAGTTGAAAACCCACCACCTTCACCACCACGAAACCATAACATCACAGTGTAAGACGTTTCATTACTAGTGACATCGAGCATTTCGAAACCATCACTCGTGCCGTTTGGTTGTATAGCTGATTCTAGTAAACCATCATTATAAGTTTCATTATCTAAAGCAATCCCACTCGGATTTGTTCCTGATGAATCAGATAAGTCACCATTTAAGCGCCAGTACCCTGTGAGATTTGAACTTTGTATTGGCACTAGAAAACGCACATCTAATGACGGATCACTAGATAATAATGGTCTAATTACATTGCTTGAAGTTCGGTAAACTCCAACATACTCTCCGCTGTCAAAACCTGCTGCTGATTGTTCTAAATCTAAAACCTTTAGCCTTGCTTTGCCTGCAGTGAATTCCACAAGATTCTCATCAAATTCAAAATCACTACTATTGCTATATTGCCAAGTAATATCAAAGGCGGAACCTAAAGTGAGCTGAGTTTTTTCATAACTGCAAGAGACAAGCACTAAAGCGGACGCTAGTAAGATTATTCTTGCTAGATTAAAAATGTATTTTCTGCAGCTACAAAACATTAATAATTTATCGGACAAGTGGCTCTATATAATTAATATTATTTGTATTTTTAACTTATTTTAAAGCCCTTTAGGTTGTTGCTTTTTGAATCATGTTTATGATGACTATGATCTAAAGAGAGGGGAGGGGGCTTTTATTCAAAGTAATTTTGTATCACTAAAGCCTAATAACAGATCCTGAGCTGCCTATTAAAAACATAAAAACACAAATCATATTATTTACTTAATAAGTATATTACATCTTCTTTTACATGCCATATTGATTTTAGATAGCCCTTAGAAACCTTTTCAAATCTGATCCAGTGTCTCAAAATACAATTAAATTATATAAATACCTAAGTCACCGCTAAAGTGAGTTTATCAAACCAAAGAATTAGGAGATCTATTTATGTTTAATCATAAACTTGTGTTATTCAAAACGACATACAACTTTTTATCAAAAACAGTCTTGTCTGAAGCAATTATTGCCTTTTCTCAACCAGCAAGAATCTTACTTTTTTTTCTCGTCATTTTTTTGTCTTGAAAAATGAGTTTCTTATACATTTTCTCTCGAAAACTCATCCAGAGTTTGTAGACTGTTGTCTTTTCAATTTTATACAACTCAGCTAAACGCACAGAAAGCTCTACACTCGGTAAGCACAAATCCCGTTCGATGTTCGATAGGTACTGTGCAGACGGCATTTTTAGCTTTTTAGCAATGTTTTTTTGAGAGTATTCATCACCATGGATGCTTTTTAAGTATAATCTGTAGTCTCTAAAGTAAAATGAAATATTATCGTATTTGATGTAATTTGGTTTTTGAACTTTTTTTGACAACAGAATCAACCTCCATTTTAAACGCGGTGATATTTACAATTAAATTCTATATGATCAGGCTTTATTTCCCTATTAAAAAATATTGACTTTAGGCATAATCCTTCGCTGACAACAAGATTTTATACCAAAGTCTGGAATGCATAAATAATATGTGTTTATTTATGAGGTCGAAATCTCGTTGCTACAGTGGCTTTTAAAGTTTTGATGTTAATCATTCTTAGTGCTTTGAGTATAAATAAAATATCGAAACAGACACAAATATTTTAAATTCTCTAATCGCAAGAATGATTAATAGGAACAAGGGTAAGACTTTCGGTGTTATTAACAAAAGTCACAGAACTATCTCTACTTGAGTACTTAGAAAGAAAATAGCGCCTATAAGGAGAGTCTTTGTCGTACATTATAACTGGAGGCAAATCTTTTATACTACAAGACACACATTCTACACTTTCCATGTCGTCAATGACACTTTGTTCAAGGTCATTTGCTTCGAGCCAATTGGGTGCCTTTCGATGATAAATAAGAACTCTAAAATCATAAAACTGACTGACGTTTTCTTTGAACCTGTCTATTAAGTTCAGTTGTTCTTTTTTTCCAACAATAGTTAAATGCACCATATTTGCGACTGTCTCACTGTTCACGCGAACTCTTGTCACATTTTTAATACTTATGTTTGGTGAATTAAACGTTTCATTACCTTCATTGAAACACGCTTTTAAATTTCGGCCTTCAAGTAAAAATTTATTAATATAAGCTCTAAATATAAGACGCTCTTTAGCATTGCCAGAGCTATAACTT
The DNA here is from genome assembly GCA_020628165.1 of Bdellovibrionales bacterium. Taxonomy (GTDB): domain Bacteria; phylum Bdellovibrionota; class Bdellovibrionia; order Bdellovibrionales; family UBA1609; genus JAHDIR01. Next base: position 6,979 of record JAHDFM010000026.1, on the reverse strand, counting down.
TCTGTATCGAAACTGAAGTCATTATCATCAAATTCGGGCAGAACTATGTTAGAGCCAAAATCCATATTATAAGCACTGACGTTTCTTTGTGGGGACGTTGAACAACTGACTATCAAGACTGTCGATATAATTGCAAGCAAAGACATGAAATAAATCATTAACACTACATTCCTTATAGTTATAATTTAACATGAACCTCAATTTAATATCTAAATAATAATGTTTTCTATAATAATAAAATAAATTGAAGAGTTTTCTTGGCACTTTCGTCTTGAAAACTCTCTAATAGAGCAAATCGATAAGGGAATTTTATTAATAATCATATGACTTATTAACCTGAACTCTCAGGTTGTCAGTACTTAGCATAAAAAATTCTATAAATGATACTGTACTAAAGTTTTAATTATTTCGTCCGATGACTACTATTCTAAACTTTGTTTATTTAGGATTTTCAGATGGTTCAAGATTTAAAATATTATATTATGAAAGCTGATATCAGTAATCAGCCTGAGCTTATCAAGCATCATAATGATGTTTTTAGGTTTTGGTTGTCCGTGTGGAAGCCAACAATGAAATCAATGGGAGACAAAGCTCTTGATTTTGATCAAATCTTAAAGCAAAACTATATCTGTTTTATTAAAAGCAACGGAACAGTCATCGCTTCTCATTTTTATTCCAAATACGACATCAGAGCGATATCTACCAAACACACATCATATTTTAAAGACTCTTTTGAAACACTTTCTAGCTATTGTAACGAGCTCAATTTAAAAACTGTAATGACTCAAGAGTATTTATCTGTGCACCCTGAATGGCGTAAACACCAGATTGGATTTTCCATTGCAGAAGTTGTCATTGGTCTTGCCATTAAAATGATGAATTACACAAGCTCTGATTCGACAGCTGGCACGATTAGAGCTGGAGCCCCTTCTGTGGAGGTCATCTCTAAATCGATCAACGCCGACTTATTGCCTGTGACTGTGAAAAGGTATGGTAACCCTCATAAACTTTTTATTGTGAGCCAAGAAAATGTCATCCAGCCTGGCAACAAAATAACTAACAAAGTGATCGAACAACTTTGGAATAAAAAAACAGATTTTATTAAAAAATCTAATAGTAACTACAATCAAATTAAAATAGCAGCCTAACGGAGATTTATATGAAAATAGAAGTTATCAAAAATAATTTAAATAAAATCGTATCAAGCATAGGGGCAACGGCTGGAAGTATTTCTTGGGAAGACCGTATGACTTATGGTCTGTGGCTAAAACAAACATATGCTTTTGTTTGTCACTCCACTCGTTTAATTAGTTTGGCTGCTGCTAACTGTGCCGACAACGCCACACACAATCGCTTTATGGAACACGCTGTAGAAGAAAAAAACCATGAACTATTAATAGAAAAAGACGTCAAGCACCTGGGATTAGACATCCATGAGTTGCACGAATTTACTAGCACCAAAGGCATTTACCAGCCACAGTATTATTGGGTTGAACATGTCGATGCAAGATGTCTGTTTGGTTATATTCTCCTTTTAGAGGGCTTAGCTGTGAGCGTTGGTGGGGGAGTGTATCAAAAGGTCCGTGAAGCCCACGGCGAAAAAGCATCTAGTTTTATAAGAGTTCATGTCGATGCCGACGAAGATCATCTACCAAAAGCTTTTCAAACTATATCAAAATATGACAGCGATATTCTCAACAAAATCAATAACGCCCTATCATCAACAGCTAATTTTTATAAATTGAGCTTGCAAGACATAATTGCAAATAAGCACTCAAACAGTCATAAGTTAGCATCTTGATCAGCAACGAGCTTTGGTCGACTTACTTTTAATTGATCTTTATTGAGAACTTCAAGGGTTTCCACAGAAGCAGCTGCTACGGGAACTCCTTCTTTGTTAAAGAGTGGACAAACACAGTGATAACTTATTTTTATCTTAAGCTTTGCTTCTGACATTTTTTCTTCAACAATGTACTCAGGGAAGTTTGGATTAAAAGTGGTTTTGATTTCTCCGCTGATGATTTTTTGCGCAAGATTAAATATATTCTGTGATGTCATAGCGTCTACATTATAGAGAGACTGCCACGGATAAGAAAAGATCTCCTCAAGTGTGTAACTCGATTTAGAATAGAATGTGAAACTATGAAATATTTGTACCAAGTCATGAAGAGTATGAATTTCAATCACATGATCATTGTCAATCTTGGACATAAAATCAGAACACGGGATAAATTCAAAACTTTTAAGCGCATGCCAAATCACTTGTTTGTTTGAGTTCAAACTTGAGCCGTTCAGGACAGTTTGCTCTAAATAGTTGACCCGGTTGCGTAAGAACTCAATGATACTTTTTTTGTTCTCAACAGGAAGTTTTGAGAAGTGGGGGAGTGATGGGCTCTTGTAGGGCGTAATGTGTATGCCTGACTTGCTGGCCAAGTCAGTAATTTGATTTACCAGTACAAGGAACTCATTAACATCAGTTGGATTGAATGAACTGTTTGTTTTTGCTTTTTCATTTAAACTAATCATAACAATGATTTAGTTAGCGCAATGACTTACTGCGGTCAAATAAAACTTATTTACTAGTCTTCTTTTTGATGTCTATACTCCAGAGCTTGTAAAGTTTTCTCTTTTGCTCTTCTAAAATAATATTGGCGAGTTGAACCTTAGGGATTTTGTAAAGTTCACAAAGCTTTTCTATTTTCTCTAGGGGAAGGCCCGAGACGCCCCTTTCGAAATTAGAGATGAACTGAGCATTAGTATAACCCAAAAAACTAGCAATTTCATATTGAGTGTAATTTAGCTCAACTCTTTTAGTTTTAAATAGGTCTGATATTTGTTCGAAGTGAAGGCTTTTAATAGTCATTGATTGAGAAGTTAAATAAGATCTATTTAATTTGCAAGTTTTTTTCCATTGAATATCATAAGTATTAAACAATAGTTATTTACACACTTAACAGAAACTATCTTGCCCGGTAAGTTGTCAAAAATCTATAAAGTCAAATCACATAAAGGGTATCAGAGCGTGAAATCAAAAAAAAAAGATAATCTTTGATCAGATTGCATTAACTAATTTATTACCGTTGGGGGCCAGAAAGAGTTACCTTAAATTGCATGAATACAAGTAACCAATTTAAACATGCACTCATTACTGGTGGCACGGGAATGTTGTTTGAAACTTCTATAGGACTTTCTAAGGTATCATCCAAGTTGTCTGTTGTTAGTAGAAATAAGAATCAAAAACTGTCTGCCGCTGGAGCCCATCATATAGCAACTAACTACATGCAGATTGAGGACACACTCTTAAAATTAGAACAGCAGTGTAAGATGCATGGTGCTTTTGACATTGTCGTGTCATGGATTCACTCTACGGCACCAGACGCTTCTTACAAAATAGCAAAACTGCTATCAGAAAAAACTAACTCTTTAGAATTTTATGATGTGTTAGGTAGCCTTAAAAAATGTATTTTGTTGTTATGATAAAAACTTAATCAAGGGAATTCAAGCTGTGAGATTGTAAAAAAGTAAGCACTCTTTTTCATTATAGAGGTGTATGCCTTTATATTTAATGTATGAGCCAGTTGGTATAAAATCTTTTTCATAGTTTGCTATCTTCATAAATACATTCATCAAATTAGTATTAAAAATAAATTGTGTTTTGTAAATATTAGGCTCACAGAAGAGATTCTATGAAAGTAAAATGATCTCTAAAGACTAAATTCTGAAACTTAATTTGTTAGTTTTTCACATTTCTTTGAAAACTCTCCAATTAAGTAGGATTCGACTGCCAGGACTTTGAGATAGTGGTAATTTATAATCAATTAACTAATTTAAATCTAAAATATTTAACATCTGAGTCAGAGTAGCACTTTTTGAAAAATAAAGGAGATTTCCCCATGAACTTAATGAAATTGGTTTTGAGTGTCACATTGCTTTCTCAATTTGTAATGGCCCAAGAAAACTTGAATGATTTGGCTATGGCTCCACAGTCAATTACCTTGTCTGTCGAGTCTTATGTGGAGGTGAATCCCATTCCCGCAGAAGTCACCGTTGAAAACGGGGTTGTAACTTACGATAACTGTACGGATCTTTCAGAGGAGGATCCTTTAAATGTGAAATACACTCTCAAGCTGGAAGGTAAAAATCTTGTTTGTTCTCCTGCCAGCAAACGCGTTCTCAAAAAAGAAAATATTGAGTTACCTTTGGGTTTTGCGGCCACTTTTGAAGGTATTCAAAATTATTTAAGAGAGCGTAATAAAATGTATGAAGAGGGTGAGGGTTTGAAAAATGGTCATTTTTCGAAGCCAGCCCCACAGCCGTCTTGCTCTCTATCAAATGATGGAACATTTGATATCAGCACTTGCACTTGTTCCCAGAGCATGCGCTACACCTTCGATCCACAGTCAAAAATCTGTGTTGAGTCGCCAGAGTATTTTGCAGTATGGACCAACAGCTGCGGCAGAAGCTCAAGTTATTTAACCGATATCCTCGAAACCTATGGTTTGAATTTCAATCAGCTAGATAATCAACAAGGTGTCAAACTGATTGGTTCATGTGCCCCGATAATTGTCGAAGGTTTGCTACCTGCTAATGACCTTGTTCATCAACTGGTATTCGTGTCAGCCTATTATAATACAATAACCGAGCTATTAGAAAAATCAATTGGCAAAGAAATTGAATCCTTTAAGGTCTTTGTAACTGAAGCTGAAGAAGAGGCCTTCAAACAATGGGTCGCTAAATATACGAAAGAGTCATCGCCAATAATGGAGTCCTTAAAGAGCCTTATGGATAACAATGAGGACGCCTTAACCATAAAGAGTGAAATCAACTACAAACTTATCCAACTAGAAAGATTCCAAAACTAAATGATACATAGTTTTTTTTGGAGATCTGTAGCTTAAGGGAAACTTGTGTGGATCACTTGTATGCCAAGCTTCCCACAAGCTCTCTGAAGGGTAGAGAAATCAGGTCGGTTAGTGCTTTCAGTCCATCACCTTTTGTCTTTGCTATTAAATTTGTGGTAAGAGAGTTTTGTCCTTACAAGTTGAAAATTAGATCCTTAAACTCATCATTTTAAGAGTTTTAGGCACAGGACTTTTTTCAGAGACAGTTTGTATGAAAAGTTATTTGGCGTCATAATGTATTAAAATTATTAAATAGTATCAGATAGATACAATTATCTTATAAGTTTTGTTATGTTACATAAAGTGTCTTATGAGCCATTCACAATAAAAACAGACTTATTTAAGTCCAGTATAAATCTAAAATTTAAATAGCTAGATTTTTTTTGATCTTCAAAAGAACACACTTAAAAAAATTTGTTTATTTATAAATGCTTATCTCAAAAGTTCCGATAACTATCTGAGGTTTATAGTATTGCTTATCAACATATTCTTTAATTTATATTATGTAGTCTTACTTGTCGTTACATTGCTCTTAACAGCATGCAGTTACGATAAAACAGAGCTCACTTTAGGATCTGCCTTTGATAGCACTTGGCAGTTTACCTCAAGCCAAAACTACGACTTTAATGATGATTTGGTTCAATTTTCTAATGGAAAAGCTTTGCTTAAGCCTTTGAACTTAGAGCAGATTGGCAACGAATTTATTGAAGGGATTCATGTGGGATCTTCTGCTGCTGGAGGAGGTGTTCAACTTCTTAGTCAACCGACACTAGAAGCTATTGATGTGAATTCACTTATTCCTGGAAAATCAACGAACCAAATCTTCTATTATAAAATGGAGAATAATAATCTCGATTCAAGCATCGTAGAAAACAATGCAATTTTAAAAGGAGCAACAAGCTTTACAAACAGTACAAAGTTTGGAGACTACAGTTTATACTTAAATGGAATAGATGCTTTTATGGAAGTTCCCTATAACTCAAACCAAGAGTTTGCTGGAGACTTTAGTATTTCTATGTGGATTTATCCCGAATCCTGGAATAGCACTTTTCCTGGAATCATTGCTAAACGAGATAGCTTTGGCACTTTGTCTTGGCAGCTGTATTACAACCTCCCTACTTCTGAACTACGCTTTATAGTGCGAGATGGTACTGGCATCGACTTATTATTTGCAGCAACTAGTGTAGATCCACCAATAAATTCATGGTCACACTTGGTTGTAAAAAGATCAGGAACAAACTTTAGTCTGTACTTAAACGGAGTTGAAGTTTCCACTGGTGTATCAAGTAAAATCCCACTAACAGGTGACAGTATTTACATTGGAAGTTTAGAAAATGGTACTGAACTTTTTCAAGGTCGAATAGATGAAGTCTCAATTTGGAGTGAAAGTTTAAGCGACAATGAAGTTCAATTACTATACGAAGGCCAAAACTCTAATTTTGCTGAATTATCTCAAGCATGGACTCCAAAATATCAAAACATTGTCGGCTACTGGAAGATGGATGGCAACTGGTTAGATTCTTCTAGTAGTGGGCACCATGGCACCGCCCTATTTGATGCTAACATTGATACCGCTAATAAAAAAATTGGTGTGGCCTCGGCTCAATTTGACGGTACACAAGATCGCATGGATGCCGGCAACGTTCTTAACTTAGACGGTGACCCCATGACAATTTCTCTATGGGTGAAGCTCAACTCTTACGCCGCATCTTCAGGCTTGGTTGCTAAATTTTCAGCAGCAGGCTACCGACTTTACGCCCAAGCTGATGGGTCTATTTATTTTCAAATAAGAGCTGATCCAGGCGGGTTTCAATCACAGCTGAGTACAACTCAAGTGCCTCTTGGTGAGTGGACTCACGTGCTTGTAACCCATGATAATGTGGCCACAGGTAAAATATATATTAATGGGCAACTCAGCGGTGTAAAAGATAACTACACGGTCATTAAAACCGCAGGAACAGCCAACTTTACGATAGGTCGGAGCACTTATGGCGGCACCACTGTTGACGGTAACTTGGATGATGTTGCCGTATGGTCTGCTGAGCTTTCACACGCGGATGTGCTACAAATCTACAACC